>NZ_JBAZOS010000010.1:0-70449 GCF_041648615.1 Brevundimonas sp.
GCGTCGCGCGCCGCCCGCACCTGATCCAGCCGGGCCGGGGCGTAGATGCCCTGGCGCACCAGCGGCGCGATGCGCGCATAGTCGGCCTCGGCGACGCGCTCGGTCGCCAGCGCCGCCTGCATCTCGGCGTCGAACACCGACAGCTCCTCGGCGCGCTGGCCCTTCCTGAGGTCCTCGGCCCGGGCCTCGGCCGCGCCGACGGCCGCCGCGGCGCCCGCGGCCTGGGCCCGCTGGACGGCCGGATCGATCAGGAAGGTCCGGCCGCCCGCCGCCACCCGATCGCCCTCGCGCACATACAGGGCCGCCACCGCGCCCGAGACCGGCGCGGCCAGATAGACCCGCTCGCCCTCGATATAGCCGGTCAGGGTCCGCGCCTCGCCGTCGCGCAGGAACAGCAGCCAGACCAGGGCGCCGATCACGGCGATCGCCGCGATCGCCAGCACCGGCCGCAAACCGCGTTTCGGAAGCGTCATGGCCTCATCCCCTTCAGGGCCGTATCCAGATGCTGGTCGGCCAGCTTCACCACGTCGACCGGCTCGGCCCCGACCGGCTCGAAGGTCTCGCGCCAGACCATGGACAGCAACATGGGGCCCATGAGTCCGAAGGCGAACAGCCGCGGATCGCCCGGGCGCACCTCGCCGCGCTCCTGGGCCGCCGCGATCAGGCCGCTGATGAGCCGCAGGCCCGGCTCGATCACCGTCTCGTGCCAGATGGTCGCCAGTTCGGGATGGTTGCGACTTTCGGCGATGACCAGCTTGACCACCCCGCTGATGCGCCGGTCCGTCACGACGGTGCGGGCCAGCAGGCCCAGCGCCATACGCGCGGCGGCTTCGAACGGAACCTCCGCCGAGGCGACCGCCTTCACCCGCTCGATGTTCGGAGAGATGGCGTCGGTCACCACGGCCCGGAACAGGTCGGCCTTGGTCTCGAAATACAGATACAGTGCGCCCTTCGACACCCCGGCCCGCTTCGCCACCTCCTCCAGCCGCGCGGCCTGGAAGCCGCGCTCGGCGAACACCTCCAGCGCGGCCGCGAGGATTTCCGCCGGGCGATCGGCCGGCCGGCGCCGGAATTTGGGCTCGCCAAGGGGAAGCACGATGACGCCTCTAATAACTGACCGGTCAGTTATTACGTTCGAGAGACGCCCGTGTAAAGCGCCGTTCTCCGAAAGGGTTTCGCAGCGGACGCTGGACCCCGCCGCCCCGGTTTTCTAAGGGATGACCATGACCTCCCCGCTCGACGCCACTCCCGATCCCCTGCTGACGCTGGAACCCCATCGCCGCGCCACGGTGCGCGAGATCTTCGGCGTCGATTCCGACATGATCGTGCCGGTCTTCGTCGAGCGCGACAGCCATGTGCCCGAGATCGACGAATCCTACCGCTTCGACCCGCAGACGACCCTGGCCATCTGCGCCGGCTTCGCCTTCGACCGCCGCGTCATGGTCCAGGGCTATCACGGCACCGGAAAGTCGACCCACATCGAGCAGGTCGCCGCCCGGCTGAACTGGCCGACCGTGCGCGTGAACCTCGACAGCCACGTCAGCCGCATCGATCTGGTCGGCAAGGACGCCATCGTCCTCAAGGACGGCAAGCAGATCACGGAATTCCGCGAGGGCATGCTGCCCTGGGCCATCCAGCGCCCGATCGCCCTGGTGTTCGACGAATACGACGCGGGCCGTCCCGATGTGATGTTCGTCATCCAGCGCGTGCTGGAGGCGCAAGGGCGCCTGACCCTGCTGGACCAGAACCGCGTCATCCGCCCCAACAAGTGGTTCCGCCTGTTCTCGACCACCAACACCATCGGCCTGGGCGACACCTCGGGCCTGTATCACGGCACCCAGCAGATCAATCAGGGTCAGATGGACCGCTGGAACATCGTCACCACGCTCAACTACCTCGACCACGACGTCGAGGCCGGCATCGTGGTCGCCAAGGTGCCCGAGTGGAACAACGCCGAGGGCCAGCGCCGCATCGCCGCCATGGTCCGCGTCGCCGATATGACCCGCAACGCCTTCATGAACGGCGACATCTCCACGGTGATGAGCCCGCGCACGGTCATCACCTGGGCCCAGAACGCGATCATCTTCGCGGGCGACGTGGGCCTGGCGTTCCGGCTGACGTTCCTCAACAAGTGCGACGAGCTGGAACGGCCGACGATCGCGGAGTTCTACCAGCGGGCGTTCGGGGAGGACCTGCCGGAGGCGGCGACGCGGGTGAAGGTGGGATAGGGCCTCTTTCCTTCTCCCCTTGCGGGAGAAGGAACGCTCACCCCGCCTCGTTCCGCCAAGCCCCCGCCGCCATCCCGCGCGCCGTCTCCCGCACCCCCTCCGGCCAGCTCTCCACCGCCGCGTCGAACGCCGTCCAGTCGCCGGCGAACAGCATCCGCGTCGCCTCTTCATAGCCGGGCGAATCCCCCGCCATCGCGGTCATGAAGCGGTACGCCGCCTCCTTCGCCTTGCGCGCCCGGTCCGGCCCTTCCGCCTCGCGCAGCGCCCCCTCGACCAGCTTCCGCAACGCCACCGACGCCCCGCCCGGCTGCGCCGCCAGCCAGTCCCAGTGGCGCGGCAGCAGGGTCACCTCGCGCGCCGTGACGCCCAGTTTCGGCCGGCCCGGCCCGCGCTTCTCCGCCCCGGGCGCCGGGATCAGCCGCGCCGTCGCCTCGGCCAGGGTTCCGCGCAGGTCGAGGTCCACCACCCGCCCCGTCGCCAGATCGAACACCAGCGGCGCCGCCGCGGCGCCCGCCGCCGCCTGGATGTCCGCCAGCACCGCCCCCAACGCCCCGCGGGCGATCAGACGGTCGGACGAGAAGACGACGACGGGCAGGTCGATGGACGCGGACATGGCGGATTCCTCGGCGGACGCGGCTGCGTCCGTTTCTGACGTAGGGGCGCCCTGTCCTGCCGCAGCCGGGAAACCCGGCGCCGCAGGGGCGCGGTGAATCGGGCGGACGATCCGGACGGTCCGGACGCTTCGGACGGTGTTTTTCCTCGCCCCGCCCTGACAG
This sequence comes from Brevundimonas sp., assembly GCF_041648615.1. GTDB lineage: Bacteria > Pseudomonadota > Alphaproteobacteria > Caulobacterales > Caulobacteraceae > Brevundimonas. The sequence goes on from NZ_JBAZOS010000010.1 coordinate 3,005, forward strand.
GCCGATTTCTACCCGGATCAAATACCTGCCGTCAATATCGCCCGGGCACATTTGGGAAGCGCCGTGACGGCGAAATCATCCGCCGCGGACCTCTTGCCGCAGGAACCGCCGGACCCGACATGCGCTTCCGGTGCAGGCCTCCCCCGCCCTTTCCAGACAAGGATTCCAGACCATGACCGACCAACGCATCGACGGCGCCGCCACCGAACTCGAAGGCAAGGCCCAGTCCGGCCTCGGCCGCCTGACCGGCGACAGCAAGCTTCAGCTCGACGGCAAGATCAATGAGGTCAAGGGCAAGGCGCTGGACGCCTACGGCCGCGTCATCGACGGCCTCGACGGCCTCGTCGAGAAGGCCCCGACCCAGTACCAGGACAAGGCCCGCCAAGGTCTGGACTTCGCCCGCCGCAAGCCGCTGCTGACCACCGGCATCGTCGCCGGCCTGGCCATCCTGCTGGGCGGCCTCGGCCGCCGCCGCTAGGGCGTCCACCGCCCCATAGTCAAAAGGCCCGGGCATCGCTGCCCGGGCCTTTTTCGTTTCCGGCGGTGACCCGATCAGTCCGCGGCCTGGGCCTCGACCGCCTTGACCTGGGCCGCGTTGGGCCCGGCGACGTCGAAGGCGATCTTGCCGTCGGTCAGGGTCACCTTCACATGGCCGCCGCGGGTCAGGCGCCCGAACAGGATGTCGTCGGCCAGCGGCTTCTTGATGTGCTCCTGGATGACCCGGGCCAGAGGCCGCGCGCCGTACAGTTCGTCGAAGCCGTTCTTGGCCAGCCAGTCGGCCGCCTCGTCGGTCAGTTCGATGGTGATGTTCCGGTCCGCCAGCTGGGCCTCCAGCTGGATGATGAACTTCGTGACCACCGACTTGATGGTCCCGGCGTCCAGCGCCTTGAAGGCGACGATGGCGTCGAGGCGGTTGCGGAACTCCGGCGCGAACAGGCGCTGGATGGCCTTGTCGTCCTCGCCCTCGACCTTGCCGCGGCCGAAGCCGATCGAGGCGCGGGCGTTGTCGGCGGCCCCGGCGTTGGTGGTCATGATCAGGATGACGTTCCTGAAATCGACCTTCTTGCCGACCGCGTCTGTCAGCATGCCGTTGTCCATCACCTGCAGCAGGATGTTGTAGACGTCCGGGTGGGCCTTCTCGATCTCGTCGAGCAGGACCACGGCGTGGGGATGCTGGTCGACGGCGTCGGTCAGCAACCCGCCCTGGTCATGGCCGACATAGCCCGGAGGCGCGCCGATCAGCCGGCTGACGGTGTGCCGCTCCATGTATTCCGACATGTCGAAGCGCAGCATCTCGATGCCGAGGGTCGAGGCCAGCTGCTTGGCCACCTCGGTCTTGCCGACGCCCGTCGGGCCGCTGAACAGGAAGGCGCCGATGGGCTTCTGCGGATCGCGCAGGCCGGCCCGGGCCAGTTTCATGGCCGCCGAAACCTGTTCGATCGCCGACGACTGGCCGAAGACGACGCGGTTCAGGTCGGTCTCCAGCTGGCGCAGGCCCTCGGTGTCGGACTTGGAGACCGACTTGGCCGGAATGCGGGCCATGCGGGCGATGACGACCTCGACTTCCTTCTGGCCGATGACCTTCTTCCGCTTCGACTCGGGCAGCAGCATCTGGCTGGCGCCCGCCTCGTCGATCACGTCGATGGCCTTGTCCGGCAGTTTGCGGTCGGTCATGTAGCGGGCCGACAGCTCGACCGCCGTGCGCAGGGCCGCGTCGGTGTAGCGGACCTTGTGGTGGCCCTCGTAGGAGGTCTTCAGTCCCTTGAGGATCTTGACCGTGTCCTCGACCGTCGGCTCGTTGACGTCGATCTTCTGGAAGCGGCGGGCCAGGGCCCGGTCCTTCTCGAAATGCTGGCGGTACTCCTTGTAGGTGGTCGAGCCCATGCAGCGCAGACTGCCGGAAGCCAGCGCCGGCTTCAGCAGGTTGGAGGCGTCCATGGCCCCGCCGCTCGTCGCGCCGGCGCCGATCACCGTGTGGATCTCGTCGATGAACAGGATGGCGTTGTCGTGCGTCTCCAGCTCCTTGACGACCTGTTTCAGCCGCTCCTCGAAGTCGCCGCGATAGCGGGTGCCGGCCAGCAGCGCCCCCATGTCGAGGCTGTAGATGGTGGCGCCCTCCAGCACCTCCGGGACCTCGTGGTTGACGATCTTGCGGGCCAGGCCCTCGGCGATGGCGGTCTTGCCGACGCCGGGGTCGCCGACCAGCAGCGGATTGTTCTTGGTCCGCCGGCACAGGATCTGGATCGCCCGCTCGACCTCGGCGTGACGGCCGATCAGGGGATCGATCTTGCCGTTGCGCGACTTCTCGTTGAGGTCGACGCAATAGGCCTCGAGCGCCTCTCCACCGGTCTTGGCGGCGGCGGCGTCGTCGGCGTCCTCCGGCGAGGCGCCGGCCTTGGCCGGACGCGCGTCGCCCGAACCGCCCGCCTTCTTGGCGATGCCGTGGGCGATGTAGTTGACCGCGTCATAGCGGGTCATGTCCTGCTCCTGCAGGAAGTAGGCGGCGTGGCTTTCGCGCTCGCTGAAGATGGCGACCAGCACGTTCGCGCCGGTGACCTCCTCGCGCCCCGAGCTCTGGACGTGGATGACGGCGCGCTGGATCACCCGCTGGAAGCCGGCCGTGGGCTTGGCGTCCTCGCCGTCGCTGGTGGCCAGGGCCGCCAGATCGGTGTCGACATACAGGGTCAGCGCCGCCTTGAGGTTCACAAGGTCGACGTTGCAGGCGGTCATCACATTGGCCGCGTCGGGGTCGTCGATGAGGGCCAGCAGCAGGTGCTCGAGCGTGGCGTACTCATGCCGGCGCTCGTTGGCGTAGTGCACCGCGCGGTGCAGGGTCTCTTCGAGAGGACGAGAAAACGAGGGCATGGACGGATCCTCTCAGTCTTTTTCCATCGTGCATTGCAGGGGATGCTGGTGGCGGCGGGCGGTCTCGATCACCTGTGCGACCTTTGTTTCGGCCACCTCGTAGGTGAAGACGCCGCAGACCCCGACTCCATGCTGATGCACATGCAGCATGATGCGAGTCGCGGCCTCACGGTCCTTCTGAAAGAACCGCTCCAGCACATAGACGACGAATTCCATCGGCGTGTAGTCGTCGTTCAGGATCAGCACCCGGTACAGCGAGGGCTTCTGAAGTTTCGGCTTGGTCTCGGTGACGGTGGCGGCGCCGAGGCCTCCATCGTTCTGTTCACCTGGCCTGCGTGTCGGCGGCATTCGTGGTCCAATTTCGGGGAGTAGATGGATCAGATAGGGAATGATGGCCTGATTTACAGGGGCGTCCAGTCACAGCTTGCGTGACGAGAGCGGATGACCAAAGATTCACGGGACTCGGGGTCTTCCGGGGCACAGGCTCGGCCTGACCGTCCGTGCGACGCCGGAACCGAAAGCCCATGTCCCTTTCCGCCCTGCTGGCTACACTCGCCATGCTCCAGACGCCGGCCGTCGCCATTCCGGACCAGCCCCTGCTGGCCGAGACGATCGCCGCGCGCGACACGGCCCTGTTCGCGGTGATGTTTGATCAGTGCGATCCGGCCGCACTGGCGGACCTGGTCACCGAGGATCTGGAATTCTATCATGACCGCGGCGGCCGGATGGCCACCCGCGCCGCCTTCGTGGAGGACTATCGGGGCGCCTGCGAAGCCCGGAAAGCGCCCGATGCCTTCCGGTCACGGCGCGAGCTGGTGGCGGGTTCGATGCGGACCTACGCCATCCCTGGCTTCGGCGCTGTCGAGGAAGGCAGCCACGTCTTCTATGAGCGTCAGGGCGACGGGCCTGAAAAACTGGTCGGCCGGGCCCGGTTCTCGGTGTTGTGGAAGCTGGACGACGGTGTCTGGCGCCTGTCCCGCGCGTTCAGCATCGACCACGCCGCGGTGGAATAGCGGGCAGCAAAAAGGCCCCGGCGCTTCCGCCGGGGCCCTCGCTTTACGCTTACTGAACTCTCAGGCTTAACGGGCGGCCTGGAACTTTTCGACCGAGGCGGTGACGCGCTCGTTGATCGGCTGGAAGCTGTTCTTGACCGAGGCGGTCAGGACGTCCGTCGCCTTGGTGACTTCAGCCAGATAGGCTTCGGTCGCCGACTTGGCCCAGGTCGTCTGCAGTTCGAGCAGCTCCTGGATCGAACGGGCCTGCGACATCGACTGGGCGGCGGCGACGCCGTCTTCCCACGACTTCTTGGTGAAGGCGGCGGTCTGGGCCGACAGGGCCTCGACGCCCTTCTGGGCGGCGGTCGCCGAGGCGACGAGGGCTTCCAGGTTCTGCTTGCCCTGGGCGTTCAGCTCGCTGATGCCGGCGGCCGACTTGTCGGCGACTTCGCGGAACGCCTTGGCGCCGGCGGCCTGGGCCTGTTCGGCGTTGGCCTGGAACGTGGCCTGGGCCTTCTCGGCCGAAGCCTTGACGGTGGTGGCGGCGGTTTCGACGGTCTTCTTGACGGTCTCGGCGGTGTTGTCAGCCATGATAAGTCTCCTGAACCTGTTCGCGGTCGGGGGACCGCCTGGAATGTCTGGCGCGACGAACGAGTCCATCGCGGCAGGACGTTATATGGTGCAGGTGCGAAGGCGGGTCAAGAGTTTTTGTGCAGTGCACAATAAGTTCACGTTGGCCGCCTGACAGGCGAAGCCGCTTCACAAAACCGTTGACGGCTTGTTTACCCTCACGAAACCCCGATGACGCATGTTAGCCTTTCGTCAGCGTCGCGTGGTGGGGCCGCCGTCGCGCTCAATGTCTTGTGAGGCCTGCCTTTGTCGATCTCCGCCCTGATCCGCCGCGGATGGCTTTCGTTGATGCTGGTGGCCGCCCTGGCCCTGACGCCGACGACCGCCCCCCTGGTCGCCCAGTCCTCGGACAACGCCCGGTACGCCGCCATCGTCGTGGACGCCGAGTCCGGCGAGGTGCTGTTCTCACGGTATGCCGATGAACGCCGCTTCCCCGCGTCCATCACCAAGGTCATGACCCTGTACCTGGCGTTCGAGGCGCTGGCGGAAGGCAAGGCCGAACTGGACGACGTGCTGACGGTTTCCCCGCGCGCCGCCAGCCAGCCGCCCTCCAAGCTGGGCCTCGGAGCCGGACAGACCATCACCCTGGACGACGCCATGCGCGCCACGGCCGTGCGCAGCGCCAACGACATGGCCATGGCGATCGCGGAACACATCGGCGGCTCGCAGGAGCGCTTCGCCGCCATGTCCACACGCAAGGCCCGCGAGCTGGGCATGACCCGGACCAATTACGTCAATCCGAACGGCCTGCCCGACAGCCGCCAGACGACCTCGGCGCGCGATCTGGCGATCCTGGCCCGCGCCGTCATGCGCGACTATCCGCAATATTACCGGTATTTCGGCCAGCACGACTGGGTCTACCAGGGACGCGAATACCGCAATACCAACGGCCTGCTGCGCAGCGGCGCCGGGTATGACGGCATGAAGACCGGCTACACCAACGCCTCGGGCTACAATCTGGCGGCTTCGTCGGTGCGGGACGGCAAGCGGCTGATCACCATCGTGCTGGGCGGCCGTTCGACCGCCAGCCGCAACGCCCATGTCGCCGCCCTTATGGACACCGGCTTCGATGTCGAACGCGCCCGCGCGCGGGGCGAGACCATCCAGATCGCCCAGACCTATTTCGAGTCCCGCGGCTTCGGCCTCGGCCCGGAGTCGTCGGGAGGGGTTGAATACGCCTCGGCCGCCACCGAGGACGATTCGACCGACATCGGCGCCGAGGGCGTCGCCTATACCGCCGTGGTCGCCGCCCAGCCTCAGCCGACGCGGATCACCCCGGCGCCGTCCGAGGTCCGCCCGCCCGCGACGGTCCAGCGGGCCGAGGTCCGGACGACCGCCGACCTGACGGCGTCGCTGAACGGCGGCGCCGCTCCACGCGCCACGGCCGCACCCGCCCGTCCCGCTGCGCGCCCGCCGGCCCGCCCCCCCGCCGGCCGATGGTCGGTCCAGGTCGGCGCCTTCCGCGACGAAGCCGTGGCGAGCAACTGGCTGACCGAGGTCAACCGCCGCTTCCGCGCACAGTTCGCCTCGGCTGAACGCACCGTCCAGAATGCAGAGGGCTGGTACCGGTCCCGCTTCACCGGCATGACCGAACAGGCCGCCCAGGGCGCCTGCGCGGCCCTGGCCGAGCGGCGCGTCACCTGCATGGTCGTGCGCCCGCAGGAATAGGCGGTCCGGACATCGGAAGTCTGCCCAGGACGCGTCTGATCGATCCGATGTGTCGGCGGGGTTCGCCTCACTGACCTTCGTCCGGCGACCGAGGCGGCACGCCAGGGCCGCTCTGCCTTCCGGCCACGGGACCGATCGGCTGGCTTTCGCTTCGTCCCTGCGGACCGTCGTTCACCATAGGCGTAAGCCGACGCTTAAGCAGCCGGGCGCACCCTTGAGGTTTGGGGTATGGTGTGGAGGCCCAATGGCTCCGTCCTACGTCCGTCGCCTGTTCGACCGCCTGTTCAACCGCGCCTCGCGCGCCGACCGGGACTCCGAAGCCGATCTGAAACTGCTGGTGGAGAACAGCCGCGATGTCCTGTGCCGGTTGGGGCCGGACTTTCTGATCCGCTATTGCTCGCCTTCGGCCATGGCGGTTCTGGGTCGATCTCCGGAAGAACTGATCGGCCGCCGCCCTTCGTCGTTCGTGCTTGAAGAAGATCGCCCGATCATCGCGGCGGTGGCCCGGAGCGTGGCGGCGGGCGAAGAGGTCGAGCCTACCATCGTCCGGGTCCCGCGGCCCGATGGCGGCATGATCTGGGCCGAAACCACAGCGCGCACCCTGCGCGACCCGGTCACCGGCCAGCACACCGAGATCATCATGGCGTTGCGCGACGTCTCCGAGCGGCAGGCGTTGCAGCGCCGGCTGGAGCGCGAGGCCACCACGGACAGTCTGACCGGCCTGGCCAACCGGCGGGCGTTCGACGAATCCCTTGAACGGGAATGGGCGCGCGCCGTGCGCAATGACAGCGAGCTGTCGCTGATCCTGCTGGATGTCGATCACTTCAAGCAGTTCAACGACCGCTATGGACATCATGCGGGCGACGCCTGCCTTCGCGACGTCGCCGGTGCGGTGCGGAATGTCGTGCGGCGCCCCGGCGATCTGGCCGCACGCTACGGCGGCGAGGAAATCGCCGTCATCCTGCCGCGCACGCCGGGCCCGGGCGCCGCCAAGGTGGCGGAGGCGCTGCGGCTCGCCGTCCAGGGTCTGGGCATCCCCCACGTCGACAGCGCCTGCGGGGTCCTGACCCTCAGCCTCGGCGCCGCCACGGCCACGGGGACGGTCGGCCGGGCCATCGCCATGCCCGATGGCCTGTTGATCGGCGCGGACGGGGCCCTGTATCGGGCCAAGCACAAGGGCCGGAACCGGGTCGAGACCGTCACCCTGCTGCCGCCGAAGCGCGGGGCCAACGCCGCCTGATCGCCGGGGCCCGCCACGCCGGGCCACGCGCGCCTTGCCCCGTCGGCCCTTTTCCCCTATACGCGCCGCCTTTCCAGGGCTTCGGTCCTGGCTGCGGAGCTCCAAAGGGTTCGGGAAGTCATCCCGGCCGCCGCGCCAGGATCCATCGTGGGAGAGGACTTACCCGGTCCCCTCGCGCCGACGCCCTACAAGGGAGACTACCGCATGGCTCTTTACGAGCACACGGTCATGTCGCGCCAGGATATCAGCGCGCAACAGGCCGAAGCGCTGAACGACACCATCAAGGGCTTGATCGAAGCCGGCGGCGGCACCGTCGCCAAGATCGAGTACTGGGGTCTGCGCAACCTGACCTATCGGGTCAAAAAGAACCGCAAGGCGCACTATTCGCTGCTCGCCGTCGACTGCCCGCCCGCCGCCATGGCCGAAGTGGAACGTCAGCTGTCGATCAACGAGGACGTCCTTCGCTGGCTGACCGTCCGCGTCGAGGAACTCGACCTGGAACTGTCGCCCCTGCTGGCCCGCCGCGAGCGCGAGCGCGAACGTGAGCGCGAGCGCACCCCGCGCGACGACGCCCCCGCCGCCGAAGCTGCATTCTAAGGGAACCCGGAACATGACCGACACCACCGCCCCGTCGCCGGGCGCGCCGGCCGGCTCCGGCCCGGCCCGCCGCCCCTTCTATCGCCGCCGCAAGGTGTGCCCGTTCACGGGCCCGCAAGCGCCGAAGATCGACTACAAGGACGTCAAGCTGCTGCAACGCTACATCAGCGAACGCGGCAAGATCGTCCCTTCGCGCATCACGGCCGTTTCCCAGATCAAGCAACGCGAACTGGCCAAGGCCATCAAGCGCGCCCGCTATCTGGCCCTCCTGCCCTATGTGGTGAAGTAAGATGAAGGTCGTTCTGCTTGAGCGCGTCGAGAATCTCGGCGCCATCGGCGACGTCGTGTCCGTCAAGGACGGCTTCGCCCGTAACTTCCTTCTGCCGCGCGACAAGGCCCGTCGGGCCACGTCGGCGAACCTGAAGGCGTTCGAACTCGACCGCGCCGCCATCGAGGCCCGCAACGAGAAGAACAAGGCCGACGCCGGCTCGATCGGCTCCAAGATCGACGGCCAGACCTATGTCATGATCCGGCAAGCCGGTGAGACGGGTCAGCTGTACGGTTCGGTCGCCGCGCGCGACATCGTCGAGGCCGTCGTGGCCGAAGGCGGCAAGGTCGAGCGTAGCCAGATCGTGCTCAACACCCCGATCAAGACGCTGGGCGTTCACGAGATCACCGTGCGTCTGCACGCGGAAGTCTCGGCCACCGTCAAGATCAACATCGCCCGCTCGGCCGACGAAGCCGAACGTCAGGCGAAGGGCGAGGACGTGATCAAGGCCGCCTATGACGAGGACCGCGAAGCGGCCCTCGAACAGGCCAAGGACATGGTCGCCGGCGGCGCCGGCCAGCAGGACGGTCTCGGTTCGGAAGCCTGAATCCGGCCTGATGCCTGAAAGTCACGGCGGCGCGGGGGAAACCCCGCGCCGCCGCACTTTTTTCCGACACGGACTTGATCCGTTTGTGACGCATCGCAATATCGCATCTGCTCATCGAGACCGGCTGAGGGATAGGCCCTTTGACGTCGGGGCAACCTGCGGACCTCCGTAAGGTGCCAACTCCTTCGGGACCCCTCCCCGGGTCGCGGCAGATGAGAGGACGGGCGACGCCCGGACTCCCCCTCATCCGTCACCGAGGCGGTTCCCGATCGAGCGGGAGACGACCATGCGTGACTCCGCGCTCCGCCCCCGGACCCTCCTCGCCGCAGGCCTGCGCGCGCGTTGCACCGGGCCGATGCGATGTCGACGTTCGCTGTAACCGGCTGATCGTCGCCCGGCCCTCGCGCCGGACCTGAACCTTCCACAATCGCAGAACCCGACACCGACGGTCGCCGCGCGCGACGCCGTGCGGAAACTTGCGTCCCATCGGGAAACAGACCATGACCCAGACCCCCTTCCGCATCGCCCTGTCCGCGGCCGTGTCCGCCTCCGCCCTGATCGCCGGCGCGGCCTCGGCCCAGTCCGCACCCCAGTCTCCGCCCCGGGACGACACGACCGTCATCGACGAGGTCGTCGTCACCGGCACACGAACGCCCAACCGCTCGCGGCTGGACACGCTGTCGCCGGTCGACGTCGTGACGTCGGAAGACCTCCGGAACCGCGGCACCACCGAACTGGCCGCGGCCCTCGCCCAGGCCGTGCCGTCGCTGACCTTCCAGCGGCCCTCCGTCGTTGACGGGACGGACTCCATCCGCCCGGCGACCTTGCGCGGCCTGTCGCCCGACCAGACGCTGGTGCTGGTCAACGGGACGCGCCGGCACGCCTCGGCCCTGGTCAACGTCAACGGCTCGGTCGGGCGCGGCTCGGCGGCCGTGGACCTGAACACCATCCCCACCGGGGCGCTGGACCGGATCGAGGTGCTGCGCGACGGGGCCTCGGCCCAGTATGGGTCGGACGCCATCGCCGGGGTCGTGAACCTGCGCCTGCGCGAGGCTTCGAGCGGCGGCGGCGCGACCTTCACCGCCGGCCAGTACTACACTACGATCGACACGGCCCGGACCGGGGGCCGCGATGAAGAGGACGGCGGGACCCTGACCGCCTCGGGCTGGCAGGGCTTCGGCCTCGGCGTGGAGGGCTTCCTGACCCTCAGCGCGGAATATCTGCAGCGCGATCCGACCAACCGCGCCGACATCGATCCGCGCGTCACCCCCAACGCCGTCACCGCCCGCTTCGGCGATCCGGAGGTCGAGCAATGGACCGTCTTCGCCAACGCCGGCGCGCCGCTCGGCAATGGCTGGGAGGCCTATGGCTGGGCCGGCTATCAGAACCGCGACAGCGAAAGCGCGGCCTTCCCGCGTCTGGCCAACAATACGAACAACGTCGTCGCCCTCTATCCGAACGGCTTCCTGCCGAAGATCGCCATCAATTCGCAGGACCTGTCGCTGGCGGGCGGACTGCGCGGCGAGGTCGGCGGATGGCAGGCCGACGTCAACCTGGTCTACGGCCGCAACGCCCTGGATTTCCGCACCGAAGAGTCCCTGAACGCGACCTATGGCGCGGCCTCCCCGACCAGTTTCGATTCCGGCTCGCTGATCTATGACCAGCTGGTCCTCGGCGTCGATCTCAGCCGTCAGTACGAGGTCGGCCTGTACGCCCCCGTCAACGTCGCCGCCGGACTGGAGGCGCGCCGCGAGGGCTACGAAATTCAGGCAGGTCAGCCGGAATCCTACAATCGCGGGCCTCTGGGCGGGAACACGGCCCTCGCCGGGGGCGCCCAGGGCTTCGTGGGCTTCCAGCCGTCGAATGAGGTGGACGAGGATCGCACCGCCGTCGGCGTCTATCTGGATGTCGAGGCGCCGGTGACCGAACAGTTCACCGTCGCGGGCGCGGTCCGGTTCGAGGACTATTCCGACTTTGGGACCGCGACCACAGGCAAGGTTTCGGCCCGCTACGACTTCACCCCGGCCTTCGCCCTGCGCGGTTCGGTCTCGACCGGCTTCCGGGCCCCGTCGCTGCAGCAGTCGTATTTCACCTCGACCGCCTCGGTGATCCAGAACGGCGCCGTGGTCGAAACCGGCACCTTCCCGGCCACCAGCCCGGTCGCGGCGGTGCTGGGCGCCGAGCCGCTGGATGCCGAGACCTCGACCAACTACACTCTGGGCGCCGTCCTCCGGCTGGGCGATTTCGACCTGACGGTCGACGCCTACCAGATCGACATCGAGGACCAGATCGTTCTGTCGGAGAATATCAACCGCAGCTTCAGCCCGCAGGTCGCCTCGCTGCTGGACCCCCTGGGCATCCAGGCGGCGCGCTTCTTCCTGAACGGCGTCGACACGACCACCAAGGGCGTCGACGTGGTCGCCCGCTACCGCCTGAGCACCGAAGCCCAGGGCGATTTCAACTTCACCGTGGCGGCCAATTTCAACGACGTCGAGGTCACCCGCGTCCCGACCTCGTCATCGGTGCTCAACCCCGTGCCGCCGCTGTTCGCGCGCAGCCGGATCGAGACCATCCAGCAGGGCACGCCGGACGCGAAGGTCTCGGGCAACGCCGACTGGAGCTACGGGAAATGGGGTCTGACGGCGCGGGCCACCTACTATGGCGACGTCCTTCAGCCCGGCACGACCCCGGCCACGGACTATTCCACCGGCGAGAAGACCGTCTTCGACTTCGAGGGCCGCTTCCAGCCCAATGAGCGGGTCACCCTGGCCCTGGGCGTCGACAACGCCTTCGACGAGTATCCGGAAGCCGTGCCCACCGCCCTGAACAGCAACGGCGTGCTGGGCTTCCCCTTCTACTCGCCGTTCGGGTTCAACGGACGCTTCGTCTACGCCCGCGTCGGCCTGAACTGGTGAGCACCGGCGACGAAAGCCGACGGGGCGACTTCCGGTAGAGGACCTGAAGCCGGCCTGGATGGCTGATTCACGAGGCGGCGCGGGCCCGGTCCGCGCCGCCTTCTCGCCGCGCGGCGCCCATTCATCGAGCGTTCAGCAAAGCTTGCGCTTCATCCGCCCCACGTCGGCGTCCGGCGAACGGGAGGAACGAATGAAGCGGCTCGCATCGGTATTGTTCGTGGCGGGCGTTCTGCTCGCGCCAGGCGCCGCCGGGGCGCAAGCCTCCCGCACCCTGGACGGCGTCGTCACCGAGGCGAACCGCATCCCGATGAATGCGACATCGGCGCTGCGCCCCAGCGCGCACCGGCTCAAGGGCGAGGTCCAGCGCGCGTTCGGCGCCGTCCGCGGCGAGATTCAGACCGCCCGCGCCGGTGGGCGCAGACCCCCCGCCTGTCCGCCTGAAACCATCAGCCTCAATCCGCAGCAGTTGCTGGGCTTCCTCAACGCCATCCCGCAGGAGCGCCGTCAGCGCATGACGGTCACCGACGGCATTCGCACCTGGATGGCCAGCCGCTATCCCTGCCCCGCCTGAGCCGTTCCAGCGTGACCGTTAACTGATCCGACTACGGAATTCCGGAGCATCCACAGAGGCGGTCTGTTGTCCCCGATCACGGATGCGTCCAAGCATGACGTACCGGTCGTTTAGGGGCACTGGATGCCTCCGATGAACGCCCTGTCCCCCCTCGCCTTCCCGTCGCCGATGGAGTCCGGCTCCATCCCGTCCATGCCCCACAATCTGGAGGCCGAACAGGCCCTGCTGGGCTCGCTGATGTTCGACAACGCCGTGTTCGAACGGCTCAGCGACCGGCTGCGGGGCTCGCACTTCTACGAGCCCTTCCACCAGCGTCTGTACGAGGCGATCGAGGATCACATCCGCCAGGGGATGCTGGCCGAGCCGACCATCCTGATGGAGCGGTTCAAGCAGGATCCGGCGTTCCAGGAGTTCGGCGGCCTGCGCTACCTCGCCGATCTGGTCGACCGCGCGCCCCCGGCGGCCAACGCCCCCGACTACGCCCGCGTCGTCTATGACCTGGCCCTGCGCCGCGACCTGATCCGCATCGGCGGCGAGATCGTACGCGAGGCGCCCCAGCCCGAGACCGCCGCCATCGACCAGATCGAACAGGCGGAGCAGCGGCTCTACACCCTGGCCGAGACGGGCAAGCCGTCGTCGGGCTTCGTCAGCTTCTCCCAGGCCCTCGGTGGCGCGGTGCAGATGGCGGCCGAGGCCTATCAGCGCGACGGCAAGCTGGCCGGTCTGGCCACCCATCTGGACGATCTGGACGCCAAGCTGGGCGGGCTGCACCCCTCCGATCTGCTGGTCCTCGCCGGCCGCCCGTCGATGGGCAAGACGGCGCTGGCCACCAACATCGCCTTCAACATCGCCCGCAACTATCGCTGGGAGCCGACGCCCGAGGGCCGCAAGACGGTCAACGGCGGGGTCGTGGCCTTCTACAGCCTGGAAATGAGCGCCGAACAGCTGGCCATGCGTATTCTGGCCGACGCCTCGGGCGTGTCGTCGGACAAGCTGCGCAAGGGCGAGATCGACGCGGGCGACTTCGGCAAGATCCGCGAGGCCGCGGTCGAGATCGGCGAAAGCCCGCTGTTCATCGACGCCACCGGCGGCCTGTCGATCTCCAAACTGGCCGCCCGCGCGCGCCGGCTGAAGCGGCAGGAGCACGGGCTGGACCTGATCATCGTCGACTACCTGCAACTGATCACGGTCGGCGAGGGCAACAACCAGAAGAACCGGGTGCAGGAGGTGTCCGAGATCACCGGCGCCCTCAAGGCCCTGGCCAAGGAGCTGTCGGTGCCGATCATCGCCCTGTCGCAGCTGTCGCGTCAGGTCGAGCAGCGCGAGGACAAGCGGCCCCAGCTGTCCGACCTGCGGGAATCCGGCTCGATCGAGCAGGACGCCGACTGCGTCATGTTCGTCTATCGCGAGAGCTACTACCTGGGCCGCGCCGAGCCGCGCGAAGGCTCGCCCGAACACCTGCAGTGGCAGGAGGACATGGACCGGCTGGAGCACCAGGCCGAGGTCGTCATCGGCAAGCAGCGCCACGGCCCCATCGGCATCATCAAGCTGAGCTTCGACGCCAATACGACCAAGTTCGGAAACCTGGCGCAGGGCCAGCGGTACGACAACTACGGGGACTGACGCCCTTCTCCCCGCGGGGGAGAAGGGTATCGTCAGCGCATCTCGACCCGTCGCGCGCCCGCCGGGATGGCCAGTTGCGAGCCGGCCCAGCGCGCCGCCCGTCCGTCGATACGCACCCGCGCGGGCGGGGTCTCGCCCGCGGGCCACTGAATCACTAAGCCTCCGGGCGGCGTGACCCGGCCGTCCAGCGTCAGCACATAGCCGTCGCCGTCCTGCCGCAGCCGATAGCTGAGCGGCCCCCAGGCCGTCCGCACGCCCACGACGCCGACGCCCTCCCCGGCCAGCCATTCCGTCGGGACGCCCGCGGCCAGCACCAGCGCATGGTCGCGGGCGCGCTCATGGACCAGCAGGTCCAGGGCCGAGCGGATGTAGTCAGAGCTGATCCAGGCGTGGGGCATGTCGCCGATGAAGCGCGGCTCACGCAGGTCGCGGCCCACCACCTCGGCCCAGCCGTTCCAGGCCGCCGGGCGCATGTCGGCAAAATAGAAATCGAGCGCGCGCAGGGCGTCTTCGCGGCGCCCCAGACGCACCATCGCCCCGACATTGCGCAGCTCATAGGGGGTGTAGTCCTTCCACGCCTGGCGGTTCTCCTGCCGGGCGGTGAAATTGGCCCACCATTTGTCGAAGGCGCCTTTCAGCAGACCTTGCGGCAGTTCGTCGATCAGGCCGCCGGGCGACAGGGCGATGGTGGTCGACGTCGCGTCGAAATCGCCCCGGTCGGCGGCGCCGGCGATCCAGTCGATCCCGTGCACCCGCGCCGTCGCCTCGATCGAGGCCATGATGTCGGTGCGGAACTCGGCCTCGGCCGCGCGGATGCGGGCGGCGGCGGGCGCATCGCCCAGGACGTCAGCGATGAAGGCGGCGTCGCGATAGCCCAGCAGACCCCAGAAGTCGTCCCAGTAGGAGTAGGCGATCCTGTCCGAATAGCCCTCGTGGCTGATCGTCGGCGGCAGCAGGCCGTAGAGATGGCGCTGGTCCGCCGCCTGGAACGCGGCGGTGCGGGTCGAGGCCCGCAGCCCGTCCATATAGCCGATCGCCGACTGCACCTGCGGCCAGACCTCGCGCAGCAAGGCCTCGTCGCGGGTGTAACGGTATGTCTCCGCCGCGAGGAAGACGAACTCCCCGTGGCTGTCGTTCTCGGGCACCGGATCGGCCCCGCGCTCATCGACGCAGCAGGGGACCTTGCCGTTGTCGAACACATGGGGGGCGTACCAGCGCAGATAGTCGGCCGACAGGTCGGCATGCCCCAGCCGGTTCAGCCCTTCGGCCATCATGGCCCCGTCGCGGATCCAGCTGCGGTTATAGCTGCGCGTCCCCGGCTGCAGGATCGGCCCCTGACGGGACATCAGCATATGGGCCAGCGAGGACTTCATCACCGCCTCCACGGGGCCGGCCTGCGGCGGCAGGATCAGGTCGAAGCGATCCAGCTTTTCGCGCCAGGCGGCGGCGACGCGCGTCCGGGCGGCCGCGAGAACCCCGGCGACGTCGGCGACCGGCCCCAGATCCGGGGTCGGTCCCGCCAGCCGGGCGACAAGGCCGAAGGTCCGGGTCTCGCCCGGCTGCAGGGTCACATCATACAGCAGGGCGCCGGCGGTCAGGGTCGTGCTGTCCGATTCCACATGCCGCCCGCCCGGATCGCGGCGCCGGACGGCGGCGGCCAGCAGGCTCTGAGGGTCCGCCCCGCTGGCGAACGTGCCCATGGCCACGCCGTCGGGCGCGGCGAGGCTGCTGATGCGGATGGCGTCGTTCAGCACGAGGGTCGAACCATTCCAGTCGATCTGCTCGATCGGCCCCACGCCGCCCGGCGTGGTCAGGAACTGCGTCGGCCCGTTGACCTGGAACGGCCGGGCCATCAGCGCCAGCGTCAGGGTGCGGGGCCGGTTCGAGGTGTTGGTCAGGACATACCGCCCGTAGAGCTGCGCCTGCTCCGGCGTCCCCTCGGCGAAGGCGGTCGTGACCAGGGTCCAGCCGTCTCCGGTCCATGTCACGGTCGGGATCGGCAGGTCGCCGTCCTGCAATGACTGGCTGATCCCGACATCGGCCCACGTCACCAGCCGCCCGTTGTCCAGCACGAACGGCTCGATCGACGGCCCGCCGCGGCGCAGTTCGATGGCGCCGTCCTCGCCCATCAGACCGCTCTCGCCGCCGCCGTCGACCCCGACCAGGGTCCAGTAGGGCTGTTCCCCGACGAAGCCGCGCGGATAGAGGCCGCGCCGGCTCTCGCCCGCCACGGCGCGCATGAAGGTCGTCGCCGTCTCGCCGAACGACAGGGGCTCGATCTCCAGCGCGTTCAGCGCATAGCCGGTCGCTCGCCGGGCGCCGGGCATCTGGCCCGCGCCGGCCTGGGTCGCATGGGCCGGGCCGTCGCCGGTCGGGGCCACCAGCTCCAGCCGCAGCCAGCGGGCCGAGGCCTCGGGCGTGCGCAGCCAGTCGACGCCGCCGTCGCCGTCGCTGACCTTCGCCAGCTCACGCCAGTCCTGCCGGTCCGAAGACGCCATCAGCCGGTAGCGCGACGCCGCCAGCCCCTCGGCCCAGCGCAGGGTCACGCCGCCGAACTCGCGCTCATAGCCGAGGTCCAGCGTCAGGCTCTGCGCGCCGGCCGCCCCCGTGCGCCAGCCGGTCCCGAGGTCGTCGTCTACCGCCCGGGCGGCGACGTTCAAGCCGTCCTCGCTGGTCGCGCTGGCCAGCGGACGCGGCGGGACCGAGGGCTCGGGCGGCAGCTCCCGCAGCTCCAGCTGGTCCACCTCGATCCAGCCTTTGCCGCCCTCGCCCGCCGTGACCACGAACTCGATCCGTTGGGCGCCGCGGAAGGTGTGGTCAGGGTTCGGTCCCCAGGCCCGGATGATCTGGCGCGCCTTGATGGTATAGCGGGTCCATTCGGCGTTGGCCTGAAATCCCCGGATCTGGCGCCAGTGGACGTTGTCGCCCGAGGCGTCGACGAATTTGATTTCCAGTGTGTTGGGCTGCATCTCGCCGCGCAGCCAGAAGCTGATCTCATAGTTGGCGGGGACGTCCAGAGCGATCGCGCGGGCGGCGAAGGCGTAGCCGGACCGGCCGTTGAAGTCGTAGTCCAGCCGCATGGCCCGACCGTCGTGGCCGGGCACGCCGATGATGGCCGAGGACACGTCTGTCGAGGCGTCGGCCGACCATGGAGTCAGGG
This sequence comes from Brevundimonas sp., assembly GCF_041648615.1. Lineage (GTDB taxonomy): Bacteria > Pseudomonadota > Alphaproteobacteria > Caulobacterales > Caulobacteraceae > Brevundimonas. The sequence goes on from NZ_JBAZOS010000010.1 coordinate 20,144, forward strand.
TTTCGAAACTGTCGAGCGCGCGAGGAGACTGGGCCTGAGCGGCGGTCGCCAGCAGGGCGAACGCGCCCGAAAGAACGGCGAACACCCTCATCCCTTCACGCTGCCCGCGAGCATGCCGCGGATGTAGTAGCGCTGCAGGGCGAGGAACAGGATCAGGACGGGGGCCACGGTGATGACGGCGCCGGCCATCATCAGCTCGATGTCCTGCACATGCTCGCGCGACAGCGCCGCCAGCGCCACCGGCAGGGTGTAGTTGGACTGGTCCGTCAGGATGATCAGCGGCCACAGGAAGTCGTTCCAGCTGCCGAGGAAGACGAACAGGGCCAGGGTGACGATGATCGGCTGCAGCGTCGGCAGGACGATGCGCCGGAAGATCTGGCCTTCTGACGCGCCGTCGATGCGGGCCGCCTCCAGCATCTCGTCGGGGATGCTGAGCGAATACTGGCGCACCAGGAACAGGCCGAAGATCGAGGCCAGCCACGGCACAAGGGCGCCGGCGTAGGTGTTCACCAGCCCCATCGATTTCAGCATCAGGAAGAGCGGCAGGGTGCCGATCTGGGCCGGCACGACCAGCGCCCCGACCAGGATCTGGAACACCCGGTCCCTGCCCTTGAACGCCAGTTTGGCGAAGGCGTAGCCGGCCGGCACGGTGAACAGCAGCGCCAGCCCCGTGGCCAGCGACGCCAGGGCGAAGCTGTTCCACAGATAGCGGCCCATGCCCTGGGTCACGAACAGGTCGCGGTAATGCTGCAGCGTCCAGCTCTTCGGCAGGAGGGGCGGCGGGAAGGTCGCGGCCTCGCCCGTGGTCATGAAGCTGACCGACAGCATCCACAGCAGGGGGAACAGCACGATCAGGCCGATCAGGCCGACGGCGAGGTTGAGGGCGATCGCTCTGGCCTTCATGCCGCCACCCCCCTCTCACCGTCATCCTCGGGCTTGACCCGAGGATCGGATGTGGGCCCGCACGGCGCACGGCCGATGGCCCTCCAGGCCGTACGTTCACCCGACCACTGAGCACCGGACGGTCTGGTCCTCGGGTCAAGCCCGAGGATGACGGTCGGGATGACGGGGTGGGAGGCGCTCATTCGTACGCCCCCATCCGCTTCGCCACGGCCAGCTGCACCAGGGTCACGGCCAGGATGCACAGGAACAGGATGAAGGCCACGGCGCTGGCGGAGCCGAGGTTCCACCATTTGAAGCCCTCTTCGTACATGAAGTAGAGCACCGTCACGGTCGACTGGGCCGGCCCGCCCTGGGTCATCACATAGGGCTCGGCGAACAGCTGGAAGAAGCCGGCGACCGAAATGATCGACACCAGCAGCAGGGTCGGGGCGACGCCCGGCAGGGTGACGTGCTGGAACTGCTTCCACGGCCCGGCCCCGTCGATGCGCGCGGCCTCGTACAGATCGTCCGGCACGGTCTGAAGAACCGCGAGGAAGATCAGCATATTGTAGCCGAAGATCTTCCAGACGACGAACATCAGTATGGCGGGGATGGAGGTCGAGGGCTGGCCCAGCCAGTCGACGGCCGGCAGGCCGATGCTCTGGATGGCCCAGTTGATGACGCCGTACTTGGTGTGCAGCAGGTAGTTCCACAGCACCGCCGTGGCGACCAGGGTGGTGACATAGGGGGCGAAGAACATCACCCGCCAGATCGGCCGCCATTTGATCACCCGGGCGTTGAGGATGACCGCCGCCGCCAGCGAGGCGCCGATCGACACCGGCACCCCGATCAGGGCGAACAGGCCGGTGTTCCGCATCGCGCCCCAGAACAGCGGATTGCCCAGCAGCCGCTCATAGTTCTGCAGCCCCACGAAGCGGACATTGCCGATGTCGGCCAGGGCGTAGATGTCGAAATCGGTCAGGCTGAGCAGCAGGGCCGAGAAGACGGGGATGGCGAAGAAGACCGCGATCGCGATCAGGGCCGGAGCCACGAATCCCCAGGCCGCGCGCTCGCGGGAGCGGGGCGTGCCGGCCTTGCGCGGCGGCTTGGCGACGACGGCGGCGTCCATCGTCATGATCCTTCTCCCCTTGGGGGAGAAGGTGGCTCGCGAAGCGAGACGGATGAGGGGTATGGCTCAGCGGGCATGCCGGCGGCGGATGAGCATCGGGCCGACAGCCCCCTCATCCGGCCCTTCGGGCCACCTTCTCCCCCGAGGGGAGAAGGGAAACGCGGGCAATTCATATCGCCCTCCCCTGTTCGATCATCCAGCGGCGCTTTTCCAGCAGCCGGTCGGCGCGGCGGTCGATCTCGGCGGCGGCGGCGCGGGGGGTGAACTGGCCGCGCACCATGCGTTCGGCGACGATCTGCATCTCGGTGACGATCCGCTCCCACTCCGGCACCTTGGGCACGGCCTTCGCCCGCGACAGCTGGCCCTTGAAGGCGGCGACATAGCGATCGTTCGCCACCGCCGGCGCCGCCCAGGCGCTCTCGCGGGCCGGCAGGTCGCCGGTGATGGTGTTGAAGCGCGCCTGCACCGCCGGATCGGCCAGATAGCGCACCAATTTCCACGCCGCCTCCTGATGCGGCGACTGGCGATAGACGACCAGCGACGAGCCGCCCGGCGCCGAGGCTCCCGGTCCGCTCGGCCCCGGCACGCCCGAGGTCATCCACCGCGTCGTCGGCTTCAGCCGGTTTTTGAAGTCGCCGATGGTCCACGGCCCGGAGAAGTAGAAGCTGAAATAGCCGCGCTCGAACTCGGTCCAGACGTTGGAAATCTGCGTCGAGGAGGCGACCGGGGCCAAGCCCTCGTCGAACAGGCTCTTGTAGAATTCGAGGGCGGCGATGAAGGAGGCGCTGGAGAAATTGCCGCGCGTGTCGCGCTCGCGCAGCAGCGGCTCCTCGCCCTGCAGGCCGAAGGTCAGCAGCTGTTCGAACTCGTTGACCGGCAGCAGGACGGCGTAGTTCCCCGGCCCCGCCACCCGCTTGACCGCGTGCATCGCCGCCTTCCAGCTCTCCCAGGTCTGCGGCACGCCGTCGGGGAAGCCGGCCTGCTCCAGCAGATCGGCGCGATAGTAGATCAGCCGCGTGTCGACGTACCACGGCACGCCCACCACCTGCCCGCCGATCCGGTTGGTCTCCAGCACCGCCGGGAACTGGTCCGTCAGCAGATCCGAAGCGAAGGCCGGCAGGGCGCTGATCGCGCCGATGGCCGCCATCTCGGCCACCCAGGTGTTGCCGACCTGGCTGAGGTCCGGCAACGAGTCGCCGGCGTAGGAGGTCAGGAGTTTGGAATGGGCCGCCGTCCACGGCAGGGCCTGGACCTCGACCCTGATGTCCGGGTTCAGCCGCTCGAACTCGGGCAGGATCTGCGGGACATTGGTCGCCTCATTGCCCATGGCCCAGAAGCGCAGCCGGACGATCCCGTCGTTCCGTACGCCGCACCCGGCCACGCTGGCCGCCGCCGCTCCCGCGAGCAGGCCCAGGGCCGTGCGCCGATCGGGACGCAGCGCCGTCACAGCGCGCGCACCGCCGGGAGATTGAGCCAGCTTCCGGTGAAGCCGGCGCGTTTGAGACCCCGCACCAGATTGGGCTCCAGCCGCATCCGGCTCCAGACGGCCTCGGAGCGATGGTTCTCGATCTGGATGACGATCGGTCCCTGATCGATGCCCAGATAGTCGCCGTCGACCCAGCCGACGTCCGGCACGATGCGGCCGTGCTGCAGCCGCCCGTCGCGCTCCGTCAGGGTCGGGTTGAACGAGTCGAGGAAGCCGAACTCGGTGTAGATCCCCGCCCCGTAGCGCGCCTTCATCGCCTTCAGGGCCGCCGTCACCTCGACGGGCGCGAAGGGATAGGAGGCCATGGCCGCCGTCGGGGCGATGGTGCCGTCGTCGCGATCGCCGGGACCGCGGGCCGAATAGCTGAAGAACTGGCGCTCGCGGCCGTCGACGACCTGTCTGAAATCGCCCGGCCCGTCGCAGGCGGTCAGGCCCCAGACATCCGCCGAATAGCCGGCCCAGCCCATCGGGTTGTCGATGGCGTATTTGCGCTGCGCCTGCACCGCCCGGACGCTGTTGATGCGGTAGTCGAACTCTTCGCCGGTCTCGCGGATTTTCGCCCGGATCCACGGGTCGTAGAGGCCGCGGAAGTCGACGAACATATGGCTGTACTGATGGCCGAACAGCGGGGGGAAATGCAGGTGCGCCGGGCCCCAGCGGTCGGTCCAGCTCTGGTCGTAGACGCTGCACCATTCCTCCCAGACCGCGGCGGGAACCGGATGGGTGGGGCTGCCGATGGCCAGCAACAGCGTCAGCATGCCTTCGTTGTAGATGTGCCAGTCGGCCTCGATGAAGCCGGTCTCGGGGTGCCAGCCCATGGTGATCCGGTTCGGACGAACCACCGCCCAGTCCCACTCGATCCGCTCATAGACGGCCTGGGCCAGGCGACGGAGTTCGACCTCGTCGGCATGGCCGCCGTCGAACCAGCGGGCGGCGAACAGCATGCCCGCCACCAGCAGGGTGGTGTCCACGGTCGAAAGCTCGGTGCGGCCGAACCGGTGGCCCGTCTCCATGTCGAGGAAGTGGTAGAAGAAGCCCTTGTAGCCGGTCACGCCTGTCGCCTGCGGCCCCTGCGGCGCATCGTGGAAGAAGCGGATCGTGGTCAGGACGCGCTCGCGCGCCTCCTCGCGGCTCATCCAGCCGCGCTCGACGCCGATGGGCCAGCAGGTCAGGGCGAAGCCGACGGCCGCCACCGAGGAAAAGGATTCGGTCGGCCAGCGGTCGGGCGTCAGGCCGTTGGCCCGGTTGGTGACATGGGCGAACCAGTTGAAGGTGCGCTGTTGCAGCTCGTCGATCTCGGGATCGATCCGCGGCGCCTCCGGCCTGAAGTAATCCAGTCCCGCGCCGCCGCACCCGCCGACCGACAGGGCCGCGACTCCCGCGACCGTGGAGCCCATCAGAAACCGGCGGCGATCCATGGACTCCATCCTCATACGCAAACTCGACACAGTCAAAAAAACAGCCGCCCCCCGTCAGGACCGGGGGGCGGCCGCCAGGCTCAGGAGCCGTTAGAAGCTGTAACGCATGCCCAACTGGAAGGTGCGCGTCGGGAACAGCACGGTCGAAGGCTGCTCGAAGTTCGGATTGGGGCTCGCCGTAGAGCCCGTCCCGCCGTCGAAGCCGCTGAAGTTGTCGAAGTTGAAGACGTTGATGACGTCCAGATAGAGCGACAGTTCCGATCCGCTGAACACCGTGAAGTCCTTCGTCAGGCGGAGATCGAGGTTCCGGTAGGCGAAGGAGTTCGGGATGATGAAGTTATATTGCTGCGGGCGGCCGTGGTTCGGGCGGTAAACGAAGTTCGGGCCGCGTCCGTCGAACACGTCGAAAGGCGTGCCAGAGCCCAGCGTCAGGATGCCCGACAGCTGGAAGTCGAACGGCAGATCCACGATGCCGTTGGCGACGATGCGGTGACGCTCGTCATTGTCGGTCGGACGGACCGGCGAGCTCTCGATGCTGAAGCAGTCGAAGCAGAAGGCGTCCCGTCCGCCGTTCTGTTCAGCCTGCGACCAGGTGTAGGCGACGTTCAGGCCCCAGCCGGAGTCGGCCGTGTAGTTCTTGTCCAGCTTGACGTAGAGAGCCTTGAACTCACGGCTCTTGTTGTGGTCCGACACCAGATAGCTGCGATACGGGTTCGTGCCGCCCGGCGAGCAGAAGCCGCCGTTGTCGCCGAAGCCGCCGCCGTCGTTGCCGCGTGTGGGTTCGCGGCAGCGGTTCAGATAGGCCCAGGTGAACTCGTTTTCGGTCTTGCCGTAGGCGAGGGTGAACTCGCTCTGCCAGTCGCCGAAGCGCTGGCGAAGACCGAGGTTGAACTGGTCGGTCCGGGGCGGCTCGAAGTCGTTCGACAGCAGGAAGGCTTCGCCCTTGCCGGGGATGGTCGCCAGAACCGGATCCAGGCCGGCGGCGGTGCCGTACGAGGCCTGCCACAGGATCGGATCACCGGCGTCTCCCGGCAGATCGACGCCCGGACCGGGATCGCGGTCCTGGCCCGCCGGCCGGCCGGTGGTGCTGAAGAAGGCGTTCTTGCGGATGTCGAACGGCTTGACCAGTTCGTCGTACGAGAAGTTGAAGTTGACCCGGTCGTAGTACCGTCCCGCGCCGCCGAAGATCACCGTCGCCCGGTCCCCGAACACATCGTAAGAGAAGCCGATGCGGGGCTGGAAGGCGCCCGCGAACGGGTCGCGGTTGTTCCCGGTCGAGATGTAGTCGTCCCTGTTGAACCAGCTCGGCGCATAGCCCGCGGGCTTGCCGCCGTCGGTGGAGGCGATCCACTGGTCCAGGCCGGCGATGACGCTGGCCGGGGTCACATAGTCGTTGTTGTTGGCGTCGGTTTCATAGTCCCAGCGCAGGCCGAGGTTCAGCTCCAGCTGGTCGGTGATCCGCCAGTCGTCCTGGATGTACAGGCCGATGACGGTGTTATCGAGATCGACCTCGGGGAAGGCCTGGCCCAGTTCGACGCGGTACGGCACCGTGGTGCTGCCGCTCAGTTCCGGCCGACCGTCGACGTCGTAGTAGAAGTTCGGGTTGCGGCCGAACTGCTTGTTCACCTCATAGTTCTGGAGCGACACCTTGGCGCCCAGCTTGATGGTGTGGAAGCCGCTCATCTCGAGATCGTTGAACGTCAGATCGTTGCGGATCGTGATGGCGTTGTCGTGGATGTCCTGGGTGCTGTCGCGGCCGCCGAGATTGATGATGGCGGCGCCGCCGAAATAGTCGGGCTGGAAGCCGGGAAGGCCCGCATTGGTGTCGTTCTCGAACAGCCGATAGGTCGCGCCGGCGGCCGAGAAGTTGGCGGCGCCCGGATTGTAATTGTAGTCGCGATAGTCGATCGCGAACTCGTTCAGGAACGAGTCCGTCTGCCACTGGTAGCGAAGATTGCTGGTCAGGGTCGTCTGCTGGAGGTTGTTGGCGCGCTCGAACGAATCCGCGCCGCCGAAGTCACGCAGGTCGGATTCGTCGCGATAGGTGACGCTCCAGTCGAGCAGATGGCCTTCCATCGGCTGCCAGCTGAGCTTGCCGAAGAACAGGTCTTCCTCGAACGGCGCCGCGAAGGTGCCGATGTACTGGCCGAACTGGGTGACGAAGCGCGCGTCCTGACGGCCCAGGTTGACGGCGCGGGCGCGGTTTTCCTGCTTGTGCTCATAGGTGCCGAAGAAGTGCAGCGTGTCCTGGATGATCGGACCGCCGAGGGCGAAGCCGTACTGCTGGACCTCGAGGTCGGCCTTCGGGTCGCCGCGACGCTCGGAGAAGGTGTCCTGGGCGATGTATTCCTGGTCGCGATAGGTGGCGAAGACCTCGCCGTGGAACTCGTTCGTGCCGGACCGGGTGACGGCGGTGATGATCGCCGACGAGGCCTGCTCATACTCGGCCTTGAAGTTCTGGCTGACGACCCGGAACTCCTGGATCCCGGCCTGGGGGAACGGGTTCCCGCGGCTGTCGTCCTGGCCGATGATGCCGCCGGCGATGATGTTGGACTTCAGGCTGGCGCCGTCGATGAAGGCGTTGACCGATTCCGCGCGCTGGCCGCCGGCGGTGATGGTCTGCTCGTTCTCGTCCTGCGACAGGCGAACGCCCGGCGCCAGGGCCGCGAAATTGAGGAAGTTGCGGTTGATCTGCGGCAGGGTGTTGATCTGCTGGGTCGTGACGTTGGTCGCGTTCTCCGGCGTGCGCACCTCGGCCAGACGGCGGCCGGTGACGACCACATCGCCCAGCTCGGTAGCGTCGCTGTCGGCGGCGATGACCGCCGCCCCGACGGCCAGATCCAGATCGCCGACCTGGCCGACGCCGATCGTGACGACGTCCGACGCGGTTTCGCCCTCCGTCGTGGTCACCGTGACCTCATAGGTGCCGGGGCGCAGACCCGACAGCACATAGCCGCCGTTGGCGTTGGCGGTGGAGCGGGTGGTGAAGCCCGACGCGGTGTCGCGCGCGACGACCGTGGCCCCCGCCTCGGCGACGCCGTCGTCCGTGACCGAGCCGCGGATCGTCGAAGTGGTCACCTGGGCCGAAACCCCGCCGGCGCACGCCAGCGAGACGGCCAGGGCGAGAGCGGAGGCCGCCCCCATGTACTGAATGGACTTGCGGGTCATCAGGAATTCTCCCCCTTCAGAGATGGCGTGTCGGCGTCGGCGCGAAGACGCCCGCCGGATTTGGTGATGTCGGATGTCGCCGGTTGGCTTGACGGGCGTACGACCAGCTCGGGCCGGACGACCTCGCATGCGGTGTCGGCGACGGCTTCGCCCGCTGCGTTGATCATGCGGACGAGGCGCTCGAGCGCGCCGCGTCCGGTTTCTGCAATCTGGATCCTGAGGGTCGTCAGGGCGGGCCGGACCAGGCTGGCGATCGGCACGTCGTCGAAGCCGACGATGGCCACGTCCTCGGGCACGCGCAGGCCCGCGTCCTGGAGCGCCAGCATGGCTCCGACGGCCATGTTGTCGTTGCCGGCGAAGACCGCATCGGGGCGGGTCTGGCTCGCGGCCAGCGCCACGCCGGCGTCATGACCCGAGGCCTGGGTGAAGGCGCCCTCGACCACGGTCGTCGGCAGGCCCGCCCTGGCCATGGCCTCGAGATAGCCCGCCAGCCGGGCCTCGGCCTCGAGGTTGCCGGTCGGGCCCGAGATATGGGCGATGCGCCGGCGGCCCGTGGCGATCAGATGCTCGACGGCCTGAATCGCGCCGCCATGATTGTCGACAACGATCGAGGCGCGGTTGTCGTCCGCCCCGCCGTTCATCAGCAGGATGGGCGTGCGGCCCGCGAGGCCGGCGGCCAGGTTGGCGGCGTCCAGATGGGGCGACAGCACGATCAGGCCGTCGACCCGGCCGCGCATCGAACGGATCGCGGCCGAGGCCTCCTCCGCGTCGTCGTGCGAGCTGGAAACGATCAGGTGATAGCCGAGCGAGCGGGCGGCGACGTCCATGCCGCGGATCAGTTCCGAGAAGAACTCGCCGTACAGGTCCGGCAGGATGACGCCGATGGTCTGGCTCCTGCTGGTCGACAGGCTGCGGGCGCCCGAATGCGGCACGTACTGCAGCGCCTTGGCGGCCTCGAGCACCTTGTTGCGGGTCGCTTCGGTCACGGGGCCGGCGCCGTTGAGGACGCGCGAAACCGAGGCCACGGACACATCCGCCCGCTCCGCGACATCGCGAATCGTGGCGGCCTTCACGCCGCGGTCTCCACGCAGATTTGTCGGGGCGCCGTCGGCGTCAAGCGTCATCCTCCCTGTGTTTCCACCGGTGCCGGCCCGCTTGTGCGGGTCCGTCCGGAAAATCTCTGTAACCGATTACATGACACACTAGTAATACGCCCCGCAAGTGCCCTAGTTTGGACACACCGAGGTTGTGTCGGCAGGGCTACACAGGTACCGACCGTCGCCAATCCGTCCTTCCAGTTCGCGTCCCAGCTCGCCGAGGCTCCTTCAGATGACTTCAGAAAACACAGGCAACTATCGGTTTCCCGAAGGTTTTCTGTGGGGCGCAGCGACGGCCGCCTATCAGATCGAGGGCTCGTCCATGGCCGACGGCGCGGGGGCGTCGATCTGGGACCGGTTCAGCCACACCCCCGGCATGATGCTGAACGGCGACACCGGCGACGTGGCCTGCGACCATTACAACCGCTGGCGCGAGGACATCGACCTGATGACCCGCCTGAACCTGCAGGCCTACCGGTTTTCGGTGAGCTGGAGTCGGGTCATGCCGGAGGGCCGCGGGGCCATCAATCCGAAGGGGCTCGACTTCTACGACAAGCTCGTCGACGGCCTGCTGGAAAAGGGCATCGAGCCGCTGTGCACCCTTTATCACTGGGACCTGCCGGCGGCGCTGGACGATCGCGGCGGCTGGCTGAACCCCGACATCGCCGACTGGTTCGCCGACTACGGCCAGGTCCTGTTCGAGAAATTCAAGGGCCGGGTGAAGACCTGGGGCACGATCAACGAGCCCTGGGTCATCGTCGACGGCGGCTATCTGCACGGCGCCCTGGCCCCCGGCCACAAGTCGGCCTTCGAGGCCATGATCGCCGGCCACAACGTGCTGCGCGCCCACGGCGCCGCGGTGAAGCGCTTCCGTGAAGTCGGCGAAGGCCAGATCGGCATCGTCCTCAACATCGAGCCCAAATATCCCGCGTCGGACAAGCCCGAGGACGAGGCCGCCCGCAAGCGCGCCGAGGCCCAGATGAACCGCTGGTTCCTCGACCCGCTGATGGGCCGCGGCTATCCGGAGGAGCTGAAGGACGTCTATGGCGAGGCGTACCGCGAGTTCCCGCAGGAAGACTTCGACCTGATCGCCCAGCCGACCGACTGGATGGGGCTGAACTGGTACACCCGCTCGGTGCCCGAGAACGCACCCGACGCCTGGCCGACCCGTTCGCGCCCGGTGAAACAGATCCAGCACGCCCACACCGAGACCGGCTGGGAGGTCTATCCCCCGGCCCTCACCGACACCCTGGTCTGGCTGCACGAACAGACCAACGGCCTGCCGTTGATGGTCACCGAGAACGGCTCGGCCTGGTACGATCCGCCCCACGCCATCGACGGCCGCATCCAGGATCCGATGCGGGTCGACTATCTGAAGAACCACCTCAAGGCCCTGCACGACGCCATCGGCAAGGGCGTCGACATCCGCGGCTACATGGCCTGGTCGCTGCTCGACAATCTGGAATGGTCGCTGGGCTATTCCAAGCGGTTCGGCATCACACACGTGAACTTCCTGACCCAGGAACGGACCATCAAGGATTCCGGCCTGCTGTACGCCGAGGTCATCCGGACCCACGGCGCGGTGCTGGATACGCTGTAGCCACACCCCTCTCCCTCCCCTTCATGGGGAGGGTCGATCGCGCAGCGATCGGGGTGGGGAATTGCAGCGGCAAGCCCGGACGGTGGAATGTCCGCACTTCCCCACCCGGGCTCGGCTTCGCCTCGCCGTCCCTCCCCACTTCGGGGGAGGGAGAAAGCCGCGCTTCACCTCACCCGGGCGTAATAGGCTTCGATCAGGTCCAGCCGGTCGGCGAACGGGATCGCCTTCGCCACCGGACCGTCGTTGGTGAACTCCAGCAGCCGGTCGCGTTCGGCGCCGAACCCGGGCCAGATGGGAAGCCCCTCCCCGTTCGGATCGCCCCGGGTCGCGAATCGGGTCCAGTAGTCCGCCATGGCCCTGGCCGCGCGGTCGTCCCGCTCGCCCATCGGACGCCCGACCGTGTGCAGATTGTCGAACACATAGGGCCGCTCGGAGGCATGGGTCGCGCCGCCGCTGGGCTCGGGGTTGGAATCCGGCACGACGTCGAAGCGGTACAGATACGTCGGATGCCCGTTCCGGGCGTGCAGCCGCGCCAGGTGGCGGGCGGGCTCGTTGAAGGCCAGGTCGCTGACCACATGGGCGCGATAGCCGTCCTCCCCGCCATAGGCCGCGTAGAGATCGACCCGTTCCTGCGACGTCAGGGCGTCGTCGATGGCGCCATAGGGGCTGATCTCCTGCGGCCGGATCCACCAGAACTCGGCGCTGTTCGTGCCGATGATCAGCGGGACCGGCGCCTCGCGGCCGGCGGCGAAGGCGGCTTCGACATCCTCGGTGACCAGCTGGCCGTCGACGACCAGATTGTCGCCGCCGTAGAAGTTCGGCGCGGGGTTCAGCAGGGCCTCGGCGGGCAGGGCGCGAAGGGCCTCCGCCGTCGTCGCGCCGACCGTCCGGGCGAAGGCCGCGCCGCGGTCCCGCAGCGACGGACCGCCGATGGCCGAAGGCGCGTCCAGCGGAACGCCTGAGTCGCGGCCCAGACCGGACTGCACGACCGCCCGGTGGAACAGGCCGCGCGCCTCGGGCGAGATCATCAGCCGGGTCACCGCCGCCCCGCCGGCCGATTCGCCGAAGACGGTGACGTTCCCGGCGTCCCCGCCGAAGGCCGCCGCATTGTCGCGCACCCATTTCAGGGCGGCGACGATGTCCATCATCCCGTAGTTGGCCGCCGGCTCACCCTGCTCGCGCTCCGCCGCCAGCGCCGGATGATCGAAAAAGCCCAATCGCCCCAGCCGGTAGTTGATCGTCACCACCACCACGCCGCGCCTGGCCAGATTCGTCCCGTCGTACAGCGCCGCCGTGCCCGAGCCGTTGTTGAACCCGCCGCCGTGGATCCAGACCATCACCGGCCGAGGCCCGGCCCGGTCCGCCGGCGTCCAGACGTTCAGCGTCAGACAGTCCTCGCTCATCGGCAGGGGCCCCACACCCGGATCGCCGCCCGACGGGGGCTGGATGCAGATCGCCCCGACCTGTCCGGCGTCGCGGGGCCCGCGCCACGACGCGGCGGGATGGGGCCTCCGCCAGCGCAGCGGGCCCACCGGCGGCGCGGCGTAGGGGACGCCCTTGAAACTGACGACCGTTCCGTCCCGCCGGCCGACCAGCTCGCCCTGTTCGACCGCGACGCGAGGGTTGGACGGCCCGGCCTCCGATGGAGTCATGATCAGAACCGCCGCGACGAAAATTGAAGCCAGAACCATGGCCGGACACTAGCGCGGGCGGGAGCGATGTCTCAAATAACGACTCTGCTCCGGGCTCGCGATGGGGTGAACCGATTGCGGTTCACGGCGTTATGGCCGGACCGGGGTGGAGTTGACTTGAAGCAGCTGGCGAAATCGGGCGACCTGGCGGTCGATCTGGCGGGCGCATTCGACGCCTCGCCGAATCCGTATGTCCTGCTGACGCCCGACTTGCGGATCGCGGGCGCGAACCAGGCCTACCTGGACGTCACGAACAGCACGCGGGACGCCATCATCGGCCAGCCCCTGTTCGCCGCCTTCGACTCCGGGCCGGGCGACGAAGCGCCGCAAAACGTGCGGCAGGTCCAGGCCTCGCTGGAAAAGGCGCGCGACACGCGTCAGCGCGACCACCTCGCCCTGGTGCGCTTTTCCATTCCGCGCGCGACGCCGGCCGGCGAACCGGTCCTGGAGGAACGGTACTGGAGCGCCACCCACACGCCGATCCTGAACGCCGAGGGCGAGGTGATCTGGCTGCTGCAGCACACCACCGACATCACCGAGCTGGAACGGCTGCGCCAGAGCACCGCCGCGACTCACGGCGCGGCCTCCTCCACCGCCCTGGACGCGATGATCGGGGGCAACGTCCTGGAGCGGGCGCGCATCGTCCAGGAGGACAACCTCCGCCTGGCCAGCGAGCGCAACCGGCTCGTCGACATGTTCATGCAGTCGCCCGGGTTCGTCGCCGTCCTGTCGGGACCGACCCATGTGTTCCAGTTCTACAACGAGGCCTATCGCCGTCTGACCGGCCATCGCGACCTGGAGGGGCTCGCGACCGCGCAGGCCCTGCCCGAGGTGGTCGACCAGGGCTTTATCGACCTGCTGGACAGCGTCTTCGAGACCGGGGAGCCGGTCCATGGCCAGGCCAGTCTGGTCAAGCTTCAGCGCTCGCCGGGAGAGGCGCCCGAGGACGCCTATGTCGACTTTGTCTATCAGCCCATCCGCGACGTTGACGGACGGATCGTCGGCGTCTTCGTCCAGGGCCATGACGTCACCGACGTGGTCAAGGCGGCCGAACGCCAGAAGCTGATGATCGACGAGCTGAACCACCGGGTGAAGAACACCCTGGCCACCGTCCAGTCGATCGCCATGCAGACGGCGCGGTCCCATCCCGACCCCCGCACCTTCGCCGAGAGCTTCCAGGCTCGTCTGATGGCCCTGTCCCATACCCACGACCTGCTGACGCGCAGCCATTGGGAGGGCGCCGATCTGGGCGCCGTTCTGGCCCATGAGACCGAGGCCCATGGGCCCCACCGTATGACCCTGGTCGGCCCGCCCGTGGCTCTGGACCCCGCCGCGGCCCTGTCGTTCGGCATGATCATCCACGAGCTCGCCACCAACGCCGCCAAATACGGGGCCCTGTCGGCGCCCGAGGGCCGGGTGCTGGTGGACTGGGCCGTCTCGGATCAGCTCAACCCGGTCCTGACCCTGACGTGGCGCGAGGTCGGCGGCCCGCCGGCCACGCCTCCGGAGCGCAAGGGTTTCGGCAGTCGGCTGATTGAACGAAACGTGCGCCATGATCTGGCGGGCGAGGTCAAACTCGACTACGCAAGCAGCGGTTTCAGCGCGGAAATATCGGCGCCGCTGGATCGGGGGAGACGTTCATGACCCAAGCCTTGTCGGATCGCCGCGTTCTGATCGTCGAAGACGAGTCGCTGGTCGCCATGCTGCTGGAAACCATCCTCGAGGACATGGGCTGCACGCCCGTCGGCCCGGCGTCCACCGTGGACGAGGGTCTTGAAATGGCCACGGGCGCCGAGTCGCTCGACGCCGCCCTGCTGGACGTCAACGTCTCGGGCCGGCTGGTCTTCCCGGTCGCCGACGCGCTCAAGGCCCGCGGCGTGCCGTTCGTCTTCTCGACCGGCTATGGCGAGGGCGGCCTGCCAGAGGAATGGCGCGGCCAGGCCACGATCCAGAAGCCCTTCACCGAGGCCGCCGTCCGCGACGCCCTGATGAAGGCGATGGGGATTGAGCAAGCCTGATCAGGATCGAGGGCGAGTAACCCCCCGGGACCTTCCTCGCGCCTGGCCCTCGCCCCTACCGCCCCAGATCCTTCAGCACCGCCCGCGCCGCATTGTGACCGGGCGCGCCCGTGACTCCGCCGCCGGGGTGGGCGCCCGATCCGCACAGATAGAGACCCGGCACCGGCATCCGGTGATCGGCATGGCCCAGCACCGGTCGGGCGCTGAACAGCTGGTCCAGGCTCAGCCGGCCGTGGAAGATGTCGCCGCCGACCAGGCCGAAGCGCCGCTCCAGGTCGCGCGGTCCCAGCGCCAGCCGGCCGACCACCGACGCCTTGAAGCCCGGGGCATGGCGGTCGACCGTGTCGATCATCAGATCGGCCACCGTGTCGCGGTGCTCGTCCGCCAGATCGGGCGAGACGTGCTGGCAGAACAGGCTGGCGACGTGCTGTCCGGGCGGCGCCAGGCTGTCGTCCAGGGTCGAGGGGATCAGCATCTCGACGATCGGTTTCGACGACCAGCCGTTCAGCCGCGCCTCGGCATGGGCCCGGTCCATGTATCCCAGCGTCGGAGCGATGATGACGCCGGCGGTCAGGTGGTCGCCCCGCCCCGGCAGCGCCGCGAAGTCGGGCAGTTCCGACAGCGCCACGTTCATGCGGAAGGTGCCCGAGCCCGACTGGTAGTTGCCGATCCGCTCCCGGAAGTCAGCGGGCACGACCGCGTCGTCCACGAACCGCTCGAACAGCAGGCGCGGGTGCAGGTTCGACACCACCGCCCGAGCCCGGACCACGTCCCCGGCCTCGGTCACCGCGCCGGCCGCGCGGCCCTTCCCGGTCAGGACGGAGGCGATCGGCGTATCGAGCCGCACGTCGACCCCGACCTCGGCGCAGGCTGCGGCCATGGCCTGGGTGATCGCCCCCATGCCGCCGATGGCGTGGCCCCAGACGCCCTTGCGCCCGTTCACCTCGCCGAAGACATGGTGCAGCAGCACATAGGCCGAGCCCGGCGTATACGGACTGGCGTAGTTGCCGACGACGCTGTCGAAGCCGAACAGGGCCTTGATCGGATCGCTCTCGAACCAGCCGTCCAGCCAGTCGCCGGCCGACTTGGCGAACAGGTCCAGCAGGTCGCGCCGGCCTTGCGTATCCAGTCCCGCCGCCTGCCGGCCCAGCGACGCCCCCTTCAGCAGTTCCGGCAGCATGGCCATCCAGCCGCCCTCCACCATGTTGGGCGGAGCCTTCAGGATCCAGTCGCGCAGCACCGAGGCCACGACCTCCAGCCGCGCCTCATAGTCGGGCAGCCGTTCCGCGTCGCGGACCGAAAACTTCGCCAGCTCTCCCTGCGTCCGCCCCTCGCCCGCGAGGAAATAGCGGCCGTCGTCGAAGGGCAGGAAGTTGGAGACCTTGCGCTCGACCACCCTCAGTCCGTGCCGGGCCAGCTCCAGATCGGCGATAATCTTCGGGTTCAGCAGGCTGACGGTGTAGCTGGCGGTCGAGTTGCGGAAACCGGGATGGAATTCCTCGGTCACCGCCGCCCCGCCGACCACATGCCGCCGCTCCAGCACCGTCACCTTCAACCCGGCCCTGGCCAGATAGAAGGCGCACACCAGGCCGTTGTGGCCCCCGCCCAGAATGACGACGTCGGTTTGGGTGGTGGTCATGAGGCCTCCGCTGCGCGTCCCTCCTAGAAGCTATCGCCACCTCCGGGCAAGCGCCCGGCGGCGTCTGCACCGGACCTGCACGGGGTCTGCGCGGATACTCCCCGGCGGGCGCAACCGGGGTGGACGCCGCGCGCCGACAAGCGGGACCGAAAGGGAGGCCCCATGCTTCACACCCCCGTCCTGTCCCGCTCGTCCTTCCGGCTTAAGCTTGGTCTGGCCATCGCCCTCGTGGCCCTGGCCGACCTCTTCTTCGTCTGGCATGAGCCGGGATCGACCGTGGGCCTGTTCGCCCTCGCCTGGCTCGGGGCGCTGGTCGTGGCGCGGCCCGGCCTGTTGCGGGAGTGGCGCGCCCTCGCCGCCGTCGTCGCCGCCGTCGCCCTTGCCCTGGTCATGGTCGACCGGCCCGGCCCGCTGGCCTGGGGGCTGTTCGGCCTCGCGACGGCCGTGGCCGTGCTGTCCGCCCGGGTCCGCTCCGGCGAGCCGGCCTGGGCCTGGGGCCAGAGGCTGGTGGTTATGGGCGTGGCGGGCCTCGTCGGCCCGTTGCTCGACCTGTTCCGGCCCTCACAGTTCAGGCGGCGGCGGCGCACGGGGCTCTCCGCGGTCGCCATCCTGGGTCTGCTGGTCATGCCGGTCGTTGGCGGCGCGATCTTCCTCGCCCTGTTCGCGGCCGCCAACCCGCTGATCTCGGACTTCTTCGCCGGACTGACGGGACCGACCCTGTCAGCCGAAGGCTTTGCCCGGGCCATGCTCTGGGGTGTCGTCGCCGTCATGGTCTGGGGCGCGCTGCGCCCCCGCTGGCGGCGCCGGCTGATCGCCCTGCCGACACGCGGCGCGGCGCGGCCGTCGCCCGCCCTGACCACCTCCATCACCTGGTCCCTGGTCGTCTTCAACGCCGTCTTCGCCCTGCAGAACGGCCTCGACATCGCCTTCCTGTGGAGCGGCGCGCCCCTGCCCGGCGACATGGGCCTGGCCGACTACGCCCACCGCGGCGCCTACCCCCTGATCGTCACCGCCCTGCTGGCCGGCCTGTTCGTGCTGGTCGCCCTGCAGCCGGGCTCGGACACGGCCCGGCGCCCGCTGGTGCGCGGGCTGGTGGTGGTCTGGGTGGCCCAGAACATCGTCCTGGTCGCCTCCAGCCTGCTGCGCACCGCCGACTATATCGAGGCCTACGCCCTGACCCGCTTCCGCATCGCCGCCATGGTGTGGATGGCGCTGGTCGCCGTCGGCCTGCTGCTGATCTGCTGGCGCATGCTGCGCGACCGGTCAGCCCACTGGCTGATCAACGCCAATGTCGGCGTCAGTCTGGGCGTGCTGGCCGTGATCAGCGTGATCGACCTCGGCGGCGTCGCCGCGGCCTGGAATGTGCGCCATGCCCGCGAG
This sequence comes from Brevundimonas sp., assembly GCF_041648615.1. Taxonomy (GTDB): domain Bacteria; phylum Pseudomonadota; class Alphaproteobacteria; order Caulobacterales; family Caulobacteraceae; genus Brevundimonas. The sequence continues at coordinate 37,652 of NZ_JBAZOS010000010.1, forward strand.
GTCGGCGGCCGCGGGGTCGAACTGGACCTCGGCTATCTGCGCGGCCTCGGCGCCCCGGCCCTGGTCTCGCTGGTCGAGCTGGAACAGGCCACCGACGATCCCGGACTGCGCGACCGTGTGGCCGCCGTCCGTCTCGAAGTCATGGCCAATGTCCGCCGCAGCCAGAGCGAATGGCGCGGCTGGACGTGGCGCGACCAGCGACGACTGGATCGGGTCGATCGGCTCACGAGGGGCCGCCCGCTGTCGCCACCCCGGCCCGGCCCGCGATACTGGGACGGACGCCTTCGCCCGCCGCCGCCGCCGCCCGCGCCCGCCGCGGTCCTGCCCCCTTCGGCCTGGCCCGCGCCTGAACCGTTGACCTCGCCGGCGGGAGGCTGAACATGGCGATCATGCAATGCACCGTCCTGGTGGTCGACGACGACCCGCACATCCGCGACCTCCTGACCTTCGCCCTGCAGAAGGCCGGACTGGCCACCCGCGAGGCCGCCGACGGCGAGGCGGCCTTGGCCGAGATCGCCCTGCGCGCGCCGGATCTGGTGATCCTCGACATCAACATGCCGCGCATGGACGGGATCGAGACCTGCCGCCGCATCCGCGCCCGGGGCGACCTGCCCATCCTGTTCCTGTCCTCGCGCGACGACGAGATCGACCGGGTCCTCGGCATGGAGCTGGGAGCGGACGACTATGTCGTCAAACCCTTCAGCCCGCGCGAGGTGGTGGCCCGGGTCGCGGCCATCCTGCGCCGCGCGGCCCGCACCCCGCCGCCGCCGACCGCCGGCCATTTCGCCTGGGGCCGGCTCAGCCTCGACGCCGACGGCTGGCGGGCCCGCTGGCAGGATGTCGAGGTGCCGCTGACGGTGACCGAGTTCAGCATCGTCCGGGTCCTGGCCGACGCGCCGCGCCGGGTCTTCACCCGCGACGCCATCATCGACCGCGTGCACGGCCCCGGCTTCGCCATGACCGACCGGACCATCGACAGCCACGTCCGCAACCTGCGCGCCAAATTCGCCTCGGCCGGCGGGGCCGATGTGATCGAGACCCGGGCCGGCGTCGGCTATCAGCTCGGCCCCTGCCTCGGCGCGGCGGGGTGATCGCACGGTTCCGCGCCTTCGTCCGCTCGCACTGGCCGGCGCTGCGGCTGCGCACCATCCTGCTCTCGGTGCTGATGTTCGCCGCCATCCTTCCGGGGCTGAGCGCCATCTTCCTGCGCGTCTACGAGAACACCCTGGTGCGTCAGACCGAGGCCGAACTGATCACCCAGGCTGCGGCCCTGTCGGCGGTGGCCGAGACCGACTGGCCGGGCGTGGTCGTCGTCCCCTTCGATCCCGCCGACCGCCGCGCGCCCGGATATTACCGGCCCGAGGCGGCGACCATCGACCTGGGCTCGACGCCGATCCTGCCCGCCCGGCCGCCCGCGCGCAGCGCCGCCGCCCCGCCCGACCCGGACGCCCTGGCCGTCGCGGCCCGGCTTGATCCAATCATGGAGCGGACCAGCCGGACGACCCTGGCCTCCATCCTCTTCCTCGACCGCCGGGGCGTGGTGATCCGCGGCCACGACCGCGGCGGCGCGCTCGGCGACCTGGCGGAGGTGCGCGCCGCCTTGGCCGGCGAGGCCCGCACCGTCCTGCGGCGCAACGACGCCTATCGCCCCCGCTACTCGATGGAATGGCTCAGCCGCGCCTCGGGCCTGCGCATCCACCACGCCCGGCCGGTGATCGTGGACGGTCAGGTGCGCGGCGTGATCCTGACCTCACGTTCGCCCCGGGCCCTGTTCCGCGGCATCTACCAGGACCGGATCAAGATCGGCCTCGGGGTCGTCGGCACCCTGGGCCTGATCGCCTTCCTCGCCGTCCTGGTCGCCCGGGGCATCGCCGGCCCGATCGAGGCCCTCAGCCGCGCCGCCCGCGCCGTCGCCACCGGGGGCGGGCCGCTGCCGCCCACCCCGGCCACCGCCGCCGTCGAGATCCGCACCCTCTACGAGGATTTCGGCCGCATGGCCGAGGCCGTCGATCGCCGCTCCCGCTATCTGCGCGACTTCGCCGCCGCCGTCAGCCACGAGTTCAAGACCCCGCTGGCGGGCATCCAGGGCGCGGTCGAACTGCTGCAGGACCATGACGACATGGAGCCCGGGCAACGCCGACGCTTCCTCGACAACATCGCCGCCGACGGCCGCCGCCTCTCGGCCCTGGTCACCCGCCTGCTCGACCTCGCCCGCGCCGACATGGCCCGGCCCGAGGCCGGCCTCTCGGTCGATCCCCGCCCGCCGGTGATGAAGGCCGTGGACGCCCGCTCGGACCGGCTGGCCATCACCGTCCGCCTGCCGGCGGATGCGCCGCGCGTCGCCGTGCCCGCCTCGACCGTGGAGATGGTCCTTTCGACCCTGCTGGAGAACAGCCGCCAGGCCGGTGCGGCCTCGGTCGTCGTCGAGGCGAAGCCCGTCGGGGACCGGCTGGTGCTGACCGTCTCCGACGATGGCCCGGGCGTCACGCCGGCGGACGCCGGCCGGGTCTTCGAGCCCTTCTTCACCACCCGCAGGGGCGAGGGCGGGGCCGGCCTCGGCCTGTCCATCGCCCGCGCCCTGCTGGCCGCCAGCCAGGCGACCCTCGACCTGGTCCCTTCGGCGGCCGGCGCGACATTCGAACTGGCCCTGCCGCTGGCGGAGGGTACGACGACCTGACGCCCGCCCGCCGCGCGAAGCGAAGACCTGGAAGGGCGAAAGCCGGGAGTCATCCCCGTCCGCGATACGTCGGCACGCCCTGGTCCGGCAGCCACAGGCCTTCCGGCGCCGCGCCCGTCTGCCAGAAGACGTCGATCGGAATGCCGCCCCGGGGATACCAGTAGCCGCCGATCCGCAGCCATTTCGGCTGCAGCAGGTCGGCGATCTTCTTGCCGATGGCCACCGTGCAGTCCTCGTGGAAGGCGCCGTGGTTGCGGAAGGCGGTCAGATACAGCTTCAGCGACTTGCTCTCGACCAGCCAGTCGCCCGGCGCATAGTCGATGACGATATGGGCGAAGTCCGGCTGGCCCGTCACCGGGCACAGGCTGGTGAACTCCGGCGCCGTGAAGCGCGTCAGATAAAGCGCATCCGCGTGCGGATTGGGCACCCGCTCGAGCTCGGCCGTTTCCGGCGAGGTGGGCTGGACGGTGTGCTGGCCGAGCTGGTGCAGGCCGGAGGTGTCTGTTGTCATGGGCGGGGTTTAGCGGCTCGCGGCCGCGCCGTCATTCAGGGATTAGGGATGAGGGATGAGGGATGAGAGAGCAATCCGCTACTCGCTGACGTTCAGCGCGGGGTGGGCCGCGCAGCCCTCCTGATCCCAAGCCCCTAATCCCTAATCCCTCATCCCTCATCCCTCATCCCTCATCCTCCATTTGCCTTCCCCCGCGACAGCCCGCTATCCGTAGCGAAAGACAACTCGGGGAAACGCCATGGCCATTCCGGCATCGCTGCAAAAGGGTCTCAAGCTGCCGGTCATCGCGGCGCCGATGTTCCTGGTCTCCGGACCGGATCTGGTGGTCGAGGCCTGCAACGCCGGCGTCATCGGCACCTTCCCCTCGCTGAACCAGCGCACCACCGAGGGCTATCGGGACTGGATCCACGAGATCAAGTCCCGCCTCAACGACGACGCCGCCCCCTGGGGCGTCAATCACATCGTCCATCCGACCAATCCGAGGTTGATGGCCGACATGATGGTGACGGTCGAGGAGAAGGCGCCGCTGGTCATCACCTCGCTCGGCGCGGTGCGCGACGTGGTCGAGGCGGTGCACGGCTACGGCGGCGTGGTCTTCCACGACATCGCCAACGTCCGCCACGCCCGCAAGGCGGCCCAGGCCGGGGTCGACGGCCTAATCCTGGTGGCCAACGGCGCCGGCGGTCACGCGGGCGTGGTCAATCCGTTCGCCCTGGTCGAGGAGGTTCGGTCCTTCTACGACGGGACCATCATCCTGTCCGGCTGCCTCTCGACCGGTTCGGACGTCGCCGCCGCCCTGATGATGGGCGCCGACTTCGCCTATATGGGCACCCGCTTCATCTCCACGACCGAGTCCATGGCCCAGGCCGAGTACAAGCAGATGATCGTCGAGGCCGGAGCCAGCGACATCACCTACACCCCCGCCGTCTCGGGCATCCCGGCCAATTTCCTGACGCCGTCGCTGGTCGCCAACGGCATCGATCCGAAATCCCTGCCGGAACACAAGCTCGACATGGGCGAGGAAGCGCGGGCCTGGAAGACGGTCTGGTCGGCCGGCCAGGGCTCCGGCGGCGTGCATGACGTTCTGCCCACGGCGCAGCTTGTTCGTCGGCTGACGGACGAATTTTCGGAAGCCTGTAACAAATTCGACAAGAAGCGGCTCTAGACCCCGCCTCGTTCACACGAGGCCAAATCATGCTCCGCATCCTGACGACCGTCGCTGTTGCGGCGACCGCCGCCTTGGCTTTCGCCGGTTCCGCCGCCGCCCAGGACGCCGCTCCGGCGGCCGGCAGCTGGTCCTTCGCCTTCGGCGCCGCGACCGACAACCGCTCCAAGGACGCCTCCAAGTCCGACGGCGAGGCCTTCGTCTGGGGTCAGGCGGAATGGGAGAATGCGTCGGGCCTGTTCTATGCCGCCACCGGGTTCGAGACGATCAAGAGCTCGATCGGCTCCGAACTGGAGCTGGAAGCCGGCGCCGGCCTGCGCCCCGAGGTCGCCGGCTTCGATCTGGACCTGAACGCGACTTACAAGCAGCAGGTCGACGCTGATCCGGGTACGGACGACAACGCCTGGGAGTTCACCGCCGACGTCAAACGCTCGATCGGCCCCGCCAGCGGCCGGCTCCGCCTGCAGCATTCGCCCGACGGCACGGGCTCGACCAAAGCCTGGACCTGGTATGAAGCCCGCCTCGGCTGGGCCTTCACCGAAAAGCTGGAAGCGACCGCCTCCATCGGCCGTCGCGAACAGGACAACAGTGTGGACTACACGGGCTGGAACGCCGGTTTCACCTACGCCCTGAGCCGGAATCTGGAAGCCGAGCTCCGCTATCACGCGACCGACGCCGACGTTTCGGGCGAGCAGTACGCCGACGCCCTGGTCGCCGGGATCAGCATCGCTTTCTGAAGCCTCGCTTTCTGTGGCGAAGCTCCTATTTAAGGGCGATGACCAACCATCGTCCCACGACCCTCGAACGCGCCTACCAGCTGGCGCGTGAAGGCGGCTGCCGCACCGTCGGCGACATCAAGACCGCGCTTCAGGCCGAGGGCTTCGAGCGCATCCAGGATTCCCTGTACGGCCCGACCCTGACCGCCGCCCTGCGCAAGCTGTGCCAGGAGCATTATGTGCCGACGCCCGAGGGCGAGGCGACTGAGCAGCCCACCACTTGATTTTGCCGCGCTGACCGGTCAAAAGCGTTTTGTCGATCTCTCTGCGAAACGCCACCCTCTGCTTTCGCACTGAGGTCTAGCCGCTCCTTTCAGACCCGACAGGCCGCAGGGGCTCTTCCCTGGGGCCAACGCTAACGGAGGTCCTGAAAATGGCTACCGGCACTGTTAAATGGTTCAACTCCACCAAGGGCTACGGCTTCATCCAGCCTGACGACGGCGGCAAGGACGTGTTCGTCCACATCTCGGCCGTCGAGCAGGCGGGCCTGCGCGGCCTCGATGAAAACCAGAAGGTTTCCTACGAAATCGAGCGCGACAAGCGTTCGGGCAAGGAATCGGCTGGCCAGCTGAAGACCGAAGGCTGAGGTCTCGCGTCGGCCCCGGCCGATGCATGATTTCGACGGCGGCGAGGGCGAGAGCCTTCGCCGCCGTTTTCGTTTCGCGCCTACGGTGCGACCTGGCCGGCGGATGCGCCGCGTGGCCAGATGCCGCGTCCGGCATCCGTCCGGCGCCCGACGTCGTCTCTGGGGCGAGCCGTATCGACGGCCGCTCAGGAGAGACGCCATGACACAGACCTTCACCCGCACCGCTCTGATCGCCGCCCTGGCCGCCGGCGCCCTCGCCGCCGCCGGCTGTTCCTCGATGGACAGCATGGGATCCATGAACGCCGGCGCCGACACCCCGGCCACGGTCATGGTCGGCGGCGCCGCCATGTATCCGACGAAGACCATCGTCGAGAACGCGGTCAACTCGCGCGACCACACCACCCTGGTGGCCGCCGTCACCGCCGCCGGACTGGTCCCCACCCTGTCCGGCCCGGGCCCCTTCACCGTCTTCGCCCCGACCAACGCCGCCTTCGCCAAGCTGCCGGCCGGCACGGTCGACACCCTCGTCCAGCCGGCCAACAAGGCGACCCTGACGAAAATCCTCACCTATCACGTGGTCCCGGGCCGGGTCAGCGCCTCGGACCTGATGGCGCAGATCCGCGCCGACGGCGGCCAGGCCCGTCTGACCACCGTCGAGGGCGGCGTACTGACGGCCTCGATGCGCGGAAACGCCGTCATCCTGACCGACGAAACGGGCGGCGTCGCCACGGTCACCCAGGCTGACGTCTTCCAGTCGAACGGCGTCATCCACGTCACCGACACCGTCTCCATGCCGAACTGACGAAAGCGAGGCGGAGCCTGCCCCGGCGGGCTCCGCCCTCCCTGCCCGGAATCACGGCGCTTGCTATTGGGCCGGAAAGCGCCCATCTGAGGCTACGTCGATCTCTTGCGAAACGCTGCTGCCCCTTTGCATCGCGCACCGAGGTCCAAAGCCGATCCATTCAGACCCGACAGGCCGATCCGGAACCTCTTCCGGCGGTCAACGCCTAACGGAGGTCTCAAAATGGCTACCGGCACTGTAAAATGGTATAACTCCACCAAGGGCTATGGTTTCATCGCCCCCGACGACGGCGGCAAGGACGTTTTCGTCCACGCCTCGGCCGTTGAAACGTCCGACCTGGGCACGCTCAACGAAAATCAGAAGATTTCCTACGAAGTCGAACGCGACTCGCGTTCGGGCAAGGAATCGGCCGGTCGCCTCAAGGCTGCCGAATAGTTTCCGACAAGCGACCCTGCCGGGGGTAATCCCCGGCTGACGGAAGGGCCGGCCGCCGAACAGGCGCCGGCCCGACTGCTTTTCAAATCCAGGAGACTTCGATGACCCCGCTTGCCGACATGATCCCGACCATGAGCGACCCGGACCTGAAGGCCCTGCGCCTGAACGCCCTGCGCCTGTCCGCCTCGACCACCGCCTCGCTGACCCAGATCGCCTCGGCCACCGACGTGGTCCCGCTGATCGACGCCGAGATCGCGAAACGCGCCGCCGACAAGACCACCGCCGTCAAGAAGCCCCGCGCCCCGGCCAAGAAGAAGGTCGTCCCCGCCACCGGCCACCAGACCGCCCTGCCGGACTCCAAGGCCGCCTGAGCCCATCGCCCACCCCCACCGTCATCCTCGGGCTTGACCCGAGGATCCGACGTGGGGCCGCGCCCCGGACGACGGCCCGCGAGACGGGCCGGCCTCCGAAGCGACTACCCCAGCGCCTGATCCAGATCCGCGATCAGGTCCTCGACCTCCTCCACGCCGACCGACAGCCGGATCAGGTTGTCGGTCACGCCGCCCGCCTCGCGCAGCTCCTTCGGCACCGAGGCGTGGGTCATGATGGCCGGGTGATTGACCAGGCTTTCGACGCCGCCCAGCGACTCCGCCAGGGTGAAGACCCGGACCCGCTCCAGCACCCGTTTGGTCCGCTCCAGATCGCCGTCGATCAGGACGGTGACCATGCCGCCGTACTGGCCGTTCATCTGGCGTGACGCCAGGGCGTGCTGCGGGTGGCTGATCAGCCCCGGATAGATGACCTTCGCCACCCCTTTCCGGTCTTCCAGCCAGCGCGCCACGGCCATGGCGTTCTCGTTGTGGGCCTTCATGCGCAGGCCCAGGGTCTTCAGGCCCCGGTTGGCCAGGAAGGCGTCGAACGGCCCCATGACACCGCCGACCGAGTTCTGCAGAAACTTGATCTCCTTCGCCAGGTCCGGGTTCGCCGTCACCAGCGCCCCGCCGATGATGTCCGAGTGGCCGTTCAGGTATTTGGTCGCCGAATGCATGACCACGTCGGCGCCCAGCTTCAGCGGCTGCTGGCTCCAGGGCGTGGCGAAGGTGTTGTCGACGATCAGCAGCAGGCCATGGGCTTTCGCGATCCGCGACAGTCCCTCGATGTCGGCCAGCTTCATCAGCGGATTGGTCGGCGTCTCGGCCCAGATCAGTTTCGTCTTCGGCGTGATGGCGGCCTCGACCTTCGCCAGATCGCTGAGGTCGACATAGGCGAAGTCCAGCCCCATCGACCGCCGCCGCACCCGCTCGAACAGCCGCCACGAGCCGCCGTACAGGTCGTCGCCCGTGACGATGTGCGAACCGGCGTCCAGCAGCTCCAGCGCCGTCGAGGTCGCGGCCATGCCGCTGGCGAAGCCGAACCCGTGGGTCCCGCCCTCCAGATCGGCCAGACAGGCCTCGAACGCCTCGCGCGTCGGGTTCTTGCCCCGGGCGTACTCATAGCCCTTGTTCACCCCCGGGCTTTCCTGGGCATAGGTCGAGGTGGCGTAGATCGGCGTCATCACCGCGCCCGTGGTCGGGTCCGGCCGCTGGCCGGCGTGGATGGCGCGGGTCGAGAACCCCTGGCTGTTCTTCAGCTTGGTCATGGTCTGTCCTTGGGCGGGGCGGCGGATGCGCCGGATGAAAGGCCGGCGGCGGGGACTGTGTCCGTCCGTTTCGGGCGGCAGGAACAGATGGCCGGGACGGGCCGACAGTTCAACCCGTCGGAGCGCCGGGGGCCGCCGGGGACCGCTCGCGCCGCGCCTCGACGAAGGCCCGCGTCAGCGCCATGACCGAGCACCAGGCCGGCAGGTCATACTGATGCCCGTCGAAGTCGAGCGCCTGAACCTCGACCGCCGCGCCGGCCGCCCGCAGACTGTCGGCCAGGTCCAGGGTCGCGCGGACGGGCACGGCCTCGTCGCTCCGGGCGTGGAGCAGGAGAAACGACAGGTCGCGGCCGCCCAGCGGCTCGTCGACCCGCCCGCCCCCGGCCACGATCACCGCGGAACGGATATTTCCATCCGACGCAGCCGCATCGACCGCGACGCCCGCGCCGCGCGAGTACCCCCACAGGGCCACATGGCCGGGAGAGACCCCGGGCTCGGCGGCCAGGCGCCGGGCCGCGTCCAACGCCGTCTCACGCCAGGCCCGGGCGTTGACCGTGCGCCGGCGGGGGTCCGGCGCGGCGGCGTCGAAATAGGCCGGCAGGATAACCCGGTAGCCCCGCGACGCCAGCTGGATGGCGTGGGCGTCGAACAGGATGGCGTTCATCTCGAACCCCGTGCCGCCGTGCAGCATCACGACTCCCGCTCCGTTGACCTCGCCGCGCGGGGTGTAGAGGTAGGCCCGCACCGGGCGGCCCCGGCTCCGGAAGGTGATCAGTTCGCGCGACGCCCGCACCGCCACGTCGTCCGCGCAACCGGGAACGCCGACCTGAGCGGCTTGCGGGGCCTGCGCTATAGCGGCCGACCCGCCCGCGAGCCCCAGAACCGTGGCCGTGGCCAGGCTCGCGGCGAGCAGGTTCAGGCGGTCGCGGCGGCGCATGGGCGGCTCACCCGGCGGGCGTCGTCGGGACCGGCGGCGCGCCCTCGACCAGCAGGTTCGCGTCCAGGAAGCCTCGCGTCAGCCGGAACGCCTCGCACCAGGCCGCGGGATTCAGGTCGTGCTGGCCGGAATCCAGCATCTGAATGTCGACGGTCGCGCCTCGCAGGCGGAGGTTGGCCGCCAGGCTGCGCATCGAGCTGGGGCTGACCGCCGTATCGGCGCGCCCGTGCATCAACAGCACCGGCATTTCGCGCCGCCCGCGCGAGGGCTCGCTCCAGATATCCGTGCCGGTTTCCAGACCGATGGCGACAGCCGCGGGGGCGTCCGGAACCACTGAGCCGTCGGTGGCCAGGAAGCCGCCGTAGGAATAGCCCCACAACGCGACCCGCCGCGGATCGACGTTCGGCTGGCCTCCGACGAAGCGCACCGCGTCCGCCCCGACCCGGGCCCAGGCGGCCATGTCCACGCCCGTCCGTCGCGCACGGAAGGGGCGGGCGTCAAAATAGTTCGCGACCAGCACGACATAGCCGCGCGACGCCAGCTGGATGGCGTGAGGGTCAAAGCGTTGGGCATCGCCCCCGAACCCCAGTGCGCCGGGCAGCAGCACGACGGCGGCTCCGTTATGGTAGCGCGGCTTGTAGATGAGGGCGTGGATGGCGTGGCCGTCACTGGTGAATTCGATCAACTCGCGCGTCGCATTCTGGCGCACATCCTCCGGGCACCCCGTCGCGGACGGCGCCGCGGGTGCGGCTTGCGGCGGAGTATGGGCGGAGGCGGGCGCGGCGAGCAAAAGCAGGCTGGCGGCGGCGAGGCCAAGGGTCGGCAGGCGTGTCATCGATCGTCTCGACTGCAAAGGAAGTCCGGCCCTCAGTCAGTCCTACAAATTCGCCGCCGTCCAGACGATTCGCCACGAATCCGCCACACTATGAACGCGCCGGCGCCACGAGCGCGTCAGTTTGGCGAAGCGACCTAGCGGTTCAGGCTCAGGTGATTGATCAGATCTGTCCGGGTGATCAGACCCACGAACCGCTCGCCGTCCAGCACGATCGCCACGCGATCCCGGTCGAACAGCGGGATCAGGGCGTCCAGGCTCTCCCCGACCTGCACCGTGTCGAGGTCGCGGGTCATCACCGTGCCGACGGGCTTTTTGAACCGTTCCTGGCGCGTGATCTCGTCGGTGTTCATCACATGCACGATGTCGCTCTCGTCCAGAATCCCGACCAGCCGGCCGTCCTGGATGATCGGCAGCTGTGAGACGTCGGCGCCGCGCATCCGCTTGAAGGCGGTGTCCAGGGTGTCGTCCGGACCCGCGACGACCACGTCGCCCTTCTCGTATTTGCGCGAGATCAGGTCGGACAGGTCGCCGTGCAGGGGCTGGTCGCCCAGCCCCTGATCGGCCAGCCAGGCGTCATTGTAGACCTTGGACAGATATTTGGCCCCGGTGTCGCAGACGAAGGTCACGACCCGCTTCGGCTCGGTCTGTTCGCGGCACCAGCGCAGGGCCGTCGCGATCAGGGTGCCTGACGACGAGCCGGCCAGAATGCCCTCCTTGAGCAGCAGCTCCCGCACGGTGGCGATCGCCTCGGCGTCGGGAATGGAATAGGCCTTGTCGATCAGCTCCATCTTCGCGGTGTCGGGCACGAAATTCTGGCCGATGCCTTCGACCGTATAGCTGCCCTCCGGTCCCGGCACGCCCTCATTTACGATCCCGGCCAGGGTCGAGCCGACCGGATCGGCGAGGAGGATCTCGGCCTTCGATCCCACGCTCTTCAGATACTGGGCGATGCCGGTGATGGTGCCGCCCGAGCCGATGCCGGCCGCGAAGGCGTCGATGTCGCCGCCCATCTGCTCCCAGATCTCCGGCCCGGTGGTCTGGAAATGGGCCAGGGAGTTGGCGTCATTGGCGAACTGGTTGACGTAGAAGCCGCCCGGGATCTGCTGCGCCAGCCGCTCGGCCATGTCGGTGTAGTATTCGGGATGCCCGTGCGGCACGTCCGAACGCGTCAGGCGAACATCGGCGCCCATGGCCCTGAGATGCTGGATCTTTTCCTTGGACATCTTGTCCGGAATGACCAGCAGCACCTTATAGCCCTTGGCCTGACCCACCAGGGTCAGCGCCAGACCGGTGTTGCCGGCCGTCGCCTCGACGATGGTCCCGCCGGGTTTCAGAAACCCCTCCGCCTCCGCCGCCGCGATCATCGACAGGGCGATGCGGTCCTTGATCGACCCGCCCGGGTTCTGGGCTTCCAGCTTGAGGAACAGACGGCAGGGTCCGGTGTCGATCTTCGTCACCTCCACCATCGGCGTCTTGCCGATCAGGTCCAGCAACGAGCCGGTCGGACCGGACAGGACGGGCTTGGCGGCCAACGACATTCAATCACTCCAGAAGGTTCGCGCCGGAAGCTAGGCGCAGCCCCTGCCCATCACAAGCCGCGCAAGATTTCGCCTCCGAAGAGGCCCTTCGTGCGGTATCAAGGATACAAATGAGCAAATCACCCCGCCGGCCCGTCGCCGGACTCCCCGACGAAGCCACGCTGATCGCCTTCCTCCGCGAAGCCGGAACAGCCGAAAAAACCGATATCGCCCGCCACTTCGGCCTGAAGGGCGGCGAGCGCCGCGCCCTGCGCGAAATGATCCGCGCCCTTGAGGACGCCGGAAAGTTGGGCAAACGCGGCCGCAAGGGCTTGTCGGAGGTCGGCGCCCTGCCCCCCGTCGGCGTCGCCGACGTGGTCGAGCGCGACCTCGACGGCGAACTCTACGTCCGTCTGGTCGAGGCCTCGGCGGACGCCCCGCGCGCGCTGCTGGTCCCCGACAACGGCGGCAAGACCGGCCCCGCCCCCGGCATGGGCGACCGGGTCCTGGTCAAATTCGCCCGCGGCGAGGACGGCTGGGAAGCGCGGCTGATCAAGAAGCTCGACGCCGGCGCCAACAAGGTGCTGGGCGTCATCCGCAAGTCCAACAAGGAGGTCCGGGTCGAACCCGTCGACCGCAAGTCGAAGGACGTTCTGATCGTCCCCCACGCCCAGGCCGAGGGCCTGCGCGACGGCGACCTCGTGCTGGCCGCCATCGAAAAGGGCGACCAGCGCTACGGCCCCAAACGCGGCAAGATCCTCGAGAAGATCGGCCATGAGGGGGACGCCCGCGCCGCCTCCCTGATCGCCATCGCCGCCCACAACGTGCCGATGGGCTTCTCCGAGGCCGTCGAGAAGGAGGCCGAGGATCAGGAGCTGCCCTCGCTGAAGGGCCGCGAGGACCTGCGCGACCTGCCCCTTATCACCATCGACCCCGCCGACGCCCGCGACCACGACGACGCCGTCTATGCGATGCGCGACGAGGACCCGAAGAACGCCGACGGCTGGGTCGTCTGGGTCGCCATCGCCGACGTCGCCGCCTACGTCCGGCCCAACACCAACCTCGACCGGGAGGCGCGCGAGAAGGGCAACTCCACCTACTTCCCCGACCGCGTCGAGCCGATGCTGCCCGAGCGGCTGTCGAACGGCCTGTGCAGTCTCAAGCAGGGCGAGAACCGCGCCTGCATGGCCGTGCGCATGGTCTTCGACCGGGACGGCCGGAAGACGGGACACAAGTTCGTCCGCGGCCTGATGCGGTCGCAGGCCAAGCTCAGCTACGAACAGGCCCAGTCGGCCATCGACGGCCAGACCGACGACACCACCGGCCCGATCATGGAGGCCATCCTCTATCCGCTGTGGAACGCCTACCGGACCATGCTCAAGGGCCGGATGAAGCGCAGCCCGCTGGCCATCGAAAGCCCCGAGCGGCGCATCCGCATGAACGACCAGGGCCAGATCATCTCGATCGAGCCCCGCGTCAGCCTCGAGGCCCACAGGCTGATCGAGGAGATGATGATCCAGGCCAACGTCTGCGCCGCCGAAACCCTGGAGCAGAAGAAGACGCCCCTGCTGTACCGCGTCCATGACGCCCCCAGCCAGGAGAAGCTGTTCAACCTGGCCGACTTCCTCCACACCATCGGCAAGCCGTGGACCAAGGGCGAGCCGGCCACGACCAAACGGTTCAACAAGCTGCTGGACGAGACGCGCGGGGGGGACCACGCCGAGGTCGTCAACGAAGTGGTCCTGCGCAGCCAGATGCAGGCCATCTATTCGGCCGAGAACGTCGGCCACTTCGGCCTGAACCTCGATCGCTACGCCCACTTCACCTCGCCGATCCGGCGCTATTCGGACCTGATCGTCCATCGCGGCCTGATCCGGGCGCTGGGGCTGGGCCCAAAGGGGAACCATGACGGGCTGACCGACCGCGAGGTCGTCGAACTGCCTGCCATCGCCGAACAGGTCACCATGACCGAGCGCCGCTCCATGGCCGCCGAGCGCGCCGCCATGGACCGCTACATGGCCGCCTTCCTGCAGGAGCGCGTGGGGGCGACCTTCCCCGGCCGCATCACCGGCGTGACCCGCTTCGGCCTGTTCGTCCGGCTGCACGAAACCGGCGCCGACGGTCTGGTGCCCGTCTCGTCGCTGGGCGGCGAATATTTCCACCACGACGAGAAGCAGCACGCCCTGATCGGCGAACGCTCCGGCCAGCGCTGGACCCTGGGCCGCACGGTCGAGGTCCGGCTGAAGGAGGCCACGCCCATCACCGGCGGTCTGGTCTTCGAAATGCTGTCCGAGCCCGCCGCCCGCGATCCCAATGCGCCCGCCGCCCGTCTGGGCGTGCGCGGTCGCGGTCCCGGCGGCGGCGACTTCCCCAAGCGCGGCGACAAGCGTCCGGGCGGACCCAAGCCGCCCAAGGGCGGCCGGCCCTCCGGCGGGCTGAAAGGCGTGCGCAAGGGCAAGCGGCGCTAGCCGCCCAGCCCGCGCCCCTGGGTCAGGGCGAAGGCGACCCAGACCACGGCCGCCAGCAGGACCACGCCCCGACGCCGGCCGATCGGAGCATACGTCGCATCGTCGACGGCCCGACCGCGGATCATCAGCAGCGGCAGCGAGGCCGCGCCGATCTCGAGGAAGGCATCCCTCAGATTCGGCCCCGGGCCTCCGCGATAGAACAGGGCGGCGGCGGCGGTCGCCGCCGTAGCCGCGAGCCAGGCGATCCGCCCCAGCCGGCGCGCCCCCTCGGCGCCCGCCAGCGACGACAGGCTCCGATTGGCGAAGACCACGGCCGCCAGCCAGAGCGCCAGTCCCGCGGCTGCCCCCACGCCGCGGACCAGCATACTCGGCGGGCCGACCAGATAGCTCCAGGCGAAGTAGAGATCGCCCTCCGCCAGCAGCATGGCCTTCATCAGATAACCACCCTCCCAGAAGGCGACGAAGGCGGCGACCAGGATCAGGAACAACTTCAGGCCAGGCCGTCGGGAGCCGACGATGCCGCTGGTCAGAAAGGCCGCCAGCCCGACGACCAGATTGAACAGCGGGCCGCCGAGGTCGATCAGGTCCGATGGCGTGTCGCACCGGAACAGGGACGAGGTCAGCAGCGTCACCTGCCCGCCGATCGCCAGACAGACCCCGCCATGGCCAATGGCCTCATGGCTGACGGTCACGGTCAGCGCGGCCAGGACCGCGATCGCGGCGATCGTCAGGGCGTCGCCCTTCCGGGGTCCGACGGTCTGTTTCATCGTTCGCATCCCCCGCTGACGACCGGGCCCGAAGGTCATGCTATGCCGCCCCGGTGCGAACACCAGAAATCTTTGACGCCGCCCAGGATCTGTCAGACGCCCCGCGCACCGGCGGCCGCCAGACGCCGAAGGACGCCGCCACCCTGATCCTGACCCGGGTCCGCAAGGGCGCGCCCGAGGTGCTGATGGGCCGCCGCGCCCCCGGCCATGTCTTCATGGCGGCCAAATGGGTGTTTCCCGGCGGCCGCATCGACCGCTCCGACTTCGCGGCGGCCTCGGCCACCCACCTGCCGGGCGTCGAGATGGCCCGCCTGACCCGCGAGATGGCGGCCCGCCGCGCCCGCGCCCTGGCCCTGACCGCCGTGCGCGAGACCTTCGAGGAGGTCGGCCTGCTGCTGGCCGAGCCCGCGCCCGTCGCCTCGGTCGCCGGCCCGTGGCGAGAGTTCCGCGCCATCGGCGCCCTGCCCGACCTCGCCGCCCTGTCCTACGTCGCCCGCGCCATCACCCCGCCGGGCCGCAGCCGCCGCTTCGACGCCCGCTTCTTCATGGCCGACGCCAGGGCCCTGCTTCACCCCGAACCCACCGCCGGCTCGGGCGAACTCGACGAGATCGCCTGGCTCCCGCTGGAACAGGCCCGGGCCGTCGACCTGCCCGCCATCACCCGCTTCGTCCTGGGCGAGGTGTCGGAGCGGCTGGCGCATCCCGCCCGCCCCCTGCCCTTCGTCCGCATGGTGCGCGGACGGCACGTCGTCGAGCATCAGGACTAGGGGTCGATCGGTGAGTTCGCTCTCTTGCCCCGCGAGAGCTGGTTCATCACAAAGGACACAAAGGAGGCCACAAAGGGCACAACGGGTCCTGAGAGGATGAAAGATTCGAACGCAGACGGCGTGAGAGGTGTCGGGTTATGCGGCGAAGCCGCAATCTCATCCCCTGCGACCGTGAACACCGGCCCGAAAGGTCCCTCGGTCCCGTCGTGTTCTTCGTGGCCTCCTTTGTGTCCTTTGTGATGAACCTCTTCCCGCCGCCCCTGCCGGCTGAACGCCTGCCGAATTCTCTAGGCGCCCGCCTTCGCGGCCGGTCTCGCGTGGCAAGTCGCCAGCCACCGCGCCAGATGGGTCAGTTCCTCCGGCGGCCGGTATTTGATCAGCCGGGCGAAATCCAGGCCGACCACGGCGACGATGTCGGCGATGGTGAACCGGTCCTCGGCGAGGAACTCGTGGTCCGCCAGACGACGGTCCAGGGTCTTCATGAATTTCTCGGCCGCCGCCCGGTTGTAGTCGGCCAGCTGGGGCATCTGCGCCGCCTCCAGCGCGGCCAGGGCCGGATGGGAATGGCGGACGGTCAGCATGATCGGATTGGCCAGATAGAATTCGCACCGGCGGGTCCACATCTCGATCACCGCCTGTTCCCGCGCATCGACGCCGAACAGGTTGGGCTCGGGATACAGGGCCTCCAGATAGCGGCCGATGGCGATGGATTCCGAAATCACGGTCCCGTCGTCCAGCTCCAGCGCGGGCACATGGGGCACGCCCACGCGCGACCGGTATTCGGGCGTCTTGTGCTCGCCGACCATGATGTCGATCTCGACCAGCTCGACGTCCTCGATGCCCTTCTCGGCCATGACCCAGCGCACCCGGCGGGGATTGGGGGCGCGGTGCGAGGTATAGAGCTTCATGCGTCTGGTCTCCGGCGTCAGCGGAATATGGCGGCGGGCATCGCGCCCACAACCGCGGCCGTCATCAATGTGGCGAGGAAGCCGGCGAACAGCCCCTTCCACACCAGGCCCAGCACCTCTTCGCGCCGCTCGGGCATCAGCACGCTGAGGCCCGTCACGGTGATGCCGACCGAGCCGATATTGGCGAAGCCGCACAGGGCGTAGGTCATCAGCATCCGCGTCCGTTCGCTCATCTCGCCGGCCGGGACCTTGCCCAGCTCGATGAAGGCGACGAATTCGGTCAGGGTCAGCTTGACCCCCAGCAGCCAGCCCGCCTTGCCCGCCTCGGACCACTCCACGCCGGTCAGCCAGGCCACCGGCATGAACAGCCAGCCCAGCAGCCGTTCGACCGTCACCGGGCCGTCGAACAGCCAGAAGCCGCTCAGCATGATGTTGACCAGGGCCACCAGGGCCACGAACACGATCAGCACCGCCGAGATGTTCAGCACCACCATCAGCCCGTCCGCCGTGCCCTTGACGATGGCGTCGATGGCGCTGTCGTATTTGAGGGCGGAGTTGTAGTCGGCGACCGCGCCCCCCTGTCCCGGCGTCTCCGGGATCATGATCCGGGCCAGCAGCACGCCCGCCGGCGCGGACACGATCGAGGCCACCAGCACATGGCCCGCCGCGTTCGACATCACGGGCCCCAGGATGGAGGCGTAGGCCACCATGGTCGAGCCCGCGACCGTCGCCAGCCCGACCACCATCATCAGGAACAGTTCGGACCGGGTCAGCTTGTCCAGATAAGCCCGGATCACGATCGGGCTCTCGATCATGCCGAGGAAGATGTTGGCCGCCACCGCCAGCGCCGAGGCGCCGCCCAGCCCCATGGTGCGCTGGAACAGGAAGCCGAAGCCGTGGGTGATCCACTTCAGGATCTTCCAGTGCCACAGCAGGGCCGACAGGGCCGAGATCACCAGGATCAGCGGCAGGACCTGGAAGGCGAAGGTGAACAGGGCGGGCTGGTTGGTCACCGCATAGGGCTGATCGCCCCCGGCCAGATAGCCGAACACGAACTGCGTGCCCCGCTGCGTCGCCGCGTTCAGGCCGTCGACCGCGCCGGTGACCGCCGCCAGCACATTCTGCGAGCCCGGGATGGCGAACAGCGCCAGCACCAGCGCCGCCTGCACCGCCACCGCCCCCAGCGTCAGCCGCCACGGAAACGCCCGCCGGTTCTCGGACAGGGCCCAGCACGCCGCGACGATGACGACGAGCCCGAGCAGGCTCTGGAGATTCAGCAGGCTGAACATGGACGACAATCCCCGCCGACTCCCCGCCGACCCGGCCCTGTTGAACGCCAGGCGGCCGCGTCTGGCAAGCCGCTGTCTGGCTGCGATGTGGTCAAGCTTCCGCCGCGAACGGGGCGCGCACTCACGCTGCCGTGATCAGCACGGAGCGGGAGACGCGAGATGCGCACGAGACTGATGACCGTCGCTGGCCTGGCTCTGACGGCCGCGACGGCGGGCTGCGGTCAGGCTGGCCATGAGGTGGCCAACAGCAACCAGTCCGTCGATATGGAGCTTGCCGTTCCGAGCGAGGCTGCGGCGGCGGCTGACGCGGCTCCCGCCGCCCCCATGGCGGCCCGGCCGCCCGCGGCTGCCGCGACCGCGTCCGCAAACGCTTCACCTCCCCCCGCGGCCGTTCAGGCCGCCAGCATCGCCTATGTCTATCGCTATGGACTGGAGCTGCCGGTCGACCGCGCGCCCGCGTTGATGAGCCGACACGAGCAGGCCTGCGTAGCCGCCGGGCCAGCCGTCTGTCAGGTCATCGGGTCGGAATCCAACCGCTACGGCCGAGACCAGCTGACAGCGCAGCTCGAGATTCGCGCCACCCCCGGCTTCATCACAACCTTCCGGGCGCGTCTGGCGGGCGACGCCGAGGCCGCCGGCGGCCGGGTGGCCATGGCCGCGACGGACAGCGAAGACCTGACCCGCGCGCTCGTCGACACCGAGGCCCGGCTGCGGGCGCTGACGACCCTGCGCGACCGGCTGGAACAGCTTCTCGCCACCCGAAGCGCCCCGCTGGAACAGTTGCTGGCGACCGAGCGTGAACTGGCGCGTGTGCAGGGTGAATTAGACGCCAGCCGCTCGACGCTTGAGGTGATGCGCACCCGCGTGGCGACCTCGCGCCTGATCATCAGCTACACCGCCGAGGGCCAGCTGGCGCCCGACAGCGCCTTCCGTCCCGTGACCGACGCCCTCGACAGCGCCCTGGCTGTCTTCATGAGCGTGGTCGGGGCCCTGATCCTGTTCCTGGCCGGGGTCTTGCCGCTGCTGATCCTGGTCGTCCCGCTGGCCTGGCTGGGTCTGCGCTGGCGTCGACGCATCCGCGCTGAGCGGTTGGCGGCGAAGCGGACGCGGGAGGCCGAAACGGGCGGTGGCGAGGACTAGAGCCGCCGCACCAGCCGGCCGTAGTCTTCCATCAGGCCCAGGCTGAGGGCGGCGGGGGTGAAGCGGTATTCGCCGATCTCGCTCACCGGCGTCACCTCGGCCGCGGTGCCGGTGACGAAGCATTCGGTGAAGGTCGCCAGCTCCTCGGGCCGGATGTGGCGCACGACCACCTCGATCCCCTTGGCCTTGGCCATCTCGATGATGGTCTGACGGGTGATGCCGTCCAGGATGGCGTCGACCGGCGGGGTGTGCAGCACGCCGTCCTGGACGAAGAAGACATTGGCCCCCGTCGCCTCGGCGACATAGCCGCGCCAGTCCAGCATCATGGCGTCGGCGTAGCCGCGCTTCTCGGCCGCCGTCTTGGACATGGTGCAGATCATGTACAGGCCCGCCGCCTTGGCCGCCGACGGGGCGGTCATCGGGTCGGGGCGGCGCCATTTGGCCCACTCCATGCGGATGCCCTTCGCCTTGGTCTCGGCGTCGAAATAGCTCGGCCATTCCCAGACGGCGATGGCGACGTGGGTCTTGTTGTGCAGGGTCGAGACGCTGACCTGTTCCGGTCCGCGATAGGCGACCGGGCGGACATAGCAGTCGGACAGCCCCATCTTCTCGCAGGTCGCCTTGCAGGCGGCGTCGATCTCGGCCACGCTGTACGGAAGGTCGAAATCCAGCAGGTTTGCAGAACGCTTCAGGCGTTCGCTATGCGGGGTCAGCTTGAAGATTTCGCCGCCATACATACGCTCCCCCTCGAACACCGACGAGCCGTAGTGGAGGGCATGGGTCAAAACGTGCGTTTTCGCTTCCCGCCAGGGCACGAAATCGCCGTCCATCCAGATCCAGCCGTCACGATCGTCGAAAGGAACGAAGGCCATTGAATAACGTCTCCCGCGAAGATCACCGGGTTAGAGCCCCCCGAACCGCTCAGGTCAACGCCTGGACCACCGCCGGGGTCGCATCCGCATGAGCGACGTGCGTTCCAATGGCCGCTCCGGCCCGATCGCCGGCCCCGGCGCCGGCCGCCACCTGCTGGTCGTGGATGACGACGACCGCATCCGCGAGCTGCTGAAGGAATTCCTCGCCCGCGAGGGCTACCGCGTCACCGGCGCCGCCCACGCGGCGGCGGCGAAGCGGATGATGGAGCTGATCGAGTTCGACCTCGTGGTGCTGGACGTGATGATGCCGGGCGAGAGCGGCTTCGACCTCACCACCTGGGTGCGGTCCAAGGCCGAGACCTCGAAGACGCCCGTCCTGCTGCTGACCGCGCGCGGCGATCCCGACGACCGGATCGAGGGCCTGTCGCGCGGCGCCGACGACTATATGTCCAAGCCGTTCGACCCGCGGGAGCTGGCCCTGCGCGTCGACGCCATCCTGCGCCGCACCGGCGGCAAGCCCCTGACCCCGCGCGAGATCAAGCTCGGGCCGGCGGTGTTCGACATGGAGCGGCTGGAGCTGTCCCGGGACGGCAAACCCCAGCGCCTGACCGAGGCCGAGGCCCAGTTGCTGAAGACCCTCGCCATCCACGCCCATTCGGCGGTCGAACGCATGAGCCTGTCGCCCGACACCGCCGACATCACCGGCCGCGCCGTCGACGTCCAGGTCACCCGCCTGCGCCGCAAGCTGGAGGCGGACCCCAAGAACCCGCGCTACCTCCAGACCGTGCGCGGCGTCGGCTATATGCTGGCCCCGGACTGACCGCGACATGAGGCTGCTTCCCGCCAGCCTCTGGCCGCGATTCCTGAAGCGGCGTCTGCCGACCTCGCTGTGGGGCCGGTCGCTGCTGATCATCGTCCTGCCGGTGCTGGTCATGCAGGTGGCCGTCACCTGGGCCTTCTTCGACATGCACTGGCAGACGGTCACCGCCCGCCTGTCCGACGGCCTGGCCGGCGACATCGCCTGGGCGGCCGAAAGCTGGCGCGACGATCCCACGCCGCAGAACATGGCGGTCATCTCCGAACGGGCCCAGCGCGCCATGTCGCTGTCCATCGCCCTGCAGGACGGCGCGACCCTGCCCGACGAGCATCGGCGCGGCCCGGTGGGCGTCGTCGACCGCACGCTGGAGAAGGCGCTGGCCGCCCGGCTGGACCAGCCCTTCTGGTTCGACACCACCCGCTACCCCGCCTATGTCGACATCCGGGTGCAGCAGCCGCAGGGCGTGCTGCGCATCATCGCCCCGCGCGAGCGCGCCGTCGCCACCCAGGCCCACATCTTCGTGCTGTGGCTGCTCATCGCAACCGTCCTGCTGATGGGCGTCGCCATCCTGTTCATCCGCAACCAGGTCCGCGCCATCGAACGCCTGGCGGCGGCCGCCGAAGCCTTCGGCCGGGGCGAGACCCAGGAGCGGTTCAAGCCCCACGGAGCGCGCGAGGTCCGCGCCGCCGCCGTCGCCTTCCTGGCCATGCGCGAGCGCATCCAGCGTCACATTGACCAGCGCACCGCCCTGCTGGCCTCGGTCAGCCACGACCTGCGCACGCCCCTGACCCGCCTGCGTCTGGAACTGGCCCTCGCCCCGCCCTTCAAGCGCGCCGCCGCCATGCAGGGCGATCTCGACGAGATGGAGCATATGATCGACGAATACCTCGCCTTCGCCCGCGGCGAGGCCGGAGAGGCGGCGCAGCCCGTCTCCCTGACCGCGTTGCTGGGCGCCGCCGGCGAGGACGCCCGTCGCGCCGGCGCCGAGGTCGAGGTCGCCGTGCCCGAGGGGCTGACGGCCTCGCTCCGCCCCCTCGCCTTCAAACGCGCCGTGGCCAATCTGGCGGGCAATGCGGCGGCTCACGGCGAGCACGTCCGGCTCAGCGCCCGCGCCCTGCCCTCCGGCGGACTGGAGATCGCCGTCGAGGACGACGGCCCGGGCATCCCCGAGGACATGCACGACGAGGCCTTCCGGCCGTTCTCGCGCCTCGACGCCTCGCGCAACCAGAACCGCAAGGGCGTGGGTCTGGGGCTGGCCATCGCCCGCGACGTGGCGCGCGGTCACGGCGGCGACATCACCCTGGAGCGCAGCGATATGGGCGGCCTTCGGGCCCTGATCCGCCTGCCGGGCTGATCACATTCGGCGTCCCCTCTGGCGAAGCGGGGCCGCAGGGCGCATCCTCGATCCCGACAGGGCCCTGGAGAACGTTCATGCGTAAACTCGCCTTCTTCGCACCACTCGCCGCCGTTCTGGCCGTCGCGGTCACGCCGGCCGTGGCCGATCCGGCCTCCGTCAACGTCACCCTCGGTCCGGATGTGATCGAGAGCGCCGACGAACTCGGCGAACGTGACGTTCAGGAACAGGTCGCGCGCCTCGCCGATGTCGTGCGCCGGACCCTGGCGCGGCGCGGCGCCCTCGACGGCGCCGAGATCAACCTGACGCTGACGGATCTGAAGCCCAACCGACCGACCATGCAGCAGATGACCGACCGCCCCGGACTGGACGGTATCCGCAGCGTCTCGATCGGCGGCGCGACCATCTCGGGTCATGTGACGACGGCCGACGGCCTGATCCATCCGGTCAGCTACGACTGGTATTCGACGAGCATCGCCGAAGTGCACGGCTTCAACACCTGGCAGGATGCGGATCGCGCCTACAGCCGTCTGGCCAACAATCTCGCCGACGGCCGCTACGTGACCCGCTAGAGGGACCGCGCCCGTTGCACGGCGGCCCTGACGGCCGCGGCCGCGGCCCGCTCCAGATCGCCGCCGGTCGCCATGGCGTCCAGACCGGCGCGCGTGGTGCCGCCGGGCGAGGCGATGCGGGCGATCAGCGCGTCCAGCGTCCCCCCGGTCTCGACCCCGGCCCCCGCCGAACGCAGGGCGCCGCGGGCCAGCCGTTGCGCCGCTTCGGCCGACAGGCCTTCCGCCTCCCCCGCTGCGGCCAGCGCCTGGACAAAGGCGTAGATGAAGGCCGGAGCCGAGCCCGCCACCGCGGTCGCCGCATCGATCAGGGGTTCGGACTCCAGCTGGACCACATCGGCCATGGGCGCGAACAGGCTTCGGGCGACCTCGTACGCCTCTGAATCAGACGACCACAGGGCGGCGACGCCGCGCCCCTGGGCCACCGCCGTCGTCGGCATGACCCGCGCCACAGGCCGTCCTGTGGCCTGGGCGATATCCGCCGCCGGGACGCCCGCCATCACGGACACCAGCCGCGTCCGCCCGCCCAGATGAGCGACCAGCGGCCCGAGGGCGGCTCGCCACATGGCGGGTTTGACCGCCAGCACGAGGGCCCGCGCGGACCCCAGCTGATCCATCGGCGGATTGACCTTCGCGCCGCGCGCCTTCGCGGCCTCGGCGGCCGGCTTGTCTGACGGTGTGAGAATGATCAGGTCGGAGGGCGCGACCGCGCCCGTCTTCAGCCAGCCCTCGACGATCGCCGACCCCAGCCGGCCGCAGCCCAGAAGGACGACGGGGCCGGAGGGAGCGGAAGCGCTCATGGCCTCAGGCCGTGCCGACGGTCTCGAACAGGCAGGCGTCGATCGCCTCCTGCGGCTTCTTCGACCCGCGGATCATGAAGTCGAAGGCCGGGTAGTAGCGGTCCGCGGCCTCGACCGCCGCGTCGATCATCGACGCCGCCTGGGCCAGGGTCGGACGCTCGCCCATGGGCAGGGCCAGCGAGTGGCGGAAGACGATCTCGCCGTCCTCGGCCCAGACCTCGAAATGGCCCATCCAGGTGCGCTGGTTGATCAGGCCGACCAGCTCATAGGCGGCGGCGCGGCGCGACTTCTTCGCCTGCAGATCGAGGGCGCAGCACAGCTGAAGGCAGTCGCCCTCCGGCCGCCAGGCGAACCACAGCTCATAGTCCTTCCAGTCGCCGGCCAGGGCGAAGGCCAGATCGCCCTCTTCGGTCCGGTCGAACGGCAGGTTCTCGGCCACCAGGACGTGTTCCACGACATCCAGCGGATCGTAGGGAACATCGACTTCTTCGGGCCGCACAACGTCCATCAGGCACTCTCCGGGCGCGACTCACGCCCTGTCACGGAACGGTAGGCGGGTTCGCAGATTCGGCTCAACCGGCTGCGTCCTGAGGGGGAACCGACCCTGTGGACGTTCCCGTGGCAGGCTTTTTTCCAGTCTTTGCAGGGGCTTTCAGGGCGGCGACCTCGGCGCGCAGGGCGGCGATCTCGGCCTTCAGGGCGTCGAACTCGTCGCGGCGCACCAGGTCCAGTTCGGCGGCCATGCGATCCGTCTGTGCACGGAAGGCGGTCTTCGCCTCCTCGCCCGCCGCCTGGGCCAGGCCCATGGCGCCGGTCGTCAGTTTGGCGAACTCGTCGAGGATGGGGTTGCGCGTCTGCATCTGCGGGCTCCGGCTCGAAGGGCGAGCGTCGTTAATGAAGGTTCACCCGATATGGTGAACGAAACCTTGCTGTCGATGCGACCTATGGCCTGATTTGGGCGGCGGTGGACGCGGTATTGCGGAAAATTCAGGGACGCGCCCGCCGACGCTTGCTAAACCGCCCGGCAAGAACCGCTGACAGGAGCGCCCGTGCAATTTCCCGAGTTCGATCCGGTGCTGTTCAGCATCGGTCCGCTGGATATCCGCTGGTATGCGCTGGCCTATGTCGCCGGCATCGTCCTGGGCTGGTGGTACTGCGCCCGGCTGGTGAAGGCCAACGCCCTGTGGCAGCCCGCCAAGCCCCCCGTCACCACCCTGCAGCTGGATGATCTGGTCCTCTACATCACCCTGGGCATCATCCTCGGCGGTCGCCTGGGCTATGCGCTCTTCTACCAGCCCGAGCTCTACGCACAGCTCTTCACCGGGGCCGGATGGAGCGAGCGGCTGGCGCTGTTCCGTCTGTGGGACGGCGGCATGTCCTTCCACGGCGGCCTGATCGGGGTGTCGGCCGCGATCGTCTGGTTCGCATGGCGGCACAGGATCCGCCTGCTCAGCCTCGGCGATCTGGTCGCCCCCGCGGCGCCGATCGGCCTGTTCTTCGGCCGCCTCGCCAACTTCATCAACGGCGAGCTGTGGGGCCGCGAGACGACCGTCCCCTGGGCCGTCCGCTTCTGCAACGACCGCATCTACCGGCTCTACAACGGCTGCCCGGCCGGCGACGTGCCGCGCCACCCCAGCCAGCTGTACGAGGCCGGGCTCGAGGGCCTGGTTCTGTTCGCCATCCTGTGGTTCGCCATCCACAAGGGCAAACTCCTGTCGAAGCCCGGCTACGTCACGGGCGTCTTCCTGTTCGGCTACGGCCTGTCGCGCGCCCTGCTGGAGAATGTGCGCCAGCCCGACGCCGGCCTGGACAACCTGCCGCTGGGTCTGACCATGGGCATGATCCTGTCCGTCCCGATGATGATCGTCGGCGCCGTGCTGATCTGGCGCGCCTGGAGTCGGCCGCCCGCCGCCGTCTGACGGATGAGCGTTTCGCTGCGGGACAGACTGGCGCGCGAGATCGCCCTGACCGGGCCGATGACCGTGGCCGATTATGTCGCCCGCTGCCTGCACGATCCCGAGGGCGGCTATTACGCCACCCGGCCGGCCATCGGCGCGACGGGCGACTTCGTCACCGCGCCGATGATCAGCCAGATGTTCGGCGAACTGATCGGTCTGTGGGCGGTCGAGCTGTGGCGCCGGCTGGGAGCCCCGGAACGGGTGCGGCTGGTCGAGGTCGGGCCCGGCGACGGCACCTTGATGGCCGACGCCCTGCGCGCCGCGCGGCTGGCCCCGGACTTCCTCGCCGCCGTCGATCTGGTCCTGATCGAGCCCAGCCCGCCCTTGCGCGCCGCCCAGGCGCGGATGCTGAACGACAGCGACGTCCACCCGCGCTGGGTCAAGGACCTGAGCCGGGTCGAGACCGACGCGCCCGTGATCCTGATCGCCAACGAGGTGCTGGACTGCTTGCCGGCGCGCCAGTTCGTGAAGACGGAAGACGGCTGGGCCGAGCGCCGCGTCGGCGTCACCGATGACGGCGGCCTGACCTTCGGACTGGTGCGGATCACGGGCGGCTTCGCCCGCCCCGCCTTCACCGTCGAACCGGGTCAGACGGTCGAAATGTCCGATCAGCAGGCCGCCTTCGGCCGCGAGGTGGCGGCCCTGGTCAAGGCGGCCTCCGGCGCCGCCCTGATGATCGACTACGGCCGCGCCCGGCCCGAGGCCGGCGACACGCTTCAGGCCCTGCGGCGGCACCGGAAGGTCGATCCGCTGGAGACGCCGGGGGAGGCCGACCTGACCCAGTGGGCGGACTTCCCGACCGTTCTCGAGGCCGCCGTTCGCGCCGGCGCCGACGTCACCGGGACCCTGGGCCAGGGTGATTTCCTGCGGCGGCTGGGGATCGAAGCCCGCGCCGACCGGTTAAAGGCGGGACGGCCGGACGCGGCGCCCGTCATCGAGCGCCAGCTGGCCCGTCTGACCGCGGACGACCAGATGGGAAGCCTGTTCAAGGCGTGTGCGGTCTTCTCGCCGCGCAGCCTGACAGTTCCCGGCTTCGAGGACTGAGAATGACGCTGCAACCGATCACCCACCCCCTGCTGGACAGGGCCGGCGTCCGCCATGGCTTCTTCACCCGTCAGGGCGGCGTGTCGACGGGCCTGTACGACAGCCTCAACACGGGGCTCGGCTCCGCCGACGACCCCGCCGCCGCGGCCGAGAACCGCCGCCGCGTCGCCGCGCATATGGGCGGTCTGCCCGACGATTTCGCCGCCTGCTATCAGATCCATTCCAGCCTCGCCCGCGTGGCCGAGGCCGGCTGGAAGGGCGACCGGCCCGAGGGCGACGCCACCGTGACGGCCGCGTCCGGCGTGATCTGCGCCGTCCTGACCGCCGACTGCGCCCCCATCCTGTTGGCCGACCCCGAGGCGGGCGTGGTCGGCGCCGCCCACGCCGGCTGGAAAGGCGCCCTGGACGGCGTCGTCCACTCCACCGTCGCGGCCATGCAGGCGCTGGGGGCGGAGCCGCGCCGCATGGTCGCCGTCGTCGGCCCGTGCATCGCCCAGGCCAGCTACGAGGTCGACGCCGCCTTCCAGGCCCGCTTCGAGCATCACGACGCCGGCAGCGGCCGCTTCTTCGAGGCCGGGGCGACGGCGGACAAGCGTCAGTTCGACCTGCCCGGCTTCGTGCTGTGGCGTCTGGAACAGGCCCGCGTGGGCGAAGCGGTCTGGACCGGCCACGACACGCGCGTGGACGAGACCCGCTTCTTCTCGAACCGCCGGGCTTACCTGAATGGAGAGCCGGACTTCGGGCGGCTGATGAGCGCGATCGCGACAGGCTGACGGACAGCCGGGCCATTCCGTTCTGTCACGGACATCACCGCCGAAGTGGCGATGTGTCGGTCCGTCATGTCGGATGTATCGGTTGATTGTGTCGGGTGTGTCGGTTGATTGTGTCGGATGTCACGGCGGATTGTCGCGCATATCGCGCCGCCCGTCCCTCAAATCGCCCCATCGAATGGTCGAATTCGTAGTCGAATTCCCGGCGGGTCAGCCCGCCATCGCCAGCTCGGGAACCCGCGTCACTTCGCGCCACGCCTGCGGATTGGCCAGCAGTTCGCGGACCAGCAGGTTGTTGATGGCGTGGCCCGCCTTGACGCCCTCGTAGCGGCCCAGCAGGGGCGCGCCCAGCACGTACAGGTCGCCGATGGCGTCCAGCGCCTTGTGCTTGACGAACTCGCGTTCCATCCGCAGCCCGCCGGGGTTCAGGATCTGGTCGCCGTCGATGACCACGGCGTTTTCCAGCGAGCCGCCGCGGGCCAGGCCGGCGCGGCGCAGGGCCTCGACCTCATGGGCGAAGCCGAAGGTGCGGGCGGCCATGATCTCGGTGCGGAAGGTTTCCTCGTCGACGACGAAATCCACCACCTGATTGCCGATCACCGGCGTATCGAAATCGATCTCGAACCGCATCTCGTAGCGGTCGCACGGCAGCAGGGCCGCGGACTTGTCGCCGTCCTGCACCCGGATCGGCTCCAGAATTTCGATATAGCGGACCGGCGCTTCCTGACGGCGGAAACCGGCGCGGTCCAGCAGCTGGACGAACTGCAGCGCCGAACCGTCGAGGATCGGCAGCTCGGGGCCGTCCACCTCGACCACGGCGTTGGACACGCCCAGGGCGGAGAAGGCGGCCATCAGGTGTTCGATGGTCGACAGGCGCACGCCGGCGGCGTTCTCGATCATGGTGTTCAGGCGGGCGTCGACGACGGCCTCACCCGAGACCGGGATGCGGTTGTCGCGGTCCTTGATGTCGGTGCGCACGAAGACGATGCCCGTGCCGACCGGCGCCGGACGCACGGCCAGACGCACACGGTCGCCCGTGTGCACGCCCACGCCCGCGATGATCGCGGGTGCGACGGTCGTCCTCTGGCGATGGTCGTAGCTGACCGGCAAGCTCATACTCTCTCAATCGCGACGTCCGCACCTCGTGCGGACTACGCCCCAGCAACCGTCTAGCGACGGCTTCGCAACACCGAAATGAAAGTCGGGTTTCCGATTGTTTCGGTTTTCGTAACCGTACCGGACGTGAAAAACCCCGGAGCGCGAACTCCGGGGCTTTCCTGATCGGTCGAGAGGCCTAGTTGGCGAGGCGGCGCAGGAAGGACGGGATTTCCAGATCGTCTTCCGCCTGGTTCAGATCCGGCTCGGGCGCCGGCTGGGCCTGCGTCGTCGGGCGCATCTCGGTCATCCGGGACTCGGTCGGACGCGACGGCGGATAGGTCGGCTGCGTCGGCTGACGCTTGCCGCGGCCGAACAGGCTCCAGCCCGACTTGCGGTGATCGCGGTCGTCGTACTCGTCATAGGCCGGCTCTTCGCGGCGCGGTTCCGGCTGCGGAGCGCGGTCAGCCGAGCGGTCCATGTACAGGTCCCCCTGGGCCACCGGCGCCGTGGTTTCGGCGGCCGTGCGGGCGCGCGGCGAGGATTCATACTCCTCGACCCACGGATCGACGATCGGCTCAAGCGCGCGGTCCTCGGCGACGTGGATCACGGGTTCCGGGCGCGGCTCGGGAGCGCGGGCCGCAGTTCCGAAGGTCGGCTGGCTGGACTGAAAGGTCGGGACGATCGGCGCGGACTCGGCCTGGCGCGGGGCTTCGGCGCGGGCGGTTTCGTGACGGACCGGTTCAGCGCGCGAGGCGGCATAGGCGGGGGTCGGACGGCGGGCGTCGAAGGCCGCGGTTCCGGTCGAGGGCGCGCCCTTGGCGGCGGCCAGGTCTTCCATGCCGGTGGCCACGACGGAGACGCGGATCTTGCCGTCCAGGGCCGGGTCGAAGGCGGCGCCGAAGATGATGTTGGCGTCGGCGTCCACCTCGCCGGCGATGGCGTTGGCGGCCTCGTCGACTTCCAGCAGGGTCATGTCCATGCCGCCGGTGATGTTCACCAGCACGGCCTTGGCGCCCTTCAGCGAGGTCTCGTCCAGCAGCGGGTTGGCGATGGCGTTCTGGGCCGCCTGCAGGGCGCGGTCCTCGCCCGAGGCCTCGCCCGTGCCCATCATCGCCTTGCCCATTTCGGACATGACGGCGCGGACGTCGGCGAAGTCGAGGTTGATCAGGCCCGGCAGGATCATCAGGTCGGTGATCGAGCGCACGCCCGAATGCAGCACCTGGTCGGCCATGCCGAAGGCGTCGGCGAAGGTGGTGCGTTCGTTGGCGACGCGGAACAGGTTCTGGTTCGGGATGACGATCAGGGTGTCGACGTAGCGCTGCAGCTCGGCGATGCCGGCATCGGCCAGGCGCATGCGGTGGCGGCCTTCGAAGGTGAAGGGCTTGGTCACGACGCCGACGGTCAGGATGCCGCGGTCGCGGGCGCATTTGGCGATGACGGGCGCGGCGCCGGTGCCGGTGCCGCCGCCCATGCCGGCGGTGATGAAGACCATGTGGGCGCCGTCCAGGTGCCCGTAAATCTCTTCGGCGGACTCCTCGGCGGCGTTCATGCCGACCTCGGGGTGGGCGCCGGCGCCCAACCCTTGCGTGATCGTCTCGCCCAGCTGGACGCGACGGTCGGTCTTGGCGAAGGACAGATGCTGGGCGTCGGTGTTGGCGACGACGAACTCGACCCCTTCAAGGCCGGCGTCGATCATGTTGTTGACGGCGTTGCCGCCCGCGCCTCCGACGCCGAAGACGACGATACGGGGCTTCAGTTCCGTGTGTTGCGGACGCACCAGCGAGAGAGACATATTCTTATCCGACCTTATCCGACCCTGCCCTTGCCGTACCCCGATGCGACTCCCCGCCGATTCGCATTGGTTATGAGCGCGTTAAGGAAACACCTGAACTGCTTAAGGGAGTGTTACCCGTTAGGCTGAGTCGGGCCCGAGGCCACGGATTTCGTTAACCTTCACCGCAGTTTTCAACATCGCGACAACGAAAAGGGGCGGCTCTCGCGAGCCGCCCCTTCACCGTCCTGTTTGGTCTGCCGTCCTTAGTACGGGCGGTAGTTCAGACCGAAGAAGAAGCGCGTGCCGTACGGGTCCATGTTGTCGATGAAGCCGGTGCCGAAGTAGGCGGGCTGCTCGGCGTCGAAGGCGTTGGTGACGCCGGCCCGCAGCGACAGCTTGTCGTCCACATTGTAGCGAACGGTGAAGTCGTGGCGGGTGAAGTCGCCCGTGTTGAAGAACTCCGGCGGACGCTGGTCCGGGTTGTTGATCTGGTCGCGGGTCTGGACGATGTCCTGCGCCGCTTGCCAGTCAGCCACCCAGGTCACGCTCCACACGTCGTTCGGCGACCAGGTCAGTTGCGACGAGAAGCGAACGCGGGGGTAGTTGACCGAGCTGGCGAGCTCGGTGAACGCGTTCGGGTTCGAGATGTTGGTGAAGTTCTTCTGCTCGATCAGCCAGTTGCCGCGCAGGGAGTAGTCCAGACGGCCCCAGTTGCGACCGAACACCTCTTCCGTGTCCAGCGAGTAGCGGGCCGTGAAGTCGAGACCGCGGGTCTGGAGTTTGGCGAAGTTGATCGACCCCTGGATGAAGCCGATGCCGGTGTTGCCGGGGGTGCCGATCTCGAAGGCCTGCGACCGGGCTTCCGCCGTCGTACCCGCGACAGGCGAGTTGAGGCGGAAGATGGTGTTGCAGGCCGAAGGGTTCAGCGAGGGCCCCTGGACGCAGTTCAGGGCGGCGGCGGCGGGCGTGACCGCCGCGATGACGTCCTTGATCTCGACTTCATAGTAGTCGAGCACGAGGCTGAAGTTCGGGAAGAAGCGCGGCTCGATCACCGTGGAGAAGGTGAAGGATTCCGACGTTTCGGGCTGCAGCAAGGGGTTGCCGCCCGAGACGCCCGCGATGCCCGAGGGATAGGTCGGGTTGTAGTCGTCGTTCGGATCCGCCGTGGCGCCGTTGAAGTCGAACGACGGGGCCGGCAGACCGCGAGCCGCCGCGACCTGGTTGAACAGGGTCGTGCAGTTGGCGACCCGGTTGGCGCGGTCCGTGGTGTTGGTGATGGCGACGATCTGACGGGTGTCGCAGGGATCGACCACGCCGTTGAAGAAGGTCTGGCTCTGCGGCGCGAAGTTCTCGCCCAGGTTCGGGGCGCGGAACGAGGTGTTGAAGCTGGTCTTGAAGGCGATGTCGGCGATCGGCCGGTAGACGAAGTTGACGCCATACACGTCGCCGGTGCCCACGGTCGTATAGTCGAAATACCGGTAGGAGCCGCTGATCTCGGCGTACTCGCCCAGCCAGCTGTCGCGGAACAGCGGGATCGAGAGTTCGGCGAAGGCTTCTTCCGACTCATATTCAACGCCCGGGAAATCGGCGCCGGTGTTGAGGAACAGGAAGCGGTCGCCCGTGGCCGCGGTGCGGCCTGCGGCTTCCGTGTACTCGCGGCGGTATTCCACGCCGACGGCGACGCCGATCGGTCCCGCGCCGAAGAAGTCCCACAGCTCGCCGGAGACGAAGGCGATGGCCTGCTCCTGCTCGTTGCGCTCGGTCGGGTTGATGGTCGCGTCGATATAGGCCAGCGCCGCTTCGCTCTGGTTGCCGCGGCCGAACACGTTCAGCGGAACGCAGGCGTTCAGGGCGGCCAGGCCTTCCGCCGAGTCACGGAGATCGCCGCCGCGGAAGCTGTCGCCGAGGACGTTGGCGGGGTTCTGGGCGCGCAGCAGTTTGGCGCGGCAGACGACTTCGCCCGGCCGGCCGTTGACCACGCCGGCGGTGTCGACGACGGCGTCGGACGACAGCTGCATGCGCTGGTTGTCGACGCCGCGCTCGATGTTCTCGGCCTCGGCGACGCCGGCGTTGTACGACAGGCTCCAGTTGAAGTTATCGACGAACCAGAGGCTGTCCAGATCGCCTTCCAGAGCGAGGTTCAGCTGGAACAGCTCGCGGTAGTTGGTCTGGGTGCGGTCAGGCCCGAACATGAGGTGACTGGCGAACGGAGCCGCCGTGATGGTCGTCGGCTGGCCGGCCGCGGTCAGGGTCGGCGCAGAGTAGTTCTGCTGCGTGTTCGTCTGGATGGCCGTGCGCAGATTGGAGGGCAGATAGGCCGTGGTGTCCAGATTCAGGAAGAACGCATTGGTCGCCGACGCGTTGTCGACGTCGTTCGCGGGCTGCAGATTGTTGAGGTAGAAGGTGTAGAAAGTCGGCTGGCTGATGTCGAAGGTTTCTTCGTCGATGTATTTGGCGTCGACCGAGAGCCGGATGTTCGGAGTGATCTCGAAGTTGGCGCCTGCGGCATAACGGTACGAGGTC
>NZ_JBAZOS010000011.1:0-69990 GCF_041648615.1 Brevundimonas sp.
TCGAAACTAAGCCCGGGCGGGCAGGAGCGGCCAGGCTCCTGGGCTCCTCCGTTTCAACCCGGAGGACAGTCCCTGCGCGCGCCGGAAGGGGGAGCAACCCGTCCTCCAGCGCGGCCGGTTCCGCCGCCCGCCGCCGAAAGGCGACGCGCGGCGTCCCGCAACGATCACATCCCGCCGCACGTGATTGGCCCTGGCGCCAGACGCCCTCCCCCGCGACGGGATGAGCAGTATTGTAAGGGGGGCGCCAGCTACGGCTGGCAGATGACGCTACTTTTTGTGTGATCTCATTGTACATCAATGAGTTAGTAAAGCAGAGTCGTCTGGTTGGCGGGGAATCTCTGGCGCCGCCGAGACGGAGGGGGCGACGCCGGCGGGGCCGGTGGATCGCTGATCCCGTCGCACCGAGTCGCCCCGTCCACCCCCCGCGCGAAGGGCGCGGGCGGTCCCCCTCCCCACGGAGTGGGGAGGAGACGGCCTCGCCGCCCTGTCAGGACCGGGGCGCGGGCGCAGCGTCGGAGGGGGTGGCGGGGGTGGGGCCGGCGGCGTCGGCGGCCGCCTGGCAGCCCTGACCGGCGTAGAGGCCGTTCAGATAGTACCAGCGGTGACGAACGGCGGCGACCATGGCCTCCTTGCGCTCGCGCTCGGGCCGCGTCAGCGCGTCGGCGCCGGCCATGACGAGGCCCGCGCCCGGAATGACCAGGGCCGCGCCGGCCTGGGCGACGCCGCCGACGGCGCTGAGAAAGCCGGCGCCCGGGGCCCCGCCGAGTTGCTGGCTGAGCCCAGCGGCCTCTTCGGAAATCTGCGGACAGGTCAGGGCGGTGTCGCTGGCCTGCATGACCTCGATGGGCCCGTCGGCCGGGGCCGCAGCCTCCTGGGCGGTGGCGGGCTGGACGACGCCCACGGACAGGGCGGCGACCGCGGTCAGGATACGGATGTTCATCTACTCAACCCTCAAAGCCCCGCAGGAGAACGGCTGCGGAGGGCGGGGGTTGCGTTCTCCCTCCCCTTCATGGGGAGGGACGGCGAGGCGTCAGCCGAGCCCGGGTGGGGAAGTTTGAAACTGGCGCGGTTCGCGGCCGGGCCTGCCTACCCCACCCCGATCGCTTCGCGATCGACCCTCCCCATGAAGGGGAGGGAGAAGCGCAGTCAGGCCCTGACGGCCCGCGTGGCCTCGACCCCCAGCGCCTGGAGGGCGGCGGCGGCGATGTGTTCGGCGTTGAGGCCCGCCGTGGCGTACATCGCGACCGGATTGTCCTGGTCCTGGAAGACGTCAGGCAGGCACAGGGTGCGGATCTTCAGGCCGGCGTCGAGCGCGCCCTTCTGAGCCAGCAGCTGGAGCACGAAGGCGCCGAAGCCGCCCATGGCCCCCTCCTCCACCGTGATCAGGCATTCATGCTCGCGGGCGAGGCGCAGGATCAGGTCGGCGTCCAGCGGCTTGGCGAAGCGGGCGTCGGCCACCGTGGCCGAGACGCCGCGGGCGGCCAGGGCGTCGGCGGCCTTGAGAGACTCCTGCAGGCGGGTGCCGAGGGACAGGATGGCGACGGTCGTGCCTTCGCGGACGATGCGGCCCTTGCCGATCTCGAGCGGGGCGGCGAGTTCCGGAATCTCGACCCCGACGCCGTCGCCGCGCGGATAGCGGAAGGCGGAGGGGCGGTCGTCGATCTCGAGGCTGGTGGCGATCATGGCGGCCAGTTCGGCCTCGTCGGCGGCGGCCATCAGCACCATGCCGGGAAGCGCGCCCATAAAGCCGATGTCGAAACTGCCCGCGTGGGTGGCCCCGTCGGCGCCGACCAGGCCGGCGCGGTCCATGGCGAAACGGACCGGCAGGGACTGGATGGCGACGTCGTGGACGACCTGGTCGTAGCCGCGCTGGAGGAAGGTCGAATAGATGGCGCAGACCGGCTTCATCCCGTCGGCGGCGAGGCCGGCGGCGAAGGTGACGGCGTGCTGTTCGGCGATGCCGACGTCATAGGTGCGGGTCGGATAGGCCTGTCCGAACAGGTCCAGACCTGTGCCCGAGGGCATGGCGGCCGTGATGGCGACGATGGCGGGATCCAGGGCCGCGCGCTTGATCAGCTCGGTCCCGAACACCTTGGTGTAGCTGGGGGCGTTGGAGACGGACTTCGACTGTTTGCCCGAGACGACGTCGAACTTGACCACGGCGTGCAGCTTGTCGGCGCTGCTTTCGGCGGGGGCGTAGCCCTTGCCCTTCTGGGTCACGACATGAACCACCACCGGGCGGTCGGTGATGGCGGCGGCGTTTTTCAGAATGGGGACGAGGTTGTCGAGGTCATGCCCGTCGACCGGGCCGATATAGTAGAAGCCCAGCTCCTCGAAGAAGGTGCCGCCGACGATCATGCCGCGGGCGTATTCCTCGGCCTTGCGCGCCGCGTCGCGGAACGGGCGCGGCATGTGCTCGGCGACCTTTTTGCCGAGACGCCGGAAGTTCTGATAGGCGCCGCCCGAGACCTGTTTGGCCAGATAGGCGCTCATGCCGCCGACGGGCGGGGCGATCGACATGTCGTTGTCGTTGAGGACGACCATCAGCTGGCCATGGGTCGTCTCGGCGGCGTTGTTCATGGCCTCATAGGCCATGCCGGCGGACATGGAGCCGTCGCCGATGACGGCCACGACGCGGTTCTTTTCGCCCTTCTGGTCGCGGGCGGCGGCGAAGCCGAGGGCGGCGCTGATCGAGGTCGAGGCGTGGGCGGCGCCGAAGGGGTCGTATTCGCTCTCGGAGCGTTTGGTGAAGCCGGAGAGGCCGCCGGGCTGGCGCAGGGTGCGGATGCGGTCGCGGCGGCCGGTGAGAATCTTGTGCGGATAGCACTGGTGGCCGACGTCCCAGATCAGGATGTCCTTCGGCGTCTCGAGAATGTGGTGCAGGGCCACGGTCAGTTCGACCACGCCGAGGCCGGCGCCGAGGTGGCCGCCGGTCGTCGAGACGGCGTCGATGGTCTCGGTCCGCAGTTCGTCAGCCAGTTGTTTCAGCTGGGGAATGTCGAAGCCCCGCGTGTCGGCGGGGAACTGAACCTGGTCGAGGAGCGGGGTATCGGGCATGCGCGCGTTTTGAACCTAAGCCTTTGGTCTTCCAACACGCTGTAGCGCATTTCGCTGCGGTGCGGATCGAGGTGATCTGAAAATTCGATGCAGGAGCGGTGCAGGCCGGGCCCGGATCAGGACCGGCGTTGCAGGACGTAGTCCACACTGGCCTTGAGGATTTCGGCGTCGGGACCGAAGACGTCGAGGTGGGCGCGGGCCTGGTCGGCGAGGTGCGCGACGCGGTGTCGCGCCGCCTCCACCCCCAGCAGGGTGACGAAATTGGTCTTGCCCTGGGCCGCGTCCTTGTTGGCCGCCTTGCCGAGGATGTCCTCGTCGCCCTCGACGTCGAGCAGGTCGTCGACAATCTGGTAGGCCAGGCCGATGTCGTGGGCGAAGCTGGTCAGGGCCTGACGCTGGGCCTCGCGGGCCCGGGCGATGATCAGGGGAATCTCGAAGGCGTAGGTGAACAGGGCCCCGGTCTTGAGCCGCTGCATGCGGGCGACGCCGCCGAGGTCGTCGCGCACGCCCAGCAGGTCGATCATCTGGCCGCCGGCCATGCCGCGCGCGCCGCTGGCCAGCGACAGCCGGGCCGCCAGCTCGCAGCGGATCTCGGCGTCGTCGTGGGTGTCGGGGTGCAGCAGGATGTCGAAGGCGGCGGTCTGGAGGGCGTCGCCGGCGAGGACGGCGGTGGCCTCGTCATAGGCCTTGTGCACCGTGGGACGGCCGCGGCGCATGTCGTCGTCGTCCATGCAGGGCAGGTCGTCGTGGACCAGGCTGTAGGCGTGGACGCATTCGAGGGCGCAGGCGGCGCGCAGCACCGGCCGCTCCTCGATGTCGAACAGATTGGCGGCCTCGAGGGCGAAGAAGGGGCGCAGGCGCTTGCCCGGGCCGAGGGCGGCGTAGCGCATGGCCTCGGTCAGGCGCGATTCCGGGCCGCTGGCGCGGGGCAGCAGCTCGTCGAGGGCGACGGTGACCAGGTCGGCGATCTCGGCGACGCGGTCGACCACGCCCTGTTCGGGAGAGTTGGCGGCCGGGGCCTGGGGCGGATGGAGGGTCAGAACAGCCTCCCGCCGATCTCGACCTCGCGGTCGACGCCGACCAGGACGACCTCGCCCTGCGCGTCGGGGAAGCCCAGGGTCAGGACCTCGGACATGAAGGGGCCGATCTGGCGCGGCGGGAAGTTGACCACGGCGGCGACCTTGCGGCCGACCAGCTCCTCGCGGGTGTAGTGGACGGTGATCTGGGCCGAGGACTTTTTCACGCCGACGTCGGGGCCGAAGTCGATGGTCAGCTTGTACGCCGGCTTGCGGGCCTCGGGGAACGGGTCGGCGGTCAGGACCCGGCCGACGCGGACGTCGACCTTCAGGAAGTCGTCGAAGGCGATCGGGGCGGCCGGGGCCGGCATCAGCTGAACTCGGCGGGTTCGACGCCTTTCGCCTGGCCATCGGGGCCGACGACGATCTTCTCGACGCGGAGCTGGGCGGCCTTGAGGCGGTTCTCGCAATGGGCCTTGAGACGCGCGCCCTCCTCGTAGAGGGCGATCGATTCCTCGAGGGGCGCCTGGCCGGACTCGAGTTTGGACACGATGGCCTCGAGACGCTGCAGGGCGTCCTCGAAGCTGAGATCGGCGGGAATGGCGGCGGCGTCAGTCATGGCAGCCGACCCTAGAGGGGGCGGCGGCGCGTCTCAAGCGGCGAGCGGACTTTACTGGTTCGGGACGCGGCGCGCCGAGACGATGTGGATGCGGGGATCCAGCATCTGGCCGCGCATGAAGCCCTCGCCCTCGGTCGGGGATTTGGGCGCGGCCAGGATCCGGCGGACCACCTCCATGCCCTCGACCACGCGGCCGAAGACGGCGAAGCCGGGGTCGCCCGGGGCGGACTGGCCCGCGTCCAGCGAACTGACGTCGCCGACGATGATGAAGAAGTCGCCGGTCGCCGTGCCGGGATCGAAACGGGCCATGGAGAGGGCGCCGTCGGTGTGGGTGAGGCCGGTTTCGCTGGTCGGTTCATGGGCGATGGGCGGCAGGACCTTGTCCGCCGCGCCGCTGGTTCCGCCCTGGATCAGGCCGGCGGCGGGGCTGAGCACCATGCCGCGGTAGAAGGCGGTCCCATCGAACCGGCCTTCGTCGACATAGCGCAGGAAGTTGGCGGAGGTGACGGGCGCGCGGGGGTCGGTCTCGGCGAGGATGGTTCCGGCGCTGGTCTCGATGGCGACGCGGACGCCGGGGGCGGGCGCCGGCGGCCGGACGGGGTCCTGGGGAGCAGCATGGGCGGACACCGGTCCCGGCGTCATGGCGGCGAGACAGAGGCAGAGCCAGGATAGCAGAAGCCGTCGAATCATCGCGCGCTCCGTCGGTCAGTCGACAATGAACAGCCGGCAGCCGGTCCGGGTC
This sequence comes from Brevundimonas sp., assembly GCF_041648615.1. Classification (GTDB taxonomy): domain Bacteria; phylum Pseudomonadota; class Alphaproteobacteria; order Caulobacterales; family Caulobacteraceae; genus Brevundimonas. The sequence goes on from NZ_JBAZOS010000011.1 coordinate 5,435, forward strand.
GATGACCGATGCGGTGCGTCGCCGAAATCCGAAACCTGATAGCTCATGCCGGCGGTCAGTCTGAAGGTCCGGCCGTCGCCGAGCGCGGTCTCCAGCTCGCCGTCGAGGACCAACAGGACGTGGCCCCGATCGCACCAGTGGTCGGCCAGATAGCCTGGCGAATACTCCACCATTCTCACGCGCAGGTCGCCGGCGGCGAAGGTGCGCCAGAAGGCCACCCCGGTCTCGCCTGCGTGCTCGGTTTGAACCACTGTCGACCAGTCGGTAAGAGAGAAGGCGAGGTCGGGAAACTTCATCGGCCGGTCAGCGCTTCTCGTAGCGGCGCTGGGACCAGTATTTGAAGCCCTGGTTGTGCACCAGGGCCCAGCCGTCGGCGCGAAGGCGGCGGCCGACCATGTGGTTGAAATAGCCGTGGGCGAGGACCAGCACGTCCTGACCGCTCTCGGCCCGGGCGATCAGGGCCCGGGCGGCGGCCTCGGAACGGGCCTCGGCCTGGGCGCGGGTCTCCTGACCCTCGTGATGATTGAAGGCGTGCCACCAGATGCGCGCGACCACGCCCCAGTATTTGGGCGGCAGCTTGAACCACGACGGAAAATGCGGCGGCGGCAGCGGGGCCTCGATGAACAGGGCGTCCGACATGACCTCGCGTCCGGCCGAGATGGCGGCGGCCGTCTCCTGGGCGCGCGGGCGGGTCGAGGCGTAGATGGCGCCGGCGCCCTCGGCCGTGGCCAGCAGTTCGGGCGGCGGGGTCTGGCCGGCGCGCAGGCCGCCGACTTCGTATCTGGCCCACCAGTCGCGGTACTGGTCGGAGGTCAGCAGGCATTTGCGCGACAGGGCCGGTTCGCCGTGGCGGGCGAGGATGATGGCGCCGGGCCGCACCGAAACCAGGGCCGCGCGGGGCGGCTGGGGCGTCACGGGAATCGGCAGGTCTGCCATCAATGAGTCTCGGGCGGGGGCGGGCATGATTTGCGGAGGATAAGCCTTTGGCGAACCGTCCTTATTCCTCCCCCAAGGCCTGAACGTGAGCGACCGCGGAACGGCCCAGCCCCTCAAGGTCGTAACCCCCCTCGAGCGAGGCTGCAACCTTGCCGCCGCAACACGAACGCGCGACCTCGAGAACGGCGCGGGTGGCCCAGGCGAAATCGTCCGCCTCCAGACTTTGATGCGCCAGCGGATCGCGGCGGTGGGCGTCGAAGCCGGCGGAGATCAGGATCAGGTCGGGATTGAAGGCGTGCAGGGCCGGCATCAGGCCGCCCGAGAAAGTCGCGCGCCAGGCCTCGCGGGCCGCGTGGGGCGGAACCGGGGCGTTGACGATGTTGCCGACGCCGGTCTCGGAGGCGGCGCCCGTGCCGGGATATAGGGGCGCCTGGTGGATCGAGCCGAGGAACAGGCTGGCGTCGGTCTCGAAGGCGGCCTGGGTGCCGTTGCCGTGGTGGACGTCGAAATCGATCACGGCGACGCGGGCCAGACCCTCGGCCTGGGCCACGCGGGCGGCGACGGCGACGTTGGAGAACAGGCAGAAGCCCATGGCCCTATCCGGTTCGGCATGATGGCCGGGCGGACGGACGGCGGCGAAGGCGCGGTCGATCTCCCCCCGGGCGATCGCCCGGACGGCGTCGACGATCGCGCCGGCGGCCAGGCGGGCGGCGCGGATGCTGCCGGGCGACAGGACCGTGTCGGCGTCCAGCGGGTTCAGGCCGGCGGCGGGCGAGGCGTGCAGCAGGCGGGCGACGTAGTCGGCGGGGTGGAGGCGTTCGAGATCGACGACGGCGGCCTCGGTCGCGGCGCGGCGGTCGAGGGACAGGCCGGAATCGTCGAGAGCGTCCAGCACGGCTTTCAGGCGCTCGGGGCGTTCGGGGTGACCGAGGCCGGGGCGGTGCTCGATCATGTCGGGGTGGGTGAAGAGGGCGACGCTCATCGTGGGGAGGATAGGAGCGGGCGCGAGGCTTGTCGCGGGTGACGTCACCTCGCCATTCGCGTCAGGCGAATGGGGCGGTGAAGGTGACGGCCGGCGTGACTGTGTGTAGTGCGGAGCCATGACCGAAGCCGTGATCCGCCCCGCTGTTGACGCCGACGCCCAAGCCCTCGGCGTGCTGGGGCGCCAGACCTTCGTCGACACCTTCGTGGACGGGTTCGCCATCCCCTACCCGGCCGACGACCTGAAGGCGTTTCTGGACGTCAGTTTCAGCGCCGACACGATCCGGTCGAAGCTGAAGGAGCCCGGCGCGGCCTGGTGGGTGGCGGAGCGCGACGGCGAGCTGCTGGCCTTCGCCAACACGGGTCCCAACACCCTGCCCCATCCCGAGGCCCGCCCGAGCCACGCCGAGCTGCGGCGGCTGTATGTGTCGAAGGCGGCGCAGGGGCTGGGACTGGGGACGAAACTGCTGGCCGTGGCCCTGGACTGGATGGAGGCGAACACCGACGGGCCGCTGTGGATCGGCGTCTGGAGCGGGAACCTGAAGGCGCAGAAGCTGTATGCGGCTTACGGTTTCGGAAAGGCCGGCGAGTACCAGTATCCGGTCGGTCGCTGGCTGGATGACGAGTTCATCTTGCGGCGCGGCTGAGCCAGGCTCAGGTTAGGCCAATGCTCCTGCCCTTCTTCACCGCCCTGAGAGACGCGCGGGTGCCCGTGTCGATGAAGGAATGGCTTCATCTGATGGAGGCCATGGATCGCGATGTGGCGGGGCGGAAGGTCGATGACTTCTACCATCTGTCGCGGGCCGTGCTGGTCAAGGACGAGAAACACTACGACCGGTTCGATCAGGTCTTCGGCAAGGTCTTCGCCGGGATCGAGACCGTCGGCGCGGGCGAGGAGCCGGCGCTGGACGTGCCCGAGGACTGGCTGAAGCTGCTCAACGAAAAATACCTGACCGACGAGGAGAAGGCGCAGATCGAGGCGCTGGGCGGGTTCGACAAGCTGATGGAGACGCTGAAACAGCGTCTGGACGAGCAGAAGGGCCGGCACGAGGGCGGGTCAAAATGGATCGGCACCGGCGGGACCAGCCCGTTCGGCCACGGCGGCTACAATCCCGAGGGGGTGCGCGTCGGCGGGCCGGGCAAGCAGGGCCGGGCGGTCAAGGTCTGGGAGAAGCGCGAGTACCGCAATCTCGACGACCAGGTCGAACTGGGCACGCGCAACATCAAGGTCGCCCTGCGCCGTCTGCGCCGGTTCGCGCGGCAGGGGGCGGCGGACGAGCTGGACATGGACGCCACCATCGACGGCACGGCGCGGCAGGGCTGGCTGGACATCCACATGCGTCCCGAGCGGCGCAATACGATCAAGGTCCTGCTGTTCCTCGACATCGGCGGGTCGATGGATGCCCATGTGAAGATGTGCGAGGAGCTGTTCTCGGCCGCGAAGACCGAGTTCAAACACCTCGAATTCTTCTACTTCCACAACTGCCTCTACGAGGGGGTGTGGAAGGACAACCGGCGTCGGCACGAGCAGAAGATCCCGACCTGGGAGGTGCTGAACAAATACCCCGGCGACTGGCGCGCCATCTTCGTCGGCGACGCCACCATGAGCCCCTATGAGGTCACCATGCCGGGCGGCTCGGTCGAGCACTGGAACGAGGAGGCCGGCGCCGTCTGGATGAAGCGGGCCACCCAGCAGTGGGACAAGGTCGCCTGGCTGAACCCGTCGCCCGAGCGGTACTGGAGCTATTCCGCCTCGGTCGGGATGGTGCGCGAACTGGTGGACGAGCGGATGTATCCGCTGACGCTGGAAGGGCTGGAGAAGGCGATGCGGGCGCTGGCCAAATAGGCTAGGATCGACGCGGTTTCCGGGAGAGTTCCGCCATGCTCGCCATCGTCTTCGCCGTCATGCTGCAACAGGCCGCGACGTCCGGGCAGGTCGTCTGGGAGGCGCCGCCGCCTCCGCCGGCGGCCGCCCCGGTCGAAATTCCGGCCATCCCCGACAGCGCCCGCGCCGACCCCTATGGCTATGAGCGGGCCGAGTGCAGCCCGCTGATCCGCAAGTCGACGGAGACGCTTCAGGCCTGTCAGGCGCGGGTGCGCTTCGCCCTGGCGGCCAACCTCGGCGACGCCCTCCCGCCCGGCCTGGCTCCGGCCGGCGCGCCCGACGAATGCCGGCAGGAGGCGGCGGGCGACCGCTACGCCCTGCAGTGCGGCGCGCCGGACCGGCCGGCGCGGCCGCTGGTCACGCCCCAGGAGCAGACCTGTGAATCCCGTCCTCGCGCGCGGCCCGAAGGCGGGGTGGCGTGGACCGAGGAATGCCGGCCCGCCGACGGTCGGGCCCCGACCCAGGAAGGTCTGAGAATCCGGCTCCGCGGCGACTAACGCGGCGACCAGCATTGTGCTCTTGTCATCCCGGACGCCGCGAAGCGGTGATCCGGGAGAGAACGCGCCCCAATTGAAATCTCCCGGAAATCGCAGCGCGATTGTCCGGGAGACAGGCAGCCAGCGCGCCGCAACCCTGACCCGTCTCCCGGATAGCTGCTTCGCAGCTTCCGGGAGGATCAACCAGGTGAGAAGCCGGCGTCCCGGATCGCCGCTTCGCGGCGTCCGGGATGACAAGGTTTGGGTCTGCTACTTGTCGCCGCGCAGGGTGTCCTTGAGGCCGCCGACGGCGTTCTGGACCTTGCCTTCGACCTGATCGGCGCGGCCTTCAGCCTTCAGTTTTTCGTCGCCGGTGACCTTGCCGGCGGCTTCCTTGACCTTGCCGCCCATGTTCTTGGCGGCGCCTTCGATGCGATCGTGATCAGCCATGGGAGTCTCTCCTGACAGGACGCAGCCGAGGCGACCGCGCTTCAACATAGGGAGCGGCTGGGTGCGGGCGGCGTTCCGTATGGCTCAGCTAGGCATGACGCCGCAGCCAGACCGTCACGGCCCAGGCGTGGGCGTCGTGACGGAGTTGCGCGGCCGCCGTGTGGGGATGCAGCCAGACCAGTTCGTGATCGGCCTCGACCTTGGCGGCGGGATCCAGCGACAGCCGTTCCGCGATCCAGAAGCCGCCGTGGTTGTTGATCGGGGCCCCGTCGGACTTGCGGAAATACTGGGCGGCCCCGGCGATGCGGACGAAGGGCCGGACCGACATGCCGGTTTCCTCGACGAATTCGCGGACCAGGGCCTGTTCCTCGGTCTCGTCGCCGTCGACGGCGCCGCCGGGCAGGTCGAAATAGCTGCCCTCGCCCCGGTCGACGCGGACGCAGGCCAGTTTCGCGTCATGGAACACCAGGCCGAACGCCGTGGGGCGCGGGGCGTAGTCCAGGCCGGGATCGCGATGTCCGAATTGCAGCATGGACGCCTAACGCGTTCGGGCCGTTAAAGATCGAAGGCGAGACGGGCGCGGACGCCGCGATGCTCGCCGTCGTATTCGACCGCCGAGCGCAGGCCCGAGGCCATGGCGGTGATGATCTTGCCGCCCAGGCCCGTGCCCTTGGCCTTGCCGTCGCCGAGGCCGGGGCCGTCGTCCTCGACCGTCAGCAGGGCGCGGCCGTTGGCGTCGGGCGCGAGGATGACCCGGATCTCGCCGCCCTGGCCGGGGCCATAGGCGTATTTGACGGCGTTGGTGACCAGTTCGGTGACGACGACGCCCAGCGACACGGCCTGATCGGTGGACACGCGCATGGGCGCGGCGCTCAGGGTGATGGTGGGCGAGGAATCGCCGGGGCCGACGGACTTGCCCAGTTCGTCGATCAGCCCTTCCAGATATTCGTCCATGGCCACCGAGGACATGTCGCCCGAGGTGTAGAGCCGGCGGTGGACGTGGGCCACGGCCTCGATCCGGGCCTGGGATTCCTTGAGCGCGGCGCGGGCGCCCTCGTCGACGAGGTGGCGCAGTTGCAGCGACATGAAGCTGGACACCAGCTGCAGCGAATTGCCGACGCGGTGGTTGACCTCGCGCAGCATGGCCTCGGCGCGGTCGCGGGCGAGGCGAACCTCTTCCTGGGCCTCGTCGTTCTCGCGCTGCAGCCGGCGGCGCGACACGGCCTCCTCCAGCGCGTTGCGCAGCAGGGTGGTGAAGTCCTCGGACACGTCCTTGATGACATAGTCGGCGGCGCCGGCGCGCAGGGCGGCGACGGCGATGCGGCCCTCCTGGGCCCCGGTGACATAGACGACGGGCGGCGGGTTCGGGAGGGCGATGATCTCGGGCAGGACGTCCAGACCCTCGCGGCCCGGCATGTAGTGATCGAGGGCGACGACATCGAAATCGGCGGCGCGGGCGGCGAGAATCTCCAGACCCGCGTCTCCGTTGGAGGCGCAGGCGACGGCGAAGCCGTGGCGGGCCAGCTCCTTCTCGACCAGCCGCGACAGGCCGCGGTCATCGTCGATATAGAGCAGGCGGATGACCTGTCCCTCGGGCCTCACCTGGGCGCTCACTCGATGTCCGGGGCCTGCATGACGGACAGGAACAGCCCCAGCTGGCGGATGGCGCCGGCGAAGCTTTCATAGTCGACCGGCTTGGTGATGTAGACGTTGCAGCCGAGGTCGTAGCAGCGCTGGATTTCGGTCTTGTCGTCGGTGGTGGTCAGGACCACGACCGGCGCGCGCTTCAGGCGCTCGTCGCTCTTGACCCGCTCGAGGATGTCGGTGCCCGACATGTCCGGCAGGTTCAGGTCCAGCAGGATCAGCATCGGCCCGTTCAGCCGCACCTCCTCGCTGAACAGATAATCCATGGCCGAGCCGCCGTCGGCGAAATGGGCGATGTCGTTGGCGATATTGGCGCGCCGGATGTTCTTCTCGATCAGCTTGGCGTGGCCGAGATCGTCCTCGACCATCACGATTTTCACGGCAGTGCTCATCAGTAGTCTCCGGCGTCCGCGAGGACGAGGCGTGTGGGGAATTTCAGTATGAATGTCGAGCCCTTTCCAAGCTCTGACTCGACGGTGATGTCGCCGCCCAGGCGGCGCACGCTGTTGCGCACGAAGGCCAGGCCGAGGCCTTCGCCCGCCCGGTCCTGACGTCCGGAGCGGCGGAACAGCTCGAAGATGCGTTCGTGGTCGCGTTCGGAAATGCCGCGGCCGTTGTCGGCGACGCGATACTCGATCCAGCCGCCCGGGACCGCCCGTCCCGAGACGACGATGCGGCCCGGACGCGACGGTTCGAGGTATTTGACGGCGTTGTCGATCAGATTGCCCAGCACCTGCTCCATCGACAGCCGGTCGCTTTCGACCGTCGGCAGCGGCTCGACGACGATCTCGGCGTCAGAGGCGTCGGTCTGGTGCCGGACGCTGTCGGCGACGCCCTGGGCCATGGCGGTCATGTCGAGTGGTTCGGGAACCAGGTTGCGGCGGCCCTCGCGCGAGAGCTTGAGGATCGCATTGATCAGCCGGTCCATCTTTTCGGTCGAGGCGCGGATGAAGCCGATGGATTCGGGCAGGTCCTCGCGCACCGCGGTCAGGGCGTCCTGCTCGACGAGTTTGGGCGCCCTGGTCTCCACCGCCGTCATCTGACGGTCGATGACCCTGCCCGCCTGCTCCAGCTCGGAGGTGAAGCCCATGACATTGACGAGGGGCGCGCGCAGATCGTGGCTGACGATATAGGCGAAGCGCTGGATCTCCTCATTGGCGCGGGTCAGTTCGAAGGTGCGGTCGCGGACCTTGGCCTCGAGCCCGGCGTTCATGGCGTCGAGGGCGTCGCGGGCCTGCTGGATTTCCAGCACATAGCGCCGGATCAGCCAGGCGCTGACGCCCGCGAGGGCGAGGATCAGCAGGCCCGCGAGGGTGTTGATCACAACCGTGACGCTCGAGGCCCATTCGGTCTGGCGCGTGCTGAACTGAAGGCGGGTCGCCTGCACCTCCTCGATGGCGGCGGCTTCGACGCGCATCTGGTCCATCAGGCGTTTGCCCGAACCGTCCCGGATCACCTCGACGGCGTCCGCCACCCGCCCCATCCGGCCGAGGGCGATGGTACGGTCGATCACGTCAAGACGCTGCCGGGTCAGGAGTTGAAGGCGCTCGACACGCGGCGCCAGGTCCGGGTCGCCCGCCGTCAGCCGCGCCAGTTCGCTCACCTTTTCGGGCAGCAGGGCCGCGCTCTGCGTATAGGGCTCAAGATATCCGGCCTGACCGGTCAGCAGGAAGCCGCGCTGGCCCGTTTCAGCGTCCACCGAGAGGGTCAGCACCTCTCGGGCCGCCAGCTGGATGCGGTGGCCCTGTTCGACCCTGTCGTTGAAGTCGGCGGTCCGCTGCAGCATCACGAAGACGGCGATGTTGACGATCAGCAGCAGGGCGATGGCCCCCGTCAGCAGGGCGACCACGGACCGGCTGAGCGACGGCGTGCGCAGGAAGCGGCCAAGGGCCAGAAGCGTGGGACGCAGCGCCGGGATCATCGGGCGCGAGCATTAGCGGCGCGTTCGGCCCTGTCCAGTCGCGTCCCGGGAGAAATCCTGCCCCTTGTGACGATTTAAGGTAAAGGTGCGTTCGTCAGGATCGGGGGACAACGACATGGTCTGGTGGTGGTGGATCGTTCCGGCGGTCGTCGGGCTGATCGGCGGCGTCCTGTTGATCAAGGGCGTGAGCGCCCTGTTCAGGGGCCGGATCTTCAGCGGCTTCCTGGTCGGCGCCGGCGGCGCGGGCTTCATGGCGGCGGCGGTCATCGCCTCCCTGCTGGCCCTGGACATCCAGACCTGGGGCCGGCTGACCTATGAGCGGCCGGTCGCCACGATCCAGACCCGTCAGCTGGGTCCGCAGTATTTCGAGGCCACAGTGATCCAGCCCGACCGCGGCGAGCACGCCCCCGCGGTGACCAATCTCTATCCGCTGCACGGCGACGAATGGCGCATCGAGGCCCAGGTGCTGAAGTGGAAGCCGTGGGCCAATGTGCTGGGTCTGGATACGCAGTACCGGCTGGACCGGCTGTCGGGTCGCTACGCCTCGGTCGAACAGGAAATCAACGCCACGCGCAGCGTGCATCCCCTGTCCGGGGGCGATGCGTCGGTCACCTGGCTGCCGTGGAAGATCAGCACCTGGGACACGGCGCGGCGCTACCGGCGCTATGTCGACGCGGTCGACACCCTGTATGGCGGCGGCGCCTATATGCCGATGGCCGACGGCGCGAAATACGAGGTCTGGATCACCCAGTCCGGACTGGTCGCGCGTCCGGCCAATGACGCGGCGCGGGCGGCGTCGGCGGGGGGATGGGTGGAGGTGCGGTAGCCAATCTCCTCCCCATCTGGCGATGGGGAGGAGACAGGCTAGACCGTGCCGATGGTCCGCAGCCGCGCCCGCGGGTGGACCTCGTTCTGGCTCATGACCACGGTCTGGCCGCGGAAGCGTTCGATGATCGAGCGGACATAGGGGCGGATCTGCGGGCCGGTCAGCAGGACCGCGGTCTCGCCGGCCATGGCGGCGCGCTCGAAGACGTCGCGGACGGCGCGGATGAAGTCCTGCAGCCGTGAGGGCGCCATGGCCAGCTGGCGGTCCTCGCCCTGACCGACGAGGGCGTCGGCGAAGGCCTGCTCCCATTCCGGCGACAGGGTGACGATGGGCAGGGCCCCGTCGTCGCCCTTGTGCTGCCAGCACAGCTGGCGGGCGAGGCGGCCGCGGACGTGTTCGACCAGGGTGGTGACGGAGCTGGTGTGCGGCGCGGCCTCGGCCAGACCCTCGAGGATGGCGCCGAGGTCGCGGATCGAGACCTTCTCGCGCAGCAGGGTCTGGAGCACGCGTTGCAGGGTGGTGACGGTGACGACCGAGGGGATCAGTTCATCGACCAGCTTCTTCTCCTCGGTCCCCAGCTCCTTCAGCAGCTTCTGCACCTCGGCGTAGGAGAGCAGGTCGGCCATGTTCTCCTTGAGGATTTCGGTCAGGTGGGTGGTCAGCACCGTCGACGGATCGACGATGGTGTAGCCGCGGAAGGTGGCCTCCTCGCGCAGGCTCTCGTCGATCCAGGTGGCGGGCAGGCCGAACGCGGGCTCGCGCGTATGTTCGCCGGGCAGTTCGACCTGACGGCCGGCCGGGTCCATGGCCATCAGGGAGCCGAGACGGACCTCGCCCTGCCCGGCTTCCATCTCCTTGATGCGGATGGCGTAGCCCTGGGTGCCGAGGCGCATGTTGTCGAGGATGCGGACCGACGGCATGACGAAGCCGTACTCCTGGGCCAGTGAACGACGCAGGGCGCGGACCTGATCGGTCAGGCGGCGGCCTTCGAGGTCGTTGATCAGGGACAGCAGGGAATAGCCCAGCTCGATCTTGACCTCGTCGATGGTCAGGGCGGTGCCGATGGGCTCCTCGACCTCCTCGCGCGGACCCGAGGCGGTGGCGGCCATCTCGGCCTCGGTGGGCTTGGGCTTCAGCCGTTCGCGGCCCAGCTTCCACGCCATGAAGCCGGCGCCGATGGACAGGGCGGCGAAGGGCAGCAGCGGCATGCCGGGGATCAGGCCGATCAGGCCCGCGGCGCCCGAGACGACGCCCAGGCTGACGGGGTTGGTGGCCAGCTGGGCGACCAGGGCCTTGTCGGCGGTGCCCTCGACGCCCGCCTTGGAGACGAGGAAGCCGGCGGCGATGGAGATGACGATGGCCGGAACCTGGGTCACCAGACCGTCGCCGATGGTCAGGGCCACATAGGTGTCGGCCGCTTCCCCGATCGGCAGGCCGTGCTGGATCGTGCCGATCAGAATGCCGCCGATGGCGTTGATGAAGACGATGATCAGGCCGGCCACGGCGTCGCCGCGGACGAATTTCGAGGCGCCGTCCATGGCCCCGAAGAAGGTCGATTCCTGCTCCAGCTCCTTGCGGCGCAGCTTGGCCTGGTCCTCGGTGATCAGGCCGGACGACAGGTCGGCGTCGATGGCCATCTGCTTGCCCGGCATGGAGTCCAGGGTGAAGCGGGCCGAGACCTCGGCGATGCGGGTCGAGCCCTTGGTGATGACGACGAAGTTCACCACCAGGATGATGGCGAAGATGATGATGCCGATGATGAAGCTGCCGCCCATCATCAGAGCCCCGAAGGACTGGATCACCTGACCGGCGGCGCCGTGGCCCTCGTGACCGTGGGTCAGGACCAGACGGGTCGAGGCCAGATTCAGCCCGAGGCGGAACAGGGTGGTGACCAGCAGCACGGTCGGGAAGATGGCGAAGTCCAGCGGCCGCTTCATCATCACGGCCGTCATCAGGATCAGCACGGACGAGACCAGCGAGATGGCCAGCAGCAGATCCAGCAGGAATTTCGGCACCGGCAGGATGAGCAGCAGGATCACGCCGATGACGCCGATGGCCATGGCCACCTCGCCGCGCGCGACCCAGCCCAGCATGTCGCGGCCGGTCGGACGGGCGTAGCCGTCCTTCATCATCACCGAGGCGGGGACGTCCGTCATGCGCGACCGAGGGCGGTCAGGGCCATACGGGTCGCGGCCGCGATCACGGCCTCGTGGCGGGCCGCGGGGCCGGCGGCCGCCGCATGATAATAGGCGGCGATGATCACGGGCGCTCCAGCCGGGGGATAGAGGACTCCGATGTCATTGGTCGGCCCGTAGCCGCCGGTGCCCGTCTTGTGGGCCACCGTCCAGTCGGCGGGAACGCCTGCCCTGATCCGGGCCAGGCCGGTGGGGCTGTCGGTCATCCAGCGCAGCAGGAGCGCCTTGTGCGGTGTCGACAGCGGCGCGTCGCCTTCGATCAGCAGGCGATGGATGTTGGCCGCCGACCGCAGGGGCGTGATGGTGTCCTTGTCGCCGTCAAGCCGGTTCATCTCGGGTTCGAACCGGTCCACCGTGGTGCTCTCGTCGCCGAGCGAGCGATAGAAGGCCCGCATGGGCGCGATGCCGCCCATGGCCTTGAGCAACAGGTTGGCGGCGGGGTTGTCACTGACCTCGACCGCGCCCTTCATCAGGGCTTCGACGCTCAGCGAGCCGCCGACCGCCGGCTCCGTCACCGGGGCGTGGTTGATCATGTCCGCGGCCGTGACCGGGATCTGACGGTCCAGCCGTTCCTGACCCGCCTGCACCCGCAGGAAGGTGGCCGCGGCGAGGTACATCTTGAATGTGGAGCAGTAGACGAACCGTTCTTCGCCGCGCCACGCCAGCCTGCGGCCAGAGCCGGTATCGTGAGCAAGAAAGCCCAGTCGGCCGCCGTTGTCCCGCTCCAGTCCGGAGAGGTCCAGGGGATCCGGCGTCGTCGCGGCGGCCTGCGGCGCCTCGGGTTCGGCGGCGCCCACGCAGCCGGCGACGCCCAGCGCGCCGAGGCCGGTCAGAACGCTTCTGCGGTCCGTTCCCCCGGTCATGCTCAGGCGGCCGCGTAGCCGACGGCGGCGACGCCCGACTGCGGGGCGATGATCTGGACGCCCTCGTCGGCGTATTCGTTCAGCTTGTTGCGCAGGGTGCGGATCGAGATGCCGAGGATGGTGGCCGCATGGGTGCGGTTGCCGAGGCAGTGCGACAGGGTGTCGAGGATCAGGGTCTTTTCCATCTGCGCCACGGTCTGGCCGACGTGGGCCCGGGTGACGGCGTCGGCGGTCTGGGCGGCGCGGGCGGCGGGATCGTTGTACGCGGCGGCCCCGTGCGAGCCGGCGCTGAGCGGCTGGCCGTCCGGCAGGCGGATGGCGTCGACGTCGATCTCGGGCCCGACCGCCAGCAGCACCGCGCGATGCATGGCGTTTTCCAGCTCGCGGACGTTGCCGTTCCAGCGATGCGAGACCAGGGCGCGTCTGGCGTCCACCGAGATCGGCCGGACCGGCACGCCGTTGGCGGCGGCGTATTTCTTGACGAAGTGATCGGCCAGAACCGCGATGTCGCCCGGACGCTCGCGCAGGGCGGGCAGGCGCAGGTTGACGACGTTCAGGCGGTACAGCAGGTCTTCGCGGAAGCTCCCCTCGCTGACCGCGCGGGCCAGGTCGCGGTTCGAGGTGGCGATGATGCGGATGTTGACCGGCACCGGCTTCGTCCCGCCGACGCGGTCGATGACGCGTTCCTGAATGGCGCGCAGCAGCTTGGCCTGCAGGCGCACGTCCATCTCGGAGATCTCATCCAGCAGCAGTGTGCCGCCGTCGGCCTCCTCGAACTTGCCGATGCGGCGGGCCATGGCCCCGGTGAACGCGCCCTTCTCGTGCCCGAACAGTTCGGATTCCAGCAGGTTGTCCGGGATGGCGGCGCAGTTGACGCTGATGAACGGCCGGTCGGCGCGTTTCGAGCCGGAGTGGAGGTAACGGGCCATCACCTCCTTGCCGACGCCGCTTTCGCCGGTGATCAGGATCGAGGCTTCCGATCGCGCGACCTGGTCGGCCAGCATGACCACCGCCTTCATCGACGGATCGGCCGAGATCAGCGGACGGTCGTCATCGGCGACGGCGGACAGGACGGCCGCGATCAGATCGGCTTCCGGCGGAAGCGGGATGAACTCCTTGGCCCCGGCGCGGATGGCGTTGGCCGCGTCGGTCGCGTCGGCGTCGACGCCGCAGGCCACCACCGGCACATGGATGCGTTCGGCCTCATTGGCCGCGATCAGGGCGGCGATGTCGATGCGGTAGTCGACCATCAGCAGGTCGGCCCCTTGCCCGCGACGCAGCTGTTCCGTCGCCTGATCGCCGCGCTCGACGTGGCTGACCTTGGCGCCGTGCGCCATGGCCATCTTCACCGCCGTCGCCAGCTGTCCGCTGAGTTTGCCAACCACCAGAAGCCGCATGGGTCTTCTCCTTCAATCTCTACCAAGCCTCGCCGATCAGGCGTTGCTGTCTTCCGTCTTGATGATTTCCGTCATGGTCACGCCCAGCCGGTCCTCGACGACGACGACCTCGCCGCGGGCGACCAGCCGGTTGTTGACGAAGATGTCGATGGCCTCGCCGACCTTGCGATCCAGCTGCAGCACCGATCCGCGGTTCAGCTTCAGCAACTGGGCCACCGACATGTGGGCCTTGCCCAGCACGGCCGAAATATTGACCGGCACGTCGAAGACCGGCGCCAGATCGCTGGCCGTCTTGTCGGTCGCGTCGTCGTTGACGGTGATCGCGGTGGAGTCCGGAAACTCCTCAAGGGACATGGTGTCGGACGCCATTACGGCCTCTCTTCCAGCGGGGTTTCAGGGGTCAGGGTTTCGGCGTGGCCGGCTTCGGCGGCCAGGGCCGAATGCAGGGCCTCGCCGATGCGGACGAAGGCGTCAGCGGGGTCGAAGGCGGCGCGGCCGTCGGCCCATTCCAGCTGGAAGGCCGCCGCCGGCATCATCGGCTCATTGCGGAAGGCGACGACCCCCGAGAAGCCGGCGTCGGTGCACAGCTGTTCGATGCGGGCGCGGGTCGCGTCGTCCAGATCCCCGGTCCGGATGACGAGGCGGGGCGAGGCGTCGACTTCCTGACCAAGCGCCTCCAGCGCCGCCTGAAGGGGCGCGGCGGGGAAGCGGTCGAGAGCCGAGGCGGCGACGACGCGGGCGGCCGCCAGGGCCAGTTCGGCGGACTGTTCGCGATGGGCGTGCGCCACCTGGGTCAGGGCCGGGATGGCGGCGTCCAGGGCCTGGGCGATGGCGGACAGGGCCATGGCCTGCAGGTTCTCGCTTTCGGCCAGGGCTTCGGTCCGGGCCTCGAGCCGGCCCTGGGCGACCAGGGCCTCGACCTCGAGCGGGGCGTAGGACCGCTTCGCCGGACGGTATGACGAGGCGTGGACCACCACGCCGGAGGCGTCGAACTCGGTGTCGAAGGAGAAGGGGGTGCTGAGCGGCTGATGGGTCATGTCAGTAGATCAGCTCGTCGTCGCCGCCCTGGCCCACCAGCATGATCTCGCCCTTGGCGGCGAGATCCTTGGCGACCTGGACCATGGCCATCTGGGCCTGATCGACGTCCTTGAGGCGGACGGGGCCCATCGAATCCATGTCCTCGCGCATGATCTTGGAGGCGCGCTCGGACATGTTGGAGAAGAACAGCTCGCGCAGGGATTCCGACGACCCCTTCAGCGCCAGGCCCAGCGAATCCTTCTCGACCGCGCGCAGCAGGGTCTGGATGCCGCCCGGGTCCAGCTTGGCCAGGTCCTCGAACACGAACATCAGGGCGCGGATCCGCTCGGCCGCCTCGCGGTTGCGCTCTTCCAGGGCGCCGATGAAGCGGGCCTCGGTCTGGCGGTCGAAGCTGTTGAAGATGTCGGCCATCATCTCGTGGCTGTCGCGCTTCGAGGTGCGGGCCAGGTTGGACATGAATTCGGTGCGCAGCGTCTGCTCGATCTTGTCGAGGATCTCGCGCTGCACCGGCTCCATGCGCAGCATCCGCTGGACGCATTCGAGGGCGAAGTCCTCGGGCAGGCTGGTCAGGACGCGGGCGGCGTGGTCCGGCTTGATCTTGGACAGGACCACCGCGACGGTCTGGGGGTATTCGTTCTTCAGATAGTTGGCGAGGACGGCCTCGTTCACATTGCCGAGCTTGTCCCACATGGTCCGGCCGGCGGGGCCGCGGATTTCCTCCATCAGGCCTTCGACGCGGTCGGAGGGCATGAAGGAGGCCAGCAGGCGCTGGGTCTGTTCGAAACTGCCCATGACCGAGCCCGAGCCGCTCATGCCCGAGACGAACTCGACCATCAGCTCCTCGACGACGGCGGAGCTGACCGTGCCCAGGCTGGCCATGGCCTGGGAGATTTCCTTGATCTCCTCGTCGTCCAGGCTCTGCCACAGGCGAGTGTGGTCCTCGCCCAGGGACAGCAGGATGACGGCGGCCTTTTCAGCTCCCGTCAGCTTCCTGGCGTCCTCGACGGCCGGCTTCTTGGAGATGTTGCGGGCCGCCATCAGCCTTCGTGCACCCAGCTGCGCAGGATCGAGGTCGCGTCCTCAGGGTGTTTTTCGACGAAGTCGGCGACCTTCTTGACCGACGAAGCCTTCACCTGACCCTCGATGCGGGCGATGTCGAGCCGCTGCTCCATCTCGGACGGCGGGCCGGTGAGCTGCTGCATCGGCCCGCCCCCGCCCGTCATCGTCGTGGTCTGCAAGCTGGTGACCCCGCCGCCGCCCGGCAGGGCGCCGGCCAGCTGCATCGCGCCGCTTCCACCCCCGCCCGACGCCGACTTCAACAGCGGGCGCAGGACGAAGAAGATCAGCAGCACGCCGGTGATCAGCAGGACCAGCAGCTCCACGCCGCGCATCAGGTCGTTCTTGGTGAAGTCGAACAGGGAGGATTTGGCCTCCTCGCCGCCGACCACGGCCAGGTCGCGGTTGAAGCGGGCGTTCAACACCTCGATCTTGTCGCCCCGCGTCGCGTCGATGCCGACGGCGGCGGAGACGAGGGCCTTGATCTGTTCGATCTCGGCGGGCGTGCGGGCGGCGTAGGTCGGGGCGGCGCCGTTGGCGCCCGGGGTCCATTTGCCGTCGACGGCGACCGAGACGGCCAGGCGTTTGATCTCGCCGGCTTCCTTCACCGTCGTCGTGGTGGTGTTGGAGATTTCGTAGTTGGTGGTCTCGGTGTTGGCGGTGTCGCGCGAGCCGGCCGCGCCCGTCGCCGGAGCCGCGCCGCCGGGAATGTTGTTCGTCGCCGTGGCGCCGCCGTCCGCCGTCGGCGTCGTGTCGCTGGACTCCGTGCCGTTGGTCGAGGTCGAGCGCACCACCTGGCCGTCCGGATCGTAGCGCAGTTCCTGGGTGGTCGAGCGGCTGTGGTCGATGTCGGCCGTGACCTGCACCCGCGCGGCGCCGACGCCGACGACGCCCTCGACGATGTCCTTGATGCGGGCCTGCAGCCGGGCCTCGGTGGTCTCCTGGGCGTCCTGGGCCGAGGCGGCGCTGAAGCCCTCGGCGTCCGAGCCGGCCGCCAGGGTGCGGTTGGAGGTGTCGGTCAGGGTGACCTTCTCGGGCTTCAGGTTCGGCACCGACGAGGCGACGACGTTGCGGATGGCCTGGACCTGGGCGGCCGCCAGCTGGCCGCCGGTCACGCCGACCACGATGGCGGCGGTCGGGGCGGCGGCTTCGGACTGGAACAGTTCGCGCTGCGGCAGGGCGATCATGACGCGGGCGGAGTTGATGCCGCGCATGCTCATGATGGTGCGGGACAGCTCGCCCTCGAGCGCACGCTTGGCGTTGAGGTTCTGCTGGAACTCGGTCTGGCCGAGCACCGACTGGTTGTCGAAGATCTCGTAGCCGACGCTGCCCGAGGTCACGAGGCCCTTGCCGGCCACCAGCATGCGGGCCTCGCCCACCTCGTCGCGGCTGACGAAGATGGTCGAGCCGTCGCCCTTGGAAGAATATTTGATGCCGGCGCCGTCCAGGGCGGTGGTGACCTCGGAGGCCTCGCGCAGGTCGAGGTTTGAATACAGCAGGGCGTCCGGGGCCTGGCCGATGCGGAGCATGACGGCGACCAGGACGGCCGCGACGCCGGCGGCGACGCCCAGCACCACGGTCAGCCGACCGATCCCGAATCTCTGCAATGCCGCCGTGAAGCCGCCCACGCGTCCCGCCCCGATTACTCACGGGTACCAATCGGGGCCCGCCAGGCAGAAAATGCCGGGCGCATGGTAAATGGGGGGTTAAGACTGTTGAACGATCAACGCTTCTTCCGCTTCTGCATGACGAAGCCGATGACCTTGGCGGCGGCTTCGAAATGTTCGCGGGGGATGGTCTCGTCGACATCGACGGCGGCGTAGAGGGCGCGGGCCAGGGGCACGTTCTCGACGATCGGCACATTGTGGTCGCGAGCGACCTCGCGGATGCGCATGGCCAGGGCGTCGACGCCCTTGGCGACGCAGATCGGCGCGGGATCGCCCTCGCCCGGTTCGTAGCGCAGGGCCACCGAATAGTGGGTCGGGTTGGTGATGATGACCGTGGCCTTGGGCACGTTCTGCATCATCCGCTGGCGGCTGCGCTGGGCCCGGACCTGCTTCAGCTTGGCCTTGACGTGGGGGTCGCCCTCGGACTGTTTGTAGTCTTCCTTGATCTCTTCCTTGGTCATCTTCATCCGCTCGGCGAAGCGGAATTTCTGCCAGATGAAGTCGGCGCCGGCGGTGAAGCCGAGCAGGATCAGGGTCGCCGTCACCAGGGCCAGGATCAGGTCGCGGGCGACCGGCAGGATCATGGCCGGCGGCATGGCGGCCATGTTTTCGAGATCGCGCAGGTGCGGCTTCAGCACCATCCAGCAGATGAAGCCGACGGCCAGCAGCTTGATGAAGGTCTTGATGAACTGCACCAGGCCGTCGGGGCCGAAGATGCGCTGAAAGCCCTTCATCGGGCTGACCTTGGACCAGTCGGGCTTCAGCTTGTCGGCGGAAAAGATCAGGCCGGACTGGGCGACGTTGCCGCCGACCCCGCCCAGGATGGTGGCCAGCATGACCACGCCGAGGAAGGGCGCGACGGCCCACAGCGCCATCGCCCCGATCTCGACACCCGCCCCCGCCTCCAGCCCGCCCATCATGGTGTGGGGCGCGGCGATGAAGGGCAGCAGCTGTTCGGCGATCGAGGTGGCGAACCAGCCTCCGGTCAACAGTATCGCGGCCGCGGCGCCGGCCAGCGACAGGGTCGAGGCGACGTCGGGCGACTTGGCGACGTCGCCCTTCTTTCGCGCGTCCTCGAGTTTTCGGGGTGTCGCCTCTTCTGTCTTCGACTCGGGATCGGCGCCTTCAGCCACCGGCGCCTCCCGCGAAGATCTGGGCCAGGGCGCGGTAGCGGTCGATGAAGACCGTCCCCACCACGCCGAGGCTGAGGGCGAAGACCGACAGGCCCAGGATGATGCTGAGCGGAGCGGCGGCGAAGAAGACCTGGAACGACGGCATGACGCGGCCGATCAGTCCCGAGGCGATGTTGAAGATCAGGGCGAAGACCAGCAGCGGCGCCGACAGCTGGACGCCCAGCATGAAGGCGTCGCCGAGAGTGCGGATGGCCAGTTCGGCGAAATCGCCGGTCACCAGCGGTCGCGCGGGGGCGATCAGCTCATACGAGCCGACCAGTCCGGCGATGAACAGGTGATGGGTGTTGGTGGCGAAGATCAGGGTGGTGCCGAGCAGCATCAGGAAGGCGGCGATGGTCGAACCCGGCTGGGCCTGCATGGGGTTGGCGGTCTGGGCGAAGGCCAGGGTGGTCTGCAGGGCGACGATCTCGCCCGCCGTGGCCAGGGCCGTGGTGAAACTGCGCAGCAGGGCCCCGATCATCAGGCCGACGATGACCTCGCGGATGATCCAGCCGGCCATGCCGCCGACGGTCGCCGGAAGGGCGGGCAACAGGCCCGCGATGACCGGCCACAAGGCCAGCGACACGACCAGGGCCAGCGACAGGCGGATGCGCGGCGGCACATAGCTTTCGCCGATGCCGGGCAGCATCATCAGCACCGCGCCGATCCGCGCGAAGATCAGCGCGCCCTGCCAGACCTGGTCCGATGTGGCGTAAGGCTCCACCGATCAGGCGATCACATGCCGGCGATGCGGGCGGCGATCTCGCGCATGAAGCCGCCCAGCAGGGCGCCCATCAGCGGCAGGAACAGAAGCAGCGACACGAAGATGGCGATGATCTTGGGCGCATAGATCAGGGTCTGTTCCTGGATCTGGGTCAGGGCCTGGACCAGGCCGATGACCACGCCCACCACCAGACCGACCAGCAGGACGGGCAGGCAAAGCTGGATCGTCAGCCACAGGGCGTCGCGCCCCACATCCAGAACTTCCGCGCCGTTCATCTGAAATCATACTCCCGGGATACCGGGCAGAAAATGCCGGGAGCGTGGTTAACGAGGGGTTAGGACGCCCTCCGTTCTCCCCTCCCCCTTGCGGGGAGGGTGGCTGTCGCCTCGCGACGACCACCCCTCCCCACAG
Organism: Brevundimonas sp.; assembly: GCF_041648615.1. Classification (GTDB taxonomy): domain Bacteria; phylum Pseudomonadota; class Alphaproteobacteria; order Caulobacterales; family Caulobacteraceae; genus Brevundimonas. The sequence goes on from NZ_JBAZOS010000011.1 coordinate 25,077, forward strand.
GGGGGAGGGAGAGGTAAGAGGGTCGCATGACCGACAACCCGATCTCCCAGTCCGAAGCCGAAGCCGCCGTCCGCACCCTGATCAAATGGGCCGGGGACGATCCCGACCGCGAGGGACTGCTGGACACGCCGGCCCGTGTCGCCCGCAGCTACAAGGAGTTGTTCGCCGGCTATGAGGTCGAGCCGCGGCAGTATCTGGAGCGCACCTTCGAGGAGGTCGGCGGCTACAACCAGCTGGTGGTGCTGAAGGGCATCCGCTTCGTCAGCTTCTGCGAGCATCACATGCTGCCCGTCGTGGGCGTGGCCCACGTCGGCTACCTGCCGACCGACCGCGTGGTGGGAATTTCAAAGCTCGCGCGCGTCGTGCGCGGCTACGCCCGGCGGCTGCAGATCCAGGAGAAGATGACGTCCGAGATTGCCCTGGCCATCGAGGAGGTGCTGCGGCCCCAGGGCGTGGGCGTGGTCATCGAGGCGGAACACAGCTGCATGACCCTGCGCGGCGTCAACGCTCCGGGCGCCAGCCTGACCACCAGCCACCTGAGCGGCGTGGTGCGCGACGACCCGCGGACGCGCGAGGAGTTCCTGCGGCTGGTGCGCGGCTGAGAACGCTGGTCATCGGCGAAGCGATCGACCACTGTCCCTCGACATTGCTCGGGGGACGGCCATGGGACTTTTCGATTTTCTGACGGGGACGAAGGCGCCGCCGGCTGGCGTGAAGCGTCAGTCCGCGGCTGAGCTGCGAAAGGCCCTGATGGACATCAATCGCAAGACGGCGCCGTTCGTGGTCCGCGACGGCAAGAAGGAAGGCGTGGACATGGTCGCCGAATGGCGGATCGTCGACGCCAAATGGTACGAGATCTTCGCCAAGGCCGGCATCAAGAAGGTGTTCAAGGTGCTGATGAAGTTCGACGAGGCCGCCGGCGAGGTCCGGGCTGTCGACGAGCAATGGGAAGTCGAATGGCGCGCCGGCGTGCCGACCCTGACCGCCACCGGCTCGGCCTCGCGCGGCCAGAAGTGGGAAAAGAGCTTCGAGACCGTCTACGCCTTCCGTGAAGACGGTTCGTTCGGAAAGGTCTACGACTACGCCTTCGACACCAGCGAGATCAAAAACCCGCTCAAGGCCGCCGTTCTGGCCTCGGGCTGGGGCTGGCGGGGCGTGGCCTTCGGCAAGCTCTAGCGAAGGTCTGTCGCGGCCCGATCCTTGCGGAATTCGTCTCGAAAGAGAGTTTCGCCTTGGCCTGGACCGCAATTTCGACCCGGAATGAAACAACGCCCATCGTTCGGGGCGGGTGGCTGGACGCCCTGCGTTTCATTGTGGCCGCGCTGATCATCCTGCATCACTTCCAGGGCTCGGGCCCCGTCCCGCTGGCCGAGAGCCTGCATCCGGTGTTCGAGCGGGGCGGCTTCCTGCTGACCAACTTCTTCCTGATCGACAGCGGCTATGTGCTGATGCGCGTCTATGGCGCGTCCGTGGCCGGCGGCCGGATGTCGGCGGGAGCCTTCTTCGCCAAGCGGTTCCTGCGGGTCTGGCCCGCCCACATCCTGATGGGGCTGAGCCTGATCGCCATGGTGCTCGGCACCGCCGCCCTCGGCCTGGCGCCGCGCTCGCCGGAGTGGTTCGACTGGAGCCAGCTGCCCGCGCAAATGGGCCTGGTCCAGGCCTTCGGCGTGCCCGGCGGCTATGGCTGGAACGCGCCCAGCTGGTCGATCTCGGCGCTGATCGGCTGCTATCTGGCCTTCCCTTGGCTGCTCAAGGGGCTGTCCCGGCTGGGGCCGTGGAGCGTGCTGGCGCTGGGCGTCGGCGGCTATCTGCTGGCCAATCAGGTGACGTGGAGCCTGTTCGGCTATCCCGTCTATCAGATGCCGATGGGGCTCGGCTTCTTCCGGGCCCTGCCGTTGTTCTTCCTCGGCATGGCGCTGGCCTGGTTCGCGCAGAAGGTCTGGATCGCCCCGAGGCTGGCCGGATGGGCCGGGATCGCCGCCGCGCTCGCTCTGGCCGTCGCCCAGTCTTTCGACAAGAACGCCCTGATCTCCCTGGCCTGCATCTCGACCATCATCCTCGCCGCCGGCGCCATCCCGACCCCGCGCCCCTCGAAATGGATCGAGAAGGCGGCCCAGGTCTCGTTCTCGATGTTCATCACCAACGAGGTGGTGCGCATCGCCTGGTTCGGCGTGGCCAATGTCGCCATCGCCCGGCTCGCCCTGCCGGTTCCCGCCCAGTGGGCCCTGTGGGTCGCCGGCGTCACGGCGGCCTTCGTCTTCGCCTGGGCGTTCCACGTGATCATCGACACGCCGATCCAGAACCGCATCCGCGACTGGCTGAAAGGCCGGTCGCGGCGGCCGGCGGCCGGGCTGCAACCGGTCGTTTCGCTGGAAGGTTAGGCCGGACCGGATCCAGCCGGCGCAGCCGATATGCTAGACCCCCGCCATGAACACCCCGCCTGCAACTGATGAGCCGTCCGCGCTCGCCGAAGCCGCCGCAACCGGCGACGGCGCGGCGGCGGCGCGACTGGCTGTCCTGACCGGCATGGGTCTGGGCGTCCCGCCGGACTGGCGCAGGGCGATGGAGCTGCTGGGTCGGGCGGCCGACCTCGGGTTCGGACCCGCCCGGGATCAGCTCGCATTGCTGGCCGGGACGGCCGCGACGGAGCACGGGCTGGAAAGCGCCCGCCGCATCGACATCGCCGGCTGGCTCAACGCCCCGCGCCCGCGCGCGCTCTCGGACGGACCCGCCATCCTCGCCATCGACGGCTTCCTGCCGCCGGCGGTCTGCGACTGGATGATCCGGCGGGCCGAAGCCCTGGTCGAACCGGCGCTCGTATACGACCCCGATACGGGTTCAGGGCGGCGCGAAAGCGTGCGCACCAATACGGCGGCGCGGTTCGACCTGCAGCATATGGACGTGGTGCTGGCGCTGGTGCGCGAACGGATCGCGCGAGCCGCGGGTCTGCCGGTCCCGGGTCTGGAATGGACCCAGGTGCTGCACTACGAGGTCGGCCAGACCTTCGACTGGCATGTGGACTGGCTGGATCCGGCGACGCCGGGATACGCCGCAGATCTGGCGGCGCGGGGCCAGCGGATCGCGACCCTGCTGGTGTTTCTCAACGACGATTTCGAGGGCGGCGAGACGGCCTTCGAGGCGGAGAGCATCCGCCACCGGGGCCGCAAGGGCGACGCCCTGCTGTGGGCCAACACCCTGCCGGACGGCTCCGTCGACCGGCGCACGCGGCACGCCGGCCTGCCGCCGACGAAGGGCGAGAAATGGGTGATGTCGCAGTGGCTCAGAGGGCGGGCGCCGAAGGTCTGACCGCGATCAGATCGGCATCCGCATGATCTCCTGATAGGCCTGGATCACCTGGTCGCGCACGGCCATGACGGTTTCCAGGGACGCCTCGGCCGAGGATACGGCGGTGACCACGTCGATCAGACTGCCCTGCCCCTGCACCGCCGAGGCCATCTGGGTCTCCGCCGCGCGGGAGCTCTGGGTCATGTCGCCCATGACGCTGGTCAGCATGTCGGCGAAGCCGGACTGGCCGACGTTCGCGCCGCCCCCGACCGGCGAGGCGCCGTCCTGGATCGCCGCATAGGCCTTGGCCGCCATCAAGGGGTTCATCGCTCAGGCCCTATTTCTTCAGCAGGTCGAGGGTGCGGCTGTCCATCGAGCGCGCGGTCTCGATGACGTTCAGATTGGCTTCGTAGGCGCGCTGGGCCTCGCGCATGTCCATGGCCTCGACCAGGGTGTCGACATTGGGACGCAGCACATAGCCCTCGGCGTTGGCCGCCGGGTGGCCGGGATCGTACTCGGTGCGGAAGTCGCCCATGTCGGGGCGGACCTCGGCCAGGGTCACGCCCGTGGCGCCGTTGATCTCGCGCGCCTGGAAGACGGGGATCTGGCGGCGGTAGGGCTGGCCGCCGGCGACCTGGGCCGTCGACTGGGCGTTGGCGATGTTCTCGGCGATGACGCGCATGCGCGACTGCTGCGCCTTCAGGGCGCTGGCCGCGACGGCCATGGCGCTGTTGCGCGGGGGAATGGGGTCAGGCATCGGTCAGCTCCTCATCGGCCGGGCGCGCGGGCGGCCATGCGCAGCATCTGCATGGACTTCTGGTAGAATCCGATCGCGGCATCGTAGGCCATGCGGCTCTCGGCCATCTTGAGCATCTGCTCCTCGACCACGACCGAATTGCCGTCGAGCGTCGTCTCGGAATCAGGCGCGGACTGCGTGTCGAATCGGGCGGTCTGGCCGGCCGGGGCGATGTGCATGGCGCTGGTGCGGGTCATGCGGACCCCGCCCCCGCCCTCGGCCAGGGCCCTGGCGAAATCGGCGGGCTGGTTCAGGTCGCGGCCGACATAGCCGGGGGTGTCGGCGTTGGCGACGTTCTGGGCGATGACGCGCTGGCGCTCGTCCAGCCAGGACAGGCGGCCCTTGATCTGGCTGAGCAGCGGCAGGTCGGTGAAGCCCACGGATGGCGCCCCCAATGTCGGCGGACCGGGCGTATCGCCCCTCTGAGATGGGCAGAAACTGCCGCCTGCATGGTTAACAGGGCGTTATCTCAACACGGCGTTAACCATGATCGCCGAAGGCTGGCGCATGGATTTCCTTGACCTGCTCCGGGCCATGTTCGCGCTCGCCATCACCCTGGGCATCATCGGCCTGGCCGCATGGGGCGCGCGCCGCTATGCGCCGTCGCTGCTGGCCCGCCTCAGCGCCGAGCGCGGCGAGCGGCGGATGAAGGTGGTCGAGACCCTGATGCTGGATCCCGCCCGCCGACTGGTGCTGGTGCGAATCGACGACGAGGAACGCCTGCTGATCCTGGGCGAAGGGCGCGAGCTGATCGAGCCGCGCGGCCCGGGAGCGGCCCGGTGAGCCTCAAGGGCGTCTTCGTCCTGCCGAGCCGCGCCGAGCTGAAGCGGGCGGCGCTGCTGTCGTTGATCACCACCCTCGCCTGCCTGCTGTGGCCCCTGGCGGCCCTGGCCCAGGATATCGCGGCCGCCGGCGGACCCGGGGCGGCGATCAATGTCGACCTCGGCACCGGCGCGGGCCTGACCGAGCGGGTCGTGCAGCTGGTCGGGCTGATGACCGTCCTGTCGCTGGCCCCGTCGATCGTGATCATGACCACCAGCTTCGTGCGCATCGTCGTGGTGCTGTCGCTGCTGCGCACCGCCCTGGGCATGCAGCAGTCTCCGCCCAACGCCGTTCTCGTGTCCCTGGCCCTGTTTCTGAGCGCCATCGTCATGGCTCCGACGTGGCAGGACGCCTATGATTCGGGCATCCGACCCCTGCTGGATCAGCAGATGGAGCTGCCCCAGGCCTTCGATGCGGCGTCGGAACCTGTGAAGACTTTCATGCTCGCCCAGGTCGACCAGGACGACCTGGCGCTGTTCGTCCGGCTGTCACAGCTGGAGGCCCCGACGGCGGCGGCCGACCTGCCCCTCCGGGTGGTCACTCCGGCCTTCATGATCAGTGAGTTGAAACGGGCCTTCGAAATCGGATTTCTCCTTTTCGTTCCGTTCCTTGTGATCGATCTGGTGGTCGCCAGCGTGCTCATGTCCATGGGTATGATGATGCTGCCTCCGGTGGTGATTTCCCTGCCCTTCAAGCTGATCTTTTTCGTGCTCGTGGACGGCTGGAGACTGGTCGCCGGAAGCCTGGTCGAGAGCTTCCAGAGAGCGTCCGGTACCGGATAAATCCCCACCCCGTGGGGGTTACAGCGGCGAAGTCGCTTGCCAAGGGAATAAAAAGCGGCGTCAATCCGTCCGTCATCGCCCCTGAATCGGGGCGAGCTTTCATCGGGAAACGACCCACATGACCACCCAAGCAGAACTCATCGCCTCCGTCGCCAAGGACGCCGGCGTCAGCCAGGCCGACGCCGGCCGGATGCTCGACGCCCTCGTCAAGAACATCCACAAGTCGCTGACCGGCGGCGGCGACGTTCGCATCTCCAACCTCGGCGTGTTCGACACCGCCGCCCGCGCCGCCCGTGAAGGCCGCAACCCGGCCACCGGCGCGACCATCAAGATCGCCGCCTCCAAGGCCGTGCGCTTCCGCGTGTCGAAGCCGCTCAAGGATGCGGTGAACAAGTAAGACCCTGAGGGTCTATGCGGCCGGCCTCTGAGGGGCCGCCGCGACAGCTTGAGGACGGGCGGGGGCCGCGGCGCGGTTCTCGCCCGTTTTCGTTCTGAGGTCGCTCTTCATGGCCGTGACCCAGCCGGTGAAGGTGTCGGCCGAGGCCGTCAGGGCGGCGAAATCTCCGGGCGTGGCGCCGTCGTCGTCCAGGGCGATGGACAGGGCCGACTTCGCCCGGGCCCCGGCCACGAACGGCCGATAGTTGCGCGACAGCCGGTTCAGGGCGGCGCCGTCCTGTCCCAGCGAATAGCCGATCCCCGCGCGAATCAGGCGCGCCTCTTCCTCGGCCGTCAGCGGCGCCGGATCGGCGTACCGTTGCCCCAGACGGGCGTCATACAGGGCCGCGGCCTGGATCCAGTTCTGCTGCTTCCAGAAGATCTCGGCGCGAACGTCGCGCGCCTCGGGCGAGGCGTCTCCACCCAGCACTTCCAGGGCGTGATCGTAACGGCCCAGCTGGGTCAGGGCCCGGGCCTCGAGCGCGCGGCGTTCGGCGTTCAGGGCGCTGGGCAGGATGGTGGTGCGCGACCCCCAGATGGCCTGGAGCGCCGGCTCGGGCTGGCGGTCCATCAGATAGACGGTGGCGAGATCGGTCGCGACCTGGGCCTTGGCGACGCCCTCGAGCCGGTTCTCGACCTGGTATTTCAGCAGTTCGGCGGCCTGATCCAGCAGGTCGACATCGACCAGCCGGCGCGCCAGACGCCGCACCATCTCGTCGCCGTCCGCGCCGATCGGGGTCAGCTCGCGGAAATCGTAGAACAGGCCCAGGGCCTGTACGGGCTGCAGGCCGTCGGCCCCGCCCTGCAGGAAAAGCATGCGGAAGGCCGAACCCAGATCGGTCTGGATCTCGGCGGCGCCTTCGAGACGGTTCAGGCCGGGCCCGGCGCCCTTCAAGGCCGTCAGAGCCTCGCGATAGAGGCCTTGCGACAGATAGAGCTGTCCCAGTTGCCGGATCACGGCCAGTTCGGTGGCGTCGCCCCGCCAGCGCCAGCGCAGACCTTCCAGTTCCGTCGCGGCCGCGTCGGGCTTCATCTTGCCCTTGGCCAACGACAGGCGCACCACCCCCAGCTTGGCCGGCACCGCGACCGCATCCAGGGGCGCCCGGCTGACGGCGGTATAGACGGCGAGCGCCCGATCCGACTGGCCGTCCAGTTCGAGCAGCTTGGCCTGCACAAGGTGTGCGGTCAGCTGGTCGGCGGCGGGCGCCTCCTGGCTGAAGCTGTAGGCCAGCAGGGCGCGGGCGGCGGGCAGGTCGCCGGTCTCCAGCGCCGCCAGCGCATGGGCCGCGCCGAACCGGGCGCGCCATGCGGCGGGAAAGGCGTCGGCGGCCACCGCTCCGGTGGCGAAGGCCTGCCGGGCGGCGGCCCAGTCGCCCTGGCTGGAGGCGATATAGCCCCGCCACATCGCGGAGGCCGGGTCGCCGGCCACGGCGGAGGCGGCGAAGTCGCCTTCCGCCTCCTCCATCCGGCCGATCGAGACGCGGGCCGCGCCGCGCAGGCCGCGCAGTTCGGGCTCGCCGACCATGTTGGGGGCCTTGGCGACGATGTTGTTCAGCACGCCCACGGCCTCGTAGCCGAGGCCGGACGCGACGAGGAACCGGGCCAGGGCGAAACGCGCCTCGGCCGGCGCGCGCGGATCGTCGCCCGCCTCCGCCGCTTCCCGGGCGGCGGCGTCCTGGAGCTGGCGGTAGCGGGCCGAAAAGCCGGCATGGCCCGCGTCCGCCCATTCGGCCAGAATCAGGGCCGGGAACTTCGCCTTCCGCGGCGCCCCGTTCTCGTCGGCGGCGGCGCCCAGCGCGGCCGAAGGCGGCGACAGGATCAGGCCGGCGGGGCGGCTGAAGGTGACCAGATCGCCGTCGGCGTGGATGCCGAGGTCGGCGGACGAGGTCTCGACGGCCAGTCCCTGGGCCGTAGGCAACAGGGCCAGGTCCACGGTGCGGCGGCGATCGGCGAAACCCTTGCCGGGCGCCAGGGCCGTGACGGCGGCGAACCGGTCCCCGGCCAGCGGATCGGTCAGCCAGACGGCCCTGGTGGCGCCCGCCATATGGGCGACCAGAACGGGCTCGCCGCTGTCGTCACGATCGACGACCACGCCCTCGACGGCGACGGGCTGGCCGCCGATGACGACGGTCCATGCCGAGCCCTGGGCGACGGCGGAGACCGCCAGTCCGGCCGGGGCGGCGATGCGGACGGCGACATGGTCGGGCCCGGCCGTCCAGTGCGCGTCGGAGACGGGACCCAGCTGCCGCGCGCCGGACATGTCGAGCCTGGCGGGCGTGTCGAACACCACCCAGACCGCCTCGCCGCGCCGGAAGACCGCGGCGCCGACGGGCCTGTCCCACTGAAAGGTCAGCGAGACCTTGGCGGGGGTGGCCCGGCTGACCACCGCCACGGTCTGCGACGCGACGGCCGCCGGAGCCGGCGCATCGGGCGCCGAGGCGAACAGGTTCAGATAGACCGCGCCGTCGGCCGAGCCGCTGCGGACGTCGGCCCCCTCGGCCAGGGTCAGGACCAGTTCGGTGGCGCCCTGGACGGCGCGCGTCTCGACCTTCTCCACCCCCTTGGGCGGATCGACCTTCAGCCGCGAGACGTCCGGCGCGGCGGTGGAGCCGATGCGGACGATGACATCGCGGCCCTCGCGCCGGACCCGCGACCGCGCGCCGATGACGCCGGCGAATTCGATGCGGGTGAAGGCGGCGTTGGCGCCGATGCGGATGGAGATGGGATCGACTGCGGCGCCGACCTCCTGGGCCAGCGGCGCCATGGGCGCGAACGCGACCGCCCCCGCCGCGGCGGCGGCCACGGTGGATCTGAGAACGCGCTTGCTGACGGGGACCCCGGACATACGCGCGCACCCTCGCGCGACCGGCCTTACAACGCGGTTAACGGTTGGTGACCGCGACAATGCGGCCCGTTGCGCAGCAGGACCCGCAGGCCGACATGCGTAGCGGCTTCCCGTCAGGACCCCTATTGTGACCCAACCCGAGTTCCCGCACCTGAACACCCTCTCCACCGGCCTGCGCTGCCGATGTCCGCGTTGCGGCGAGGGTCCGCTGCTGACCGGGTTCCTGACCATTCGCGAGGCCTGCCCCGCCTGCGGTCTGGACTACAGCTTCGCCGAACCGGCGGACGGCCCGGCCTTCTTCGGGATGAGCCTGGTCGGCATCGTCGGCATGGCCCTGTTCATGTGGTTCGAGTTCGGCGCCCATCCGCCGATCTGGGTGCATCTGGCCGTCACCATGCCGCTGCTCGTGCTGGGTTGCCTCGGCGTATTGCGTCCGCTCAAGGGCTGGCTGGTCTCCGAACAATACGTCCACAAGGCCGCGCCGCCCGAGTTCGAGAGCGTCGGCGGGCATGGTGAAGGATCGAAGTGGCGCTAGGCGCTGTTTGACTTCCCCGGCGACCACGCGCCCCTTGAGCCCGCCTCAAGGAGGGGCGCGTGATGATGATCGAGCGGATACTGTCGTGGCTGCTCGTTCTCGTGCCGGCCGTCATCCTTGTAATGAGCGTCCGCATGATCCTGACGCGCAAGAGAAAATAGACGCGCGTCGGGCGGTCGGTCCCTAGAGCGTCCGCGGCTCGAGGTTGGCGAAGACCGCATGGGTGGCGCCCGCGGCCTGGGCCGCCAACGCCCGCTCCGGCCGAAGATTGACCAGCAGGAGCTGGCTGCAGATCTGCCGCGCCGCAGCCGTCAGGTCGGCGGCGCTGAGCCAGTCGCGCGCGCCCTCGTGCGCCACCCCGGCGAAGTCGATGGCCAGGCACTGGGCCTTGACGCCCCTGAGACGCCGCACGGTGTCGACGTCCGGCGCGATGTGAAGCACGACGCCGCGCGTCTGGGTCTGAAAATGGGCCAGGGCCTCATCGATGACGTCGACAGGCGTATGTTCGAGGCCGCCGAAGACCTCGATCAGCAGGCTGCCGGGCTCTGAACTGTGCTGAACCGCCGCGCACTGCAATGCATAGGGGCCGCGCGCCGCCGTCAGCGTCCGCCAGAACGCCGGCACGATGCCGCAATCGCCCGGTCCCAGCCGCAACAGCCGCATGCCGTGCTCGATGGTCAGGATGTCGATCTGTCTGAGGTCGTCCAGCTCGAGGGTTTTCCGTTCGAAGATCGAGCGTTCGTCACAGCGCCGGATCGTGCGCTTCAGGCGCTGGCTGATCGGCGCCGAGGACGCCAGGTCGAACACAGGCTGCGAGGCCAGGGTGACCGTCAGCTCGGAACGCGACCGGGTCGCTGTTGAGAAGGTGATGCTTTCGTACGGCGCGCCGAAGGCCCGCCGCTGCGGAACCGGTCCCGCCTCCGCCTCCTCGCGCAAACGCCCGTAGCCACCCTCGCCTCGTCCCGCATGCATGTTCCGCCAGCCCCGACTTCCACCTCTTCCGTCACGCTTCAATGAACGTTGATAGATTAACCCAGGCCTTACCGGATTGGTTAAATGCCATGGTTAACGCAGTAATGATATTCAAAAATGCCCTCAACCTTCGCTATTCGAATTTGGAGCGGCAGTCAGTCTCCTTCTCATTGTAATGACATGGAGGAGATTTTTTCGTGGACCTTCTTAGTATAAAGCATTTTATTGAATGAACATCTTTTCCTTACTTTCCCGTCTCGCCAATAGAGATCGCTATTACGTCAATGAATCTACACGATGAGATGTTTGCTATATCGATTTCTTCACCACGCCTGAGAAATGATGGCGGGTGTCACCCTGAAAGATAGAACGATATACTTATCTCTATCGGAACGTGCGCGATCGCGGCCGCCGGACGCCGCCGGTCGGGTGGTCCGGTAAACGGAGAAACCATCCTGGGCCGACCGGAAACCTGTGGACGGACGACGCCGATCCGGGCGGTGTCTGATGGAGGAGGAAGGCGGGCGGCGGCGGCGGCCGTTCACGCGCCGTCAGGGTCGCCCGGCGGCGAAGGCGCGATCGGGGGAGTCGATGACCACCTGAGTCAGGTTCACCGGGTCTGTCTGCAAGCGCGGCGTCGGGCTGACAAGGCTGCCACGCTCTCTGACGCTCAACGTCGGAACAGGCCGAAACGCCCCCGTCCCAAACGCGCGCCGGACACGGCCTGGCCAATGCGCCGGATGATGTCGCGCCCCTTGCCAATGCGCCCGGCGAACAGGACGAAGCCGTGGATCGTCCCCTTGATCCGCCATTCCCGGGCGTCGACCCCGGCGCGCTTCAGCGCCTTCACATAGGCCGCGCCCTCGTCGCACAGGGGGTCGAGGCCCGCGGTGATCACCACGGTGCGCGGCTGGCGCGACAGCACCTCGGCCGACGCCAGCAAGGGCGAGGCCGGAGCGGTCTCGCGGTCCTCGCCCGGCGAGAAATACTCGCTCTCGGCGCGCAGGATGTCGAACTCGCGCAGGAACCATGCGCCGTCGCCCAGCGTCTTGCGCGAGGCGAAGTCGGCGTGGGCGCTGGCGCTCATCACCGGATAGACGAGGATCTGCAGCGCCACCGGGATCGAGGTCTGCTGGCAGGTCGCGGCCGCCAGATGGCCGCCCGCGCTGTCTCCGGTCACCACGATGCGCGTCGGATCGCCGCCCAGCGCCCGGGCGTTGGCCGCGGCCCAGGCCAGGGCCGCCAGACAGTCGTCCAGCGCCACCGGATGCCTGTGCTCGGGCGCCCGGCGATAGTCGACATCCACCACGACACAGTCGCCCGCCGCGCAATAGGCCCGGCAGAGTCGCGCATAGCCGTCCGGATCGCCCAGCACCCAGCCGCCGCCGTGGATGTGCACCACCAGAGGCCGCTGCCGGCCCATGTCGCTCCCGAGGGGCCGGTAAACCCTCACCGGAACGGGTCCATGGGGGCCAGGCGCGACACGATCCTCGATCCGGCCGACCGCAGCCGGGGCCGGGCCGTACAGGTCGGCGGCGATGTTCAGGCCCTGGCGCCGCTCATCGACCGTGGGTTCGGCCGGGGCGCCGGCGAAATCCGTGGCCATGGCCGCCAGAAGCGCCGCCGTATCCGGCTCGACCCAGGGCCCCCGAGCGCGGTTCATCTCAGAATTTGAACCCGGCGGTGAGGCGCACCGTGCGCGGGGCGCCGAAATAGGCCAGCTCGTAGCCGAGCGAGTCCGACAGGTCGAAGCCCTGCTCGACATGCCGTTCGTCCGTCAGGTTCTGGCCGCCCAGCTGGAGGAACAGGCGGTCGTCCCGGTCGCTCCAGCGCACGAAGGCGTCGACCAGCGTATAGCCGTCCTGGGCCAGAACCTCGCTGGACGAGACGGTCGGATAGACCTTCGACCGGTACGACGCGTCCGCCCCCAGGGTCAGGGAGCCGTTGACGCCCAGGTCGGCGACATAGACGCCGCCCAGCCGCGCCGACCACTCCGGCGCATTGACCAGATGGCGCTGGTCGCTGATGTCCACGCCGCCGGGGCCGATGTATTCGTCGTACCGGGCGTCGAGATAGCCGACCGTGGCGTTCAGCGTCAGGGCCCGGACCGGCCGCGCCGTCAGCTCGAGCTCGGCCCCCCGGATGGTGGCGGCGCCGGCGTTGGTGAACACGGCGATGAAGCCCCCGCCCCCGTCGGCCGAGAAGCTGGACAGCTGCAGGTCGGTGTAGTCGTTCCAGAAGACGGCCATGTTGGCTGTCAGACGCCGGTCCATCAGCGTCGACTTCAGCCCGGCCTCATAGGCCCACAGGGTCTCGGGATCATAGGGCGCGGCGCCGGAGGCGTCGTTGGCGCGACCGTCGAAGCCGCCCGACTTGAAGCCCCGGCTGACGCTGACATAGGCCATCACATCGTCCGAGACCGTGTAGTCCAGCCCCAGCTTCGGCGACCAGGAATCCCAGCTTTCCGAGGTGTCGATATCCGTCACCAGCAGGCCGGGATCGTCGCGCTCCGGCGGCGCGGTCACCGGGCCGTAGAAGGTCTGGGTCCGACGGAAATCCTTGTCCTCATAGGTGTACCGCAGGCCCGCCGTCAGGCTGAGCCGTTCGGTCAGATCATAGGTCGCCTGGCCATAGGCCGCCCAGGAGCGGTTGTGCTGGTCATTGATCGATCCGGTGACGAGGCTGATGACCGGGCCCAGCAGGCCGGAATAGGTCAGGTCGGTCTCGTCGAAATAAAAGACGCCGGCGACGGCGTTCAGCCGCTCGCCGGCGTAGGTCAGCTGGAACTCCTGACTGAACTGGTGCTGGTTCTCGTCCACATAGACGCCGAACACGGCCAGCGGCGTCGCGTCCAGGTCCAGGTGGCTGGCGTAGTCCATGGAGCGCCAGGCGGTCACCGACTTGAACGACCACAGGTCCGACACGGCCCAGTCGGCCGTCAGCGCGGCGCCGAAGGTGTCGAGCGTGTTCAGGTCGTTGAAGTCGGCGTCGACCTTGAACGGATCGGCCATCGTATCCGGATAGAGGCCCAGCACATCCGTCGCCCGCGCCGGGGTGCGCGAGGTATCGGGCCGGTCCCGCGAGGCGTCGATATTCAGCCGGAACGACAGATCGTCGGACGGGCGATACTCCGCCGAGACGCGACCCGCGATCTGGTCCTTGTCGCCGTCGTCCTCGCCCGTGAAGGCGTTGTCGGAATAGCCGTCGCGACGGGATACCGACACCGCCGCCTTGCCCAGCAAGGTGGCGTCCTCGTTCAGGGCGCCGCCGGCGCTGATCCGCGTCTCGAACAGCCCGTAGTCGCCGACCGACGCCTCGACCCGGCCGCCCCGGTCGGCGCTCAGCGGGGTCGAGACGAATTTCACCGCGCCGCCGATGGTGTTGCGGCCGTACAGGGTGCCCTGGGGGCCGCGCAGCACCTCGATCCGGTCCACGTCATAGACCGACAGGAAGGCGCCCTGGGCCCGGCCCAGATAGACGTCATCGACATAGACGCCGACGCCCGGATCGGCGAAGGCCAGGCTGTCCACCTGCCCGACGCCCCGCAGATAGACCACGGCGTTGGCGGCGTCGCCTTCGTGCAGGGTCAGGTTGGGAACCGTACCTTGCAGCGCGCCGATGTCGGACGCCTGCAGGTTCTCCAGCGCCTCCGACGACAGGGCGGTGACGGCCACCGGCACGTCCTGCAGCCGCTCCTCGCGCCGGCGGGCGGTGACCACCACCTCGTCCAGGGTCGAGGCCTGCTGAGCAGCTGGCAGGGCCTCCTGCGCGACGGCCGGCAGGGCGGCCGGCACGATGGCGGACACGCCGGCGAGCATGAGGGCGCGGCGCGCGCCGCGAGCGGTCTGGATCTTCATGGTCGTCCTCCCCCGGTCGCCGCTGACGGGCGATCTCGATGAGGGGCATCGCATCATGGCGCCGGCCGGCGGACTAGCGAAGAGTTGCGCGCGAAACTGCCCGCAAAAGCTGCGGACAATCGGGCTTCAGCCGAGCGCCGTCCTGATGATGTCGCGGGTCCGCCGCAGGTGGCCGACCATCAGGGCTTCCAGCTTGGGCGTCGGCCGGACCAGGGCCGTCCGGCCGTCGTCGCCTGTCCGCTCCTTGACGAGGAAGCCGTCATCCACGGCGCGCTTGATGCGCTCCTCGCGGGTGCGGTTGGAGCCGCTCTTCATCTGCTGGCAGGCCTGGCTCATGGTCATCGGCCGACCGTTCCAGTTGGCGATCATGCAGCCCACCAGCAGGTACCAGAACTCCTGGGTGAAATAGCCGGGCCGCTTCTCGAAGGTCTCGTCCCAGTCCCGGGCATAGGCCTCCAGCGCCTGCGCCCAGACGATGAGTTCATCAGTGTCGCGCGACTCCATGACCCATAGTCCCGAAACGGCCGATAATATCCAGCCCTGCGGGAGAGCAGGCGACAATGACTGCCGGGTCGGGCCTGCCCTGGCTTGTCTGGCTCTGAGCCGGCGCCAGCGCCGGGTGGTTTCGACAGAGGTGTCGGGACCAGTCAAGGCCGGCTCAGTGAGATTCGATGGCCATTGATTTCGCAGGCGATCCCGACCTCGCGCGGTTGGTGGAAGCTGCAGCGCTTCTGGCGGGATGTTGACCAGTTCCGCAGCGATTGCTCGTCCGGGTGAACCGAGCTGTCGATCGGCGCTATCGCCGCGTCATCCTCACGGCGCCGATTTGTCCGCCCACAAACGGCATGAGCCGCACCCTCATTCTCGCCGTCCCTCCCAGGCCGTCCGTCGTGCGTTCCGAGAGATTGAACGTCATGGTCGCTCCACCCGCCCTGGACGACGAGACAACGACCAGCCCGCCATTCTCTATCCGGCACTCGCCCGGCCGAGCCCGAATGACGCAGGAGAGCCGGTTGCCGCCTTCGGACGCGATCGTCAGCGGCCAATCCGAGGGTGCCCCGTCCCGCGATTCAACGGAGATGTCGACGCCATTGCGGTTCACGGGGGTGATGACCAGCGACCAGTCGCCAACCACGTCGCTGGCGGCCAGGGGGCGGGAGGTCTGACCAGCCGCTTCACCCCCCAGGCCTCCGAGCAGCATCACCAGTAAAGCGACTCTCTTCGACAGTATCATCTCGTTCCGCGCCTTATGCGATCTACCAAAACTTCGGATTTTACCGCAAAAAAGCGGGCATCAACGCCCGCCAAGGTTGGCATTGGCTGATGCGGACCCCGTCATCACAGCGACCGACGTCGCTGATCACTCTCTTCCGAGACGAGACGGGGTCCAGCGAGTCAGTTCACCACTCAACAGTTACTTCAACCGCCGAGAACGTCAACTTCAGGCTCGGCTTGTCCGCTTCTTCGATCGTGATGTCCGGAATCCAGTCCGCGCCAGCAACTTCTTGAATTTCGGCGGCCGTCAGCTCAACTCCCAAAGTCTTGGTGATCGGCTCATGAGACGAATTTTGCATCGTAAACTCCTCTTGTAGTTCGAACAACTCGAACATCTAAAGTTGTTCACGAATACACATCTCATGCAACCTTAAATTTTATCGCAAATGCAATTTCTATGCTGCTTCCGTCCAGGTACGGTCATTTCGTATAGTGGCGCCCTTTTCGGCTTCGGTCCTGTATCGATGATTGAAGGCCTCGACCGCACTGGACCTCGCGAAGGCCGCGTAGTCCGGAAAATCAAGGCCCGGGGCGTACCCGGCCTTCTCCGCGAGAAGGCGACAGACCAGCGAGGTCAGACCGACCGATGGAACGCGCTCCTCCAGAAACAACCACGCGCCCGCGGGATTGAGGTCCAGAAAGACGATGTCGCCGTCCGCGGTCAGCGCGAAATCGGCGCTGGCCATGTCGATGTTCAGCGAGGTCATCATCCGAAGAACCCGCGCCTTTTGTTCGGCCGACAGGCTGTACGGTTCGATTGAAGCCATTTTCGGATTGGCCATCGCAAATCGGCAATCGAAATCAGGCACGCCGACCTGGGCGATGTCGTAGGCGTAGACGTCGGAGCCCACCACCACGACGCGCAGATCCGAGACCTTGTCGACGGCGACCTGATAGATGGCGGGCGTGTTCGACAACGCGCCATCCGGGCTGTCCAGGATGCGCGCAGCGTCCACCTTGCTGGCCAGAGCGTAGGTTCGGCTGAGGTCGCTGTACGCCCACGAGTAGACACCGAAGGGCTTGACCACCAGGGACCGGTGAGCGCGCGCGAACTCGCGGATCCGGTCGGGATCGGCCGACATCAGGGTCGGCGGCACAGCCAGGCCGCTCTGTTTCGCGTGCACGAGTTGAAGAAACTTGTGTTCAGCGGCGCGGGCGCTGGAAGGGTCATTGATCCAGGAGATGTTCGGATCGGCGCCCAGCGTCGCGACCACATTCTCCTGCATCATGTTGCTTTCGCTTGTCCGGAAGACCCCGTTCTCGTCGTCCGCGTCCGACGCGGCGGAACGGACCTTGTAATGCCGGCGGTACCAGGCGGCGCGCAGGTTGGCATTGCATGTCCCGCCCCGCGTTGAAGGCAGGTCGTCGATCAGGAGGCTCGCGCCCCCATGGTTGTGAAGCCCATACAGCGTGTCCATGACATGGCAGGGAACGCCGGCCTGGGCCAACGCCCACCGAACAACTTCTGAATGCAAGTCGGTCGCGGAACTTATGATTGCAACTTCCATGGGACCCCACATGCTGCACCCCTGAAAGCTAAGGGCTGAAAGGGGCGAGAGTCAATCGCCGCCATATTTTCGCCCGGTCGGCCCGCAAGGTATCGTTGTGCGCCGGGTTGATGTAGCCCGCGACGGCTCTCGTGCAGGCTGTTTCGGGGAGGCCTGTTCTCCGCAATGAAGAGTTGTGGACAGAGGCGCGTCTCGGGTAGAGTTTCGCTGGCGTCCCGGGGTGGAGGGCGCCAGCAGTGGTGGAGACGCGCGCGTGATGCAGGCTGCGCTGAAGGTGCGAGGCGCGGCCTCTGTCGGACACGTGTTGACGTGCCCGCAGCTCGCCAGCCGCCGACCATCCCGTCCGGTCGCGGCAGGCCCGCACACGCCGACGAGCGCCTCCGCTACCCGGCGGGGTTTTGAGAGTCAGTCATGAGCAGCGGCCTGTTTCGCCCCGAAGCGTCTTCCGGGCGGCGTAACCGACTGGCAGGCGATGTCGTGATCGCGGTTCCGGTGTCCTGGCAGATCATCGGCTATCTGTTGCTGGCGAGCCTCGTCACAGCCGTGATCTTCATGTCCTTGGCGAGCTATGCCCGAGTTGAGGTCGTGACCGGGGTCTTGGCGCCTGACGCCGGCATCGCGACGATTGTTCCTACACGGGACGGGGTGATCACCTCTCTGGACGTTCGCGACGGTCAGGAGGTCATGGCCGGGACGCGGCTGGCGGCGATACGATCGGAAGAAGACGCCGCCATCCTGCCGACGACCGGAGAACGCGTCGAGGCGGCGATCGAGCAACAGGATGCGAGCCTGATCGCACAGATCGAGGCTTACGCCGCATCGGCATCCGCCGAGCAGCAAGGGCTCGCGGCCCAGCGCACCGGCCTGGAGGGGGAAATCGCGCAGCTGGCCTCGCAGATCGCCATCCAGAACGAGCTGATAGCGACGGCCGAGGCCGATCTCAACCGCGTTCGCGCGGTCCATGAGAAGGGGTTCATAAGCGGCCGGGATCTCCAGAGCCGCGAGGACCTTCTGTTGACACGCCGACAGCAGCTCGCCCAGTTGACTCAGGCGCTGGCGTCGCGACGGTCAGCCCTGGCCGAGACCCGGCGCGCAAGCGAACAGTCGAGAGCCCAGGCGAACGTCCAGCTCGCCAATCTGTCGGCGGCGCGCGCCGAAGTGGCGCAATCGGCGGCGAGCGCGAGTGGAGCGCGGTCGTATGTGCTGCGGGCCCCCGTCGGCGGCCGCGTGACCGCGCTGGTCGCACGGGCCGGACAGGTCGCCAGCCCTTCCAGACCCCTCATGAGCATCGTTCCGCGCGGTTCGGTTCTCCGGGCCGATCTGTCGGTCGGCAGCGCCGCCATCGGGTTCATCAAACCCGGGCAGGACGTCCGTCTGGCGATCGACGCCTTCCCCTATCAGCGCTACAGCACCGTGCCTGGAAAAGTTCTCACCGTCGCCTCCAGCGCCGTGAGCCAGCCCGGGCCCGACGGCGCCCCCGTTATGGTCTATCCGGTAACGGTCGAGCTCAAGCAAGCCGATGTGTCCGCTTACGGGAGGAGAGAGCCCTTGATCCCCGGCATGACGCTCACGGCGCGCATCGTGACCGACAAACAGTCCCTCCTGCAGTGGCTCTTCGAACCGCTGTTCGCCATTCGTCGTCGGTAGAGGGGGCCATGCTTGATCTGGGACTCGTGACGCGATCTCGGGTGCGCGTCGTCCGGCAAACCGAAGTGGCCGAGTGCGGCCTTGCTTCGCTGACGATGGTTGCGAACTACCATGGTCTGGACGTCGATCTTGGAACGCTGCGGCGGCGATTTCCGCCCAGCCTGCGGGGCGCATCCCTGCAAACCCTCATCGGCCTGGCCGACAAGATCGGTCTCACGCCCCGGGCGGTCAAGGCGCCCCTGGAAGGCCTGGGCCAACTCCACCTGCCCGCGATCCTGCACTGGGACATGAACCACTATGTGGTTCTGGAGAGCGTGCGAGGGGGCAAGGCCCTCATCCATGATCCGGCCGGCCATTCGCGTCGCCTGCCCATGGCGGAGGTGTCGGAGCATTTCACCGGCGTGGCGCTTGAACTCCGGCCAGGCAACACCTTCAAGACCGGGAGGATGCGTGAGCGGCTAAGGTTGCCGCAGCTGTGGCAGAACATGTCAGGCCTGAAGCGCGCCCTGGTCCAGGTGCTCGTGTTGAGCCTCATACTGCAGGCGTTCGCGCTCGCCTCGCCCTACTATATGCAGATCGCGATCGACACCGCGCTACCGGCCCTTGACGGTGACCTGTTGACCGTCCTGGCGCTCGGTTTCGGACTCTTCGCGATCGTCAACGCCGTCGTGGCGCTACTCAGATCGTTCGTCCTGCTGGTGGCGGGAACGACACTGGGCTTCAGCCTGTCCTCGAACATCGCGCGCCGGCTGTTCCGATTACCGATCGACTGGTTCGAGAAGCGGCACACCGGCGACATACTGACCCGTTTTCAGTCGGTCACGCCGATCCAGAACATGCTCACGCAAGGGGCGGTCGCAGCGATCATTGATGGCGTGATGGCGATACTTACGCTTGCGCTCATGCTGTACTACAGCCTGCTTTTGGCCAGCGTGGCGCTTGTCGCGTTCGGCCTCTATGCACTGGTGCGCTGGTTGTCGTTCTCGTTTGAACGTCAGGCCAACGAAGCGTCGATCATCACCAGCGGCAAAGAGCAGACCGTGCTGATGGAAACGCTCCGCGGCATCACGACACTACGTCTGTTCGGCCGCGAAACCCTGCGTCATGCGCTATGGCAGACCCGTCTGGTGGACACCGTCAACGCCGGCGTGCGCGTTGAAAGAATAAAGATATGGCAGGCCACCGCGAACACCATAATATTCAGCGTAGAGAATATTATTATGGTGTGGATCGCCGTCGGTCTTGTACTAAACGGATCGAGCTTCAGCGTCGGCATGATATTTGCTTACTCAGTATACAAGAATCAGTTTATCCAGAAGTCGGCGTCTCTCATAGATCAAGGCATCGCCTTTCGGATGCTCGGCCTTCACCTCGAGCGCCTTTCGGATATCGCGCTGTCCGATGAGGACCCTGGTTTCCAGGGCGATGACGATGCGGTGACCCCGTTAAGGGGCAAGATCGAGTTGCGCGACGTCACCTATCGCTATGCCGCAAGCGATCCCGTGGTTCTCAAGGACGTGAACCTTGTGGTCGACGCCGGCGAACACGTCGCCATCACGGGCCCTTCAGGGGGTGGAAAATCCACGCTCGTCAAAATCCTGCTGGGGTTGGTCCAGCCCGATGGCGGCGAGATGCTCATCGACGGCATGCCGATCGAACGGTTTGGCTACAAGAGTTACCACAGTCAGATCGCCGCCGTTCTGCAGGACGACAGTCTCTTCGCGGGTTCGCTCGCGGAGAATATCGCTCTCTTCGACGAGAACGTAGATCTGACGCGCGTGATCGAGGCCGCCACCGCCGCGGCGATCCATGACGATATCGACCGCATGCCGATGCGTTATGAGACCCTGGTTGGCGATATGGGGTCGACGCTTTCCGGCGGCCAGAAGCAACGCGTGCTGCTCGCGCGCGCCCTGTATCGAAAGCCCAGGATCCTGATCATGGACGAAGGCACCGCGCACCTGGATCTCGCGCACGAGCGCGCCGTCAACGACTCGATCGGCGGAATGGGCATCACGCGGATTATCATCGCGCACCGACGGGAGACGATCGACGCCGCCGAGCGCATCCTGGTTATGCTGGATGGGTCCTTCACGGCCTGAGACGCCCGGACCGCGTCCTGGGTTCGGTCGCCGATTCAGGCCACCCGCCGCCTCCCATACCCTTGCCGCCGGCACAGGGGCCGGGCCGCTGGGCGAGGCGCGTCAGAAGCGCCTCAGCGGACGGATTTCACATTGTCGTCCGTGTCGCGGTCGATCCATTTGTTGAAGGGATCCACGCCCACGTAGGCGGGTCGGGTCTCCGTCACGAAGCGGAAGATTTGCGACCCCGTCCGAACCTGACGACGCTCCAGAGCGATCGTGCTGTCTTCGTCGAAATTTCTCTTGCCAGGCTCGGCGTCGAACAGGCCCACGTCGAACGTTTCGCTCAGAGGACTCTCCGTCTGCCTGCCCTCGCCATCGGCATAGAGTTTGCGCGCGTCGACCGTTACAGCCACGTCCCATTTGCCATCAGCCCGCCGATGCACGGAGGCGCCTGCGACCTTCACGTCGTACAGGGTGATGCGCTCCATCAGGTCGGTGATCAGAGACTGCTTCGCGGCGGGCGCGTTCGCCCTGAGGGCGGCCACCAGATCCAGGGAGCGGGGATAGGGCGCGCCCTCGAAGGCGTGGGCCGAGATCAATGATCTCAAGGCGGCGTTCACAGCGTCCTCGCCCAGCTGATCACGCAACAGGTACAGGACCAAGCCTCCCTTCTTGTAGAAGATATAGGCCTGGTTCTCCACCCGATAGAGCGGCAGCTCCTCGAGCCGCTCGCCGCCTCTCGCGCGCAAATAGCTGTCGAGTTCATATCTAAGAAACCGGCGCATGTTTTCCGGCTTGTAGGTCTTCTCCATCACCATCAAGGCCGAATACTGGGCCAGCGTTTCCGAAAGAACAGCGGCGCCCTGCATGTCCGCTCCCACAACCTGGTGGGCCCACCACTGATGAGCCATTTCGTGGGCCGTGACGTAGGTCACGTAGTCGATCTTCTCAGGGTTTGAGAAATCGGCGATGAAGCCGAGATTCTCGGAATACGGTATGGTGTTCGCAAAGGCCTGGGCGAACCGGCCGTAGGGAAATTCGACGATTCGGGCCTGACGGAACTGGTAGGGACCAAACGCCGGCTGAAAATAGTCCAGCGCAGCCTTCATCGCGCCGATCATCCGCGGCACGTTCGTTTCGTGGCCGGGGTGATAGTATACCGCCAGGTCAACGCCTTCGTGCCTTTCCCGGGCGATGCGATACGCGGCGGACTGCACCGAAAAAAAGTTCAGGATGGGCGCATCGGTGACGAAGCGGGCCGTCCGCCGCGCGCCGGATCGGACATCGGAGACCTTGTAGCCGGGGGCGACGGGCGTCTGATCGGCGCTTGTGGTCACGGTGATGTCGGCCGTCACCCAATCGGCGCCGATGTAGTTTCGAGTCTGCGCTGAAACGTCTTCCAGCTTGGCGGGACGCAACTCGGCGGGCAATCCATGCCTCCGCCGCGTCGTGGGGTCGCTCAGCAGGGCGCTTCTGTGCATACCGATGACGGGAGCGAACTCACTGTTGTTCACAAAGGCGCCGTTCTTCGCCAGGGAGGTCAGGTCGCCGCTGTTCCTGAACCCTCTTTGTTGAAGCAGGGTCTCAAAGCGCACGGAACGACGCTCCCCCGGGGCCATTGGCGTGGCGAAACGATAGATGCGGTAGTTGAAACGGTCCCAGGATCGCACCAGGGTCGCGCCGTCGACGGCAAGAACCGGGACGTCCAGCTGACGCTCCGTCCATCGGAGATGCACCTCCCCCAGCGGCCGCCCCGTGCGGTTCTCGATCGAATAGGCGCCCACTGTTCTGAGCCTGGAGGCGTCGGGATCCAGCACCAGGTCGAGCTTGACGCTCGTGATCGAGGGCTGCGGCGTTGTCTCAAACCGAAGCAGTGTCTTTTCGTAGTCCGCCGTGCGCGCGTCGATCGCCTCGGCGCTCTCGTAGACATTCCAGACATTGGTGTTCACATAGATGAAGCCCCCCAGGGCGACGAAAGCCGCCAGGGCGGCTCCGCCCGTATAGCCCGCGAGGCCCTTCAATCGATGCGGCAATCGACGGAGCCGTGGGGTCAAGCGGGTCTCTGTTCCGCGCTGCCACAGCGCATAGGCGATCACCAGCAGCGCGACCACGAAGGCGGTCCAGTAGCCGCTCACAATGATTGCCCGGAGCCTCGTTCCGCCAGAGCCGTTCATGTCGGAATAGGTGACGGAGGGCGGGTCGACTATCTGGATAAGGATATGGTCCCAGCCGAGATTCGCGAGCGCGATACGAGCGATCAGGAACACCACCATCACCGCCCAGCCGATGAACTTGTTGGGCGACATCGCCTGAACGAAGATCGCCAGCGCCGCCAGCTGAATGAAGATCAGCGACTGCGGGAGCACGTACCAGAACAGGTATTTGTCGAGCTCATAGTCGACGATTCCCCTGTAGGCTTGGACGACGATGCCGGCCGCTGCGGCCACGATCAGCAATGACACCAGGACGAGCGATAGCCCCAGCATCTTTGGTATCAGGAAGGTCCAGTCAGGCGCCGGCGTCGCGTCGACGAGCTCATGAACGCGGAGTTCCCGGTCGCGCCAGACTAGCTCCCCAGAATAGTAGATCGCGACAATGACCGAAACGACGCCGAACGCGCCGATCAGATTCTGAATGACCAGTCGCGTCACCAGGAGCGTGGGAGCGCCATAGGTCTCACCCGCAAACAGCAGGGCGCTGACGGCCAGGAAGGCGCCCAGCGCCACCAGAATGAGATACGCCGGGCTTCTCAATATCAGGGCCATCTCGAAAGTCGTCCGGCGACGCAGCTGGGTCCATGAAGCGCCCGCCCCGAAGCCGGGGTCAGGCAGTTGGCGCAGCGACGACGCGGGTGCGGGTCTGACCGTATCGCCCAGGGCGCCAAGGCGTGCCTGATTGCGGGCGCCCCGATCACGCGTGGCCGGCCGATAAGCCGGATAGGCGGCGACGAGGAAAGCCAATCCCGCCAAGGTCCAGATCAGCTTGTTGTACAGAAGCACGCCCTCGATCGGCGGGTTCTGGGTGTTCCGCTCCGCAGGCGTCCAGTAGCGCGTGACGTTTCCAAACGCCGAGCCGCCAAAGGGCTCAAGCCAGGCCAGCAGATCGCGGTACTCGGGCCGGTCCAGCGCCGATGTCAGAGCCGCATAAAGGATGAAAAATGCGACCACGCCGACGTAGGTCGCCATCATCGAACGGGTCATCGTCGAAAGCGTGAAAAAGACCGCGGAGGTCAGGAACACCGTCGGCATCCCGATAAACAGATAGGCGTAGGCGTAGTCGCCGGGTCGAAACGCACCAAGTGTCTCGCGATCCACCCACGGCATGAGCGTGCCGACCAGCATCCCGGCCGCAATACTCAGAAAGGACAGCGCGACGACCCCGAACGCCCCGACGAACCGGCCGTAGAGATAATCGAATTTCGACAGCCGGGTGGCCATGATTATCGGGCCGAACCCTGTGGTGGCGTCCCTCGCAATGACGTTGGCCACGATCGCCGTGGTCGCCAGCATGAAGAACATCGCCATGCCGCCATGGGTCAGGGAAATCGCGTAGGGCGAGTTCACGTGGACCGCGCCGGCCCCGCCGAAGCTGATGTTGTCGCCGGCCGCGATCAGGCCGAAGCCGATCAGGCCGAACAATATGCTGATGACCCAGAAGGCCGGCTGGCGAAGCTGGAAGCGAAACTCGAACGTGGCGACCTTGAGGAACATGGGGACCCGCTCAGGCGGCGATCCGGCGGGAACCGCCCGGCGTCGGGAAACAGACGTCCTCCAGCCCGCCGCTGACCGGCGTGAAGCCCTCGCCCGGCCGCGGGTCGCGCAAGTAAACGCCGAAATCCCGGGACAGACAGCCGAGCCTGCGACGCAGCGTCCCTGGCTCTGCGATCCCGTCGACGCCGTCACAATTGATCGAGCCCGATGTCGGCGCCCGCGGGGTTGCGATCGAACGCATCAGGGTCGACTCGCCAGCCCCGTTCGGGCCCAACAAGCCGAACATCCCCCGGGGGACGTCAAGGCTGATGTCATCCAGCGGCCGTGTGCCGTTGCTGTAGACGTGGACGAGGTTGTTTATTGAAAGCATACATCCTCCGCTGGTGACCAGAGACCCCGCCCGAACTCGTCGGTCAACCTCGAATCACCGCAGCGTCGGCAGCGCGTCGGCCCAACAGCGCGCGCCGGGTATGCGATGACGCGCGACCGGTGCGCCGATGGTTTCTCCCGCCGACGCTGAACAGGGCCTTGTTGTAGCGGCAGTCAATCCCGGTCCTCGCGGGCTGCGGCAGCCTGGCCAGGCGGCTGTCAGCTCTCCCCGAGGCGTTCAAAGAGGGTGGCGACCCCGGAGGGACTCGAACCCCCGACCTCTGCTTTAGGAAAGCCTTGCTCTATCCGGCTGAGCTACGGGGCCACGCCGCGCTGACCTAGCGGCTGACGCCCCGGCGGGGAAGCGGCCAGATGCGTTTTCCGGCCGACTCGGCCGATCCGCGCATCCTGCGCGCGGGAAAACCGCCTTCCGGCTTGTGCTTAAGAGCCGTTAAGATACAATATCTTGTAGGGAACAAACCCCGAATCGGGCCGTGTCTGTGATTCGGTCCTGATTCGTTTCGCCCCTGTTCCGCCAGGCGGCCTTCGCGGTTTACATCTCATCCCGGCCGCGGCACCGCTTGAGGAACCGGGCGACACACGCCACCTTTTCAGCATCATGAGTGATCGCGGCGCCGGACAGGCCCCCTCGCGCGTCGTCGCGGTGCTGGGGCCCACCAATACGGGCAAGACCCATCTGGCGGTCGAGCGGATGCTGGGCCACGCCTCGGGGATGATCGGCCTGCCGCTGAGGCTGCTGGCCCGCGAGATCTATGACCGGATCGTCAAACGCCGCGGGGCGGCGGCCGTGGCCCTGGTGACCGGCGAGGAGAAGATCGTCCCGCCGCGCGCCGTCTATTTCGTCTGCACCGTCGAGGCCATGCCGATGGAGCGGACGGTCGAATTCCTCGCCGTCGACGAGATCCAGCTGGTCGCCGACCCCGAGCGCGGCCACGTCTTCACCCAGCGGCTGCTGCAGGCGCGCGGCCGGTTCGAGACCATGTTCCTGGGCGCCGGGACCATGGCGCCGCTGATCCGCGCCCTGGTCCCCGACGTGGAGATCGTGTCGCGTGAACGGCTGTCGACCCTGTCGTACGCCGGGTCCAAAAAGCTGACCCGCCTGCCCGCCCGCAGCGCCATCGTCGCCTTCAGCACGGAGCAGGTCTACGCCATCGCGGAACTGATCCGGCGCCAGCGCGGCGGGGCGGCGGTGGTCATGGGCTCGCTGAGCCCCCGCACCCGCAACGCCCAGGTCGAGCTGTTCCAGTCGGGCGAGGTCGACTTCCTGGTCGCCACCGACGCCATCGGCATGGGCCTGAACATGGAGGTCGACCACGTCGCCTTCGCCGGCCTGAGAAAGTTCGACGGCCGCCGCACCCGCTGGCTGCACGCCCATGAGATCGGCCAGATCGCCGGCCGCGCCGGACGGCATCTGCGCGACGGCACCTTCGGGGTCACGGGCGAGTCGCTGGAGCTGGATCCCGACCTGATCGAACAGGTGGTCGAGCATCGCTTCGATCCGGTCGAGGCGGCGGAATGGCGCAACGCCCGGCTGGACTTCGACACCCTGCCCGATCTGTTGCGGTCGCTGGTCGTGTCGCCCGGGCGCGCGGGACTGAGCCTGACGCAGCCGGCGCTGGACGAGACCCTGTTGCGGCGGCTGATCAAGGACGAGGAGGTGGCGCGCATCGGCCGCTCGCGCGGCGCCATCATGCGGCTGTGGGAGGCGTGCCAGCTCCCCGACTTCCAGAAGACGACGCTGGATGAGCATGGCCGGCTGTCCAAGGACATCTTCCAGGCCCTGACCGGCAAGCGCGGTCGACTGACGGCGGACTGGATCGCCCCGCGTTTCGCCGAGCTGGACCGCGACGACGGCCAGATCGACCAGCTGTCGGCCCGGCTGAGCGGCGTGCGCACCCTCAGCTACATCGCCAACCGGCCCGACTGGCTGGACCAGGCCCAGGGCTGGCGCGACCGGACGAAGGCGCTGGAGGAGCGGCTGTCCGACGTGCTGCACGAACGGCTGACGGCCCGCTTCGTGGACCGGCGCACCACCGCCCTGATGCGGGCGCTGAACGTGCGCGAGGACGCCGTCGCCGACGTCGACGCCGAGGGGGCCGTGATCGTCGAGGGCCATGCCGTCGGGCGACTGACCGGGGTGGACTTCCAGATCGACAAGGGCTCGTCCGCCCTCGAGGACCGCGCCCTGCGCCATGCGGCGCGGCAGGCGGTGACGCCGGAGATCGCGCGCCGGCTGGGCCGGCTGGCGGCCGACGGGGACGAGGCCTTCTCGGTGACGCCCGACGGCGCGGTGCTGTGGCAGGGCGTTCAGGCCGGTCAGGTCACGGGCGGCGACTGGTTCGCCCCCCGGGTGCGGCTGCTGGGGGAACTGGGACCGGCGGCCGGGCGCGAGCGGGCGCAGCGGCGGCTGGAGGCCTGGCTGGCCGGCGAGGCGGGCCGGGCGCTGAGGCCGCTGCGGCGGTTGAAGACGGCCATCGAGAGCGGGGCGCTCAAGGGTCTGCCGCGCGGCGTGGCCTTCCGCCTGCTGGAGGCCGGAGGCGTCATCGACCGGCGCGATGTGGATCGCGACCTGGCCGCGCTCAGCCAGGTCGAACGGCGCACCCTGAAGACGTTCGGCGTGCGGATCGGCGCCCATTCGGTCTGGTTGCCCGCCCTGCTGAAAGACCGGTCGCGGGCGCTGGCCCAGGCCTTTGTGGTCGGCGAGGCGTTCCGGCCGCGCGCGGCGCGCCTGTCGCCGGCGCCGGCGCCCCCGCCGTCGCCCCGCGCCCTGGCGGCGTTCGGCCTGCGGGTGGCGGGTCGGTTCGCGGCGCCGGTCGAACTGCTTGAGGCCCTGACGGAGCGAAAGGCCAGGGGCAAGGGTCTGCTGAGCGAGGCCGACCTGACGGACCTCGGCGTGACCCTGGACGAGGCCAAGGCCCTGACCGCCGCGCTGAAAACGACCCGCGCGCAACAGCCCGACCGCGACGCGACGCGGGCCCGGCCGGTCAAGGATTCGCCGTTCGCCATCCTGTCGGCCCTGACCGCGCCGCCGGCGCCGGCGCCGGCGATCCGCTCCAAACGCCGTCGACCGCGCCGCGCGCGCCCGGCCGCGACCGGAACAGCATGAGCGAGACGGGCTGCCGGGTGGATGTCTGGCTGTGGCGCGCGCGCTTCGCGAAGACACGCTCCATGGCCGCGGCCATGGTCGAGCGCGGCGTGGTGCGGCTGACCCATCAGGGCCGGCAGACGCGCCTGGACAAGGGCAGCCGCTGCGTCCACGTCGGCGACAGCCTGGTGTTCGCCATCGGCGGCCGGCTGATCGATCTCAGGGTCGAGGCCTTGGGCGAGCGGCGCGGGCCCGCCGGGGAAGCCCGCGCCCTGTATGCCCTGATCGAGGCGGACTGACCGCTATTGCTGCAGGACGAACTCGCCCTCGATGTGCAGCTTGACCTCATCGGACACGGCCGGAAGGGCGTAGTTGATGCCGAACTCGGAGCGTTTGATCGTGGCCTCGCCGTCAAAACCGGTCTTGTAGGTATTGCCCATCGAAGGACCGGCCTGATTGAATTCGACCTCCATGGTCACGGGCCTGGTCACGCCGCGCAGGGTCAGGTCGCCGACGACGACGGCTTCATTGGCGTCGTCGGAATCGACGGTCACCGAGCGCGACACGAAGGTCGCCACGGGATGGTTGGCGGTGTCGAAGAAATCGGCCGTCTGCAGGTGGGCCTTCAGCCCGTCCGAGTTCGGGTCCACGTCGGTCAGGGGAATGGTGGCGGTCAGGCTCGAGGCGGACGGATTCGCGGGGTCCAGGTTCAGCGTCGCCTGCACGTTCACGAACTGGCCGTAGTAGGTCGAGAAGCCGAGGTGGTTGACGGACCAGGTGATCTTGCCGTGGGCGGAGTCCAGGGCATAGGCGCCGGCGCGGACTTCGGCCGGAACCTGGGTGGCCTGGGTCCGGGCGACGACGGCGCCCGAGGTCAGCAGGGCGAGGGCGGCGACGCCGCCGAGGGCGATGCGGGCGAGATTGGTCATGGGTGTCTCCTTCGGGAAGAGGGGCAATCTGCAATCAGAACTGTAACAGATAGCCCCGCAGAGCGTTCCGGCAAGGGCCGCGGCGCTGACTTCTGTTGACACTTCGGGTGCGCGGGGTCATCTGCGCAGCCCCGGCCTCCCCCAGGAACCCCCCGCCCCGCCCATGACCTACATCGTCACCGACGCCTGCGTGAAATGTAAATTCATGGACTGCGTCGAGGTCTGCCCGGTCGACTGCTTCTATGAGGGCGAGAATTTCCTCGTCATCGCGCCGGACGAATGCATCGACTGCGGTGTCTGCGAGCCGGAATGTCCGGTCGACGCCATCGTGCCCGACACCGAGGATGAGCCCGACGGCAAATGGCTGATCGTCAACGCCGAATACGCCAAGGTGTGGCCCAACATCACCGTCAAGGGCACGCCCCCGGCCGACGCCGCACAGTTCGAGCGCGAGACCGGCAAGTTCGAGAAATACTTCTCCGAAAAGCCCGGCAAGGGGTCCTGACGCCAAGGGGCGCCGGTTTGACCGGCGTGACCGGTCGGATTTACCGGTACGGCCACGCTGATGCTGTGGACGTTTTGAATTTCTGCAAAATTGTGATAGGTTCCTGTCATTGGGTCGGGCGGTAAGCGATTTTCTCGCGCCGCCCGCGTTTGCGACAGAACTCCGCCCACGAAGGCGGGGTCGGCCAGAGGTTTGGTGATCCGTTTCCGCTCCTGACGACTGATACAGCTGCGCCGCCGACGGTCCGCCGTCGAGGAGAGCGCAGCCGTCACTTGCGTTGCCGTCTCATCCACCCTGCGCCGGGAAAGGAATGACATGACGAACAAGACCGGTCTGGAATTCAAGGTTGGCGACGCGGTCGTCTATCCGGCGCACGGCGTCGGCAAGGTGGCGGCCGTCGAGACCCAGGAAGTCGCAGGCATGTCGCTGGAGGTCTATGTCGTGACCTTCGACCACGAGAAGATGACCCTGCGCGTCCCGACCAAGAAGGCCAAGACCGCCGGCCTGCGCTCGCTGGCCGCCGACGACGTCGTGACCAAGGCGCTGACGACCCTCAAGGGCCGCGCCCGCGTCAAGCGCACCATGTGGTCGCGTCGCGCCCAGGAGTATGAAGCCAAGATCAACTCCGGCGACCTGATCTCGATCGCCGAAGTGGTCCGCGACCTGCACCGCGCCGACAGCCAGCCGGAACAGTCCTATTCGGAGCGTCAGCTCTATGAATCGGCCCTGGATCGCATGGCCCGCGAAGTCGCCGCCGCCAACCGCATCGACAAGGACGCCGCCGTCCAGCTGCTGGCCAAGTCGCTGAGCGCCAAGAAGGCCGTCATCGCCGCCGCCGAGGCCGCGGAAGAAGCCGAAGCCGAGGCCGAAGCCGCCTGATCCAGGGCGCTTCATCGATCAGACAGAAGGCCCGGGATCGCTCCCGGGCCTTTTGCAATTCACCGGCCCGGACCGGTCCCGGAGACGCTTTCCAGGTAGGCGATGACATCGGCGACCTGGGTCGGCTGAAACTCGAACGCAGGCATGGCGGGGTGGGCGGTGACCAGCCCCTCGGCCAGGGCCTCCTGCAGATCCCGCACCGGATACAGGACGCCCATGTCGCGGAAGGGCGGCGCGGCGGCCATCGGACTGTCCCCGGACCGTTCGACCGCGTGGCAACTCGCGCATTTCTGCCGCACGAGGACCGCGCCCCGGTCAGCCGATCCCATGACGACCGGGTCGGTTCCGTTCTGGCGCACGGCCTCCCCGGCGCAGCCTCCGAGGGCCAGGGCCCCCAACGCGATCCAAAGTCGGCCTCTCATCGTCTCGATCCTCCCGGTCCGGGCCGCCAGGGCAGCCCGCGCTTGTTTTAGCACACGGAACCCGCACGGGCTTGATACATGACAAGACGAAAGCTGCGACCCCGCGCTATCCTCCCGGCATCGACATCCGGTTCCATCATCCAGCGAGAGCGACACCATGACCCAATTCCACCACGTCCGCCTTGAACTCGCCCGGGAGCCCGGCCATCCGGCGGGCGACCCGACCGAGGGCTATGACATCGTCGCGCCGCTGGACGCCGACGGCCGACTGGACGGGGAGGCCCTGCGCGCCGAGCCGGAGCGCGGCCATGTGCGGCGCTTCTCCGACGGCCAGACGGTCGCGACCGGCCGCCTCCAGCACGGCCCCGGCGGCAGCTGGACCCTGGACCTCGAAGGGGCCGACGCCGCGGACGCCCGCGGCTTTCGCTTCAGCGACGAGCGATTCGTCGCCGGCGAGTATGTCAGCCTGACCCTGCCCTCCGGCGACCAGCACACCTATGTCGTGGCGCGCGTGGCCCCGGTCTAGAAATACTCGGCGTTCGCCGGGCATTGGGCGGCCAGCCGGCGCGCCGTGATGCTGGCGGGGATATAGGGGGTGCCGCGCACAAGCTGGGCGCCCCCGCGGAACGAGAAGCTCTCCTGCTGGTAGGAGCCGTTCAGGCGAACGTTGACGCGCCGTCCCTTGCGGTCCTGGCATACGCCCTCGAAATGGGCGTTGCCGTTGCCGACCTCGCGCACCGGATAGGTGCAGCGCCAGTGACGCGTCGACAGACCGCCGAAGAAGCGGTTGATCTCGCTGGGACGGACGCATTTGGTTTCGGTGTCGCCCTGGCCCAGCGCCCGGGTGGTGTACTCCCAATAGCCCGGCAGCACGGGCTCGGACGCCGACTGGACGGGCGCGGCCGGACCGGCCATCGGCGCGGTCGCCAGCAGCAGGGCGCCGACCAGGACAGGGGCGGTGCGGATCAGGACGGACGGCTTCATAGGACGGACCCTCGGCAGCGGAGCTTCACTGCATGGATAGAGGGGATATATGGCGGGAATTGAACAACGGCTGAACGGATCGCGCGCCGCCACAAGCCTTGACGCGGCGCTGTGACTTCCACTATACGGCCCCCTCTCGCGCGGGGACCCGATCCCCGGGCGCCTTTGTTTCATGCGCCCGCATCGTTCGCGGGCCGCTCCGTCAAGGATAGTCAGATGTCGCGTCGCTGCGAACTCACCGGTATCGGCCCCATGGTCGGCCACAGCGTGAGCCACTCGAACGTCAAGACCAAGCGCCGCTTCCTGCCGTCGCTGAAGACGGTCAAGGTCGCCTCGGAAGCGCTGGGCCAGTCGTTCAGCCTGCGGATCTCGAACGCCGCCCTGCGCACCCTCGACTTCAAGGGCGGGCTCGACCCGTTCATCGTCAAGGCCAAGGACGAGCAGCTCTCGACCGCCGCCCAGCGCATCAAGCGCCAGGTGAAGGCCAAGCTGGCCGAGCAAGCCGCCGCCTGATCCGGCGTCAGCCGCAAGATTTGAAGGGGCCGGTGGAAACGCCGGCCTTTTTCTTTGGCGGTTATGCGCGACCGGCCCGTCCATTTCCGCCCCCTTAGGACTTTAGGCCCCGGGATTTCAGCCGAGATTTGGTAGAGCTGCTCCTCCAAAATCGCGTAGTAGGTGCACCAGTCATCCAGTTTCGAACGGGGAAGGCGTGCCGACACAGGCTCAACTGCACCGACGCGCACTGCTGCTTGGCCTCGCAGGAGGGGGCGTGGCGCTGTCGGGGTGTGAGCAGCGCAGGGACTTCCTGCGATTCCGGCTGACGCTCCGGTTTTCCGGTCCCGACGGGACCTTCGAGGGCTCTTCCGTTCGAGAAACCTGGTTCACCGAGGATCCGACGTGGTTCCCGTCGGACAATACGCCCAACCCCCGTTGGCGCGGTGAAGCTACGGTGGTGCGTCTCGGCGGGCGACGCGTCATCTGCGGGATGCTGGACGGCTATTCGACCGTGACTGGCCATCTTGAGCGTTCGTATGGCCCTTGGAGTCCCCTTGAGGTTCTGCTTCAGCGTCGATGGGCGCCGCTGCCCGGGGACTTTGAGGATGGCCGACCCCGGTTCCGTGGCGCGAGACCAACCACCCCGGAACTGATCGAAGAGCTCAAGAAGGGCGAGCTGGTCCTTCAGCCCGCGGAACTGCCGGTGCTGGTGGCGCTCAAGGACTCATCGATCCCTCGCTCCGGCCGGCTGGTCGCGCCGTCACAGATCAGCGAGGTCTTTCCCGGACTTGCACTCGGCCGATGCACGGTCGGGGTGACGCGCGACCACGTCCGCTTCGGAGTCGTCAATGAAGTCATGCCCTGGATCGCCCGAGGGCCGGACTGGGTGACGGTACGGGACGGAGACTTGTCATCCAACGTGGTGACAGAAGATTTCAGCCGCAAATGATCGCCGGGAGCGGATGCGTTGGTCTACCTTCCATCGGTTTCGGTACTTAGCCGACCATGACCCGCGATGAGATGTTCGCCTACGCCCTGACCCAGCCGGGCGCCGAGGGTTCGACCCTGTTCGACGGCCGCTGCATCCGCGTGCGCGGCCACTGGATCGTCAACGAGGCGCGCGAACCGGACTGTCTGGCCTTGGCGCTGGACAAGGGGACGGTCGAGTTCCTGATGGAGACCGAGCCGCGGACCTATTTCCAGACCCCCCATTTCGAGGGCTGGCCCGCGGTGCTGGTGCGCTATGAAGCAGCCGACGACGATCGCCTGCGCGAACAGATCGACAAGGCGTGGGCCCGGCGGGCGACGAAGGCGCAGGTTAAGGCGCGGGGGCTGCAGGCTTTCTAGGTTGCGCGGCCCACCCGCCCGTCTAGGCTGGGCCCCAGTCCTCGGGGAGCCGTTCGTGTCCTTCACCGCCTGCCGCGCCGCCCTGACCGGCGCGTCCCTGCTCGCCCTCGCCGCCTGCGCCACGGCCCCGGCCGCGACGGAGATCGTGCCGCCCTCGACCGAACCCGCCGTCGTCGTCGCGCCGGTGCGCGAATCGACCGCCTTCACCCTCGGCACCGACCAGCCGCGCACCCCCGAACAGCTGGCCATGGCGTTCGACAGGGCCGACCTGTCGATCAAGGTCCTGCCCGACGACAAGGCCATCGACGCCGTCGCCGTGCTGGACTTCACCGCAACCGCGCCTCTGGCCGCCGTGGTGGTCGAGCTCGACACCCTGCTGACCGTCTCGTCGGTCCAGGTCGACGGGCGCGAGGTTCCGGCGGGAGACTGGACCAATCCCGAGGGCCGGATGACCATCCCCCTGCCCCGCCCGCTGGCGGCCGGCGACAGGGTCTCGGTGCGGATCGCCTATGCGGGTCAGCCGCGCACAGCCCCTCACGCCCCCTGGGACGGCGGCTTCGTCTGGGCCAACACCGCCGACGGAAGCCCCTGGATCGCCACCGCCGTCCAGCCCGAGGGCTGCGACCTGTTCTGGCCCTGTATCGACAGTCCGCTGGCCGAGCCGAAGCGGGTCGATCTGCACATCACCGTGCCGTCGAACCTGTCGGCCCCGTCGAACGGCCGCTTCCTCGGTACGGTCGACCACGGCGACGGCTGGACCACCTGGAACTGGAGCGCCGCCAACCCCAACACCTACGCCATCGCCCTGAACATCGGGCCCTATGACGAGGTCAAGGCCGACTACCGCAGCCGGTTCGGCAATGTCATCCCCCTGTCCTACTGGCACCTTCGCGGCG
Source organism: Brevundimonas sp. (assembly GCF_041648615.1). Classification (GTDB taxonomy): domain Bacteria; phylum Pseudomonadota; class Alphaproteobacteria; order Caulobacterales; family Caulobacteraceae; genus Brevundimonas. The sequence goes on from NZ_JBAZOS010000011.1 coordinate 59,562, forward strand.
ACGATCCGGTCAAGGTCCAGGCCCTGTTCGACCAGTTCGCGCCGATGATGGACTTCTACGAGGCGACCGTCGGCCCCTACCCCTTCGGCGACGAGAAGATGGGCGTGGTCGAGGCGCCGCACCTGGGCATGGAGCACCAGACGATCAACGCCTACGGCAACGAATACAAACTCGACGGGCGGGGCTTCGACTGGCTGCTGCACCACGAGCTGAGCCACGAGTGGTTCGGCAACCAGCTGACCAACCGCAACGCCGACGATATGTGGCTGCATGAGGGGTTCGGCAGCTATATGCAGCCGCTCTACGATCGCTGGCTGAACGGCGAGCGTTTCATGCAGGCCAGCCTGCTGGAACAGCGCCGCGACCTGAAGAACAAGTTTCCCGTCGTCTCAGGCACGGAGAAGTCCGAGGACGAGGTCTACAAGGGCGACGTCGGCCCCGGCCTGGACATCTATAACAAGGGCTCGCTGATCGCCCATTCGCTGCGGATGCTGATCGGCGACGCGGCCTTCTTCCGCTCGTTGACCCGCATCGTCTACGGCACGGCCGACCCCCGGCCCGGCGCCTTCCAGCCCCGCTACGGCACGACCGACGAACTGCTGGCCATCGTCAATGAAGAGGCCGGCCGGGACCTGACCTGGTTCTTCCGCGGCTATTTGTACAACGCCGCCCTGCCCGACCTGAGGCAGACGCGCGAGGGTGGCGATCTGGTTCTGGAGTGGGCGACCGGCGACGGCGGGGCCTTCCCCATGCCGGTCGAGATCGAGATCGACGGCCGCCGCCAGACCGTCGCCATGACCGGCGGCCGCGGCCGCATCGCCGCCCCCGCAAGCGCCCACATCCTGGTCGACCCCGACAACAAGGTCCTGCGCCGGCTGGACTTTATCGAGGCCTGGCAGGCGGCCGGTTCGCCGAACTAGAGCGCCTCGGCGGTCACGGATTGCCGCACCAGCTGGCAGGATCCCTGGGTGGTCAGGAAGGCGATGTCGGCCGCGTCGCGCCCGCAGGCGATGCGCACCAGCCCCTCGACCGGGGCCAGCCCCGTGGGATCGACCAGCCACCAGCCGTTCGACAGCCAGACCTCGAAGATGGCGTGGAAGTCCGGCGGGTTCAGCTGGTGCGCGAAGGCGCTGACCGCCCGCGCCGGAATGCCCGAGGCCCGGCACAGGGTGATGCCCATATGGGTGAAGTCGCGGCACACCCCGGCCCGGTCGATGAAGGTCCGGGCCGCCGTCGTCTCGCTGTCCGAGGCGCCCGGCTCATAGTCGATCTCGGCCTTGATCCATTCGAGGATCCTCAGCACCCGGTCGCCGCCGACCGTGCCGCCGAAGGTCCGCTCGGCGAACCGGCCGAACTGGTCTGACGGGCAATAGCGACTGGGATTTAGATAGGGCAGGACCTCGGCCGGAAGGTCGTTCCAGTCGTGTTGCACCGTCACCGGCGGCAGCCCCTTGAGCACGCCGTTGTCCACCACCGCCGTATAGGTCAGGGCCACCTCGCCCGACAGATGGGCGCGCAGGGTGCGGGCGCCGAACTCCTCGTCCTCGTCCTGGATGAAGTCGATGGCGGGGACGGTCGTCAGGCGTTCCTCGAGCACCGTCTGGCCGGGCCAGTGGGCGACCTGGATCTTGTAGATCGCATCCGTCGGCGGATCGAAGCGATAGACCAGTTCGGCGCGGACGCGGATTTTCATGACAGCTCGACTGGCGCAACAGGGACCCGCCGTCAACGCCGCGCATCATCCGCCGTTCCGCTGACCTAGGGCTCCAGTTCGATGTCCCAGTACAGATAGTCGAGCCAGCTCTGGTGCAGATAGTGGGGCGGGAAGCGCCGCCCGAATTCCTGCAACTGCCAGGCGTTGGGACGATGCGGCGCGCGACGCAGGGGCATGCCGGCCTGCTGCGGCGTGCGGCCGCCCTTGCGCAGGTTGCACGGCGAACAGGCGGCGACGATGTTTTCCCAGGTGGTGCGCCCGCCGCGCGACCGGGGCACGACGTGATCGAACGTCAGCTGTTCGGTGGCGTGGCAGTACTGGCAGGTGAAGCCGTCACGCAGGAAGACGTTGAAGCGGGTGAAGGCCGGCTGCCGGTCCTGGTCGACATAGTTCTTCAGCGCGATCACGCTGGGCAGGACGAACTCCATCGACGGGCTGCGAACGACCTTGTCATAGGTCGAGACCACGTCGACGCGGTCCTGGTACACCGCCTTGACCACTTCCTCCCATGGCCAGATCGACAGCGGATAGTAGGACAGGGGGCGAAAGTCCGCGTTCAGCACCAGCGCGGGCCAGCCGGACGGGGGGCGGCTCAGGACCTGCATCAGGCCCTCGCCGTCATGGAGAGGAACATGGACGCGAGCGGACTGAAAACCGGTCTCCTTCCCTGTCTGTGGTCCAAGCCTAGTCTTGATTCGACGGCTTGGCGATGACCGGTCGGCGACGGTTTCGCAACGGTCAACCGCGCGACGGCGTCCCGGGGAAGGCCGGCAGGCTCCAGCCCCAGACCAGGGCTCCGGCGCGCAGGGCGAAGCCGCACGCCGCCGCCATCAGGGCCGCGGGCCAGACGTCCAGCCCGGCCACGCGGGCGACGACGAAGACGGTCGAGGCCAGCAGCGCCGCCGAGACGGTGATCTCGCGTCTCAGCAGGATGGAGGGCTCGCCGGCCAGAAGGTCCCGCACCACCCCGCCGAAACAGGCCGTCAACGCGCCCATGACGATGCAGATCAGGGGCGCGACGTCGTAGGCCTCGGCCTTGGCCGCGCCCATCACCCCGTAGGCGGCCAGGCCCAGGGCGTCGAGCCACAGCAGGGCCCGGAACCGCCACGTCCGGGCGCCCAGCATCCAGACGACCAGCGAGGCCCCGAGGCAGACGGCGATGTAACGCCAGTCCTGCACCCAGAAGACCGGGGCGCCGATCAGCAGGTCGCGCAGGGTGCCGCCGCCCACGCCGGTGATCGCGCCGAAGAAGGCGAAGGTGACGAGGTCGTGCCGCTGCCGCGCCGCCGCCAGCGCGCCGGTGGCCGCGAACACCGCCACGCCCGCGAAATCGAGCGCGCCGAGCACCGTCTCGGGATTGGTCAGGGCAGGATCGACGATGGGGCTCACGCGGGATGCTCCTCCAGCGCGACCTCGCCGCGCTTCACCGCCCCATACCATCCCCAGAGCAGATGCGCCGCCACGCTGCGATGCGGCGTCCACATTCCGGCGCGGACGTAAGCGTCTTTCTCACGCGGGCGGAGCGGCGCCCGGTCGGCCCAGCGCATCGCCTCCTGCAGGGCGATGTCGCCGGCGGGGAAGACGTCCTGCCGGCCCTCGCAGAACATCAGAAAGGTCTCGGCCGTCCATTTGCCGACGCCCTTGATGGCCACCAAGCGCGCCACCGCCTCCTCGTCCGAAAGGCGCTCCAGATGGTCGAAGTCGATGCGGCCGTCGGCGTGGGCGCGAGCGATCTCGTGGCCATAGGTCGCCTTCTGGATCGACAGGCCGAAGCCGCGCAGAGCCTCGATCTCCGTGGCCAGAACCCTGTCCGGCGTCACCTGACCCTCCAGCCCCGCGACGACACGCGCCCATATGGCGGCGGCCGAGGCGACCGAAACCTGTTGCTCCACGATCATGCGAAACAGGCCCTCGAAGCCGCCCGTGCGCAGCCGCCATTCAAACGCCGGCGTCTGGGCATGGGCGCGCTCCAGCGCGGGATCGAGCGCGGCCAGGGCGGTGCGCGCGGCGGCGATATGAACGGGGGTCGGTGCAACAGCCATGGCCGAGCGTAGCGCCGGCGACGGCCTCGACAAGGGATGCGATCCAGCCCCTGACGATCAGGTCCGGTTCCCGCTATCATCGGCCGATGTTCGCCACCCGCTTCGCGCCCTCTCCGACCGGCCGGCTGCACCGGGGCCACGCTTTTTCCGCCCTGACCGCCTGGACGGCGGCGCGCGCGGCGGGCGGCCGGTTCCTGCTGCGCATCGAGGACATCGACCCGACGCGCTGCCGGCCCGAATTCGAGGCCGCGATCCTGGACGACCTGGCCTGGCTGGGTCTGGATTGGGAACAGCCCGTCCGCCGTCAGTCGGATCATCTGACCGACTACGCCGGGGTGGTCGACATGCTGGACCGACGCGGCCTCCTGTACCGCTGTTTCCGCACCCGCAAGGACATCCTCGACGCCATCGGCGACGCGCCGCACGGACCGGCCGAAGCGGCGCGGCCCGGGCCGCACCCGGCCGATGAGGAGGCCGCCTTCCTCGCCGGGGGTCGCCCCTTCGCCTGGCGGCTGTCGCTGGATCGCGCCCGCGACCTGATGGGCGCCCGCGCCTGGGACGGGCTGGCCTTCGTCGAGGAGGGGCGCGGACCGGAGGGCGAACGCGGCCTGATCCGGGCGCGCCCCGAGACGGCCGGCGATGTCGTCCTGGCCCGCAAGGACGCCGGGACCGCCTATCACGTAGCCGTCACCCACGACGACGCCCTGCAAGGCGTGACCCATGTCATCCGCGGTCAGGACCTGTTCGAGGCGACCCATGTCCAGGTCCTGATCCAGACCCTGATGGGCTGGCCCACGCCCGTTTACCGCCATCACCCGTTGGCGGTCGGCGAGGACGGTCGTCGCTACGCCAAGCGAGACCGATCGGTGACGCTGGGCGAGCTGCGGGCGGCGGGCCTCAGCCCCGAAACGCTGAGGGCCGAGCTGGGCTTTTGATCAGGGGGCGAAGCGGCCCTTGGCCCGCGAGGGATGGAAGGCGACATCGGCGTCCGGCCGGCATTGGGAGCCGGGCCCGCCGATCATGTGCAGGATGTGGCGGATGACGTTCAGTCGCGCGGTCTTCTTGTCGTCGGTCGCGACCACGATCCAGGGCGCGCTGCGGCTGTCGGTCTCCGCAAGCATACGGTCCCGCGCGACGCTGTAGGCGTCCCACCGGATCTGGGCCTCCGCGTCCAAGGCCGAGACCTTGAACCGCTTCAGCGGATCCTGGAGACGTTCGGCGAGACGCCGCGACTGTTCTTCCTTGCTGATGTCCAGCCAGATCTTGATCAGCTTGACGCCGTCATCGACGAGCGTCCGCTCGAACCGCGGCGCATCCTTCAGAAACTGGGCGGTCTGCTCCGGCTTGCAGAAGCCCATGACGGATTCCACGCCGGCGCGATTGTACCAGGACCGGTTAAACAGGACGGTCTCGCCGTCAGCGGGCAGGTGGGCGACGTAACGCTGGAAATACCATTGGGTCAGCTCGCGATCCGTCGGCTTGGGCAGGGCGACCACGCGCGTCTGCCGGGGCGAGGCGTATTCGGTGATGCGCTTGATCGCTCCGTCCTTGCCCGCCGCGTCGCGGCCTTCGAAGACGATCAGGGTTTTCCGCCCTTGCTGGATGGTCCACGCTTGGCTTTCGACAAGCTGGGTCTGAAGCGTCAGAAGTTCGGCGTCGTAGTCTTTTGATTTTCCCATGCCGCCACCGTGGACTGTCCGGCCTGCATTCAGCAAGCCCGCGCTGCATGGCGCCGGTTTCGGGGTCGCGCGCCGCGATCATTAATCCGTTCTCACGTGCGCCGCTGGACCGGCGCGGCTATCCATCCGCAACAGACGGGGACAGGTCCATGATCGCCACACGCCGCGCCCTTCTGGGCGGTTTCGCCGTTCTGCCGCTGGCCGGCGCCTTCCCCGCCCTGGCGGCGGACGAGCGCGACGGCCCGGCGGCCGCCGCCCTTGATGCGCAGTTCGCCCGACACGGCCCCCCCGCCATGGCTTCGGCGGTCGTCGGTCGCGACGGCCTGATCTGGTCCGGCGTCCGCGGCGTCCGGCGCGCGGGCGCTGACGAGCCGGCGACGCTCGAAGACCTTTGGCATCTGGGCTCCAACGGCAAGTCCATGACCGCCGTCCTCTACGCCCGGCTGGTCGAACAGGGCCGGGCGAACCGGGGCGCGACCCTGCCCGAGCTGTTCCCTGACGTCGCGGTCGATCCGGCGCTGCAGGCCGTGACCATCGACGACCTGCTCTGTCACCGCTCCGGCCTGTCGGACCGCGACCTGATCACACCCCAGGTCATGATGGCGGGTCATACGGACGCCCGCCCGACCCGCGACCAGCGCGTCGATTTCGCCGCGATGGCCCTGGGCAGGACGCCGACGGGAACGCGCGGGGTCTTCGCCTACGGCAATGGCAACTACATTCTCGCCGGGGCCGCCGTCGAACGGCTGGTGGATGCGGCATGGGAAGAGACCATGAAGGCCGAGCTGTTCGACCCGCTGGGCATGACCTCTGTTGGACATGGCGCGCCGAAGGGCGACAATCCGTGGGGCCACCGGTCGGTCGGCGATCAACTGACGCCCGTCGACCCCGCCGGCATCGCCGACAATCCGCCGTTCTTCGGCCCCGCCGGGCGGATGCATATGACGGCAGCCGACTACGCCCGTTTCCTGCGCCTGTATCTGACCGAAGGCGCAGGCCTGCTGCGGCCCGAAACCATGGTCCGGCTGATGACGCCGCCCGAGGGCGCGCCGCCGGCCTATGCCTACGGCTGGGGCGTGCAGCCGGGGCCGCGGCTGGGTCATGACGGGTCCAACACCATGTGGCACGTGACCGCGCGGGTCCTGCCGGCGCAAGGCGTCGCCATTCTGTCGGTCGCCAACCACTTCGATCGCGGCCAGGCCGCGAACCACGCCATGGTCGAGGCCCTGACCGCCCTTTACGCCCGGGCCTGAGCCGTCGCGCTTTCGCTCGCCGCGGGGGACCGCTAAGGCTGGACCGGCAATGAAGCGCGACTTCGCCGATTTCTGGAATCTGTTGTGGGAGCTGACGCTGGGCCTGTGCGCCGCGTTCGCGCTTCTCAACGCCTTCGCGCCGGGCCAGGACCTGCCGTGGAAGCCGCTGGATCTGAACCATCCGATCGGCCAGGCCACCGGCGCCAAGGTGGCCGATTTCGAACTGCCCCGCACCGCCGCACCGGAAGAGACCGCCGCCGTCACCGACGCCTGCATCAAGGTGCTGCGCGAGGCCGGCGTGACCGTCGAACGGGCCGAGGACCGCGACGACGGCGGCTTCTGCGTCGTGCGCGGGGCCGTCAGGATCACCGGCGGCGACGTCACCCCCCTGGCCGGCGATCCCGTCATGCAGTGCCCGCTGGCGGTGCGGTACGTCATCTGGGATCGCCAGGTGCTGCAGCCCGCGGCCGAGGCGGCGTTCGGCAGCCGGGTGGCGCGGATGAACGACGTGGGGACCTACAGCTGCCGCCGCATCTACGGCCAGACCGATGCCGCCGCCCGGCCCAGCGAGCACGCCCGGGCCAATGCGCTGGACATCGGCGGCATGACGCTGGCGGACGGCCGCAAGGTCTCGGTGCTGTCGGACTGGGACGGAACCGGTCCCCGGGGCGTCGAGGGCCAGGGCTTCCTGAAGCGCATCCGGGACGGCGCCTGCCGGGCCTTCTCGACGGTTCTGACGCCCGACTACAACGAGGCGCACCGCAACCACCTGCATCTGGACGGGGCGCCGCGCAGCCTGTGCGCCTGACTCGCCGAACCGCGTTCGCGCAACGGCCTGTTGACCGTTCCGGATTTGCGCGAGACAAAGTCGCCGCAGTCCGGATTTCGCGCGGCCTCCACACCCGTGCCCGCTCCTTCGCTGAATGAGCTCGTCCAGATGGGCTGACGGGCGCTCCCCCGGGGGCGTCTGCCTGGCAAGCGCGTTCACGGAGACGCAATATGGCGACCGGTACGGTCAAGTGGTTCAACCCGACCAAGGGTTTCGGCTTCATCCAGCCTGACGGCGGCGGACAGGACGTTTTCGTCCACATCACCGCGGTCCAGAAGGCGGGCCTGCAAGGCCTGGATGAAAACGCCAAGGTCGAATACGAGCTGGAATCCCAGCGCGGCAAGACGTCGGCGATCGACCTCAAGATCCTCTGATCCACGACTGACAGCATTACGGAACGGGCGCGGCGGCTTCGGCCCCCGCGCCCGTTTTCGTTCTGGCCGACCACTGCGCCAGCACCACGGCGGCCAGCACCACGGCGCCGCCGACCATCTGCACCGGCGTCATGGTCTCGTGGAAGATCAGCCAGCCGAGGCCCGAGGCCACCACCGGCTGGATCAGGATGGTCACCGCCGTCAGCGAAGCCGGCAGCCGGCCCAGCGACCAGGCCACGCCGCCCTGCCCCAGCACATGCATCACCCCCATGGCGGCGCAGGCGGACCAGCCCGCCGCCGTCGCCGGCCACAGGTCCTCGCCCAGAACCACGGCCACGGCCAGCAGCAGCGGCGTGCCCAGGGCCGTCGACCACAGCATGATCCGCATGGCCCCCGCCGTCGCCCGCGCCGCCTTCACGGCGAGGAAATAGCCTGCGTACCAGAGCGCCACCGACAGGGAGAACAGGTCGCCCAGCGGCGGATTGGTCCCCTGGTTTCCGTCCGCCCCGGCCGACATGGCGAAGGCCCCGCCCATGGCCAGGCCGATGGCGGCGACGAACAGCCGCCGCGGCCGGTCCCGGAACGCCACCCAGCCGAACAGGGTCACCACCACCGGCGTCAGGTTGCACAGCACCGTGGCGTTGGCGACCGAGGTCATGACGATGCCGTAGTGCCAGAACGACAGGTCGAGCACGAAGAACAGGGCCGCCAGCCCCATCCATTTCGACGGCTTGCCGACGCCTTCCGCGCCCGGTCGGGCGGTCAGCAACAGCAGCAACGGCAGGGCGAAGACGAAGCGCCAGAAGCCGGCGGCGGCGGGCCCGGTCTCCGTCAGCCGCACGAGGATCGGCGCGAACGCCAGCACGCACGCCGAGGCGATCAGAACCATCAGGGCGGAGGCGCGGGAGGCGGGCATGGGAGGGGTATACCGGATTCGCCTTCTCCCTCCCCCTCGTGGGGAGGGTGGCTGAGCCGAAGGCGAAGACGGGTGGGGAACCGCCGCACGGTCCTGCGCCGCCCTGACATACCCCACCCTGTCGTCGCTTCGCGCCGACATCCCTCCCCATGAAGGGGAGGGAGAAGGAAGGCCGGTCAGCCCTTGCGCTTCTCGCCCCGGCTGCGGCCGCCCTTCTGGCCGGCGGCGCGGGCGAGGTCGGAGTCCTTGGAGAAGGTGCGGCGTTCGGGGGCGACGCTGGCGCCGCCCTTGGCCGCGATCTGGCGCCGCAGCTCCAGCGACATGGCCGCGAAGCCGCGCGGGCGGCCGGGGGATTTCACATCGGTCATGGGCGTCTGTCTCCGCCCGGTTGAACGCCGCGCCGCCGCCTTTCCGTCGCAATGGGAGTTGCGGATTGTTCCGCACACCCCGTGCATCCCCGCGAAGGCGGGGACCCAGGTTTGAACGACAGCGAGGCGGGCTGAACTGACCGGCGCCCGGGCCGACGCCGGCGGCGGGGCCAAAGCCTGGGTCCCCGCCTTCGCGGGGATGCACGGAATGGGATGCCCCCTCACGGCCAGTCCTCCGCCACGCCGTCCGGCAGCCCGACCTGTCTGCGCCAGGCCTCCCGGTGCATCCGCACGATCTGATACTCGGCCCCCGGCAGCGACTTCAGCCGCCCCTCTTCGTCCCACACGCAGTCGGCCCACGGCTGGTTCCCGGCCCGCGCCCGGTCCAGCGCCGCCGTCTCCGCGCCCAGATGCTCGGCGCGGAAGGCGAACAGGAAGGCCAGATGCCACAGCGGCGCCTCCGTCATCGGCTCGCCGCGCATGAAGGCGACCAGGTCCCGGGCCAGTTGCCGCGCCTCCGCCACCTCGACCTCGAACTCGTCCCACTTGCGCCGGGCGTACCGGTCCCAGCCTTCCAGAGGTTCGGGAACCGGGTCCGTCTCCGTCGGCCGCTCCCACCCCTCCGACGCCCGCCGCCGCCACAGGTTGGCCAGCCCGACCTGATACCGTTTCGCCAGCGACGCCCCGGTTTGCCCCTGCTCCCACCCGCGCCGGATCTGGGCCCAGAGGTCTTCCGAATAAAATCTGGCGGCCTGTCTCTCGCGCATGAAAGCCATCCTGGGCGGCCGATGCGTCAGAAACGGTCGCAGGCGATCCGCACCCCTTCTCCCCTTGCGGGAGACGGATCAGCGGCGGACGGCCGGGGCCGGCTCGCAGGCGGGCGCGACGGGCGCGGGGCTGTCCGCGCCGGGCCCGCGGGGATCGCCGGCCCGCACCAGCTCCGGTCGGGTGAAGTCGCCCGTAGTGTAGGTGTTGCCCGTGGGCGCGGGCGCGGCGCTGTCCGCCCCCGGCGCGCGGGGATCTCCGGCCCGCCGCAGCTCCGGTCCGGCGAAGTCGCCGGTGGTGTAGGTGTTGCCCGTGGCGAGGCCCCCCGCCCCCGGGGCCGTCGGGTTGGCGGGGGCGGATCGACGCGTCCTGACGTCGGTATCGGCGTCCTGGTCGATGTGATCCCGGTTCGACAACCGGCCGCCGCCCTGGCCGCCGACGCCGTTGACGGGCGTCGCCGCCGCGTTGGTCGACCGACGCGCCCCGCCG
>NZ_JBAZOS010000012.1:0-66235 GCF_041648615.1 Brevundimonas sp.
GGCTGTTCGGGCGGCGCGGCCTTGGCGGCGCGCGGCCGGGGCGGCTTGGCCGAGGTCGGGCGGCCGGACTTGCGCGGCGGACGGGGGGCGGTCGTCTCCGGAGCGGGGGCGGGCGGAGAAGTCGGACGCTTGGCCATGGGGAGGGCTCCGGAGGTCGTCGGGATCGGTCGCAAGGGTCGCGCGCGCCCTTCCGCCTGCCGCGATCATGGCATATGACCGCCCCTGATATGAACGCACCAATCCGGAAAATCGCAGCGATGACGGCGGCGGTCCTGCTGACGGGGGGGCTGACGGCCTGCGCCGGCGCCTTCAACGCCGAGACCGACGCCAGTTCGCCGGTGGCGCCGCGGGTTCAGGCGCTGGTCGATGCGAATCGCGAATACCCGCGCTGGGCCGACTTCCCCAGGGTGACCGAGCCCGTGCCGGAGCCCGTCGCGATCGCGGCCCAGGTCAATACGTTGCGGGTGACGGGCGGCGGTCTGGCGGGCGAGGTCTCGCGCATCGACTGGCAGGAGACGGGCGATCCCGCGGTCTTCGCGGCCGAGGTCCAGGCGCGGCTCAATGCGGTCACGGTCGCACCCGTGACGGCCGAGACCCAGGCCGAGATGGAAGAATTCATCCGGCGCACCCGCGAACGCGGTCGCGCCCCGCCGCCGGTGGATCGCCGCCCCGCCCAATAGAACAGTCGCCCGGACGGCAGAATCCGGGGATCATCGTCCAAGGAGAACGCCCATGGCCGCTTCGGCTCCCTATGCTTCCACGCTTGCCGCCGACGCCGCGCGGGTGACCGAGCTGGCCGCCATCGCCAGCTATGCCCAGATCGGCCGCGGCGACGAGAAGGCGGCGGACCAGCTGGCCGTCGACGCCATGCGCACGGCGCTGAACGCCCTGGATATCGACGGCAAGATCGTCATCGGCGAGGGCGAGCGCGACGAGGCGCCGATGCTGTACATCGGCGAGAAGGTCGGCACCGGGAAGGGCCCGGCCATCGACATCGCCCTCGATCCGCTGGAAGGCACGACCCTGACGGCCAAGGCCATGGCCAATGCGTTGTGCGTGCTGTCGATGTCGCCGGGCGGCGGCATGCTGCATGCGCCCGACACCTATATGGACAAGATCGCCATCGGCCCGGGCTTCGCCCCGGGAACGGTCGATCTGGACATGAAACCCCAGGACAATGTCCGCTCGCTGGCCTCGGCCAAGGGGGTGAGCCCGTCCGACATCACCGTCTGCGTCATGGACCGCCCGCGCCACGCCGAGTTGATCGCGGCCCTGCGCGAGGTCGGGGCCAAGGTGGTGCTGATCACCGACGGCGACGTGGCCGGCGTGATCCACACGGCCGAGCCCGAGACGGGCATCGACCTGTATCTGGGCTCGGGCGGGGCGCCGGAAGGCGTGCTGGCGGCCAGCGCGCTGAAATGCGTCGGCGGCCATTTCCAGGGGCGGCTGATCTTCCGCAACGACGACGAGCGGGAGCGGGCGCGCAAGACGGGCGTCACCGATTTCGACCGCAAATACGACCTGCACGAGCTGGTGTCGAAGGACGCCATCTTCGCCGCCACGGGCGTGACCAAGGGCGCCATGCTGGACGGGGTCAAGGTCGCCGGCGGCTTCGTCTCGACCCATACGCTGGTGATGGATTCCTCGACGCGGACGGTCCAGCGCATCCGCACCATCCGGCCCCTCTGATGGCCGACGGGGGCGCGGTCCCGGACTTCGGGTCCGCGTTCCTGGGCGTGTCCCGCTCGCTGTCCGGCCGGGCGTGGCGGCAGAGGCCCGCCGAGGCCGGGCTGATCCGCAGCCATATGCAGACCCTGGGTCTGGAGGAGCCGCTGGCCCGGGCGCTGGCGGCGCGGGGCGTGCGGGCCGACCAGGGCGCGGACTTCCTGCAGCCGACGCTGAAGGCGCTGTTCCCCGATCCGTCCAGTTTCATGGACATGGACGCGGCGGCCGAGGCGATTCTGGACGCCCTGCAGGCGCAGGTCCCCATCCATGTCTTCGCCGACTATGACGTCGACGGAGCGTCGAGCGCAGCCCTGCTGGTGCGCTGGTTCCGGGCCGTGGGGGCGGAGCTGCCCATCTATGTGCCGGACCGGATGACCGAGGGGTACGGCCCCAGCGCGCGGGCCTTCGACACGCTGAAGGCCTCGGGCGCCGAACTGGTCATCACCGTCGACTGCGGCGCGGCGGCCAATGAGGCGGTGGCCCATGCGGCGGCGATCGGACTGAAGGTCGTGGTCATCGACCATCACATGATGCGCGAGCATCCGCCGGTCTGCGCCGCCGTGGTCAATCCGAACCGGCCGGGCTGCAACTCGGGGCAGGGCAATCTGGCGGCGGCGGGGGTGGTGTTCGTCCTGCTGGCGGCGCTGAACCGCGAGGCGCGGCGGCGCGGCATGTTCGCCGATGTGAAGGAGCCGGACATCCGCCAGTGGCTGGATCTGGCGGCCATGGGGGCGATCTGCGACGTCACCGGCCTGACGGGTTTCAACCGGGCCCTGACCAGCCTCGGGCTGCGGCGGATGTCGGAGTGGAGCAATCCGGGCCTGCGGGCGCTGCTGGCGGCGGCCGGGGTCGAGCCGGGGCCGGCCAAGTCGAACCATGCGGGCTTCATCCTCGGGCCGCGGATCAATGCGGGCGGGCGGATCGGCAGGTCGGACCTCGGCGCGCGCCTGCTGTCGACGGACGATCCCGCCGAGGCGGCGGCGCTGGCGCAGGAGCTGGACGCCCTCAACATCGCCCGCCGCGAGGTCGAGCGGCAGGTGACGGATCAGGCCACGCGGATGGTCGAGGCGACCGGCGCCCATGCCGACGGCTCGGCCGTGGTGGTGATCGAGGGCGATGACTGGCATCCGGGCGTGGTCGGCATCGTGGCCGGGCGGCTGCGCGAGCGCTGGCGCAAGCCGGTGGTGGTGATCGGCGTCGATGCGGTCAACGGCGTGGGCAAGGGCTCGGGCCGGTCGCAGCCGGGCATGAACCTGGGCAAGGCCGTGCAGGCCGCCTGGGAGACCGGCGTGCTGATGGCCGGGGGCGGGCACGCCATGGCGGCCGGGCTGACGGTGCGGGCCGCCGACATCGGCCGGCTGCGGGACTTTCTCAATGAGCGAATGGCGGGCGAGCAGGCGGCGGCGGATGCGCTGGACCTGGTCGAGATCGACGCCCTGATCGATCCGGGCGCGGCGACGCGGGCCCTGTTCGAACAGTTCGAGCAGCTGGCGCCGTTCGGACCGGCCAATCCCGAGCCGTTGTTCGCCCTGGAGCATGTGGCGGTGCGTGACGCCGTGGCCATGAACGGCGGCCATGTCCGCTGCCGCCTGGTCGGGGCCGACGGGGCCTCGGTCAAGGCCATCGCCTGGCGCTGCGCCGACCTGCCGGGGGGGCAGTCGCTGCTGGCCGGGCAGGGCGGGCTGAGCGTGGTCGGGCGGCTGAAGGCCGACGACTGGAACGGCCGCAAGGGCGTGCAATTCGAGATCGAGGACGTGGCCGATCCGCGGATGGTGTGAAGGCGATGCAAATGGGCGGTGAAGGGGTTGCACGCCCCGGAATCGGCGGCTATATCGCCCGCTCTCCGCGCAGCGGTCCCTTCGTCTATCGGTTAGGACGTCAGGTTTTCAACCTGAAAAGAGGGGTTCGACTCCCCTAGGGACTGCCAGCGCGGAGCCTTCCCCTTTTTCGCTGTCGACCCGTCGCGGCGCCGGGCCTTTCATGGTCTGGTGCGTTGGAACGTCGCGTCCGGCGGTCGGGCGAGGGAAGCCGGTTGATCCAGATGTCCGAAAATCCGACCTCGACGCCGCCCCGCGATCCGCCTCCGGGCGGCGGACTCGAGGCCATATTGATGGTTGAGGATAACGCCGAGGTCCGGCTGATGGGCGCGACCCTGCTGGAGGAGGCCGGATTCGCGGTTCATCAGGCCGGCGACGCCGATGAGGCTTTGGCGCTGGTCCGGGAAGGCCTGGCGTTCGACCTGTTGTTCACCGACATCATCATGCCGGGCGAGATGGACGGGGTGGCCCTGGCCGCCGAGGTGCGCCGGCTGCGGCCCGGGACGCCGGTGCTGCTGACAACCGGCTGGGGCGATCGCGCCGAGAACCGGGACGGGCTGGAATTGATCGGCAAACCCTATCGCAGCCTGGACCTGACGCGGAAAATTCGCGCCGTTCTGGACCCGCCGGAAAGCCCGGTCTGACAGGGAAAAGGCAACTCCGGCGGGAAACCGGGGTTTTTTACTTTTCCGGCCTTCACAGAACCGTGTTAAATAAGCGCCGTCCGCAAGGGTCGCGGGCAGGGGGAAGGCTGTGTCTGACTACGAGGGCGTTGGGACGATTGCCGCCGCGGTGCGTATCGCGGGGCGGGTGAAGTGGTTCGATCCCGGCAAGGGATACGGCTTTATCGTGCCTGACGATCCCAGCCTGACCGACATGAAGGATGTGTTGCTGCACATCTCCAGCCTGCGCGACAGCGGGCGGGATACGGCGCCGGAAGGCGCGCCGATTACCTGCGACGCCGCCCGGCGCCCCAAGGGCTGGCAGGTCACCGAGGTGCATGACCTGGGCGAGGGCGATCCCGATCTGGCCCCGGCGCCCCGGCGCAGCGGCTATGAGGGCCTGAGGCAGCAGGAAGCGTCGCGGGTCGCCGAGGGCGCGTCCGGAGGCGCTCCGTTGGAGATGGCCGTCGTAAAATGGTTCAATCGCACCAAGGGCTACGGATTCGTGGTGCGCGAAGGCGCGCCGGGCGATATCTTCGTCCATGTCGAGACGTTGCGCCGCTGCGGCCTGGATGATCTCCTGCCCGGCGAAACGGTCGCGGTGCGGTTCGCCGAAGGCCCCAAGGGGCTGGTGGTCGCGGAAATCAGGCCGGGCGGATGATCCATCCGCCCCGATGAGGGTGGATGCGTGATGCTACGTCGTGGAATACTGGCCGTCCTGTCCACCGCCGTGTTGCTGGCCGCCTGCGCCGGCGCGGGGACGCCCAAGGACGCGAATGGCAATCCGCTGGAAGCCCTGACCATCACCACGGCCAGCGGCGAACACCGCTTCATGGTCGAGATCGCGGACGACGAGGCCGAGCGTCAGCGCGGACTGATGTTCCGCGATCCGCTGGCCGACGACCGCGGCATGCTGTTCCAGTTCCCCGACGTGGCCGAGCGCGGCTTCTGGATGCGCAATACGCCCAGTCCGCTGGACATCATCTATATCGACCCGCGCGGGCGGATCGTCTCGATCGCGAAGAACGCCACACCGCAGTCGGACACGGTCATTCCGTCGAACGGGCCGGCCAGCGGAGTGCTGGAACTGCGGGCCGGGCGGGCCGATGAGATCGGAGCCAGGGCCGGCGACAGGGTGCGCCACCCCTTCTTCGCAGAATAAGCAGACCGGGCGCGTTGCGGCGCGGCGTCGAGTGTGTCAAATCCCGCCGCCGGAGTGTAGCGCAGCCTGGTAGCGCATCTGGTTTGGGACCAGAGGGTCGGAGGTTCGAATCCTCTCACTCCGACCAATATTCTAGAGGCGCTATCGCTCGCGACGCGGTCGCTCGCTGCTTGAGCGCATTGTATGAGGCGTCGTCGCCTCGCCAGATGAGAACCGCCATGCTCGCCCGCATCTACCGCCCCGCCAAGACCGCGATGCAGTCGGGCAAGGCCAAGACGATGGACTGGCGGCTGGAGTTCGAACCGGCGTCGGCGAGGACGATCGATCCGCTGATGGGCTGGACCAGTTCGTCCGACATGAACGGCCAGGTGCGCCTGACCTTCGATACGGCCGAGGAGGCGGTGGCCTATGCCGAGCGGCACGGGATTCCGTTCAGACTGCACGAGCCGCAGGACCCGCCGGTGATCCTCAAGGCCTATGCCGACAATTTCGCCACCTATCGCAAGGTGCCGTGGACGCACTGAACCTTGTTGCGGCTACCGCGCTTCGCGCTACTTGAGCCGCGCTGTTGTTCGGCCACCACGCTTCGCGCTAGTGAGCCGTCGGGCGCCCATAGCTCAACCGGATAGAGCACCCGCCTTCTAAGCGGGATGTTGCAGGTTCGAGTCCTGCTGGGCGCGCCATCCCTGAGTCCGCCGAACCTGAACCGCGCCGTCGCCCGTGCATTGAGGGGCGATGCGGATCGCGACCTTCAACATCAACGGCGTCAATACGCGGCTGCCGAACCTGCTGGCGTGGCTGGATGAAACGCGGCCGGACGTGGCCTGTCTGCAGGAGCTGAAGGCGACCGACGCGCAGTTCCCCGCGGCGGCCATCCGCGACGCCGGCTATCACGCCGTGTGGAAGGGCGAGCCTCGCTGGAACGGGGTGGCGATCCTGTCGCGGGGCGGCGAGCCGATGGTGACGCGACGCGGCCTGCCCGGCGACGATGGCGACGACCAGAGCCGCTATATCGAGGCGGCGGTGGACGGCGTGCTGATCGGCTGCCTGTATCTGCCCAACGGCAATCCGCAGCCGGGACCGAAGTTCGACTACAAGCTGGCCTGGTTCGAGCGGCTGATCGCCCATGCGGAGGGTCTGCTGGCCAGCGGGGCGCCGACGGTGCTGGCGGGGGACTACAATGTCGTGCCGACCGAGGCGGACATCTACAACAGCCGCTCGTGGAAGAAGAACGCCCTGCTTCAGCCGGAGAGCCGCGCGGCCTGGGCGCGGCTGCTGGCGCAGGGCTGGACGGACGCGCTGCGGGAGCGGTTCCCGCACGATCCGCCCCCGTGGACCTTCTGGCAGTATTTTCGCCAGGCGTGGGAGCGGGACGCCGGGCTGCGGATCGACCACCTGCTGCTGAGCCCCTCCGTGGCCGGGCGGCTGAGCGACGCGGGGGTGGACCGGGAGGTGCGGGGGCAGGACCGGGCCAGCGACCATGCGCCGACCTGGATCGTGCTGGACTGAACCGCGGCGCAGCTTGACCGTTGAGAACGCATGGCGCGCGCACTGAAGGTCTTCTCATATTCCGACGGCTTCCATTCGTGGACCGTGGCGGCGACGTCGCGGGCCAGGGCCCTGGAAGCCTGGGGCGTCAAGCGGGACCTGTTCAAGGACGGTTCGGCGGTGGAGGCGGCGGAGGGCCCGGACCGGGAGGCCGCGCTGCAGGCGCCGGGCGAACTGATCGAACGGGGGCTTTCCGTCGACATCGGCAGGGTGGAGAAGACCCGGGTTCCGAAACCGCCGAAGCCGCGCGGGCCGAGCGCGAAGGATCAGGCGCGGGTCGAGGCGCTGGAGGGCGAGCTGGCGGAACTGGACGCGGCCCGGGCGGAGGAGACGCAGGCGCTGGAGGCGCGGCGGACCGGGCTGGAGCAAGAGGCGGCGGCGCTGGCGAAACGGCAGGCGAAGACGGCGGATGCGCTGCGGGCGAAGCTCAGGGCGGCCCGGGCGAAACTCAGCGGTTAGCGATCCGCCAGGCGGCGAGGCCGGCTTCGAGGTCGGCGATGAGATCGGCGGGCGCCTCGAGGCCGATATGGAGGCGCAACAGCTGGCCCGCCAGAACGGGGGGTGTGTCGCGGAAGGCGAGCTGGCCGGTCTCGTGGGTGATCAGGCTTTCGAACCCGCCCCAGGAATAGCCGAGGCCGAACAGTTCGAGCGCCGACATCAGGGCGTGGGCGGCGGCCTCGTCGCCCCCCTGCATGACGACCCCGAACAGGGAGGCGGCGCCGGTGTAGTCGCGGCGCCAGAGGTCGTGACCGACCGAGCCCGGCAGGGCGGGCCAGAGGATGCGCGCGACCTCGGGGCGGGCCTGGAGCCAGGTCGCCACGAGGGCGGCCGACCGGGCCTGTTCCTCGTAGCGCAGGGGCAGGGTGCGGGCGCCGCGCAGGGCCAGCCAGGCCTCGTCGGCGGAGACCCGCCAGCCGAGATCCTCGATCGTTTCGAAAACGGCGCGGCCGACCTGGGCGTCGGCGAGGGCGATGGAGCCCATCAGCAGGTCGGAATGGCCGCCGACGTATTTGGTCACGGCCTGGACGCTGACGTCGACGCCGTGCGCGAGCGGGCGGAAGGCGAGGCCCGCGGCCCAGGTGTTGTCCATGACGGTGCGGATTCCGCGGGCGCGGCAGGCGGCGGCGAGGGCGGGAACGTCCAGCATCTCGAAGGTCAGGGAGGCGGGCGACTCGATCAGCAGGACGCGGGTGCGGTCGCCCAGCCGGGCGAGGATGTCGTCGGTCGAGGCGTCCGGCGTGTGGAACACCGTGGTCACGCCGCGCGCCTTCATGTGCCGGGTCAGGAAGCGGCGACTGGGGCCGTAGAGGGCGTCGCTGGTCACGACCTCGTCGCCGGGGCGGAGCAGGGCGGTCAGGGGCACGGTGACGGCGGCGAGGCCGGAGGGGACGAGGAAGGCGGCCGCCGCATCCTCGAGCTCCGCGAGGGCGGCGCGCAGTTCGCGGGCCGCGCTCAGGTCCTCGATGCCGTAGACGGGGCCGAGCGCGCCATCGCGCATGGCCGCGGGTGTGTCGTTAAGCAGGGTGGAGGCCCGCTCGACCGGCGGGGCGACGCCGCGGCGGCCACGGCCGCGCCGGGTGGCGGAGGCGATCAGTCGGGTGCGGTCGCTGCGGTCGGACATGGGGGCCGTGGCAAGACTTGCGGTTCGGTCTGCAAAAGCCTCTAAAGCGAGGCGGGGCGCAAGGTCTGACAGACTTCGGCGAGGCGGCATGAAGGCAGGTGCGACGGGACGGTGGACGGCGGCCGCGACGATCGCGGCGGCGGCCCTGACGCTGGCCGCCTGCGGACGCGGCGAACGCGAAGCGGGCGGGAGCGCGGGCGATGCCGCCGGCTCGGAGACCGCCACCGCCGCGCCCGCCTTCGCCAGTCCGACCCTGGCCGCCATCAAGCGGCGCGGACGGCTGAACTGCGGCGTGCATGAGGGGCTGGTCGGCTTCGCCTATACGGACAACCGGGGACAGTGGCGGGGCTTCGACGCCGACTTCTGCCGCGCCCTGGCGGCGGCGGTTCTGGGGGATGCGAACGCCGTGCGCTTCGTGCCGCTCGTCAGCAGCCAGAGGTTCGAGGCGCTGCGCAGCGGACGGGTCGACGTGCTGTGGCGCTCGACCTCCTGGACCCTGTCGCGGGAAGCCAGGGAGGGCGTCCGTTTCGCCGGGATCAACTATTACGACGGTCAGGGCTTCCTGGTGCGGCGGTCGCTCGACCTGGCCAGCGCCA
This sequence comes from Brevundimonas sp., assembly GCF_041648615.1. Lineage (GTDB taxonomy): Bacteria > Pseudomonadota > Alphaproteobacteria > Caulobacterales > Caulobacteraceae > Brevundimonas. The sequence goes on from NZ_JBAZOS010000012.1 coordinate 9,132, forward strand.
CCGAGCTGAACGGCGCGCGCATCTGCGTACAGCGAGGCTCGACCTCGGAGCTGAACGTATCCGACTGGTTCCGGTCGCGCGGCCTGGAATATACGCCCGTCGTCACCGCCAATGAGGAGGCCGCCCGCGCGGCCTACGGGCGCGAGGACTGCGACGCCTTCAGCGCGGACATTTCGGCGTTGGCGGCGGCGCGCACCACCCTGTCGAACCCCGAACAGCACGCCATTCTGCCCGACGTCATCTCAAAGGAGCCGCTCGGGCCGGCGGTCAAGCGCGGCGACGAGGCGTGGACCTCCATCGTGCGCTGGACGCTGAACGCGGTGATCATGGCCGAGGAGGTGGGCGTGACGCAGGACAACGTCGATCAGCAGGCCGAGGATTCGCGCGATCCCCAGGTCCGGCGCCTGCTGGGCGTCGAGGGCGATTTCGGATCCATGATCGGTCTGCGCAAGGACTGGGCGAAGTCGGCGATCAAAGCCGAGGGAAACTATGGGGAAATCTTCGCCCGCAATGTCGGGGCGGATTCATCGCTCGACCTGACGCGCGGGCTTAACGCACAATGGAATGCAACGCCGGGCGGCCTGATCTACGCCCTGCCCATCAGATAACGACATCGGCCGCGAGCCGGGGGGACGCATGGAAACGACGAAAAAGGGCGGCGTGCCGCTCTATCTGTGGATGCTGCTTGGCTTTGCGGTCGGCCTGGGCGGCGGGCTGTATGTCAACCAGAACGATCTGGTGGTCTTGCCCTGGGTCATGGAAATCATCCAGGCGGTCGGTCAGATATTCCTTCGTCTGCTGTTCATGCTGGTCCTCCCGCTGCTGTTCGCGGCTCTGGCGGTCGGGGTGGCCGAGATGGGCGACCTGAAGTCCCTGGGCCGCGTCGGATTCAAGACGCTTCTGTTCACCGTCCTGGTGTCGGCGATCGCGGTCGGCATCGGCCTGGGCATGGTCAACTATTTCCGCCCCGGCGACGGGGTCGATCCGGTCCTGGCCCAGCAGCTGCTGGCCCAGGGCGCCGCGGGCGCGTCCGCGATCGTCGGCAATGCGCCGAAGAGCATAGAGGCGGGCCAGTTCTTCCTCGAAATGATCCCGTCCAACGTCTTCACCGCGGCGGCCGAGAACCAGATTCTGCCGGTGATGATCTTCGCCCTGATGTTCGGCATCGGCATGGTCATGGCCAGGAGCCCCGCCACCGACGCGCTCCAGAACGCCCTGCAAGGCCTTCTGGAAGTCATGATGAAGCTGATCAATCTGGTCATCAAACTGGCGCCCATCGCCATCGCGGCCCTGATGTTCAACCTGTCGGCCGTGTTCGGCTGGGAGCTGCTGGAGCGGCTGGGCGCCTATGTCGGCGTCGCCGTCGGGGCGATGGCGATCCACATGTTCATCGTCTATCCGCTGCTGGTCTGGATCTTCGGCGGCATGAACCCGCTGAAATTCGCCAACGGGGTGCGCGAGCCGTTCGTGGTGGCCTTCTCGACCGCCTCGTCCAACGCCACCCTGCCCATCGCCATCAAGGCGGCGGAAGAGAAGCTGAAGCTGCCGCGCCGCATCTCGCGCTTCGTGCTGACCGTCGGGGCCACCGCCAACCAGAACGGCACGGCCCTGTTCGAAGGGGTCACGGTGCTGTTCCTGGCCCAGTTCTTCGGGGTCGACCTGAACCTGCAGCAGCAGCTGGTGGTGATGCTGGTCTGCATCCTCGGCGGCATCGGCACGGCGGGCGTGCCGGCCGGGTCGCTGCCGGTCATCGCCCTGATCCTGACCATGGTCGGGGTGCCGGCCGAGGGCATCGGCCTGATCCTGGGCGTCGACCGCTTCCTCGATATGTGCCGGACCACGCTGAACGTCACCGGCGATCTGGTCGCCGCGACCGTGGTGTCGCGAGGAGAAGAAGACGTGCCCGCCGATGTGGCCGGACCGGAGCCGGTCGCGCCGCCGGCCTGACTGGTTCTTTCAGGGGGCGGTCACCGGGGTGTCGGACCGGCCGCCCCATTCGGCCCAGCTGCCGTCGTAAAGGCGCGACGGTCGGCCCAGAACGGCCAGGCCGAGGCTGAGGATGGCGGCGGTGACGCCAGAGCCGCATGTGGTGATCGCGGGGCGGTCCAGGTCGACGCCCGCGTCCCGGAAGGCCTGTTCCAGCGCCGGACCCTGTTTCATCGTGCCGTCGGCGTTCAGCAGGGCCGGGAAGGGCAGGTTCAGCGCGCCGGGCATATGACCGGACCGCAAGCCGGCGCGGGGTTCAGGCTCGCGGCCCTGGAAGCGGCCGGCGGAGCGGGCGTCGAGGACCTGATCTCCCGCCTCAAGCGCGGCGCGAACCTCGGCGAGGCCGGCGACGACCTGGGCGACGACCCGGGCGTCGAGGCGGGGCGAGAACACGGTCGGGATCGCGGCGGCGGGCGGCCCGCTCTCGACCGGACGGCCCTCGGCCAGCCATTTCGGCAGGCCGCCGTCCAGCACGCGGACATTGTCCGCCCCCATGACGCGGAACATCCACCAGGCGCGGGCGGACGAGCGGATGCCGACCGTGTCGTAGACGACGATGGTGTCCTGATCCGAAATCCCGAGGGCGCCCATGCGCGCGGCGAAGGCGGGCGCCGCGGGCAGCATGTGGGGCAGGGGGCTGTCCGGATCGGAACTGGCGTCGAGGTCGAAGAAAACCGCGCCCGGAAGGCGGGCCGCCTCGAAATCCGGCCGTGCGTCGCGTCCGTCCAGATGCCAGCTGGCGTCAAGGATCCGCAGACCGGGATCGCCCAGACGCGGGGCCAGCTCTGCGGTGGTAATCAGGGGCGAAAGAGCGGTCATGTCAGAGTCCGGCGCGCGATCAGCCGCGCGCGAGGACCAGCTGTATCACGTCGGTCCGGGCCGACCGGAAACCGGCCTCGCAATAGGCCAGATAGAAGCGCCACAGCCGCCGGAACCGCTCGTCGAAGCCGCCCATGCGGCGGATGTCGCCCCAGGCCGTCTGGAACCGTTCGTCCCAGAGTTTGAGGGTGTCGGCATAGTCCTGGCCGAAACGCTCCACGTTTCGCCAGTCCAGCCCGGCGCGGTCGATGACGGGCTTCAGCGCCTCTTCGGAGGGCAGCATGCCGCCCGGGAAGATGTATTTCTGAATGAAGTCGGTGCGCTTGTTGTAGCCGCTGAACAGGGCGTCATCGATGGTGATGATCTGAAGGCCGGCCTTGCCGCCGGGCTCGAGCACGTCGTGGATCTTGCCGAAATAGGCCGGCCAGTATTCCTGGCCCACCGCCTCGAACATCTCGATCGAGGCGACCCGGTCGAACCGGCCCTGGACGTCGCGATAGTCGATCAGCTGGATGTCGACCCGTTCGGTCAGGCCGGCGTTGAACATGCGCTGGCGGGCGAAGTCGAACTGCTCCTGCGAGATGGTGACGCCGGTCACCCGGGCGCCGATATCCTTCGCCGCGAACTCGGCGAAACCGCCCCAGCCGCAACCGATCTCCAGCACCGACTGACCGGACTGAAGGTCCATCAGTCGGGCGAGGGAAGCGTATTTCTCGCGCTGGGCGGCGTCCAGCGCCATGCCCGGCCGGGTGAACCGCGCCGACGAATAGGTCATCGAGGCGTCCAGCCAGGAGCCGTAGAAGGCGTTGCCCAGATCGTAGTGGGCGTGGATGTTCTTCCTCGACCCGGAGCGGCTGTTGCGGCGGCGCTTGTGCGACAGCCAGTTGACCGCGCGCATCAGCGGATTGCCGTCGGCCAGCCGCTGGATGTGGTCATAGTTGTGGGCGAAGGACTCCAGCAGGGCCGCCAGCTGCGGGCTTTCCCATTCGCCGGCCATATAGCCCTCGGCGAACCCGATATCGCCGGAGGCGAGCACGCGGCGGGCGAAGCGGTAATCCTTGATGTCGAAGACCGCGGTCGGGCCGGGGCGGGGGCCGTCCAGCTGATGAATTTCACCGTTGGGCAGAAGGACGGTCAGCCGGCCGAAGGTCCAGTTCGAGGCCAGCAGGCGAAGCAGGAGGGCGAACCCGCGCGGGGTGCGGGCGGCGGTCTGGATGCGCTCGGCGGTGACCGACGTCATGGGCGTGACTGTCCGACGGAGGACGGACGGGCGTCAATCCCCCTCGACGTCCCGGCCGGCGACAACGTGTTTGAGGGCGTCGAGCGCGCGGGCGCGAGCCTCTGCGTGGTCGACGAGGGGGCGGGGATAGTCGCGGCCGAGGCGCAGGCCGGCCGAGGCGAGGACCTCGGGCGGCGCGGTCCAGGGTGCATGGAGCCAGCGATCCGGCAGGCGGCCGAGTTCTGGAACCCAGCGGCGAACGTAACGGCCGTCTGCATCGAATTTCTGCCCCTGTATGACCGGATTGAAGATTCGGAAGTACGGTGAAGCATCGGCTCCGGATCCAGCGACCCACTGCCAATTCTGAACATTGGAGGCGAGGTCGGCGTCCACAAGGGTGTCGTGGAACCAGCGTTCGCCCTCGCGCCAGTCGATCAGCAGGTGTTTGATCAGGAAGGAGGCGACGATCATCCGCACCCGGTTGTGCATGAAACCGGTCGTCCAGAGCTCGCGCATGCCGGCGTCCACGACCGGATAGCCGGTGCGGCCGCGTTTCCAGGCCGAGAGGCCGGCGGGGTCCTCGCGCCAGGGCATGGCGTCATATTCGGGGCGGAAGGCCGCAGCCGTCATCTGCGGGAAGGCGTGCAGCAGGTGGGCGGAGAAGTCGCGCCAGCCGATTTCGGCGACGAACTTTTCCGCCTCTGCGGCGGGAACGCGGCCTTCGGCGACGGCGTCGCGGGCGGCGTGGAGGGCGCGCCAGGGGCTGATCTCGCCGAAATGCAGGTGGGGGGAGAGGCGGCTGGTGGCGGGCTCGGCGGGCCGGTCGCGGCCGACGGAGTAGGACTTCAGGCCCCTGGCGACGAAGGTCGACAGGGCGGCGTCGGCGCCGGCCTCGCCAGGCGTCCAGTCGAAGCCGCCGGACCAATCGGGCCGGGTCGGATGCAGGGCCCAGGCCTCGATGGCGTCGGAGGCCAGGCCGGCCGGCGTCGACAGGGCTTGCGGGCCGGCGGTGGGCGGCGGGGCCTCGGCCGCAGCGAGCAGGGCCTTCAGGAAGGGAGTGAAGACCTTGTAGGGCTGGCCCGCGCCGTTCAGGACGCCGCCGGGCGCGCGCAGCAGGGCGGCGTTCCAGCCCTTGCAGTCGACGCCTTCGGTCTGAAGGCCGTGGGCGATGTCGGCGTCGCGGGCGAAGGCGTCGGGCTCGAACAGCCGGTTCATGAACACGGCGCCGGCGCCGGTGTCCTCGATCAGGCGCCGCAGTTCGGCTTCGCTGTCGCCGCGGCGGAGGATCAGGCGCGAGCCGCGCTCCCGCAGCGACGCGTCGAGGGCGCGCAGCGACTTGTCGAGCCACCACAGGGACGCGGCGCCCATCGGCCGGACCGTGGAGCCCGGGTCGAGGATGTAGACGGGGATGACCGGTCGTCCGGTCGCGGCGGCATGGGTCAGGGCCGGATTGTCGGCCAGCCGCAGGTCCTGGCGGAACCACAGGATGACGGGTCGGTCTTCGGCCTCGGTGGTCATGCGTGCGGGCTCCGTGATAGCTTGCGAACCTCAACGTCCGACGCCACCTGATCGCCGCATGAGTGCGGCATCGACCGCGCGTCGCCAAGCCGCAAATCCGGGAAGCCTGTCTTGTCCAAGCCCAACGCCGTCATCGACATCACGCAAGGCCTGAAGCGCCCCGTCAGCATCGGCGGCGGTCAGCGGATCGTCTTCATCGCCGGGCCGTGCCAGCTGGAGAGCCGCCAGCACGCGCTGGAAATGGCCCATGCGCTGAAGGAGATCGGCGAGCGGCTGAACGTCGGCGTCATCTACAAGACCAGTTTCGACAAGGCGAACCGGACCTCGGCCAGCGCCGCGCGCGGCTTCGGCCTGGAGGGCTCGCTGCCGATCTTCGCCGAGATCCGCGAGGTCACGGGCCTGCCGGTGCTGACCGACGTGCACACGGAAGAGCATTGCCGCATCGCCGCCCAGGCCGTGGACGTGCTGCAGATCCCGGCCTTCCTCTGCCGCCAGACCGACCTGCTGCTGGCCGCCGCGGTGACGGGCAAGGTCATCAATATCAAGAAGGGCCAGTTCCTCGCGCCCTGGGACATGAAGAACGTCATCGCCAAGGTCGTCGGCGCGGGCAATCCCAACGTCATGGCCTGCGAGCGGGGCGCCAGCTTCGGCTACAACACCCTGGTCTCGGACATGAGGTCGCTGCCGATCCTGCGCGAGATCGGCTGTCCGGTGGTGTTCGACGCGACGCACAGCGTGCAGCAGCCGGGCGGGCAGGGGACGTCGTCGGGCGGGCAGCGCGAGTTCGTGCCGGTGCTGGCGCGGGCCGCCGTGGCCGTGGGCGTCGATGCGGTGTTCATGGAGACGCACCAGGACCCCAACAATGCGCCGTCGGACGGGCCCAACATGGTGCCTCTGGACCAGTTCGAGGCCCTCGCCGCCGACCTGATCGCCTATGACGACCTGACCAAGGCGCGGATGGCGAAAGCCGCCTGAATCCGATAGGCCAGACTCATGGCTGGACGGACGCTCGATCTCGGGGAACTGCAGGCGCTGCTCGAGCGGGTGCGCGGGCTGAAGATCGCCTGCGTCGGCGACCTGATGCTGGACCGCTATGTCTATGGCGAGGTCAGCCGGATTTCGCCCGAGGCGCCGATTCCGGTGCTGCGCATGGGCCGGACCGTCGCCATGCCGGGCGGCGTCGGCAATGTGGCCCGTAATGTCGCCGCCCTCGGGGGCGTGGCGCGGCTGGGCGCTGTGGCGGGACAGGACCCGGCCGGCGACGAGCTGGCCGCGCTGATTGCGGCGGAACCCGGCATCGAGGACGCGGTCGAGCGGCGCGCCGGCGTGGCCACCATCGTCAAGACGCGCTTCGTCGCGGCCGGCCAGCAGCTGCTGCGGCTCGACGAGGAGGCTTCGGCCTTGATGGGAGATGAAAGCGACGCCTTTACGGGTGCTTCCGTCTATCTGCTGTCGGATTACTCCAAGGGCGTGATCAGCGATCTGGTGATCGCCCAGGCCCTGTCCGCGGCGCAGAAGAGCGGCGCGCCGGTGGTCGTCGATCCCAAGGGCCGCGACTTCGCCCGCTACGGCGCGGTCGATCTGATCAAGCCGAACGCCAGCGAACTGGCCGCGGCCACGGGCCTGCCGGTCGAGACCGACGCCGAGGTCGAGGCGGCGCTGAAGGCTCTGTTGCACGCCACCACGGCCCGGGCGGTGGTGGTCACCCGGGCCGGCAAGGGCATGAGCCTGATGCGGCGCGGCGAGGCGGCGAAACATTTCCCCGGCCGGGCGCGCGAGGTGTTCGACGTCTCCGGCGCCGGCGACACCGGACTGGCGGCGCTGGGGCTGGCGCTGGGCGCGGGGGCGTCGCTGGAGACGGCGGTGGAGTTCGCCATCCTCGCCTCGGGCGTGGTGGTCGGCAAGGCGGGGACGGCGGTGGTCACCCCGGCCGAGCTGATCGACGCCGAGATGAGCCAGCACGCCGCCGGGGCCCACGCCAAGGTCATGCCGCTGGAGGAGCTGGCGCATGTCGTCGAGGGCTGGAAGCGGCAGGGGCTGAAGGTCGGCTTCACCAACGGCTGTTTCGACATCCTGCATCGCGGCCATGTCGCCTATCTGGCCCAGGCGCGGAGCTGGTGCGACCGGCTGGTGGTGGCGCTGAACACCGACGCTTCCGTGCGGCGGCTGAAGGGCGAGGGGCGGCCGATCAACGATCTGGACAGCCGGGCCGTGGTCATCGGCGGGCTGCAGTCGGTGGACCGGGTGACGGCCTTCGACGAGCCGACGCCGCTGGCCCTGATCGAACGGCTGCGGCCGGACGTGCTGATCAAGGGCGCGGACTACACCCGCGAGGGCGTGGTCGGGGGCGATCTGGTCGAGAGCTGGGGCGGCGAGGTCCGGCTGGCCACGTTCGAGGACGGCTATTCGACGACGAAGACGGTCGAGAAGATGAAGGGCGAACGATGATCCGGCGCATGATCGTGGTGACGGGCGGGGCCGGCTTCATCGGCTCGAACATCGTCGCGCGCCTGTGCGCCGAGGGCCGGCGCGACGTCGTCGTGGTCGACCGGCTGGAGACGGCCGATCTGGGCAAGTGGAAGAACCTGGCCAAACACGCCATCGCCGACTTCTGGTCGCCCGAGGAGATGTTCGACCAGCTGGAGCGGAACGCCGAGCGGATCGAGGCCGTGGTCCATATGGGCGCCATCTCATCGACGACAGAGCCGGACGCGGACCTGATCCTGCACACCAATTTCAGCCTGTCGCGGGATCTGTGGGCCTGGTGCGCCCTGCGCGACGCGCGGCTGATCTACGCCTCGTCGGCGGCGACCTACGGCGACGGCGGTCTGGGGTTCGAGGATCAGGACGATCTTCGCTCCCTGTCTGCGCTGAGGCCGCTAAATGCCTATGGCTATTCGAAATATCTGTTCGATCAATACGCCGCGCGGCAGGCTCAGATGCGGACGGCGCCGACACAGTGGGCGGGGCTGAAATTCTTCAACGTCTATGGGCCGAACGAATACCACAAGGGCGGGATGAAGTCGGTCGTGGCCCAGATCTGGCCCGAGGTTCAGGCCGATCTGCCGGTGGTGTTGTTCCGCTCGCACAATCCCGCCTACGCCGACGGCGGCCAGATGCGCGACTTCGTCTTCGTCGATGATGTGGTCGACATGGTCGAGTGGCTGCTGGAGACGCCCGAGGTTTCGGGCGTGTTCAACGCGGGCTCGGGCCGGGCGCGGTCGTTCCTCGATCTGGCCCACGCGACCTTCGCGGCGGCGGGCAAGACGCCCCGGATCGAATACATCGACACGCCCGAGAGCATTCGCGACAAATACCAGTATTTCACCGAGGCCCGGATGGAACGCGTGCGCGCCGCCGGCTTCGGCGGGCAGGCGACGCCGCTGGAAGAGGGCGTGCGCCGCTATGTGCAGGACTTCCTGGCCACGGTGGACCCGTATCGATGACCCGGCCGCGGCTGACCTTTCGCCAGTGGGTCGGCTGGACCGGCCTGACGATCATCCTGGTGCTGGCCGCCGCGGTGGCGGTCTGGCGCGGGGATATCCTGCGGGCGGGACTGGATCCGCAGGTGCCGTTCCAGACCTATACGCCGCCGCCCGCGCCGGACTACGGCGCGCCGGCGGCCTGGGCGTTGCGCGAGGCGCGGACGCCGGGGGCGGGACCGGCGGCGATCTTCTTCGTTCACTCGACGACCTATGACGGCGGGGCCGAATGGAACGGGCCCATCGGCGACCGTGACGCAGACGCGTATCTGAGCCGGGTGGTCCTGCCCAACTACGCCGGGCCGTTCGCGCGGGCCGGGGCGATCAGCGCGCCGCGCTACCGGCAGAGCAGCCTCTACACCCGCCTGACGCTGCGCGAGGATGCGCGCGAGGCGCGGGCCTTCGCCTGGGGAGACGCCGCGGCGGCGTTCGACATCTGGATCGCCAACCATCCGACCGGGCCGATCGTGCTGGCCGGGGTGGAACAGGGCGGAGACATCGTCGAACGACTGGTGCGCGAGCGCGTGGCCCCGGATCCGGTGCTGCGGCGGCGGCTGGTCGCGGCCTATCTGATCGATGTGGTGGCGGCGGCGGATGGCCTGTCGCCGCAGGTTCCAGCCTGCGGACGGCGCGATCAGGTCGGCTGCGTCGTCGGCTGGTCGCCGGTGGGCGAAGGCAATGACGGGGCCGCGCGGCGGCGGCTGCGGCGGGCGCTGGTCTGGGATGCAAGGGGACGGCTGGTCGATCTGGGCGGGCGGCCGGCCCTGTGCGTCAATCCGGTCACCGGCTCGACCGACACCGGCCCTGTGGCGGCGCGGTTCCACAAGGGGGCGACCAACGCCACCGGGCTGGAATGGGGCGCGCGACCGGCCCTGATGGCGCGCGAGATCGCCACCCGGTGCCGCAATGGACTGCTGCGTCACACGGAGCCGACGACGGAGTCCTTCCGCGAGACAGGCAGCTGGGCGGATCGAAGAAAATCCCGCCCTTACAATCTATTCTACGGCGATATTGAAGCTGATGTTCAGGCGCGGCTGACGGCCTGGCAGGCGCGTTCGCCGGCCTAGTCAATCCCCGGGCGGTCGTTGCGCCAGTCGAACAGGGCCTCCAGAACCTTGACCGCCTCGCCGCGCGGCGAAGTCAGGTCGGGATCGCGGCCCAACACCAGACGGGCGTCGTCGGCGGCGGTCAGCATCAGGGCGCGGTGCCGGATCGGGTCGGCGAAGCGGTAGGCGGGGAAGCCGCTCTGCTTCAGGCCCAGCGGATCGCCGCCGCCGCGCAGGCGGAAATCCTCCTCGGCGATCTCGAAGCCGTCCTCGGTGCGCCGAAGCGTTTCGAGGCGGAGACGCGCCGTTTCGCCGAGCCCGTCGTCGCCCCCGCCGTACAGCAGGATACAGGCGCTGGCCTTGGCGCCGCGACCGACGCGACCGCGCAACTGGTGCAGCTGGGCCAGGCCGAAGCGGTCGGCGTGCTCGATGACCATGATGGTGGCGTTGGGCACGTCGACGCCGACCTCGACCACGGTTGTGGCGACCAGCAGGGGGATGCGTCCGTCGGCGAAGTCGGCCATGACGGTCTCGCGCTCGGCCCCCGGCATCTGGCCGTGGGCGAGGCCGACCTCGACCTTGAGGATCCGCCGCAGGTCGGCGGCCCGGGCCTCGGCGGCGGCGAGGTCGGAGGCCTCGCTCTCGGCCACCAGGGGACAGATCCAGTAGGCCTGTGCGCCGCTGTCGATGGCGGCCTTCAGCCGTTTGGCCACTTCGCCGATGCGGGCCAGGGGCAGGACGGCGGTGGTGACGGGGGTCCGACCCGGCGGCTTCTCCATCAGGCGCGACACCTCCAGTTCGCCGTACTGGGTCAGTTCGAGGGTGCGGGGGATGGGCGTCGCGGACATGGTCAGCAGGTGGACGCCGCCGGTGCGGGGGTCGCCCTTGGCCTGGAGCCGCTGGCGCTCGTTGACGCCGAAGCGGTGCTGTTCGTCGATGACGGCGAGGGCCAGCCGGTCGAAGCGGACGGCGTCCTGGAACAGGGCGTGGGTGCCGATGGCCACCCGGGCCTCGCCGGAGGCCAGGGCGGCGAGGCGGGCGCGGCGCTCGGCGGGGGTGTCGCGGCCCGTGAGGAGGACGGCGCTGACGCCGGCGGCCTCCATCATCGGGGCGATGCGCTGATAGTGCTGGCGAGCGAGGATCTCGGTCGGGGCCATCAGGGCGGACTGGAAGCCGGAGGCGGCCGCGTCGGCCAGGGCGAGGGCGGCGACGGCGGTCTTGCCCGAGCCGACGTCGCCCTGCAGCAGCCGGCCCATCTGTTCGCCCGCGGCGAGGTCGCGGCGGATCTCGGCGATGGCCTGATGCTGGGCGCCGGTCAGCTGGAAGGGCAGGGACTGCAGCAGGCGGGCCGAGGCGTCGCCGGGATGGATCACCGGCGCGGGGGTGATCTGGCGGGCGCGGCGGCGGCGGGCCAGGGCCAGCTGGTGGGCGAACAGTTCGTCATAGGCCAGCCGCTGGCGGGCAGGCGCGTCGGGCTCCAGATCGGGCTCGGCCTCGGGCGCGTGCAGGCGTTCGAGGGCGGCGCGCCAGCCGGGCCAGCGGGTCTTCGCCAGCCAGGCCGGGTCCTGCCATTCGATCAGATCCGGCGCGTGCTGCAGGGCGACCTGGACCAGTTTGCGGATGACACGCGACGACAGGCCCTGGGTCGCCGGATAGACGGGCTCGATGGCGGCGATGTCGCCGGCCTGTTCAGGGGTGAAGATGTCGGGGTGGACGATCTGCACCTCGCTGTTGAACCGCTCGACCTTGCCCGAGACCAGCCGGGTCTGGCCGCGCGGCAGCAGGCGGTCGATGTGCTGGGCCGAGCCGCCGAACCAGATCAGGTGGACGAAGCCCGTGGCGTCGGTCGCCCGGACCTTGATCGGGGCCCCCGGTTTTGGCGGGACGATCAGGCGGTCGATGACGATCTCGAAGACGCCGACCTGACCCTCGACGGCGTCGGCGGCGGTCATGGGGCGGCGGACGATCAGGCCGGACGGAGACAGAAACAGGACGTCGCGCACCAGCGGGCCGGCCAGTTTCTGGACCAGCGGCAGCACCTTGGGCCCCACGCCCTTCAGGGTGGAGACCTCGGCGAACAGGGGAAAGAGAATCTCTGGCCGCATGCGGCGACAGCATAGCTGGCGAAACGGCGGGGGGAACGCTATCTGACCCGTCCTGTTTACTGACCGACCGGGCAAGGAAGCTTGTGGCCGATATTGATGCGCGTCCTGAAGAGGCTTCCGCCCGCGAGCGGCTGGGCCGGATCGTGTTCCGGGCCTGGCGGCGCGGTTTCCGCGAGGCCGATCTGGTGCTGGGTCCATTCGCGGATCGCGTCGGTCCAACCCTGACCGAAGGCGAACTGGACTCCCTGGAGGCTCTGCTGGCCGAAGACGACGATCACCGACTGTACGCCTGGATCATCGGCAGCGAGCCGACCCCGGCGGCGCACGACACCGCCGTGATGGGCAAGATCCGCGACTTCATGCGCGACCACGTCGCCGCCGCCGTGGCCGAGGGCGCCGGTTGATGGATGGCGCCATCCCCACGCGGGGCGATCAGGAGCTGGGCGGCGCGCCCGAGGGACTGGACGCGCTGACCGTCGCCGAACGGCTGAGGGGCGCGGGCGGCGTCGGCGTCTTCGTGGCGCGCGACTACGCCCGCATGGGTGAGTTCGTGCAGGCGTTCGGTTTTTTCGCCCAGGACATTGAGGTCATTGAGTTTCCGGCGTGGGATTGCCTGCCCTATGACCGGCTGAGTCCCTCGTCGTCGGTGTCGGCCGAGCGGATGGCGGCCCTGACCCGGCTGGCCCGGCTCCACCCGACCGAGACCCGTCCGACCCTGGTCGTGACCACCATCGGAGCGGCGATCCAGCGGACGCCGCCGCGCGAGGTGACCAGCGGGGCCGGCTTCCAGACCACGGTCGGCCTTGATCTCGATACGGCGGCGCTGGAGCGGTATTTCGCGGCCAACGGCTATATGCGCGCCTCGACGGTGTCGGAGCGTGGCGAGTTCGCGGTGCGCGGCGGGGTCATCGACGTCTATCCGCCCGGCTTCGAGGAGCCGGTGCGGCTGGACATGTTCGGCTCGGAGCTGGAGTCGATCCGCACCTTCGATCCGGCGACGCAGCGGTCGACCGGACAGAGGCGCGAGGTGTCGCTGGCGCCCGTATCCGAGGCGCTGCTCGACGCCGAGAGCATTTCGCGATTCCGCACGGGCTATCTGAGCCTGTTCGGCGCGGCGGGCGACGATCCGCTGTACGCGGCCATCAGCGAGGGCGCGCGGCGGCAGGGCATGGAGCACTGGCTGCCGTTGCTCTATGAGCGGCTGGAGACGCTGTTCGACTATCTGCCCGACGACGCGAAGGTGTTTCTGGACAACCAGGTCGAGGCCGCGCGGGCGGAGCGCTGGACCCTGACGCGCGACGCGTATGAGGCGCGTCGGGACGCGGCGATGAGCCGGAAGGCGGGGAGCGGCGGGTCGGCCTACCGCGCCCTGCCGCCCGAGCGGCTGTATCTGGACGAGACGGAGTGGAACACCGCCCTCGCCGGGCGCTGGGTGCGGCGGCTGTCACCCTTTCACGGACCGGGTGAAGACGCGGGCGGACGGCTGGGGCGCAGCTTCGCGGCCGAACGGGCGCAGGACAGCGTCAATCTGTTCGAGGCGGTGGCGCGCCACGCAGAGGCGGTCAAGGCGGCGGGCAAGCGGGTGCTGTTCGCCTCCTGGACCGAGGGCTCGTCCGAACGGCTGGCGGGCATGCTGGCCGATCACGGGCTGGAGCATGTCGTCCCCGTGCGCGACTGGACCGACGTCCAGAAGGCGCCGAAGGACCTCTATCTGCGCGGGGTTCTGCCGGTCGAGCACGGGTTCGAGACGGCGGACATCGCGGTCATATCCGAGACCGACATCCTCGGCGACCGGCTGGCGCGGCCGCGCAAGAAGCGGCGGGCGTCGAACTTCCTTGCCGAGGCCTCGGCCCTGACGACCGGCGATCTGGTGGTCCACCTGGATCACGGCATCGGCCGCTATGAGGGGCTGAAGACGCTGGAGATCCAGCAGGCGCCGCATGACTGTCTGGAGCTGGTCTACGCCGGCGACAGCAAGCTGTATCTGCCGGTCGAGAACATCGATCTGTTGACCCGCTATGGGTCGGACGCCGACGGGGCGCAACTGGACCGGCTGGGCGGGGCGGGCTGGCAGGCGCGCAAGGCCAAGGCCAAGGCCCGCCTGCGCGACATGGCCGAGGGGCTGATCGCCCTGGCCGCCAAGCGGTCGCTGCGCACCTCGGATCCCATCACGCCCCCGCACGGCCTGTTCGACGAGTTCTGCGCCCGCTTCCCCTATGAGGAGACGGACGACCAGCTGAACGCCATCGGCGACGTGCTGGAGGACCTCGGCAAGGGCACGCCGATGGATCGGTTGATCTGCGGCGACGTCGGCTTCGGCAAGACCGAGGTGGCCCTGCGGGCGGCCTTCGTGGTGGCGATGACGGGGCAGCAGGTGGCCATCGTCTGCCCCACCACCCTGCTGGCGCGGCAGCATTTCAAGACCTTCAGCGAGCGGTTCGCCGGCTGGCCGGTCACGGTGCGGCACCTGTCGCGGATGGTGACGGCCAAGGACGCCGCCGAGACGCGCGCGGGGCTGAAGGACGGATCGTTCGAGATCGTCGTCGGCACCCATGCGGTCTTGAGCGAACAGGTCGGATTCAAGGACCTGGGCCTTGTTATCGTTGATGAAGAGCAGCATTTCGGGGTCAAGCACAAGGAGAAGCTGAAGTCCCTGCGGGCCGATGTTCACCTGCTGACCCTGACGGCGACGCCGATCCCGCGCACCCTGCAGATGGCGCTGTCCGGCATCCGCGAGATGTCGATCATCGCCACCCCGCCGGTCGATCGCCTCGCGGTGCGGACCTATGTCACGCCGTGGGATGCGGTGCTGGTGCGCGAGGCCCTGCTGCGCGAGAAATACCGCGGCGGTCAGGCCTATTATGTCGTGCCGCGCCTGAGCGACCTGCCGGAGATCGAGAAATTCCTGCGCGAGCAGGTCCCCGAGATCAAATTCGTGGTCGGCCACGGCCAGATGTCGCCGACCCAGCTGGAAGACGTGATGAGCGCCTTCTACGACGGCAGCTACGACCTGCTGCTGTCGACGACGATCGTCGAGAGCGGGCTGGACGTGCCGACGGCCAACACCCTGATCGTGCACAAGGCCGACATGTTCGGCCTGGCCCAGCTGCACCAGATCCGCGGCCGGATCGGCCGGGCCAAGGCGCGGGCCTTCGCCTATCTGACCACCCCGCCGAACAAGCCGATGAGTCTGTCGTCAGAGCGGCGGCTGCAGGTGCTGCAGTCGCTGGACAATCTCGGCGCCGGCTTCCAGCTGGCCAGCCACGATCTCGACCAGCGCGGCGGCGGCAATCTGCTGGGCGACGAGCAGTCGGGCCACATCCGCGAGGTCGGGGTCGAGCTGTACCAGCAGATGCTGGAGGACGCCGTGTCGGAGCTGCGTCTGTCGGGCGAGGGCGGCGGGACGGTCGACCGCGGCTGGTCGCCGGCCATCAATGTCGGCGCGGCCGTGTTGATTCCAGAGGAATACGTCCCGGACCTGAACGTTCGTCTGAGCCTGTATCGCCGCCTGTCCGACGCCGAGAATTCGGAGACGCGCGAGGCGCTGGCCGCCGAACTGATCGACCGGTTCGGGCCTCTGCCGGACGAGGCGAAACAGTTGCTGCGGATCGTCGGCATCAAGGCCAACTGCAAGACGGCCTGTATCGAACGCATCGACATCGGGCCCAAGGGCGCGGTGCTGACGCTGCGCAACAACGCCTTCCCCAATCCGATGGGGCTGGTCGGGCTGATCCAGAAGAACCACGCCTTCTGGAAGCTGCGGCCCGACCAGAAGATCGTGGTCAAGGGCGAGTGGGACACGGCGGCCGAGCGGCTGAAGGTGGCCGAGCGCATCACCACCGATCTGGCGAGGGTGGCGGGCGCGGCCTAGCTCTCGTGCGGGGCGGCGTTCTCGAACCGCTCGTCCCACCACGCCTTCCAGCGGCCCTCCAGATCGGCGAAGGCGGCGTCGGACAGGCCGTAGGTGGTCAGGGTCAGCATGGTCGAGCCGCGGGGGCGCTTGTCCTCCTTCGGCGGACTGTCCAGCACCACCAGCAGGCCGTCGCCCCAGCCATCGACGGTGACGCCGATCTGGTGGCGGGCGACGAACCAGACCTGACCCGCCGCGTCCGCGTCGGGACCCAGCGGCATCGCATAGGGCTCTCCGGGCGCCGGGGCGGCGTCCAGGCCGAGCACGGACCGGCCCAAACCATCCGCGCGCGGCGGGCCCGAGAAGAAGAGGGTGCGGCGCGTCTGGCCAGGGTGGCGGGCGAAGGCGAAGGCCAGCTGCTGTGTGAAGGAAATCCAGCCCTCGATCATGCCGTCGAAGACGTCCGACCAGTCGCCGGCCGGGGCGGAGCGGACCACCCGGACGAGGCTTGTCCCGTCGCCCGTGGCCTCGACCTCGTAGCGGTCGTTGACGCCGACGAAGGTCACGGTCCGGCGCGCCTCATCCGCCTCGGCGTGGGTGACGAAGATGAAGTCGATCTCGTCCTTGAGGGTGTCGGCGTCCCAGCCGAACCAGTTCTTGATCTGCTGCGGATCGCGCAGGGCGGCCCAGACCGCGTCGGCGGGGGCGGGCACGGTGACCTCGACGAGGACATGGTCTTCCATGGGCTGAGACGCTTCGGTCATGGCGGTCAGTTCCTTGCTGCAGGGGGTTTGGGCGTCGCCGGCCAGGCGGCGGCGGTGAGGCGGTAGCGGCGGCCGGAAGGGGCCGCGTATTTGCGGGCCAGGGCCACGACGGCGGCGCTGACCTCTTCGGTGAAGGCGTCGAAATCGGCGGGGGCGGCGAAGGTGACGTCGGTCTCGACCGTCAGGGTCAGCAGGCGCGATCCTTCGGCGGCCGCGTCCTGACGCATGCGGGCGACGTCGCGGACGATGGTCGAGGCGGTCGAGATCAGATGGTCGGCGGCGTGGCGATCCTGGGCGTCGACCGCATCGGGGTCTGGCGGCGCCTGCATCAGGGCCGGGTCGAAGACATAGTTCTGCGCGGCGACGAACAGGCGTTCGGTGAAGCCGCGCTTTCGCCGTTCCTCAGCCAGCTGGATCAGGCCCGCGGCCTCAAGGGCGCGCAGGTGGTGGCCGATGTTCTGGCGCGGCAACCCCAGTTGCTCCGACAGGCCGGCGGCGGAGGCGGGCTCGGTCAGGGCGGCGAGGATGCGCCGGCGGATGGGCGCCAAGGCCAGAAGCGCGGTGTCGAGGTCGTCGAGCAGGGCTGATGGACGCGATGTCATGGCGCGAACCTGCATTAGACAAATCAGATTGTCAAATGAGCGTCAGGCGTGCGACCGCACATCCTTTGAGGCCCGTTCGAGGACGGCTGCGGGGGATTCCCCCGGCGCGATCTCGGCCACGCCGACCTCGAACTCGACCACGAAGGGCGAGCGGTCGGGGCCGGCGTCGAAGGCGGTGCAGCCGATCACGGCGGCGATCCGGTCGGCGGCGATCCGTCCGGAAGGGCCGCGGGTCGCGGGCAGGGCGAGGGCGAAGACGTCGGGCGACAGGCGGGCCGCCGTATCCTCGGTGCGGATCAGGCGCGAGACCATGGCGCCGATCTGGGGCAGGGCGCGGTCCAGCCAGCCGCCCTTGCGAGCCTCGGCGACCGCCTCGGTCTCCGACACGCGCAACACGGCGACCGAGAGAGGGCGGCGGCGCAGTCGGGCGCCCTCGGCCACGCGGGCCAGATGGCTGGCGAACAGCGGGGGGGTGAACAGGCCGGTGGCGGGATCTGTCAGACCCGAGCCGCGCGCGCTTTCCAGCGCCCTGCGGATGGCGACGTGGCGGCGGTGGGCGCGGGCGAGGGCGGCGATCCGCTCGGCGGTTTCGTCCTCCGGCGTGTCGGCGGCGGCGACATCGGCGAAGCCGCGATTGTAGAGTTCGGCCAGATTGATCTCGCCGGCGCCGCGCAGATAGAGCACCGCGGGGATGTGGTACAGGCGGGTGTTCCGCTTCATGCCCGAGGCGATCGAAAGCGCGGGCGCGTGATCCTCGGCCCCCCACAGCACGGCGGCGTCGAACGGCTTTTCGTGCAGGTAGTCGAAGGCGGTGTAGGGCGTCGGCGCGGCCACGACCTCGCAGCCGCGCTCGGTCAGGGCGTTGGACAGGGCGAGGAAATGCCGGTCGGGCTTGCCGGCCGCCAGCACCCGCAGCGGGGTGGCGTCGGTGTCTGTCAGGGGCAGGGGCTGGCCGCGCGCGGCGAAGGTGGCCTCGCGCAGGCTGACCTCTTCCTCGGCGATGGCGGAGCGGATGAGATTTTCCAGACGCAGGGCGGCCTGTGCGGCATGCGGCGGGTTGGACATGGCGATGTCGGCCACACCCGGCGGCCAGGCCGCGGTTTCGGCGCCGATGGCGAGGACGGGCAGGCGGCGGGGGAACACGGTCTGGCGCAGGGCTCCGACGCCCTCGGCCGAGTCGGGCAGGCGGGCGTCGAGGATCACGGCTTCCAGCGGCCAGTCGATCAGGGTTTGTATGGCGCCGGCCAGCGACCGGGCCGTGACCGTGCGCCAGCCGAGGGCGTCCAGCCCCTGACACAGCGGGCCGATCAGGTCGTCGTCAGGAGCGACGACCAGAATGCGTGGATCGGAACCCAAGGTCGATGTCTCCAGCCGCGCCAGCCCCCTGACGCGGTTTCAATGGCGGCGGACCATAGCGACGGTCGGCGGCTGTAGGCAACGGGTCGGGGGCCGCTATCCGCAGCGGCGCTTTCCCCCGGGCCGAATTGCGGTAGAAGTGCGGGCTTCAACGGTTGTGGGGACCGGCTTGCAAGCCAGATCGGATATTGAAGACGCCGCGCGCTGGGCCACGCCCATGCTGTGGGGGCGGCTGGCGGTCAAGGCGTTCACGCGCAGCTGGGGCCGCGACGTGATGCTGTACACGGGCGGGGTGTCGTTCTTCGCCCTGCTGGCGGTGTTTCCGGCCATCGCCATCCTGATCGGCTTCTACAAGGCGGTGCTGTCCATCGCCCAGGTCAGCGAACAGGCGGCGGCCCTGGCCGACGTCATGCCGACGGCGGCGCGGGCCATTTTCATGGCCGAGATCGAACGGCTGGCCAATGCGTCGGCCCGGACGGTGTCGGCCCAGAGCTTCTTCGCCGTGGTCATCGGCGGCTACGCCGCGCATCGCGGCTTCAAGGCCCTGCTGGCCGGCCTGAACCTGATCCACGACGAGACGGAGCCGCACGGCTTCTTCAAATTCAACCTGCTGGCCTTCTTCGTCGCCCTTGCGGCCTTCCTGCTCTTCACGGTGGTGTCGGGCGCGGTGGTGACCTCGCGATTGCTGGAGCACGCCGGTCCGGTCGCGGACGGGGCGCCGTCATCCGGCATCGCGCTGGACGGGCTGTGGCCGGCCCTGGGGCTCGCGATCGGCCTGACCATGCTCTACCGCTACGCCATGTCGCACCGGACCCCGGTGGCCTGGGCGCCGTCCATCGCCGGGGGACTGGTGGCGACGGTGATGTCGACCGTCTCGTCCTGGCTGTGCGCCATCTATGTCGAGCAGATCGCACCGTTGGGCGCCACCTACGGCTCGGTCGGCGCGGTGGTGGTGCTGCTGATCTGGCTGTCGTGGAACGTCAACGCCATCTTCTACGGCGGCGCCTTCGCCACGGAGATGGAGATCGCGGCGCGGTCGCTCGGCGCGCCCGAAATCGAACCGGACGAGGCCCTGCCCGAGAGCGTGGTCAATCTGTCGGAGCGGCGGGCGTCTCGACCACGATAGTCAGGACGCCGTCCGCCTCATCGACCGAAACGACGCGGCCGCCCAGACCGGTCATCAGATGCGGCACGTCGATGCGGGCCATGGGGTCCGTGGCCAGCAGGGTCAGGCGCGCCCCGGCGGGAGCCGCGCGCATCGCCTTCTGAAGCTTCAGGCTGGGGGTCGGGCAGCGATGGCCGCGGGCGTCGACGATCATGCGCCGATCCGGTCCAGCAGCAGGCGCAGGGCGACGCGGACGCTTTCCAGACGGATCCCCTCGCGGCCGAGGTCGCCGAAGCGATGTTCGGCATGGATCACCCCGGACGGGCCCGAGGCGGCGAAATGGACGAGGCCGACGGGCTTGGCGGCCGAGCCTCCGCCCGGGCCGGCGACGCCCGTGACCGCGACAGAGACCCGGGCCTCCGACCGGCGGACGGCGCCCTCGGCCATGGCGCGGGCGACGGGTTCCGAGACGGCTCCCTGGTCCTCGATCAGGTCGGCGGGAACCCCCAGCATCTCGCTCTTGGCGGCGTTGCTGTAGGTCACGAAGCCCCGGTCCAGCACGGCGGAGGAGCCCGCGATCGCCGTCAGGGCTCCCGCGACCAGGCCGCCGGTGCAGCTTTCGGCCGTCGCCACCCTGAGGCCGCGCGCGACGGCCGCGTCGACGACCTGCCGGGCCAGTATGACAATATCGTCGGGGAACATCGGGCGGGGCCTTCCGAAGGGACTGCGAGTCGGTCCAGGGTGGGCCAAAGCGCCCGGCTGCGGCGCCAGCATACGGGGCGGGCATGAGCGACACCACCGGGGGCCGGGACGTTGATGTGGGCGCGCCGGGAACGCCCGCCGACCGGCTGACGCCGCTGCTGTTCGCCCTGGCGATCTTCACCTCGGCCTCGCTGGTGTTCGTGGTCCAGCCGATGGTGACCAAGCTGGTCCTGCCCATGCTGGGCGGATCGCCGGCGGTTTGGAACACGGCGATGGTCTTCTTCCAGACCGCGCTGCTGGCCGGCTACGCCTACGCCCACGTGTTGCAGAAGGTCGGGTCGATCAAGACCCAGGTGGCGATCCATCTGGCCCTGCTGCTCGCCGCCGCCCTGTTCCTGCCGCTGCGCGTCAACGGCTGGCTGGGCGATCCCGATCCGTCGGCGCCGGTCCTCTGGCTGCTGGCGACCCTGGCCCTGTCGGTCGGCGCGCCGTTCGCGGTGCTGTCGGCCACGGCGCCGTTGTTGCAGGCCTGGTATGCGCGGGTCCGGGCCGGCCACGCCGACGGCAGGAATCCCTATGTGCTGTACGCCGCCTCGAACCTCGGCAGCTTCCTGGCCCTGCTGTCCTATCCGGTCCTGATCGAGCCGCTGGCGACCCTGTCGGGCCAACGGTGGGGCTGGAGCGGCGGCTATGTCGCCTTCATGCTGATGATCGTCGCCCTGGCCTTCGTGGTCTGGAGCCGACGGCTGGACCGCAGCGCGGAGCCGGCCCGGCTGGCGCCCAGCCCGCCGATGACGCTGCGCGAGAAGGTCATCCTGGTGCTGCTGGCGGCCGCGCCGTCCAGCCTGATGCTGGGGGTGACCTCGCACCTGTCGACGGACGTGGCGTCCGCGCCCTTCCTGTGGGTGGCCCCTCTGGCCCTGTATCTGCTGACCTTCGTCATCGCCTTCCAGAACAGGCCGTGGATTCCGCTGGGCGCCACCCTGCCGATACAGGCCGCCATCGGGGCGGTCTGCGTCCTGACGGTGGCCTTCCGCTCGTCCAACTGGAGCATGGCCTTCGCCATTCACCTGACCGCCTTCTTCTTCGCGGCCCTGATGTGCCACCAGCTGCTGGCGGCGCGGCGGCCGGCGCCGGACCGGCTGACGGAATTCTATCTGCTGATGTCGCTGGGCGGCGTGGTCGGCGGCGCCTTCACCGCCCTGGTCGCCCCGGTCATCTTCAACATGGTCTGGGAGTATCCGCTGGTTCTGGTGCTGGTCGGGCTGGCGCGACCGTGGGGCAAGGGTCCGCTCAACCCGACCCAGACGGGCCTGCTGGTGGCCGCCGCCCTGATCGCCGCCTCTCCGGTGCTGCTGTCGCTGTGGCTGAACAGCAATGATGGAGCGCGGGCCGCCTTCTATGCGACCTCGCCGTTCCAGATGGGCCAGCTGGCCATGATCATCCTGCTGCCGGCCGCCATCTGCGCCTTCCTCGTGCGGGGCCGGGCGCTGGCCTTCACCGCCATCCTGCTGATGATCACCCTGTCGTCGCAGTGGATCGCGCGCGGCTATGACTGGAGCTATTCGGGCCGCAGCTTCTTCGGCGTCATGCGGGTGGCCAATGCGCCGGACCCGCGACTGGGCGGCGACGTCCATGTGATGATGCACGGCACGACCCTGCACGGCGCCCAGGCGCGTGACCCGCGCTTCGACTGCGTGCCGACCCTGTACTACGCGGCCGCGACGCCGATCGGTCAGGCCGCCGAGATGGTCGAGGCGCGGGGCCCGGCCCGGATCGGCGTGGTCGGCCAGGGCTCGGGCGCCATGGCGACCTACAAGCGGGCCGAGGATTCGATGACCTTCTTCGAGATCGATCCGATGGTCGACCGGCTGTCGCGCGATCCCGAGTGGTTCACCTATATCTCGAACTGCGCCGTGGGGCCGATCGACACGGTGCTGGGAGACGCGCGGCTGACGCTGGCGAAACAGCCGGCGGGGTCGTTCGACCTGCTGATCATCGACGCCTTCTCGTCGGACGCCGTGCCGACCCACCTGCTGACGGCCGAGGCCATCGCCGGCTATCTGAAGCTGCTGAAGCCGAACGGCGTGGTGTTGCTGCACCTGTCGAACCGCAACCTCGACATCACCCTGCCGGCCGTCGCGGCGGCGCAGGCGCTGGGCAAGGCCAGCCTGCACCAGATCTACTACGAGGGGGATTCGACGCCCGAGATGGCCGAGGCCTCGACCGAGGCCCTGATCCTGTCGCCGACGCCCGAGGGGCTGGCGGACTTCCGCGCCGATACGCGCTGGAAACAGCCGCTGCCGACGACCGTGCGGCCGTGGACCGACGACTACGTCAATCTGTTCGGCTCGCTGTGGCGCAGCATGTTCCCGCCGGCGGAGCGGCCGCTCTAGGCCGGCAGTTCGATCGTCGCCAGGGCCTGGGCGGCGAGGCCCTCGCCGCGGCCGGTGAAGCCCATGGCCTCGGTGGTCGTGGCCTTGACGCTGACGGCGTCGAGCGGAAGCGACAGGATGTCGGCGAGGCGCTCGCGCATGGCCTGACGATGCGGCTTCACCTTGGGCCGCTCGCAGATCAGGGTCACGTCGACATTGACCAGCCGGCCGCCGCGCGCCGTCAGCCGTTCGACGGCGTGGATCAGGAACAGGTCGGATGACGCGCCCTTCCACCGCGGATCGGTGGGCGGGAAGTGGTCGCCGATGTCGCCGTCGCCCATGGCGCCGAGAATGGCGTCGGTCAGGGCGTGCAGGCCCGCATCGGCGTCGGAATGGCCGATCAGGGTCTGGTCGTGGGGAATCTCGACGCCGCACAGCCACACGGATGTTCCCGGCCCCCAACGGTGGGCGTCGAAGCCCTGACCGACGCGGATCTGGCGGGGAATGAGCGCTTCGGCCATGGCGAAATCCTCGGGGAAGGTCAGTTTCATCAGGCGCGCGTCGCCCTCGACGATGCGGACGCGGCCGCCGGCGCGCTCCAGCACCGCGGCCTCGTCGGTGGCGGGTTCGGCGTCCGGCCAGGCGGCGTAGGCCTCGACGATGGCCTGATAGCGGAAGGCCTGCGGGGTCTGGGCGCGCCACAGGCCGTCGCGATCCACACCGCCCGCGACAAGTTCGTCCGCCGCCCGGCGCAGGCTGTCGGCCACAGGCAGGGCGGGCAGGGCGCCGTCGGCCTCATCGAGCGCCGCGATCAGGCGGCGGATGACGGGGGCGTCGAGGAAGGGGCGGGCGGCGTCATGGATCAGCACGGGGCGCTCCCCGGGACCGCCGAGCGCCTGCAGGCCGCTGCGGACCGAGGCGGCGCGCGTATCTCCGCCCGTCGCGAGACGCCAGCCGGAGAGGCCGGCCAGCGCCGTTCGGGCCTCGGCTTCGGAACCGGCGGAGACCACGACCACGACGTCCCTGGCCCCGGCCTTCAGCAGGGCCTCGACCGACCAGCGCACGACCGGCTTGCCGCCGAGGGCCCGCCATTGCTTGGTCCCTCCGGCGCGGGAGCCGGAGCCGGCGGCGACCACGATGGCGGCGAAGAGGAGCGAGGGCGTGGTCATCCCGGCCTTCTAATCGCCGCGGTTGCGCTTGACGAGGGGCCGCGACGGCGCGGAAAGGGTCCGATGGCTGCAGGCATACAGATCGGCGACGTGTGGGTGCCCGGACGGGTGCTGACCGCGCCCATGACCGGGATCACCGACCTGCCGTTCCGGCGGCTGGCTTCGCGGCTGGGCGCGGCCTATGTCGCCACCGAGATGGTGGCCGCCGCCGAGCTGGCGCGGGCCCGGCCCGACGTGGTGCGCCGCGCGGCCGTCGGCGAGGGGCTGCCGCTGACCGTGATCCAGCTGGTCGGCCGCGATCCGGGCGCCATGGCCGAGGGCGCGCGCATGGCCGAACAGGCCGGCGCCGACATCATCGATCTGAATTTCGGCTGTCCGGCCAAGGAGGTCACGGGCTCGGCCTGCGGCTCGGCCCTGATGCGGACGCCCGAGCTGGCCTGCCGGCTGATGCAGGCGGCGGTCGAGGCGACGTCGCGGCCCGTCACCGTCAAGATGCGGCTGGGCTGGGACGACGCGCATCGCAATGCGCCCCTGCTGGCGAAGCGGGCCGAGGAGATCGGCGTGCGGGCTGTCACCGTGCATGGCCGGACGCGGGCGCAGTTCTACACCGGGCAGGCGGACTGGACGGCGGTCGGCGAGGTCAAGGCGGCTGTGGGCATTCCGGTCATCGTCAACGGCGACATCCTGACCGCCGACGACGCCCGCGAGGCGCTGCGCCAGTCGGGCGCCGACGCCCTGATGCTGGGCCGCGGCGTCTATGGGCGGCCGTGGCTGGCGGCGCATATGGAGCGGGCCCTGGCCGACGGGACGGTGCTGCTGGAGCCGGGGCGGGACGAGCGGCTGCACATCGTCATCGAACATCTGCGGGCCTCGGTCGCCTTCTACGGCCTGCCGCTGGGCCTGAAGATGTTCCGCAAACATCTGGGCTGGTACATCGAACAGGCGCCGTGGCCCCGGGATCCGCTGGAGCGGCGGACGGCGAAATCCCGGTTGTGCCGCCTTGAAAGCCCCGAGGATGTCGAGCGCGAACTGGCGCTGCTGTGGCGGCCAGTGACGCATTCTGGCAACCACCCTGTTGATATTCCGCCACAGCTGGCGGAAGCTGCCGCTGTATGACGGACACACCTCCCGCCGATGCAGAAACCGGACCCGCCGCGGATCGACGCGGCGTGGGTCGCTGGTTCGCCGGCTGGTCGGAGGAGCGGCGCCGAAACACCTTCCTTGTCGTCTACACCCTCGCCTTTCTGATCACTGTCGCCGCCATCTGGCTGGTGGCCGTGGCTCCGGGCAGCAGCGGCGAAGGCGCGCGGGCGACCGCCAGCCAGGCGGTGCTGGTCATCCTCGGCGCCAATCTGTTGCTGATCGGAGGGCTGGCGATCGTCGTGGGACAGCGGGCCCTGTCCCTGTTCCGCCGCCGCACGGATGCAGGCGCGCGCCTGCACCTGAGGTTCGTGACCCTGTTCTCGCTGGTGGCCCTGGTGCCGGCGGTGCTGGTCGCCCTGGTGTTCGGGGTGCTGGTCAATCGCGGCGTGGACCAGTGGTTCAGCGACAATGTCCAGTCGGCGGTCAAGAACGGCGCCCTGATCGGCGACGCCTATCTGGAAGATGTCTCCGAGGAGATGGACGGCGATCTGCGGGTCATTTCCGACCAGTTGGTGGGGGTCCGGCCCCTGTTCGAGAACCGCATCCAGTTCTCCGACGCCCTGACCCAGATCGCCGACCTGTTCGGCTATCCGGCCATCTACATCCTGGGGCCCGAGGGCGAGGTTCTGGCCAGCGGCGAAGCGCCGGGCGCGCCGGCCTTTGTCGCGCCGCCGCGCGTCGTGCTGGAGGCGGCTGCCGAGGGCGGAGAGCCGCCGCAGGAGGTCACCGAGCATCCGGACGCCGTGCGGTCGCTGATCGCCCTGCCGACCTACGGCGACGCCTATCTGTACCTCGTCCGGCCGCTCCAGGACGGACTGATCGCCCAGATGCGCAACGGCGAGGAATCGATCATCGCCTATCGCGAAGCCGAGCAGAGCCGGCGGCGCATACAGGCGGCCTTCGCTCTCAGCTATTTCGAGACCGCCCTGCTGGTGCTGGTCGGCGCCATCTGGCTGGGCATGGGCGCGGCCAGCGCCATCTCCGGCCCGATCGGCCGGCTGGCCGAGGCGGCCGACCGGGTGGCCGGCGGCGACCTGACCGCGCGCGTGGACGCCGCCGATGGTCCCGGCGAGATCAAGACCCTGTCGGCCGCCTTCAACCGCATGACCGGCGATCTGGAGGCGCAGCAGGCCGCCCTGCGCGCCGCCAGCGAGGAGGCCACCGGCCGGAGCCGGTTCATCGAGACCGTCCTGTCAGGCGTGTCGGCGGGCGTCATCGGCCTCGACAGGATGCGCCGCGTCTCGGTCATCAACGACAGCGCGGTCGAGCTTCTGGCCATCCGCGACGCGGACATCATCGGCCGGCCGCTGGGCGAGGTGTCGCCCGAACTCAGCGAACTGGCGGGCCGGGCCGAGGCCCACATCGAGGAAGAGATCGACGTCAGCCTGGAAGGTGAAACCCGGCGGCTGCGCGTCCGCATCGAGGGCGGCGTGGGCGGCGAGATGGTGCTGACCTTCGACGACATCACCCGCCTGGTCACGGCCCAGCGCAACGCCGCCTGGCGCGACGTGGCGCGGCGGATCGCGCACGAGATCAAGAACCCCCTGACGCCGATCCAGCTGTCGGCCGAGCGTCTGCGGCGGCGCTATCGCAGCCAGGTCGTGGATGACGTCGAGGTGTTCGACCGCTGCACCGAGACCATCATCCGCCAGGTCGGCGACATCGGCCGGATGGTGGACGAATTCTCGTCCTTCGCCCGCATGCCGGCGCCGCGCTTCGCCGCCGTCGATCCGGCCGAGCTGCTGCGCGAGGCGGTCTTCGCCCAGCGCGTGGCGGCGTCCGACATCGGCGTGGAGCTGCTGGAGCCCCTGCCCAGGGCGGTGCTGCACGCCGACCGGCCCATGATCGGCCAGGCCCTGGCCAACATCCTCAAGAACGCCGGGGAGGCCGTGGCCGCGCGCCGGGCGATCGCTCCTCGTGAGGGCGACGGCGACCGTCCGGGCATTTCGGCGCGGTTGTCCGTCGAAGATGAGACGGCGACCTTCGTTATCGAGGACGACGGCATGGGCCTGCCGCCGAAGGATCGCGACCGCCTGACCGAACCCTATGTGACGACGCGCGAGAAGGGCACCGGCCTGGGTCTCGCGATCGTCAAACGCATCTGCGAGGAACACGGCGGCGAGCTGAAGCTGGCCGATGCGGAAGCCCTGTCGGGGGCGCGCGTGTGCCTGATCTTCCCCCTGAAATCCCAACCCAAATCGACCGGCGCCGCCGGGGCGAAGGATGCGAAAGCGTCCCGGTCCCCGACTGTTCCGGCCGCCGAATAGCGAGGCGATATGCGATCCACGGGAGCCGATATTCTGGTCGTCGACGACGAGGCCGACATCCGCGAGCTGGTTTCGGGCCTGCTCGAGGACGAGGGCCACGCCGTGCGCGTGGCCTCCAACTCGGACGAGGCCTTGGCCGCGATCCGGGCGAGGAAGCCGTCGCTGGCGCTGCTGGACATCTGGATGCAGGGCGGCGGTCTGGACGGGCTGGAACTGCTGGACGTGATCAAGGAGCTGGATCCGGACCTGCCGGTGGTGATGATCTCGGGCCACGGCAACATCGAAACGGCGGTCACGGCCCTGCAGCGCGGGGCCTATGACTTCATCGAGAAGCCGTTCAAGTCCGACCGTCTGGTGGTGGTGGTGCAGCGGGCGCTGGAGGCGACCTCGCTGAAGCGCGAAAACCGCCGGCTGCGGGCTCAGGTGGCGGCCCCGACCGGCTTCATCGGCCGGTCCGCGGCGGCCCAGGCGCTGCGCACGACCATCGCCAAGGTGGCCCCGGCCAACAGCCGCGTGCTGATCTCGGGCCCGCCGGGATCGGGCAAGGAACTGGTCGCGCGCCAGATCCACGAGGCCAGCGCCCGGTCCAGGGGGGAGTTCGTCGCCATCGCCGCCGCCGGCATGACGCCGGAACGTCTGGACCTCGAACTGTTCGGGGAAGAGGGCGTCGACGGCCGTCCGCGCAAGATCGGCGTGTTCGAACGCGCCCACAACGGCACCCTCTATCTGGACGACGTCGGCGACATGCCGCGCGAGAGTCAGAGCCGGGTGCTGCGCGTTCTGGTCGAGCAGCGCTTCCGTCGCGTCGGCGGCGAGCAGGACGTGCAGGTCGACATTCGCGTGGTCACCTCGACCTCGCGAGACCTGAAGCAGGAGATCGCCGAGGGCCGGTTCCGCGAGGACCTGTTCCACCGGCTCAATGTGGTGCCCATCCGGGTGCCGGCCCTGTCCGAGCGGCGCGAGGACATCCAGGAGCTGATCGACTATTTCATCGACACCCTGTCCTCGTCCCAGGGCCTGCCCAGGCGGCGGATGGGCGACGACGCCATCGCCGTGCTGCAGGTGCATCCGTGGCCGGGCAACGTCCGCCAGCTGCGCAACAACGTCGAACGGCTGCTGATCCTGGCCACCGGCGACGTCAATGAGCCGATCAGCGCCGACATGCTGCCGCAGGAGGCGACCAACGCCAATTCCACCGGCACCCTCGGCGGCGAACGCATCATCGCCCTGCCGCTGAGAGAGGCGCGCGAGGTGTTCGAGCGGGAATATCTGGCGGCGCAGATCATGCGCTTCGGCGGCAATATCTCGCGCACCGCGGCCTTCATCGGCATGGAGCGGTCGGCCCTGCACCGGAAGCTCAAATCACTGGGCGTGTCGCCGTCGCGCGGCGGCGAAGAGGATATCGAAGAGGTCATCGAGGCATGAGCCGCGTCGCCTATGTCAACGGCCAGTACCAGCCGCACGGTCAGGCCGTGATCCATGTCGAGGATCGCGGCTTCCAGTTCGCCGACGGCGTCTACGAGGTCTGGTCGGTCTTCGACGGCCGCATGGCCGATTTCGAGGGCCATATGACGCGGCTGCACCGCAGCCTGAACGAACTGCGCATCGACATTCCGATGACCCGCGAGTCCCTGACCCGGGTGCTGCAGGAAACCATCCGACGCAACCGGGTCCGCAACGGCATCGTCTATCTGCAGATCACGCGGGGCACGGCCCGCCGGGACCATCCGTTCCCGGCCGAGGGCACGCCGCCCAGCGTCGTCGTGACGGCGAAGTCGATCAGCGCCGACCGAAGCGAAGCCACGGCCAAAAAGGGCGTCGCCGTCGTCACCGTGCCCGACATCCGCTGGGGCCGTTGCGACATCAAGACCGTCGGCCTTCTGGCCAACGTCCTGGCCAAGCAGCAGGCGCGCGAGCGCGGCGCCTATGAGGCCTGGATGGTGGACGAAATGGGCCTGGTCACCGAGGGCTCATCGACCAACGCCTGGATCGTCGACGAACACGGCAAGCTGCGCACGCGCGACACCCAGGCCAACATCCTTAAGGGGATCACGCGTACGGCGATCATGGCGCTGATCGAGGAAGAGGGCGTCGAACTGGACGAACGGCCGTTCAGCGTCGATGAGGCCAAGCGGGCGAAGGAGGCCTTCTTCACGGCCGCCGGGGCCTTCGTCATGCCGGCGGTGTCGATCGACGGGGTGAAGATCGGAAACGGCAAGCCGGGTCCGATCACCACCCGTCTGCGCACCCTGTATCTGGATCAGGCGCGCCGCGACGCCATCTAGGCGTTGCGGCCCCGCGCGGGCGGCGTCTAAGGTGAGGGGCCGGACATCCGATCCAGCCCCGCGCCGCTCCCTCGGCCGGAGAACAAGCAAGAACAGGCTGAACCTGCCATGTCGCAAGACAAGTCCAAGAACCTTCAGGACACCTTCCTCAACAGCGTCCGCAAGACCAAGACGCCGCTGACCATCTTCCTGGTCAACGGGGTCAAGCTGCAGGGCATCGTGACCTGGTTCGACAACTTCTGTGTGCTGCTGCGCCGCGACGGCCAGTCGCAGCTGGTCTACAAACACGCCATCTCGACCATCATGCCGTCCGCGCCCGTGCAGCTGTACGAGCCGGAGGCCGACGAGGACTGACCGGCCTTCCGTCCTTTCGACCGTCACCCTCGGGCTTGACCCGAGGGTCAGACGTGGTGCGGCTGTGCGTGAGGGATGGCCCAACGGCCATCGACTTCCTATCTGTCGATGAGCACCACAACATCCCATCCTCGCGTCAAGCCCGAGGATGACGGCGTAGAGAAAGCCCGAGACCTGACCGCCAAACATATCGACCACGCCGTCCCCCTGATCCGGGCCGTCGTCATCCATCCCGAACGCTCCGATTCCGGCGCCAGCGAGAGCTCGCGCCAGTCGGTCGAGCGGCTTGAAGAGGCCGTCGGCCTGGCCCGGGCGCTCGACCTCGACGTGCGGGCGGAAGAGATCGTGCGCATCCGCAAGGTTACGCCCGCCACCCTGTTCGGCTCGGGCAAGGTCGAGGAGCTGGCCGCCCTGGTCCTCGCCGCCGAGGCCGAGGCCGTCGTCGTCGACGACGACCTGTCTCCCGTGCAGCAGCGCAATCTGGAAAAGGCCTGGGACTGCAAGGTCATCGACCGCACCGGCCTGATCCTCGAGATCTTCGGCCGCCGCGCCCGGACCAAGGAAGGCCGGCTGCAGGTCGAACTGGCGCGGCTCGACTATGAGAAGTCGCGCCTCGTCCGGACCTGGACCCACCTTGAGCGGCAACGCGGCGGCACCGGCTCGACCGGCGGTCCCGGCGAGACCCAGATCGAACTCGACCGCCGCCTGATCGCCGACCGCATCGTCAAGCTGAAGGTCGAACTGGACGAGGTGCGCCGCACCCGCGGCCTGCACCGCAAACAGCGCCAGAAGGTCCCGTTCCCGACCATCGCCCTGGTCGGCTACACCAACGCCGGCAAGTCGACCCTGTTCAACCGGCTGACCGGCTCGGACGTGGTGGCCAAGGATCTGCTGTTCGCCACCCTCGACACCACCCAGCGCACCATCCGCCTGCCGCAGGGCCGGCCGGCGATCGTGGCCGACACCGTCGGCTTCATCTCCGACCTGCCGCACGAACTGGTCGAGAGCTTCCGCGCCACGCTGGAGGAGGTGGGCGAGGCCGACCTGATCCTGCATGTCCGCGACATCGCCTCGGCCGACAGCGAGGCCCAGTCGAAGGACGTCGAGGCGGTGCTGAAACAGATCGAGACGCCGGAGGGCAAGACCCGCCGGGTGCTGGAGGTCTGGAACAAGATCGATCTGCTCGACGAGGACGTCCGCGAGGCGGTGCTGGGCCAGGCCGAACGCCTGTCCCGCGACGGCAAGGCGGTCGCGGTCTCGGCCTGGACCGGGGAGGGGATTGAACCCCTGCGCGAGACCATCGCCGGCCTGATCGACGACGACCCGGAGACGGAACTGGTGCTGGCTCCGTCACAGGGCGAGGCCCTGGCCTGGCTGTATGAGAACGGTCGGGTCACCGGCCGCGAGACGGACGATCAGGGCCGCACCCATGTGACCGTGCGGCTCCACCCGGCGGCGCTGGGGCGGTTCGAGCGGCAGTTCTCCGCGACCGGCTAAGGCGCGCGTGCGCCGCGGCCCCGGCCTGTGCTAGAACGGCGCGCTCACCGGGGTTTACGCGGTTTCGCGTGACACGGTTGAGCCTGGACCCCCCGAATGTCGAAGTCGAAAGCCGCGACGTCCAACTGGGACGTCGCCGACCTGCAACGGGGCCTTGAGGCCGCCGGGGTGGCCCTGTGGTCGTGGAACGTCGACGACGACACCTTCGCCATGGACGAGGCGGCGTTCGGGCTCTGGGGCATGACGGTCCGGCCCCACGTCACCTTCGAGGATCTCTCGTCCCACATCCATCCCGCGGACCGGGACCGGGTGCGGGCCGCCTTCGCCGCCACCCGCGCGGTGGTGGGGCCCTATGAGATCGATTTCCGCATCCTGGTCGACGGCGATGTCCGCTGGGTCTCCGCGCGGGGACAGGGCGACGACCTGGGCATGGTCAGCCGCAAGATGTTCGGCATCTTCATCGACGTGACCGGCCGCAAACAGGCCGAGGAAGGCCATGAACTCCTCGCCGGCGAGATGAGCCACCGGGTCAAGAATCTGCTGGCCATCGCCTCGGGCCTGACGGCCATCACCTCCCGCTCGGTGGATACGACGACCGATATGGCGCGGGAGTTGACTCAGCGCCTGACCGCCCTCGGCCGCGCCCATGACCTCGTTCGCCCGCTGCCCGGCGAGGAGGGCAAGGCGGCGCTGCTCGGCGACCTCCTGTCGGTCCTGCTGGCCCCCTATGACGACCTCGGCGCCTTCAGCGGCCGCATCCGGGTGTCGGTGCCGCGCATGGGGGTGGGCGAGCAGGCGGCCAACGCCCTGGCCCTGATCGTCCATGAACTGGCGACCAATTCGCTCAAATACGGCGCCCTGTCCGCCGAGACGGGGACCCTGGACGTCTCCTGCTCGGCCCACGACACCGAGCTGGTGATCGCCTGGACGGAACAGGGCGGCCCGCCGGTGCAGCCGCCCGAGGGGCCGGGCGGCTACGGCAGCCAGATGGTCGCGCGCGCCATGGCCCGCCAGCTGGACGGCGCCATCGAGAAGGACTGGGCGGAGCAGGGGCTGGTGGTTCGCTTGCGGATGAACAAGGACCGGGTCGCCCTGTAGCGGGCGTCAGGCCGCCGTCCCCCTCCCCGCTCCGCGGGGAGGGGGACGGCGAAGCGGTGGAGGGGCGCTGCCGGTTACCGTCGCTCCGCCGCCTTGGCCGCATCCCACAGCTCGTCCATCTCGGCCAGGTCGGACTGCTCCGGCGACCGCCCGTCCTTCGCCAGTTCCGCCTCGATGAAGCCGAACCGCCGGACGAATTTCGCGTTCGCCCCGCGCAGGGCGTCCTCCGGCTCGACCCCCAGTTTGCGCGCCAGATTGGCGACCACGAACAGCAGGTCGCCGACCTCGTGGCGGGCCTTGTCCAGGTCCCCGGCGGCGATCTCGACGCGCAGTTCGGCGACCTCCTCATGCAGCTTGTCGAACACCTCGTCGGTCGAGGGCCAGTCGAAGCCCACGCGGGCGGCGCGCTTCGTCAATTTCGCCGCCCGCGCCAGCGCCGGCAGGCCGACGGGCACGTCGTCCAGCGCGCCGTGCTGGGCCTTCGCCTTGCGCTCTCCGGCCTTGATATCCTCCCAGCGCGCCTTCTGGGCCGCGCCGTCCGCCTTGGCGGCCTCGTCGCCGAAGACATGCGGATGGCGGCGCTCCAGCTTGTCGGCGATGGCGTTCGCCACGTCGTCGAAGGCGAACAGCCCCTGTTCCTCGGCCATGCGGGCGTGGAAGACGGTCTGGAACAACAGGTCGCCGAGCTCGGACTTCAGCTCGTCCATGTCGCCGCGCTCGATGGCGTCGGCGACCTCATAGGCCTCCTCGATCGTATAGGGGGCGATGGTGGCGAAGGTCTGCTCCACGTCCCACGGGCAGCCGCCGTCCGGGTCGCGCAGCTTCGCCATGATGCCGGTCAGACGGTCGATGGGCGTCATGCGGGCTCCATCGCCGCGCCGTCGCGGGCTTCCAGCGCCTTGCGGATTTCGTCATGGCGGGCCGGCGTCAGCGGATAGCCCTTCAGCACCAGGGCGGCGGCGGCGAGCAACAGGCCCGGCACGAGGATGAAGAGGATCTGCAACGTCAGCAGCGCGCTCTCGCTGTTGCCCCCGGCCGCCGGAATGGCGCGGAAGCCGACCCACTGCAGGATCAGATAGGGGATCAGGGCCACGACGTGCCCGATCTTGGTGGTGGCCGACAGGATGGAGAACATCAGGCCGGTGCGGTCCACGCCCGTGTCCAGCCGCACCTCGTCGCCCGCGTCGGCCATCATGGCCCGCAGCAGGAACAGGCCGGCGGCGTAGGGCAGGCCGGCGATGAACATGGCCGTGGCCGTCAGGGCGAAATTGCCGCCCGGGACCAGGGTGGCGCCGACATAGAAGACCGCGAAGATCAGGCTGGCCGTGGCCAGGGCCTTGTCCTTGCCGATCTTCGTGGCCAGCCAGGCCCAGACCGGCGCGCCCACCAGTCCGGCGACGAAATAGAACAGCATGAACAGCGAGGCCTGGGTGTGGTCGTAGCCCTTGATCTGGCCGAAGAAGAAGAACAGCAGCGAGCCGGTGATGCCGGGCGCCACGCCCAGCAGCAGGTCTGCGAACAGCAGCTTGCGCACCGTCTTGCGGCCGAACAGGGCCAGATAGGCCCTCGGCCCGCCGTGCGGAGCCGCCCCGGCGTTGACCGGCTCGGGCACGACGAACATGGCCAGGCCGATGGTCACCGGCAGGGCGATCATGATGGCCCAGCCCATGATGCGCACGCCGGCGGCGTAGTCGCCGAGGCCGGTCTTCACCACCACCGTCGGCAGGATCAGGATCAGGATCACGCCGATGATGTTGAACACCTGCCACCAGCCATAGACGCGGCTGCGCTGGTCGTATTGCGGCGCCAGCACCGAGGCCCAGCCCAGCTGGCCCAGGGTGCCGATCGAGAAGCCGAGGTAGAGCACCAGCAGCCAGCCGAACAGATAGGCCGCGCCCGCCCCGGGCTGGACCAGGACGAACATCATCAGGGCCGACAGCATCAGGATCGGCGTCGAGATCGCCATCCACGGGCGGTAGCGGCCCCATCGGGTCTTCGTTTTGTCCATGCCCCAGCCGATGAAGGGGTCGAAGACGATGTCGATCAGCCGCACGGCCATGAAGACGGCGGCGACCACGCCCAGCTCCAGCCCGACCCAGGTGGCGTAGAATTCGGGCAGGGTCACGGGCAGGGCGACGCCGAAGGCCGCCAGCGGCAGGCAGGGGCCCGAGAAGGCCGCCAGAATGGCGTTGGAACGGCGGGCCGGAGCGGCCTGGGCGACGTCGGTCATGACGGATCCGTGGGCGACGGCCCTGAGTCGGCCGGCCGCTCACCATGCCGGTTTTTCCGCCGCTGCGCATGGCCCGGAATCAGGTCCCGGATATCGCGCCTGTCGACGATATCGAGGCGCCCGATGTCGCGGTTATCGACGGTGAATTGTCTCGGTCGCCGACCGTCATTCCGACATGCCCCTTGCCGTCAACCGCCAGGTCAGGCTTCCTTGGCGGATGGGCGCGTTCCGCATCATTCTGAGCCTGCTCTTTCTGTCCGTCGCGACCGCGCTGGCGCCCGCCCGCGCCATGGCCCAGTCAGGCCAGGCCCAGGTCTGCGACGCCGATCCCATCGAATGGGCCGGGCCGGCCCTCGCCAACAGCCTGTCCTGGCAACGCATGGAGTGGACGCCGTTCGGTCCGACCGAACACGGCTGGGAGACCTATCTGCCGCTGATCCAGCAGGAGCTGGGCATCGACTGCGCGCCGAACTCGCCGGTGTTCGCCCGGCGGCTGGCCGAGTTCCAGATCGCCCACGGCCTGGCGCCCACCGGCTGGTTTGACGCGGCGACCTTCCAGACCTTCCGCGGCCTGTGGCAGGAGCGGCGGCCCTTCATCATGGCGCGGGTGCGCGAGGAGCCGTGCCCGGAGCCGCCGCCGTTGTACCAGCTGGGCTATCTGGTCGAATCGGAAGAGCACGCGGACCGGCTGACCCGGCTGCTGCGCCGCGACGTGCTGGACGCCTATCGCCGGCTGGTTCAGGCGGCGCGCGCCGAGGTTCCCGAGGTCGCCCGCAATCCCGAGTTGCTGCAGATTTTCTCCGGCTTCCGCGATCCGGAAGCGGACGCGGCCCGCTGCGCCGCCTCGGGCAATTGCGACGGGCTGAGGCGGGCGGTGTGCTCGCCGCACCGGACCGGCACGGCCGTGGATCTCTATGTCGGTCAACTGCCGGGTCTGGGGGTCGATGACACCTCGGAGGCCAGCCGGCTGCATATGAGCCGGACGCCGACCTATCGCTGGATGGTCAGGAACGCCGGGCGGTTCGGTTTCACCCCCTATGTCTATGAGCCCTGGCACTGGGAGTGGGTCAGTCCGACCGGCAGCTACGCAGGGCCATGATCCGTGGACTGACGATCGCCGAAAAGGCGCTGGCCGAACAGGCGTTCGGCGCTGCCCTGGGCCTCGCTGCGGTCCGCTTCCTGCGATCCCCCTGGCCGTTCGACCGGGCCTTCGTCGCCGGACGCTGGTTCGGCCGGGACTGGATCGTCTGGCCGGGCCGGAGCCTGCCCCCGGATATCGCCCGCGCGCCGTTGCGGCTGCAGGCGACCTTCATTCACGAGCTGACCCATGTCTGGCAGGCGCAGCAGGGCGTGAACCTGCTGACGGGCAAGCTGAAGGCCGGCGACCGGCCGTCATCATACCAGTATCCCGTCGGCATGGACTGCGCGTGGGGCGATCTGAATATCGAACAGCAGGCCATGGTGGTCGAGGACCGGTTTCGCCTGACGCGGGGTCAGCGCACCCCCGCCGACCACGCCTTCTACGACCGGATCTGTCCAATCGGCCGATAGGTCGGAACGGGGGCGCCCCCCGCCGGTTTCCTTGAGGCGGCCTTGCGGCGGCGCGCCAACCCCCTATATCAGCTACAGACACTGTTGCGGAACGGTGTCGCATACTCATGGGAGGCTTCATGCCCCGGATTCTGGTTCTTTATCATTCCACCTACGGCCACATCGAAGCGATGGCCGAAGCGGTCGCCGAGGGCGCGCGCTCGGTCGATGGCGCGGTGGTGGACATCAAACGCGTGCCCGAGCTGGTGCCCGAGGAACTGGCCCGGGCCAGCGGCTACAAGCTGGATCAGGCGGCGCCGATCGCGACCGTGGGCGATCTTGAAAACTATGACGCCGTGATCGTCGGCGCGGGCACCCGGTATGGAACCGCCGCGTCGCAGATGCGGAATTTCTGGGACCAGACCGGCGGCGTGTGGATGAAGGGGGCGCTGGTCGGAAAGGTCGGCTCGGCCTTCACCTCGACCGCCACCCAGCACGGCGGGCAGGAGACTACCCTGATCGGCCTGATCCAGACGCTCCTGCACCACGGCATGCTGGTCGCCGGCCTTCCCTATGCCTGGGCCGGCCAGTCGCGCATCGACGAGATGACCGGCGGCTCGCCCTATGGCGCCACCACCATCACCGGCGGCGACGGCGCGCGAATGCCCAGCGAGAACGAACTGGAGGGCGCGCGCTTCCAGGGCCGCTACGTCGCCGAGACGGCGAAAAAGCTGGTCGGCTGATGCGCCAGCCGGCCGTCTTCTTCGGTCACGGTTCGCCGATGAACGCGCTGGGCGGCCCCTATGCGGACGTCTGGCGCGCGGTCGGCGAAGCGATCGGCAAGCCGGAAGGCGTGGTCATGGTCTCGGCCCATTGGGAGACGGAGGGGCTCGGCGTGACCGCGCAGCCCCATCCCGCGACCATCCATGACTTCGGCGGCTTTCCCGACGCACTGCGGGCGATGCAGTACCCGGCGCCGGGTTCGCCCGGGCTGGCGGCGCGCGTGTCGGAACTGACCGGGGCGACGCCGACGACGCAATGGGGTCTGGATCACGGGACCTGGTCGGTGCTGGCCCACGTCTGGCCCGAGGCCGACGTACCGGTGGTGCAGCTGTCGCTGGACCGCCGGCTGGACGCCCAGGGGCATTTCGATCTCGGGCGCAAGCTGTCGGCCCTGCGCGACGAGGGCGTGGTGATCGCCGGCTCGGGCGACTTCGTCCACAATCTGCGGACCTGGAAGCGGGCGGGCGGCGAGGCCTATGGCTGGGCCTCGGGGTTCAACGAGGCGGTCAAGGCGGCGCTGGTCCGCGGCGACGACGCCGCCCTGATCAACTGGGTGGATCTGGCCGGGGACGCGCAGATGAGCGTGCCGACCGACGAGCATTTCCTGCCGCTGCTGTACGTCGCCGCCCAGCGGCTGCCGGGCGACGACGTCAGCTTCTTCAACGACGTCATCGAGGGTGGATCCATCTCGATGACCGGGGTGCGGATCGGTCAGGCCTAGGGCGGTCCGCAAGCCGTCTCCGCCGGCCCGGTGACGATCACGCGGCCTTGTCGATCTCCGCCATCTGCTGGATGCGGACATAGTCCGTCTTGCCGGTGCCCAGGACGGGCACCTCGACCACGCGCAGGATCTTCTTGGGCACGGCCAGTTCCGGGGCGCCGTGACTGCGGGCCCATTCCGCCAGACGCGCGACGTCGGCGTCCTTGCGGTCGGTGACCAGCACCAGCTTCTCGCCCTTGCGGCTGTCCGGGATGGAGACCACCGCGTGGCGGGCGTCGGGCCAGACCGCGCTGGCCAGCCCCTCCACGGCCGTCAGGGACACCATCTCCCCCCCGATCTTCGCGAACCGCTTCACCCGGCCCAGGATCGAGACATAGCCGTCCTTGTCGATGTCGACGATGTCCCCCGTGTCGTGCCAGCCGCCCGCCAGCGGGTCGATGGACATCGGATCGTCGGTCGACAGATAGCCCCGCATGACATTGGGACCGCGCAGATAGAGCCGGCCGCCGTCGAGAATGCCGTCGACGGGATCGATGCGCCATTCCAGGCCCGGCATCATCTGGCCGACGGTGCCGGGACGGTTGCGGTCGGGATGGTTCACGGCCACGACCGGGGCGGCTTCGGTGGCTCCATAGCCTTCCAGCAGCTTCAGACCATGGAAGCGGGTGTTGAACAGGTGATGGGTCTCGTCGCGCACCCGTTCGGCCCCGGCGACGACGAACTTCAGGGTGGCGAAGTCGTCGGCGGCGGCGACGCGGGCGTACTGGTTCAGGAAGGTGTCGGTGGCGAACAGGACCGAGGCGTTCACCTGCGGCAGCAGTTCGACGATCTGCTTGGCGTGAAGCGGCGAGGGGTACTGGAAGGCTTTCAGCCCCTGAAGGATCGGCAGCAGCACGCCCCCGGTCAGTCCGAAACAGTGGAAGGTCGGCAGCGGGTTGAACATGACCCAGTCGGGGTTCAGGTCGATGTGCTGGGCCACCTGACGGCAGTTGGCGACGAGGTTCCACTGGCTCAGAACCACGCCCTTCGGCGCGCCAAAGCTGCCGGAAGTGAACAGCACCACGCCCGGAGAGGACGGCTCGGTCTTCACGCGGAAGCGTTTGGGCATCATCCCGGCCATCAGGCCGTACAGCTTGTCCTGCAGGCCGATGGTTTCGCGCACGTCATCCAGCCAGACGATCTCGGCGACCGTGCCCAGGTCCTCGACCAGGTCGTCAAGCTTGGCCTGGGTGATGAAGCGCTTGGCGGTCAGGATCTTCTTCACGCCTGCGGCCTTGATCGCCGCCTTGATATTGGCCTCGCCCGAGGTGAAATTCAGCATCACCGGCACCCGGCCGTGGGCGTGAAGGCCGTAATAGGTGACGACCACGCCCATGCTGGACGGCAACAGGATGCCGACCCGCTCGGAAAGCTCGGTCATGGCGGCGATCTTGCGGCCCAGGACGAAGGCGGCGCGGATCAGACCGGTGTAGGTGAGGGGCTTGCGGTCCTGGTCTTCCAGGATTTCCTTGTCGCCGTACGTCTCGCGGGCTGCGATCAGGGCGTCGAAAATAGTCTGCTCGCCGGCCTTCATGTCCAGGGGTACGCGCAAAACCATCCTCCGTCGGGCGCGGTTGGTCCCGGCCCGTTATGTTGAGCGCGCAAACTAGGGCGGCGAAGGCTTGTTGAAAAGATACGTTACCTTGCGTGAGGCCCGGGCGTGAGATTTTGGCCTGCCTTGCCTTCGCCGCGTGGAAGGACGACATAGCGGCTTCGCACAGCCCGGAGCCCGCGTCGCCTTGGTCACGCTGATCGACACCCTGAGGAAGACGCCGGCCGAGTTGCGTCACCCGGAAAAGCAGAACCGCCCGGAAACCGCCGTGCTGAAGAAGCCCGACTGGCTGCGCGTCAAGGCGCCCGGCTCGGGCCAGTACAATGCGACAAAGGCCATCGTGAAGGACAAGGGTCTGGTCACGGTCTGCGAGGAGGCGGCCTGTCCGAACATCGGCGAGTGCTGGAGTCAGAAGCACGCCACCCTGATGATCATGGGCGACACCTGCACGCGGGCCTGCGCCTTCTGCAACGTCAAGACCGGCCTGCCGCAGCCGCTCGATCCGGAAGAACCCGCGAAGGTTGGGATGGCCGTGGCGGAGATGGGTCTGAACCACGTCGTGATCACCTCGGTCGATCGGGATGACGTCTCCGACGGCGGCGCCGCTCACTTCGCCGAAGTGGTGCGCCAGATCCGCCTGCAGGCCCCGAACACCACCATCGAGATCCTGACCCCCGACTTCCTGCGCAAGGACGGGGCGGCCGAGGTGATGATCGACGCTGCGCCGGACGTGTTCAACCACAACCTCGAGACCGTGCCGCGGCTCTATCTGAAGATCCGGCCGGGCGCCCGCTACTTCCACAGCCTGCGCCTGCTGCAGATGGTCAAGGAGCGCGACCCCAACCAGTTCACCAAGTCCGGCATCATGGTGGGCCTGGGCGAGACCCGCGAAGAGGTCATGCAGGTGATGGACGACATGCGTTCCGCCGGCGTCGACTTCATCACCATCGGCCAGTACCTGCAGCCGACCCGCAAACACGCCGCCATCGACCGCTTCGTCACCCCGGACGAGTTCAAGGCCTATGAGGCCATCGCCCGGGCCAAGGGGTTCCTGATGGTGTCCTCCTCGCCCCTGACCCGCAGCTCGCACCACGCCGGCGACGACTTCGCCCGGCTGAGGGCGGCGCGGCTGGCGCAGACCGGACGGTGAGGGCGACGTGCCGCTGTCTCACCCTCGGTCCGAGCCGTCTAATCCAAGTCTCGGGAACCGCCCCTTCTTCATTCTTGGGCTCGCATTCGCGGGTGTGAACGTGATTTTGGTCACCATGCTGGCCATCAGCGTTTTGAGACTGCTCGACAATCCCCTTTACGTACGTTCGACTGCAATCATCAGCGGGATTGCGGTCTTGGCGGTCGTGCTGCGGCTAGCGCGACGTACGGCGCTCGCCAACATCGTGATCGGCCTTCAATTCGTGATCTCCATCGTGCTTCTGACGGACGGTTTGGACGGCGTCGCGTATTAATGGCGACCCACCGCGTCACGAAAATCCTGCCCTATACGCCCGCCCAGCTGGCCGCGCTGGTCGCCGACGTGCGCGCCTATCCCGAGTTCGTGCCCTGGGTCACCGCCATGCGGACCTGGAGCCCGCGCGAGGAGGCGCCTGGCGTGTCGCTGCTCGACGCCGAGGCGGCGGTCGGCTTCTCCTTCCTCAAGGAGCGGTTCTCGACCTGGGTGCGGCATGACCGGAACCGCGACGTGGTCGAGGTGGGCCTTATCCGCGGCCCGTTCAAACACCTGAACAACCGTTGGGAGTTCTTCCCCGACCCCAAGGGCGCGCGGGTCGAGTTCTTCATCGACTTCGCCTTCAAGTCACGACTGCTGGACGGCGTGCTGCACGCCAATTTCGATCGCGCGGTCGGCAAGCTGATGCACTGTTTCGAGGCCCGCGCGGCCAGCCTCTATGGTCCGAAGGCGTGAGCTTCGACTTCGACGCGACGGTGGTCGGCGCCGGCGCGGTCGGCCTGGCCTGCGGCCGGGCGCTGGCCAGGCGCGGCCTGTCGGTGCTGGTGCTGGAGAAGGAGCCCCACATCGGCCAAGGTGTGTCGTCGCGCAATTCCGAGGTCATCCACGGCGGCCTCTACTATCCGACCGGCTCGCTGAAGGCGCGGTACTGCGTCGCGGGCCGACGGCTGCTCTACGCCTTCCTCGAGAGCCACAAGGTCGACTTCCGCAAATGCGGCAAGCTGGTCGTCGCCACCGAAGAGACCGAGGTGGCGCGCATCGAAGCCATCTTCGAACAGGGCGTGACCAATGAGGTCGAGGGGCTGGATCACCTGACCGGGCCCCAGGCCCGGGCGCTGGAGCCCGGCCTGAACGCCCACGCGGCCATCCTGTCCCCCGAAAGCGGCGTCTTCGACAGCCACGGCTACATGCTGGCCTTGCAGGGCGAGATCGAGGACGCCGGCGGGTCGGTGGTCGTCTCCACCCCGTTCGAACGCGCCGAGCCTCTGCCCGGCGGCGGCTTCACCCTCACCGCGGGCGGGGAGGGCGGGGCGACCCTGACCACCCGGCTGCTGGTTGCGGCCCCCGGCCTCGGGGCCCAGGACGTGGCGGGTCGAATCGCGGGCTATCCCGTCGTCCGCATCCCCGCGGGCCATTTCGGCAAGGGCGTCTATTTCCGCCTGACCGGCAAGGCCCCGTTCGAGCGGCTGATCTATCCGCCGCCCATTCCCGGCGCCCTGGGCACCCACTACCGCAAGGATCTCGGCGGTCAGGCCGTGTTCGGGCCCGACCTCGTCTATGTCGAGACCGAGGACTATTCGGTCGATCCGGCCAAGGCGGGCGAGTTCGAGCGCTATATCCGTCGCTTCTGGCCCGGCCTGCCCGACGGGGCTCTGTCGACCGACTACGCCGGCATCCGGCCCAAGCTGCACGGACCGGGCGAGCCGCAGCCGGACTTCCAGCTGCGCGGTCGCGATGATCACGGGATCGCGGGTCTGGTCGCCCTGTTCGGCATCGAGAGCCCGGGCCTGACCAGCTCCCTTGCGATCGGCGAGGCGGTCGGCGACATGCTGGGCCATGACTGAGATCGACATCCGCGACGCCGTCCCGGCCGACATTCCCGCCCTGCACCGCCTGATCGAGAGCGCCTATCGCGGGAAGGCCTCGCGCGCCGGCTGGACCACGGAGGCGGATCTGCTGGACGGCCAGCGCACCGATCCCGAAGACCTGGCCGGGATCCTCGCCGATCCGAAACAGGCCCTGCTGTCGGCGTGGCGCGGCGAAGAACCCGTCGGCTGCGTCCTGATCGCCGACCGGGGCGAGGGGACGGGCTATTTCGGCATGCTGTCGGTCAGCCCGACCTTGCAGGGCGGCGGTCTCGGGCGCCGGCTCGTCGAGGCGGCCCATGCGGCCGTGGCGGATCGATTCGGCGCCCGACGGGTGCGAATCTCGGTGTTTCCGCAGCGCGAAACCTTGATCGCCTGGTATCAGCGACTGGGCTATCGCCTGACCGGAGACACCCTGCCGTTCCCCTATGGCGAACCCCGGTTC
The DNA here is from genome assembly GCF_041648615.1 of Brevundimonas sp. GTDB lineage: Bacteria > Pseudomonadota > Alphaproteobacteria > Caulobacterales > Caulobacteraceae > Brevundimonas. Next base: position 52,222 of record NZ_JBAZOS010000012.1, read on the forward strand.
GGCCTGCCGCGGCGCGACGATCTGTACTTCCTGGTCATGGAACGCGCCCTCGATTGAGCCGCGCCGCGACATGCCTTGAAATCGCCCGCGGCTTCATGCATAAGCCCGCCCTCGCTGGCGGCTCTTTCTCGGGCCGCCGCTGTTGTTTTCGCGCCCCTGCTGGCGTCGACTTGGAAGATTGAGACGGACATGGCCGTTCCGAAGCGCAAAGTATCGCCCTCGCGTCGCAACATGCGCCGCGCCCACGACTCGCTGGGGACCAATCCCTATACCGAGGACAAGGACACGGGCGAGCTGCGCCGCTCGCACCACATTGACCTGAAGACCGGCACCTATCGCGGCCGTCAGGTCCTGACGCCCAAGGAAGACTAGGTCTTTCCAGGGTCTCGGCTGAAAAGCCATGCCTTGCTGAAAAGATTGACGGCGCGCGGTTATCCGCGCGCCGTTTTCATGCGTTGATGCTCCGAACCCCCAGGAGCCGCTCCATGATCCGCCCCCTTTTGCTGACCTCCGCCGTCCTGATGCTGGCCGCCTGTGGCGCGCCCGACCCGGAACCCGCGAAGCCCGCGGCGCCGGTGGAACCCGCCGCTCCCGCTGCGACGCCCGCCACGACCAATGCCGTCACGGCCGAAGGCTGGGGCCCGCTGCGCATCGGCATGACCCGCGCCGAGGTCGAGACGGCGCTGGGCCCCGACGCCAATCCCGGGGCCGTCGGCGGTCCGGATCCGGCGTCGTGCGACACCTTCCATCCGGAGCGCGCTCCGGAAGGCCTGACGGTGATGGTCGAGAACGGCGTCCTGACCAGCATCTGGCTCGCCCGCGCCGCCACGCTCAAGACCGACCGCGGCTTCGGCGTGGGTGACGAAGCCGCCGCCATCAAGACCGCCTACGGTTCGGCCGCGACGGCGTCGCCGCACAAATACAGCGAGCCCCCGGCCGAATACATCACCGCCTGGAGCAGCGGCGGCGGGACCGGCTATGTCCAGAACCCGGCGGCGCGCGGGATCAACTATCACATCGGAAACGACGGCCGCGTCCAGCAGGTCGCAGCCGGCGGTCCCAGCATTCAGTATGTGGAAGGCTGCGCCTGAAGCGTTGAGGTTGGCGATTCGGCGGGGCCTGCGCTAAACCCCGCCGACTTCCCTGACAGCAGAGCGCTCCCATGACCGACATCGCCGACATCGTCGCCCGCCAGATCCTCGACAGCCGCGGCAATCCGACGGTCGAGGTGGATGTGATCCTCGATGACGGCAGCTTCGGCCGCGCCGCCGTGCCCTCGGGCGCCTCGACGGGCGCGCATGAGGCGGTGGAGCTGCGCGACGGCGACAAGGACGTGTGGGGCGGCAAGGGCGTCGGCAAGGCCGTCGACAACGTCAACGGCGAGATCTTCGACGCCCTGTCCGGCATGGACGCCGAGGACCAGCGCCGCATCGACGAAGCCCTGATCGCTCTCGACGGCACCGAGAACAAGAGCCGGCTGGGCGCCAACGCCATCCTCGGCGTCAGCCTGGCCTGCGCCAAGGCCAGCGCCATCAGCTCGGGCCTGCCGCTGCACCGCTACCTCGGCGGCGTCTCGGCCCGCATCCTGCCGACGCCGATGATGAACATCATCAACGGCGGGGCCCACGCCGACAATCCGATCGACATCCAGGAGTTCATGATCCTGCCCACCGGCGCCGAGAGCTTTTCGGAAGCCCTGCGCATGGGTTCGGAAATCTTCCACGCCCTGCGCCAGCAGCTGAAGGACGCCGGTCACAACACCAATGTCGGCGACGAGGGCGGCTTCGCCCCCAATCTGGCCTCGGCCGAGGAGGCGCTGAGCTTCATCACCCGCGCCGGTCAGGCCGCGGGCTATCTGGCCGGCGAGGACTTCCACCTCGGCCTCGACGTCGCCGCGACCGAATTCTTCAAGGACGGCAAATACGTCATGGCCGGGGAGGGCAAGACGCTCGAGGCCGACGCCATGGTCAACTACCTTGCAGACCTGTGCGAGCGCTTCCCGATCGTCTCGATCGAGGACGGCTGCGCCGAGGATGATTTCGACGGCTGGCGGATGCTGACCGAGCGTCTGGGCGACCGCTGCCAGATCGTCGGCGACGACCTGTTCGTCACCAACCCGGCCCGCCTGGCCGCCGGCATCGGCGAGGGCCTGGCCAATTCGATCCTCGTGAAGGTCAATCAGATCGGCACCTTGTCCGAAACTCTTGACGCCGTGGATATGGCGCATCGCGCCGGCTACACCGCCGTGATGAGCCATCGCTCGGGCGAGACCGAGGATTCGACCATCGCCGACCTGGCCGTGGCCACCAACTGCGGACAGATCAAGACCGGCTCGCTGGCCCGGTCCGACCGCACGGCCAAGTACAACCAGTTGCTCCGCATCGAGGAGATGCTGGGCGATCAGGGCGCCTATTTCGGCGACGGCATGCTGCTGAATCGCTAGGCGCCGCTTCGCAGATTCTACGGCCAAGCTACGGTTCGTTAGGCATTTTCGGTCAGACTCTTTCAATCTTGAGTCCGCGCTCAGAAGGAGCGTCCAAAAGTGCCCGACCGGATGAAGCCCTATTTCCCGTCAGCGATCCTGCTGCTGCTGATCGTCTATCTGGGCGTCCAGGCCCTGACCGGTCAGCGCGGTCTGCTGAGCGGTCATGAGCGCGACGCCATGCTGGTGCGCCGCGAGACCCAGCTTGCGGGAATCATGGAGCAGCGGCGGGACCTCGAGGTCCGCGTCCGCTATCTGCGCACCGACAGTCTCTCGCGAGACCTGCTCGAGGAGCGCGCGCGCGCCGTGCTGGGCTTCAGCGACCCGCGCGACTATGTGATCCGGGTCTCCGCGCCGGCGACGCCGAGGGCTTCCGCACCGCGGGCGTGAACTTTCGTTACAGCTTGACCGGAGCGCTTTGCGTTTCGGGAACGAAGGCTGCTAAAGCCCCTTTCCGTAACGACAAGAGGCCCTGCATCCTGCCATTCGGCGAGGGCCCAGCCGGGAGATGACGGATGGCGAAAGCCCCCGCCGCCAAAGCTGATTCCAGCAAGGCGACAAAACTGCCCAATACGCCGGCGGCTTCGAAAGAAGACCTGCTGCGCTTCTATCGCGAGATGGTCCTCATCCGCCGGTTCGAGGAGCGCGCGGGCCAGCTGTACGGCATGGGTCTGATCGGCGGCTTCTGCCACCTGTACATCGGCCAGGAAGCCGTGGCCGTGGGCGTTCAGGAGAGCGTCCGCCAGGGCCACGACAAGATCATCACCGGCTACCGCGACCACGGCCACATGCTGTGCGCCGGCATGGACCCGAAACAGGTCATGGCCGAGCTGACCGGCCGCATCGGCGGCTCGTCCAAGGGCAAGGGCGGGTCGATGCACATGTTCGACACCGCCACCGGCTTCTACGGCGGTCACGGCATCGTCGGGGCGCAGGTGGCGCTGGGCACCGGCCTGGCGTTCGCCGGTCGCTACCGGGGCGATGACTCGGTCGCCTTCATCTATTTCGGCGATGGCGCGGCCAACCAGGGCCAGGTCTATGAGAGCTTCAACATGGCCCAGCTGTGGAAGCTGCCGGCCATCTACATCATCGAGAACAACCAGTACGCCATGGGCACGAGCATCGAACGCTCGTCCTCGACGACCCGGCTGAGCGAGCGCGGGGCCAGCTTCGGCATCCCCGGCGAACAGGTCGACGGCATGGACGTCCTGGCCGTGCGCGACGCGGTGGCCAAGGCCGTGAAGCGCGCCCGCGAAGGCGGCGGGCCCTTCATCCTGGAGATGAAGACCTACCGCTATCGCGGCCACTCCATGTCGGATCCGGCCAAATACCGGGCCAAGGAAGAGGTCGACGAGGTCAAGAAAACGCGTGACCCCATCGACCACGTGAAGATGCTGCTGGAGCAGGCGAAGGCCAGCGAGGACGAGATCAAGGCGATCGACGCCGAGGTGAAGACCATCGTCGCCGAAGCCGTTCAATTCGCCCAGGAAAGCCCGGAGCCGGACCCGTCCGAGCTCTATACCGACGTCTATGTGGAGGCGTAGGTGATGTTCGGCGTCCCACTCAGGAATTTGGCCTTGTTCGCCACGGTGAATATCGTCGCGACGGTCGCCCTGGGGGTGATTTTTCTCCTCCTCGACAGTCAGTTCGGCTTTGATGGAGGCTCAAGCGCAAGCTGGATCCCTTCGTTCGCGGTCGCCTGCCTCGTGGCCGGAAGAGCCTATGCCAAGGGTTCCGGTTGGACGTGGACACGTGAAGATCGGCGGAACCTGGCGATGGCCTATGCGGCCGCGGCCTTCCTGATTGGACTGGTGATTGCGCTGGGCGCTTTCGCTTTCGATCCGAACGTATTCGCCACACTCGGAGCTTTCTGGGGAATCTTCCTCCTGGTCTTTGGGGGGCTTTTCGGGAGTCTGATTTCCTATGCTCTCGCTCGTTTGTTGCTGGGGCGGGCGGTTCGGCGGAGCGGCAACCCCGATGACCATCCATCCAAGGTGCGGAACTAAGAAATGACCGACATTCTCATGCCGGCGCTGTCGCCCACGATGGAAGAGGGCACGCTGACCAAATGGCACATCAAGGCGGGTGACACGGTCAAGGCCGGGGACGTCATCGCCGAGATCGAGACCGACAAGGCGACCATGGAGGTCGAGGCCGTCGACGAGGGCGAGGTGCTTGAAATCCTCGTCGCCGAGGGCGCCGAGAACGTGAAGGTCAACACCCCGATCGCCCGTCTGGCGGGCGAGGATTCGGCGGGGAATTCGACGACGAAATCCGGCGATTCCGGAGACGCCGCGACGACGACTCCGGCGACGACGGAGACTTCGACCACGCCGGAGACGAAACCGGCCGCCGAGGCCAAGACCGGCGATCCCGAAAAGGCGCCGCCGCAGGCCCCGAGCCCGAAGGTCGAACTGCGCGATCCCGAGATCCCGGCCGGCGCCAAAATGGTCAAGACCACCATCCGCGACGCCCTGCGCGACGCCATGGCCGAGGAGATGCGCCGCGACGACAAGGTGTTCCTGATCGGCGAGGAGGTCGCCCAGTACCAGGGCGCCTACAAGGTCAGCCGCGAACTGCTTCAGGAGTTCGGCGACAAACGGGTGGTCGACACCCCGATCACCGAGCACGGCTTCGCCGGCCTCGGCGTCGGCGCGGCCATGGCCGGCCTGAGGCCGATCGTCGAATTCATGACCTTCAACTTCGCCATGCAGGCCATCGACCACATCATCAATTCGGCGGCCAAGACGCTCTACATGTCGGGCGGCCAGATCCGCGCCAGCATCGTCTTCCGCGGCCCCAACGGCGCCGCCAGCCGCGTGGGCGCCCAGCACAGCCAGGACTATTCCGCCTGGTACGCCCAGGTGCCGGGCCTGAAGGTCATCGCCCCCTATGACGCGGCCGACGCCAAGGGCCTGATGAAGTCGGCCATCCGCGACCCCAACCCCGTCGTCTTCCTCGAGCACGAGATGATGTACGGTCTGGAGTTCGACGTCCCCGAAGTGGAGGACTGGCTGGTCCCGATCGGCAAGGCGAAGGTCCGCCGCGAGGGGACCGACGTCACCATCACCGCCCACAGCCGCATGGTCGGCTTCGCCCTGCAGGCCGCCGAGACGCTGGCCGGGGAGGGGATCAGCTGCGAGGTCGTCGACCTGCGCACCCTGCGTCCGCTCGACCACGAGACCATCGTCGAAAGCGTGAAGAAGACCAGCCGCCTGGTCTCGGCCGAGGAGGGCTGGGGTCCGATGGGCGTCGGCGCCGAGGTCGTGGCCCGGGTCATCGAACACGCGTTCGACTATCTGGATGCGCCGCCGCTGCGGGTGCATCAGGAGGATGTGCCTCTGCCCTACGCCGCCAATCTGGAAGCCCTGTCGCTGCCGGGCGTGGACAAGATCATCGCCGCCGTGAAACGGGTGATGGCATGAGCGAGAAGCCGGAATTCCAGCTGATCACGCCCGAGAGCGTCGCGGCCGACCCCGAGGCCGTCGAGATCATGCGGATGTGGTGGTCGAAGGGCGAGCCGGTCATGTCGGTCAAGCCCGCCTTCAACGACCCGCTTCAGTTCGGTCAGATGCTGGCCTATGCGGCCAAACACATGGCGCACGGCTACGCCGTCCGGCATGGCCACAATGAACGTGAGGCCTATCAGCGGATTCTGACGGGGCTGTCCGACGTGATCAAGGCGGACAACGTCCAGACCGTGGCCGAGCCGGCCTCCACGCCCGGGAGCGTGCAATGACCGACATCCTGATGCCTGCCCTGTCGCCCACGATGGAAGAGGGCGTTCTGGCCAAATGGCACGTCAAGGTCGGCGACGTGGTCAAGGCCGGCGACGTCATCGCCGAGATCGAAACCGACAAGGCGACCATGGAGGTCGAGGCCGTCGACGAGGGCGAGGTCACCGACATCCTCGTGGCCGAGGGCTCTGAGGGGGTGAAGGTCAATACGCCGATCGCCCGCCTCAAGGACGAGGGCGGCGCGGCCGCCCCGGCGCCGAAGGCCGCCGCGGCTCCGGCGGAGGTCCCCGGGGCCGCACCGGTCAAGGCCGAGGCTGTCGCGGCGCCCGCCGCCGCCGCCCCGAAATCCCCGTCCGCCCCCGCGAAAGCGGACGGCGAACGCGTCTTCGCCTCGCCGCTGGCCCGGCGGATCGCGGCGCAGAAGGGCGTCGACCTGAAATCCATCAAGGGCACCGGCCCCCACGGCCGCATCGTCAAACGCGATGTCGAGGGCGTCAAAGGCGGGGCTCAGACTCCGGCCGCCCAGACCGCCGCGGCGCCGGCCGGCGAGGTCCGCAAGGTCCAGTCCCTGGCCCAGATGGGCATACCCGACGGCAGCTACGACCTGATCCCGCTCGACGGCATGCGCAAGGCCATCGCGCGGCGCCTGACCGACAGCTTCCGCGACGTGCCGCATTTCCCGCTGAACATCGATTGCGAGATCGACGGCCTGCTGGCCTCGCGCGCCAGGGTCAATGCGATGCTCGAGACATCGGGCGTCAAGGTTTCGGTCAACGACTTCGTCATCAAGGCCTCGGCCATGGCGCTGAAGGCGGTGCCCGAGGCCAACGCCAGCTATTCGCCCGAGGGCATCGCCATGCACCACCACGCCGACGTGGCGATGGCGGTGGCTATCGACGGCGGCCTGATCACCCCGATCATCCGCGCGGCCGAGACCAAGTCCCTGTCGCAGATCGCGACCGAGTCCAAGGACCTGGCCAAGCGCGCCCGCGACCGCAAGCTGAAGCCCGAGGAATTCCAGGGCGGCACCTTCTCGGTGTCCAACCTCGGCATGTTCGGCATCCAGTCGTTCGCCTCGATCATCAACGAGCCCCAGGGCGCGATCATGAGCGTGGGCGCCGGCGCGCCGCGGGCCGTGGTCAAGGACGGCCAGCTGGCCGTCGCCACGGTGATGACGGTCACCCTGACCTGCGATCATCGCGTGGTGGACGGCGCCATCGGAGCCAAATTCCTGCAGGTCTTCAAGGCGATGATCGAAGATCCCGTGACGATGCTGGCCTGAGCGGAGACGCGGCGTGACCACGGTCTATGATTTCAGCGCCACGGCCATCGACGGCGCCGAGCAGGCGCTGGAGCAATACCGTGGGCAGGCCCTGCTGATCGTCAACACGGCGTCCAAATGCGGCTTCACCGGCCAGTACGCCGGACTGGAGGCGCTGCATCGTCAGTATACGGACAAACCGTTCGAGGTGCTGGGTTTCCCCTGCAACCAGTTCGGCCAGCAGGAGCCCGGCCGCGCCGCCGAGATCGCCAGCTTCTGCTCCGCCACCTATGGCGTCGACTTTCCGATGTTCGACAAGGTCGAGGTCAACGGTCCGAACCGGCACCCGCTCTACGCCTGGCTGACCAGCCAGAAGAAGGGCTTCCTCGGCAGCCGCGACATCAAATGGAATTTCACCAAATTCCTGACCGACCGGGAGGGGCGGGTGGTCGCCCGCTACGCCCCCCAGGTCGAACCCGAGGCCATCAAGGCCGATATCGACAGGCTGATCTGACGTGAAGGACCTTTCGATCCTGCTGGACGACCGCCCGGGCGCCCTCGCCGACATGGGCGAGGCGTTGTCGCGGGCCGGGGTCAGCATCGAGGGCGGCGGCGCCTGGACGACGGCCGGGGGCGGCGTGGCCCATTTCCTGTTCGCGGACGGCGCGGCGGCGCGCCGGGCCCTCGAGGACGCCGGCATCCGGGTCGTCGCCGAGAACGATGTCCTGGTCCAGCGACTGAGGCAGGACACGCCGGGGCAGCTGGGCCAGTTGACCCGCCGGATGGCCGAGGCCGGCGTCAATATCGAGGTCCTGTACAGTGACCATGATCATCAGATGATCCTCGTGGTCGATGACATGGCGCGCGGAAAAGCCGTCTCCGAGGCGTGGATTCGCGACAGCGGCCTGTGACTATAACCAGCGGAAAAACCATGGAATTCGACCTCATCATCATCGGTTCCGGCCCGGGCGGCTATGTGGCCGCCATCCGCGCCAGCCAGCTGGGCCAGAAGGTCGCCATCGTCGAGCGCGAGAGCCTGGGCGGCATCTGCCTGAACTGGGGCTGCATCCCGACCAAGGCCCTGCTGAAGTCGGGCGAGAAGTACGAGAGCCTGTCGCACCTCAAGGACTACGGCCTGTCCGCCGACAACGCCGGCTTCGACTTCGACGCCATCATCCAGCGTTCCCGGGGCGTCGCCGCCACCATGAACAAGGGCGTCGCCTATCTGATGAAGAAGAACAAGATCGAGGTGATCGAAGGCGCGGCGAAGCTGGAGAAGGGCCCAGGTGGCGCCTCCGGGGCGCCCAAGGTGGTCGTCGCCCTGAAGGCCGGCGGGTCGCGCACGGTCGAGGCGAAGGCTGTGATCCTGGCCGTCGGCGCGCGCGCCAGGGCCCTTCCGCAGATCGGCCTCGAGGCCGACGGCGACCGCATCTGGGCCTATCGCGAGGCCATGGCGCCGAAAAAGATGCCCGCCTCCATCGTCGTCATCGGCTCGGGCGCCATCGGCGTCGAGTTCGGCAGCTTCTACCGCGCCCTGGGGGCCGAGGTGACCGTGGTCGAGGCCGTCGACCGCATCATGCCGGTCGAGGACGAGGAGGTGTCAAAGGCGGCGCAGAAGGCCTTCGAGAAGCGCGGCATGAAATTCCGCACCGGCTGCAAGGTGACGAAGGTGTCGAAGGGCGGCAAGGGCGTGCAGGTGGCCATCGAGGCCGGCGGCAAGGCCGAGACGCTGGAAGCCGAGGTCTGCATCTCGGCGGTCGGCATCACCGCCAACACCGACAGCATCGGTCTGGAGGCGCTGGGCGTCAACATGGACCGCGGCCACATCACCATCGACGGCCACTGCCAGACCAATGTGAAGGGGCTGTACGCCATCGGCGACTGCGCCGGCGCGCCCTGGCTGGCGCACAAGGCCTCGCACGAAGGCATCCACGCCGCCGAACACATCGCCGGCTACAAGACCCCGAACGTGAACTCGCCCATCGCCGGCTGCACCTACGCCCAGCCGCAGGTGGCCTCGGTCGGGATCACCGAACAGGGTGCGCGCGAGGCGAAACGCGAGGTCAAGGTCGGCCGCTTCCCCTTCCGCGTGAACGGCAAGGCCGTCGCCGCCGGCGAGATCGAGGGCTTCGTCAAGGTGATCTTCGACGCGAAGACCGGCGCCCTGATCGGCGCCCATATGCTCGGCGCAGAGGTCACCGAGATGATCCAGGGCTTCGTCACCGCCATCGCCATGGAGGCGACGGAAGAGGACATCCACGGCATCGTCTATCCCCACCCGACCATGTCCGAGGCCATGCACGAGGCCGCGCTGGACGCCTATGGGCGGGTGATCCACCTCTGATCACACATCTCTCCCTCCCCCTCATGGGGAGGGTGGCCGAGCGCAGCGAGGTCGGGTGGGGTGTGACGGCGCCCTCCCTGAGGCGCTGCCCGACCTGTCATACCCCACCCGTCGGCTTCGCCGACACCCTCCCCATGAAGGGGAGGGAGAGCGTTGAGGTCACCCCGCCAGCACGTCCACGCTCATCCGCTCCAGCAGGGCCCCGCCCTGACCCACGGCGGCCAGCCGGCTTGAGGCGTGGCCCAGCACATTGGCGGCATAGACCTCGTACAGGGTGATCTTGCCTTCCAGCCATGCCGGGTCGCCCTGGCCGCCGTCCAGCTGGTCGCGGGCATGGAGCGCGCCCTGGGCCAGCATCCAGCCGCCCGCGACGTCCCCCAGCAGCTTCAGATAGGCGTCGGCGGCGGCCAGCACGTCGGCGCCCCCGTCGGCGGCGGCCTTGCGGTCCAGCAGCCACAGGGTGGCGTCCTCGACCGCTGCGACGGCGGCCGCGAACCGTTCCAGCGGCTTGCCGGAGTACAGGCGCGGCAGTTTCGCCAGGGTCGCCTTCATGTCGGCGATCAGGTCGCGGGCCGACTGGCCGCCGTCCATCGACAGCTTGCGCCCGACGAGGTCCATGGCCTGGATGCCATTGGTGCCTTCGTAGATCGGGGCGATGCGGGCGTCGCGATAGTGCTGGGCCGCGCCGGTCTCCTCGATGAAGCCCATGCCGCCGTGGATCTGGACGCCCGACGAGGCGACCTCGCAGCCGACGTCGGTGGACCAGGCCTTGGCGATGGGGGTGAACAGGTCCTCGCGGCCCTTCCAGCGTCGGCGGTCCTCTTCCGTCGCCGCGTGCTTCGCCAGATCGGCCGCCACCCCCGTGGACAGGCAGATGGCGCGGGCGGCGGCCACCTTGGCCTTCATCACCGACAGGGTGCGGCGCACGTCCGGATGGTCGATGATCGGGGCGTTGGCCTCGCCGGTCCAGACCGACCGGCCCTGACGCCGCTCGCGGGCGTAGGCGAGGGCGTGCTGATAGGCCCGCTCGGCGATGCCGACGCCCTCGACGCCGACGGCGAGGCGGGCGGCGTTCATCATGACGAACATATGGGCCAGGCCCTGGTTCGGCTGGCCGACCAGTTCGGCGGTCGCGCCCTCATAGGACATGACGCAGGTCGGCGAGGCGTGGATGCCCAGCTTGTGCTCGACCCCGACGGGCCGGAAGGCGTTGCGCTCGCCCAGGGTCCCGTCCGGCGCGGCGAGGTATTTCGAGGCGAGGAACAGGCTGATGCCCTTGGGTCCGGGCGGGGCGTCGGGCAGGCGGGCCAGCACCATGTGGACGATGTTGTCGGTGGCGTCGTGGTCGCCCCAGGTGATGAAGATCTTCTGGCCGTTGAGGGCGTAGGTCCCGTCGCCGTTCGGCGTCGCCGTGGCGGTCAGGGCCCCGAGGTCCGAGCCGGCCTGCGGCTCGGTCAGGACCATGGCCCCGGTCCACTCGCCCGACACCAGCCGGGACAGGTAAAGCTCTTTCTGCGACGGCGTGCCGTGGGCCTCGAGCGCCTCGATGGCGGCCAGCGACAGCATCGGGCACAGGCCGAAGGCCATGCATGCAGCATGTACTGTCTCATAGGCCGCGAGCTCCAGCGCCTTGGGCAGGCCCTGACCGCCGGCGTGGGCCGGGGCGGACAGGCCGGTCCAGCCGCCCGCGGCGAACTGGCGATAGGCGTCGGCGAACCCCGGTGCGGCGGTGACGGCGTCGTCGGCCCAGGTCGACCCCTTCTGGTCGCCGATGCGGTTCAGCGGCGCCAGCACGCCTTCCGAAAACTGCGCCGCCGCCTCCAGCACGGCGCCCAGCACCTCGGCGTCATAGTCGGGGAAGGCGCCGGTGGCGGCGACCTGGTCTATGCCGGCCACGGCCTGGAGGGCGAAGGCGATGTCGCGGACGGGCGCGCGGTAGGTCATGGGCCAGGATCTCGGTTCGGACTGTTCCGACGTTCATGCCGCCTTGCCGCCGGGGCATGCAAGCTGTGGCTTGGCGAAGAGCCGCCGACGGGCCAGAGTAAGGCGACCCAGGGAGTCCGCCATGGCTGAGCCGCGCAACCGCTATTCGACCGTCTCGCTGATCCTGCACTGGCTCCTCGCCGCGCTGATCCTGGCGCAGGTGCTGCTGATCACCGCGCACGAGGCGACCGAAGGTCCGCTGGCGCGCCAGTTCGTCGAGATCCACAAGGCGTCCGGCATGCTGATCCTGGTCCTGACCCTCGTCCGGATCGGTTGGCGCATCGCCAATCCCGCCCTGCCGCTGCCTGATACGATGAAGCGGTGGGAAAAGCTCCTGGCGGGGGCGACCCATATCCTGTTCTACGTCCTCCTGATCGCCCTGCCCCTGACCGGATGGGCGGCGGTCTCGGCGAGGGGCGGTGAACTCAGCTGGTTTGGTCTGTTCGACTGGCCGCTGCTGCCGATCGGGGGCGGCCGGGAGGGGTATCGCTCGCTGATCGACATCCACGGCGTCGTCGTCAAGGGCCTCTATGTGCTGATCGCCCTGCATGTGCTCGGCGCGCTGAAGCACCAGTTCATCGACCGGGACAATGTGCTCCACCGGATGATTCCGTTGATCCCGCGCCGGCCGTGAGGCTGTTCGTCGCCCTGCTGGTCGCCCTTCTGGCCCCGCTCCTGACCGGGGCGGCCCCGGCGCCGTGGACCTTTGACCGGGAGGCGTCGCGCATCGAGATGTCCGTCCGCGCATTCGGCGGCTCCCATACGGGGCGGTTCGAGGACTGGCGCGGCTCCGTGGTTCTGGATCCCGCCCATCCCGAAAGCGCGCGGGCCTCGGTGACGGTCCAGGCGGCGTCCCTGAGGATGTCCCCGGCGGTCGCGTCCCGGAGGGCCGTCAGTCCGGCGTTTCTCGACGCCGCCCGCTATCCGGTCATCCGCTTCGATCTGAAGTCGCTGGAACCGCTGGGCCCTGATCGCTACACGGCCCATGCCGACATCACGATGAAGGGGCGAACCCGTCAGGTCGCCTTCCCGCTGGACTTGCGCATCAGCGGGCAGCGGGCGCATCTGGCGGGCGCGCTGACGCTGGATCGCGCGGACTTCGGCATAGGAACATCGGGGCCGTGGAACGGACTGGTCGGACGGCAGGTGACGGTGCGGGTGGCGCTTCAGGCGCGCGCCGCATAGGCGTGTCCGACGCCGAGGCCGTCCAGGTGCTGAAGGCCGGCGGACTGGTCATCCTGCCGACCGAGACGGTCTATGGCCTGGCCGCCGACGCCGGCGACGCCCGGGCCGTCGCCGCCATTTTCGAGGCCAAGGGCCGTCCGCGCTTCAATCCCCTGATCGCCCATGTCGCAGACGCCGTGCAGGCCGAGGCGATCGCCGGGTTCGACGACCGCGCGCGGGCGCTGGCCAAAGCCTTCTGGCCCGGCCCCCTGACCCTGGTCGCCCCCGTCCGGGACCGGACCCGCGTGTGCGATCTGGCCCGCGCCGGGCTGGACAGCGTCGCCGTCCGCGTGCCCGGCCACGTCCGCGCCCGCGCGCTGATTTCCGCCTTCGGCCGCCCCGTGGTGGCGCCGTCGGCCAACCGCTCGGGCCGGCCCAGCCCCACCACCTTCGCCGATGCGGTCGAGGAGACGGGCTTCGCCGCCGGCGCCGCCATCGACGGCGGGCCGTGCGCGGTGGGGGTCGAGAGCACCGTGGTTTCGGTGCTGGACGGCCGCGTCGCCCTGCTGCGTCCCGGCTCGGTGACGCGCGCAGAGATCGAGGCCGTGGTCGGGCCGCTCGACCGGGGCGGGGAGGGGCATCGCTCGCCTGGCCGGCTGACCTTGCACTACGCCCCGGATGCTCCGGTCCGGATCGAGGCCGCGACGGCTGGGCCCGGCGAGATTCTGCTCGGCTTCGGTCCGGGTGTCGGCGATCCGCGCTGGAGCCTGAGCCCGACGGGCGACCTGCGGGAGGCGGCGGCCAACCTGTTCCGGCGGTTGCGGGAGGCCGACCGCGAAAAGCCTGCGGGCATCGCGGTTTCCCCGATCCCCGGCGAAGGCCTCGGCGAGGCCATCAACGACCGATTGCGGCGGGCGGCGGGGTTCGTCGGCTAGGGTCCGGACTCATTTGGCCCAGTAGCAGACGGTTGCGGCGATGAGCACGCCGGAGAGGTAGTTTGCGGCGAGCTTGTCGTAGCGGGTGGCGACGCGGCGATAGTCCTT
>NZ_JBAZOS010000013.1:0-63820 GCF_041648615.1 Brevundimonas sp.
GCGTAGGGCAGGTTCTCGATCCGGTAGGCGGCGGCCGAGGCCTCCATCACCTGGATGAAGACGATGGCGTCGACCTTCACCATGGCGTTGTCCTTGGTGATGACCTCCTGCTGGGGCACGTCGAGGACCTGCTCCATCATGTTCATGCGGCGTCCGACCCGCTCCACGAAAGGCGTCAGCAGGCTGATGCCGGGGGCGAGGGTGCGGGTGTATTTGCCGAACCGCTCGACGGTGAATTCGCGACCCTGGGGCACGATCTTGACCACGCTGAACAGCAGCACGAAGGCCAGGGCGAGCAGGGCGAGGGTGAAAAGAACGGACGTGTCCATGAAGCCTCCCAAATCCCGCTCAGGTTAGCACCCTGTGGCTCGCGCGCCACAGAAACCGGATGGGGAGAGATGACATCCGCGTAATAAAAAGGGCGGCTCCCGCGAGAGCCGCCCTCCAGTCGGCGATCGGAACGCCGGACTATTCCTCGTTGATGGCCAGTTCCTCGCCGTCCAGTTCGCAGAAATTGACCTCCGCGACCTGCACCGAATCGCCGTCCGAGAAGTCGGCGCGGATGTCGTAGACGCACTCGGGCAGGCCGTCGTCGATCGAGATGTCCATGCTCTCGCCCGCGCCCAGCACGTCGGCGCCGAAGATGTCCTCTTCCCACTCGTCGGTCGAAGGCAGGGAGATGAACAGGGCCGTCAGCACATGCTCGGTGTTGTTGGTCAGGGTGAAGTCGATCGAGTCGGTCTGGGCCAGGGCGGCCGGCGCGAGCAGGGCCGAGGCGGCGAGCGCCGCCACGAGATTACGGATACGCATGATGAAGGTCCCCCTCCGGCCCACCGCCGGCAAGCTTGACCATGTCACGGCCGCGCTGTCCGGTCGCGTCCCAAATCATGGGACGCCGCGGCGAGGGCGATGATCCGGCGCGTCTCCGCCCAGTCCACCATCGCCGGCGCCTCGTCCAGGGCCACGAACCGCGCCTCGACCGCGTCGTCGCCCGCCACGGGTTCGCCAGAAATCCAGCGCGCGGCGTAGTCGATCAGCACATAATGCCGGCCCGCCTCGGGAAAGACGCCGTCGACCACGTCGATCAGGCCGGTGATCTCCGCCTCGACCCCGGTCTCCTCGCGCAGTTCCCGCAAGGCCGCGTCGACGGCGCGCTCGCCGGGCTCGATCCGGCCGCCGGGCAGGCTCCATTCGCCCTGCCGCGGCGGCGTCCCGCGCCGGATCAGCAGCACTTCGTCGCCGCGCAGGCAGACGACGCCGACGGCGGGGACGGGCGAGGGCGGGGCGCGGGTCATCACGTCAGCGTGGCTTGGCCCTTTCGCCGCGTCCATGACTTTGAGACAAGGGCGCATGACCCCGCCCTCCGCCGCCGCGCTCCAAGCCCTGAAATCCGCCGCCGGCCCCGGCGGCTGGACCGACGACGTCGCCGAGATCGCCCCCTGGCTGACCGAATGGCGCAACCGCTGGCGGGGCCACACCCCCCTGATGCTGACGCCGCGCTCGACGGAGGAGACGGCGCGTCTGGTCGCGATCTGCGCCGAACATCGCGTCGCCGTCACGCCCCAGGGCGGCGACACGGGACTGGTCGGCGGCCAGATCCCCTTTGGCGAGGTGCTGCTGTCGACGCGCAAGCTGCGCGCGGTCCGCGACGTCACCCCCCTGGATGACGCCATGACGGTCGAGGCGGGCGTCACCTTGCTGGAGGCGCAGCAGGCCGCCGCCGCCGCCGACCGGCTGTTCCCGCTCAGCCTCGCGGCCGAGGGCACGGCGACCATCGGCGGGGTGGTCTCGACCAACGCCGGCGGCACCGCCGTCATCCGCTACGGCGTCATGCGCGATCTGGTGCTGGGGCTGGAGGCCGTGCTGCCGGACGGCCGGATATTCCACGGCCTGAAGCGGCTGCGGAAGGACAACACCGGTTACGACCTCAAGCAACTGTTGATCGGGGCCGAGGGCACGCTCGGCGTCGTCACCGCCGCCACCCTGAAGCTGTTTCCGGTCATGCGCTCCCGCGCCACGGCCATGGTCGGGCTGGATACGCCGGCGGCCGCCATCGAATTGCTGGCCCGCGCCAAGTCCGAGACCGGCGGCGGCGTCGAGGCGTTCGAGCTGATGAAGCGAATCGGCATGGGCTTCGTCCTCGCCAACATCCCCGACACTCGCGAGCCGCTGGACACCACGCCGCCCTGGTACGTCCTGATCGAGCTGGTGTCCGGCGAACCGGGCGGGGCCGATTCCGCCATGGAGCGGCTGCTGACCCACGCCTTCGAGACCGGTCTGATCACCGACGCGGCCATCGCCCAGAACGACAGCCAGCGCGCCGCCTTCTGGAAGGTGCGCGAGGAACAGTCGGCCGCCCAGAAGCCCGAGGGCGGCGGCTGGAAGCACGACGTCTCCGTGCCCGTCTCGCGCATCGCCGACTTCCTCGAGGAGGCCACGGCCGCCGTCGAACGCTTCCATCCCGGCGCGCGCGTCAGCGCCTTCGGCCACGTCGGCGACGGCAATATGCACTACGACGTGCTGTGCCCGCCGGGCGGCGACCTGAAGGAATTCCTCGCCCGCTGGGCCGAGGGGTCCGAGGTCGTCCACGACATCGTCGCCCGCTACGACGGCTCCATATCGGCCGAACACGGCCTGGGGCGCCTCAAGACCGACGAGGCCCGCCGCTACAAGTCGCCGCTCGAAATCCAGACCATGCAGGCCGTCCGCGCGTCCATCGACCCGCTCCGCATCATGAACCCGGCGGTGCTGTTCTGACTGGCCCGAAGGGCCAATTCCCGAGTTTCGCGCTTGTGGCCAGCGGAGGCTGGTTCATCACCAAGGGCACGAAGTGCGTGTGCCTGACCACGGCTCGCGGGCCCTTGCCCGCCATCCGTTTTCTCTTGCGCCTCCCTGACGGGAGACGCGGGCCCGCCGGCCCCTTCGTGTTCTTCGTGATCCCTTTGTGGTCTTCGTGAAGAACCTGCCCAAGTCCAGATCAGCCCGGTCGGCCCGTCTTGCCCCGCCCGTCTGATCGTCCTACCCCTCCCGCTCGATTCAACCCCGCCGGAGCCCCGCCCATGACCCTCGCCCTGTTGTTCCCCGGACAAGGCAGCCAGTCGGTCGGCATGGGCGCGGCGCTGGCCGACGCCTTCGCCTCCGCGCGCGAGGTCTATGCCGAGATCGACGACGCCCTCGGCCAGAAGCTGTCGGCGCTGATGCGCGAGGGCCCCGAGGACCAGCTGACCCTGACCGAGAACGCCCAGCCGGCCCTGATGGCCGTCTCCCTGGCCGCCGCCCGCGTCCTCAAGGTCGAGTTCGGCGTCGACGTCAGCCGCGCCGCCTGCGTCGCCGGCCATTCGCTGGGCGAATATTCGGCCCTGTGCGCCGCCGGCGCGATTTCGCTGTCTGACACCGCCCGCCTGCTGAAACTGCGCGGTCAGGCCATGCAGCGCGCCGTCCCCGTCGGGCGCGGGGCCATGGCCTCCCTGATCGGCCCGAAGACCGATCTCGCCCTCGCCGAAGCCGCCGCCGCGGCCGGGTCCGAGGTCGGCGTCTGCGTCGTCGCCAATGACAACAACGCCGGCAATATCGTCATCTCGGGCGACAAGGCCGCCGTCGACCGCGCCATCGAAAAGGCCAAGGAGCTGGGCGCCCGCGCCATCCCCCTGAACGTCTCGGCCCCTTTCCATTGCCCGCTCATGCAGCCCGCCGCCGACGAAATGGCCGAGGCCCTGGCGGACGCCCGGATCGTCGCCCCGTCGGTCGCCGTCGTGGCCAATGTCACCGCCCGCCCGGAGACCGACCCCGAGGTCATCCGCCGCCTGCTGGTCGAGCAGGTCACCGGCCGCGTCCGCTGGCGCGAGAGCATGGAATGGATGGCCGGCGAGGGCGGCGTGACCCGCTTCGCCGAGATCGGCTCGGGCAAGGTCCTGACCGGCATGGCCAAACGCATCGCCCCGGACGCCGCGAGCGGCGCGCTCAACACGCCGGAAGAGCTGGAAGCGTTCGCGAAGAGTTTTTGACTTTCCTTCTCCCCTTGCGGGAGAAGGTGTCAGGCGCAGCCTGACGGATGAGGGGTCGAACCGGCGGAAGCCGGCGCGGCGTCTCCAACTTCAATCTTGAGAGGTCCGCGTGACCCCTCATCCGGCCCTCCGGGCCACCTTCTCCCGCAAGGGGAGAAGGAAAAGGAGTTTCAGATGTTCAATCTCACCGGCAAGACCGCTCTCGTCACCGGCGCGACCGGCGGCATCGGCGGCTCGATCGCCCGCGCCCTGCACGCCCAGGGCGCGACCGTGGTCCTCTCGGGCACCCGCGAGGCCGTCCTGCAGGACCTGGCGAAGGAACTCGGCGAGCGCGCCTTCTTCGCCGCCGCCAACCTGTCGGACGCCGAGTCTGTCGACGGCCTGGTCGCCCGCGCCGAGGAAGCCGCCGGCGCCCCGCTGGACATCCTGATCGCCAACGCCGGCATCACCAAGGACGGCCTGCTGATGCGGATGAAGGACGAGGACTTCCAGGACGTCATCCGGATCAACCTCGAGAGCTATTTCCGCCTCTCGCGCGCGGCCATGAAGGGGATGATGAAGCGCCGCTCGGGCCGCATCATCGGCGTCACCTCGATCGTGGGCGTCACCGGCAACCCCGGCCAGACCAACTACGCCGCCTCCAAGGCCGGCATGATCGGCTTCTCCAAGTCGCTGGCGCAGGAAGTCGGCAGCCGCGGCATCACGGTCAACTGCATCGCCCCGGGCTTCATCGCCTCGCCGATGACCGACGTGCTCAATGACGCCCAGCGCGAGACCATCCTCAAGACCATCCCCCTCGGCCGGCTGGGCTCCGGCGACGAGATCGCCGCCGCCGCTGTCTATCTGTCCTCTGACGAAGCCGCCTATGTCACGGGGCAGACCCTGCACGTGAACGGCGGCATGGCGATGATCTAGGCGGTAGGGTGTGGGGTGTGGGGGGGTAGGGTGTAAGGCCGGCTGTCCTTCTTCCCTCATCGAGACCATTGAGGGGCCGGCATCCGCCCCCCCACACCCCACACCCCATTCCCCCTATTTCCAGCCGTCGCGGCTGTGCTAAAGCCCACGCAACCGACGCGCCTGAGTCTTCGTTGAAGGCTTGCGCCGTCGCCGCTGTCGTCATACGGCAGTGATCGAGACAACAGCCGCTCCGGCGGCCCCAAAAGCAGAGACCCCCATGTCCGACACCCTGGAACGCGTCCGCAAGATCGTCATCGACCACCTGGACGCCGATCCGGAAAAGGTCGTTGAAAAGGCCAGCTTCATCGACGATCTGGGCGCCGACTCGCTCGACAACGTCGAACTGGTCATGGCCTTCGAGGAAGAATTCGACATCGAAATTCCGGACGACGCCGCCGAACACATCCAGACGGTCGGCGACGCCGTGAAATTCATCGACGAGAAGCTGGCGGGCTGATCGCCTCCACTTCAAAACGGCTTTGATGGCCGCCGTGGCGCGCCCCTAGCGGGGCCGCCCGGCGGCCATTACTGTTTGCGGTCTGGATTCTGTTGCGAGGAGCGCTCATGCGCCGTGTCGTCGTCACCGGCCTCGGTCTGCTCACCCCGCTCGGCTGGGGCGTGGACCATAACTGGAAGGGCATCCTCGAGGGGCGGTCGGGCATCGGCCCGATCACCAGCTTCGACACCGAGGGCTATGGCTGCACCATCGCGGGCGAAATCCCGTCCGTGGACGGCCGGGGCGGGGGCGTTCCGGGCGAACCCGGCGTCTTCGACCACGAAAAGGTCATGTCGCCCAAGGACCGCAAGCGGGTCGACGACTTCATCGTCTACGCCATCGCCGCGGCGGACGAGGCCCTGGCCGACTCCGGCTGGAAGCCCGAGACCGAGGAACAGCGCGAGCGCACCGGCGTCATGGTCGGCTCCGGCATCGGCGGCCTCGGCCCCATCGCCGACACCGCCATCATCCTCAAGGAACAGGGCCCGCGCCGGGTCAGCCCCTTCTTCATCCCCTCGGCCCTGATCAATCTGACCTCGGGCCAGATCTCCATCCGGCACGGCCTCAAGGGCCCGAATCACTCGGTCGTCACCGCCTGCGCCACCGGCGCCCACGCCATCGGCGACGCGGCGCGGATGATCATGCTGGACGACGCCGACGTCATGGTGGCCGGCGGGGCCGAAAGCTCCATCGTTCCCATCGGCATCGCCGGCTTCCTCGCCTGCAAGGCCCTGTGCACGGCCTATAACGATACGCCCGAAAAGGCCTCGCGGCCGTGGGACAAGGACCATTCCGGTTTCGTCATGGGCGAGGGCGCCGGCATCGTGGTGCTGGAAGAGTACGAACACGCCAAGGCCCGCGGCGCGACCATCTACGCCGAGGTCATCGGCTACGGCATGAGCGGCGACGCGTATCACATCACCGCCCCGGCCGAGGACGGCAACGGCGGCTATCGGGCCATGCAGATGGCGGTGAAGCGGGCCGGCATCGACGTCTCCGACATCGACTATGTCAACGCCCATGGCACCTCGACCATGGCCGACTGGATCGAGGCCGGCGCGATCGAGAAGCTGATGGGCGACCACGCCCCGAACGTGGCCCTGTCCTCCACCAAGTCCATGACCGGCCACCTGCTGGGCGCGGCGGGGGCCATCGAGGCCATCTTCTGCATCCTCGCCATCCGCGACCAGATCGCGCCGCCGACGATCAATCTGGACAATCCGGAACGGGAAACCGCCATGAACATGGTTCGGGACAAGGGCCAGCCGATGGAGATCGACGTGGCCATGTCGAACAGCTTCGGCTTCGGCGGCACCAACGCCACCGTCATCTTCAGAAAGGTCGCCTAGGTGGGGGTCGAACGCCGTTCAGGCCGCAAGACGGCGTTCCTGGCCGCCACGGCCACGATCAGCCTGTTCATCATCGCCGCCCTCGTCGCCGCCTGGAGCGTCTTCTACGCCCCCGGCCCGTCGGCGCGCGACGGTCAGCAGACCACCATCGTCACCCTGCCCAGCGGCGCGGGCGTCTCGGCCATCGCCGCGACCCTGAAGTCCGCCGGCGTGATCCGCTCGGTGGACATGTTCAAGGCCGCCGCCACCCTGACCGGCGCCGACCGCAAGCTGCGCGCGGGCGAATATGAGGTGCCCAGCAAGGCGTCCCTCCGCTCCGTCATCGTCCTGCTGGTCGAGGGCCGGGTGGTCCGCCACTATGTCACCCTGCCCGAGGGCTGGTCCTCGGCCCAGGCGGTCGACATCCTCAACAATCAGCCGATCCTGATCGGGACCGTCGACGGCACGCCGGACGAGGGCTCGCTGTGGCCCGACACCTATGAGGTCAGCCGGGGCGAAACGCGCGAGTCCGTCATCGCCCGCATGCGCCGCGCCCGCGACGAGAACCTGGCCCGCCTGTGGGCCGCGCGCAGCCCGACCACGGTCGTCCGCACGCCCGAGGAGGCGATGGTGCTGGCCTCGATCGTCGAAAAGGAAACCGGCCTCGCGGCCGAGCGCCCGCGCGTCGCCGCCGTCTTCAGCAACCGCCTGCGGGCGGGCATGCGGCTGGAGAGCGATCCGACCATCGTCTACGGCATCACCCGCGGCCGTCCGCTGGGCCGGGGCATCCGGCGTTCGGAACTGGACCGGGCGACGGCCTGGAACACCTATCAGATCGACGGCCTGCCGCCGACGCCCATCGCCAATCCCGGCCGCGACGCCGTCGCCGCCGTCCTCAACCCGCCCCGCAGCGACGAGCTGTTCTTCGTCGCCGACGGCACGGGCGGCCACGTCTTCGCCCGCACCTATGAAGAGCACCTCGCCAATGTCGCCCGCTGGCGCGAGATCGAGCGCCGCAAGGCCGGCCTGCCGCCCGAGGCCGCTCCGACCGTCACGCCCGGCGCGGTTCCGGGCGCTCCCGCCGCCGCGCCCGATGCCGTCGCGCCGTCCGGCGTGACAATCCCGCCGGGCGCGCGGGTCATCAGCATACCGCCGGCCGCCCCGGCCCCGGCTCCGGCCCGATGACGCACATCTCCGGCATGACCGGCTTCGGCCGGGCGGACGGCGCGCTGGTCGTCGAAGGCGGAGGCGACTGGACCTGGTCGGTCGAGGTCCGCTCGGTCAACGGCCGCAACCTCGAGATCCGCTTCCGCGGCCCGCCCGGATTCGACAGCCTTGAACGCCACGCCAAAGCCGCGGCCCAGGCCCGGCTGAGCCGCGGTCAGGTCACGCTGGGCGTCCAGGCGAAACGCGCGCTCGGCGCCGCGTCCCTGGTGGTCAACCAGGACATCCTCGCCCGCTACCTGACCCTCGCCAACGAACTGGCGGAGGAGGGGGCGACCCCGCCCTCGGCCGACGGGCTTCTGTCCCTGCGCGGCGTTCTGGAAGCGCCCGAGGAGATCGACGACCCCGAAACCCGCGCCGCCGTCGAGGCCGCCATGGCCGCCTCCATCGATCAGGCCCTCGACGCCCTGAAACTGTCGCGCGACCGCGAGGGCGGCCAGCTCCTGCCCGTCATCGCCGACTTCATCGACCGCATCGCCGCCCTGACCGCCGCCGCCGAAACCGAGGCCGCCGCCCAGACCGCCGCCATCCGCGACCGCTTCGCCCGCCGCATGACCGAACTGGCTCCCGACGCGCCGGGCCTGGAGGACCGCATCTTCCTCGAGGCCGCCGCCCTCGCCACGAAAGCCGACGTGCGCGAGGAGCTGGACCGGCTGGCCGCCCACCTCGCCTCGGCCCGCACCCTGTTGCAGCAACCCCCCGCCGGACGGAAACTCGACTTCCTGATGCAGGAATTCATGAGAGAGGCGAACACCCTCTGCTCGAAATCGGCTACGACCGCGCTCACCGGAATCGGCCTCGAGCTCAAGGCCGTGATCGAACAGTTGCGCGAACAGGTCCAGAATGTCGAATGAACGCACGCCCCGCCGCGGCGTCCTGCTGATCGTCGCCAGCCCCTCGGGCGCCGGCAAGACCAGCCTGTGCCGCCGCCTGATGGCCGACCACGGCGGTCTGGAGCTGTCGGTGTCCATGACCACCCGCGCCATCCGCCCCGGCGAGGTCGCCGACCGCGACTACCATTTCGTCGACGACGCCGAATTCCAGCGCATGATCGAGGCCGACGCCTTCCTCGAATGGGCCGACGTCCACGGCAGCCGCTACGGCAGCCCGCGCGCCCCGATCGACCGCGCCCTGGCCGAGGGCCGCGACGTCCTGTTCGACATCGACTGGCAGGGGGCCCGCGACATCGCCGCCAAATGCCCGGAAGACGCCGTCCGCGTCTTCATCCTGCCCCCCAGCCTCGAGGAGCTCCGCCGCCGCCTGGTGACCCGCTCCCAGGACGCCGACGACGTCATCGAGCGCCGCATCGCCAACGCCAAGGGCGAGATCGAGCACTGCGGGGCGTTCGACTATGTCTTCGTCAACGACGACTTCGACCGCTCCTACGCCGAGCTGGCCCACATCTACCACGCCGAGCGCTCGAAGCGGTTCCGCAACATCTGGGTCGAGGGCTACAAGGCCGCCCTGCTGAACGAGGCGGTCTGAGGTTTGGGTGTGGGAGGTGGGGTGTGGGGTGTGATTCCCCGACACTTTCACCCTCTCCGCACCCGCCACACCCCACCCCCCACCCCCCACACCCTCAAACCACCCTGACCCTCGGCCCCGGCCCGCCCCCGTCGATCAGCAGGTCCGTCACCGCCCACACCAGGGCGTCGGCCCGGTCCGGACTGCCGCCGCCCTCGTCCCCCAGCCCCATGAGTTCCTCCTCCAGCGCCTCCAGCCCCGGACCGTGCTTCACCCGGCCCTGTTCGTAGAGCGCCGCCACCGGCTCGGCCCGCGCCCGCTTGCCGAGCCGCGCATGCACCCGCCTGACCGGACAGGTCACCCCCGCCGCCTTCAGCACCGCCTCGACCATCTCCCCGCCCTGGTTGGCCTCGGCGACCACCCGCGCCGCCCCGAACGCTTCCACCGCCCGCGCCACGGCCCTCGCCCAGCCCTGCGGCGACCGTCCCCGCACGGTCCTGTCCGCCAGCACCCGGGCCGAGCCCCGCGCCCGGCCGACGACCACGATCCCGCAGGCGTCCCCGCCGGCCGAACACGGCGGATCGACCGCCACGACGACCCGCTCGAAGGAAGGCCAGTCGGCGCGTTCTCCCTCCCCTTCATGGGGAGGGATGTCGGCGCGAAGCGTCGACAGGGTGGGGTGCGTCAGTCTGCGCTCCGGCCCCTGCGAGCCCCACCCGGGCTCGGCCCGTGGCCTCGCCGTCCCTCCCCATGAAGGGGAGGGAGATTTTCGCCGCGCCCGCTCGATCATCTCGAGGGTGAACAGCGCCCCGTCCCCCTCCACCACCCGCCCGTCCAGCTCCTGCGCCGCCAGCCGCGTCCCGCCGTACAGCCCTTCCAGCCCCTCCAGAAACGCCGGGGCCAGGTTCTCCGCGTTGACCCGCGTCGGCAGGTCGGTCCGCGCCACCCCCGTCTCCCGCAACAGCCGCCGCAGGGCCGCCGTCGGCCTCGGCGTCGTGGTCAGCACCAGCCGCGGCCGCGCCCCCAGCCTCAGCCCCATCCGCAGCAGGGCCAGGGTCGCCTCCGGCCGCCGCCAGGCGCACCATTCGTCCGCCCACGCCGCCCCGAACTGCGGCCCGCGCAGGCTCTCCGGGTCCTCGGCCGAGAAGGCCATCCCCACCGCCCCGTTCGGCCACACCAGCCGGCGCCGGCTGGCCTCCCAGCTCGGCCGTCCGCCCAGGCCGTAGCGGGGCAGGGCGCGCACGCCCGACGGCCCCTCGATCATCACCTCGCGCACGTCATGCAGGCTCTGCCCCACCAGGGCGATCCGGCCGCCTTCGCGGGCCCGGTCGGCGACCCATTCCGCCCCCGCCCGCGTCTTGCCCCCGCCGCGCCCGCCCAGCACCAGCCAGGTCGTCCAGTCCCCCTCCGGCGGCTTCTGCCCCTCATGGGCCCACGTCCCCCAGTCCGCCGCGAACATCCGCTTCTCGGAAAAGGGCAGGCCGTCGAACCCTTCGACCCGGCTCACGCCGTCTCCTCCCCGCCCCGCGGGGAGGGGGACCGCGAAGCGGTGGAGGGGTGAAGGGAATCCCACCCCAGCACCTTGCGCCGCACCGCCTCGAACGCCGCCTCGTCCGGCTCGCCGGGATCCGCCGCCTCGTCGCCCAGCCGCGCCGCCGCCCGACCCATCACATCGGCCACCCGCGCCGCCTCGCCGGCCAGCCCCATCCGGCCGCCGCGCAACAGCTTCACCGCCTCGCCCAGCGCCAGCCGCGCCGCGTCGCGGGGCGTCAGGTCCCCGTCCAGCAGGCCCGCCACGGCGTCGGCCAGCCCCGCGTCGGCCGGCTCCGGGGGCGTCGCCTCGGCCAGCGACCGCTTGGTCCAGCCCTGCCGGCCGGCCCGTCGCCGGATCGCCGCCTCGGTGACGTCGAACACCCCGGCCAGCCTCGGCGCGCTCTGGCCGGCCAGATACCGTTCCCGGATCAGGGTCCAGGTCCGGTCGCTGCGGATCTTGTAGTCGTTGCGGCGTTTGGGCGTGTCTGTCTGTTCCATCCCGACAGTATGGGACCGCCGCTTCCTGCGGCGGGCAGATGACCCCGACAGGCGACGAAAACCGCAGCGGATCAGACGGTTGGCGCGCCGGATTCGTCTGGTTGGCGGCGAATTGTCAGCATTTGTCGCGGGTGTGTCGGGTGTCGCGGATATGGAGGGCGGGATATCGAGGATGTGTCGGCCTGATTGTCCCGGGTGACGGCGACGGCGGACAGGGCCCTTCGATACGCGCCGCGTTCGACGGGGCGCCGCCGGCTCCTCCGCCGGTCAACGGCTCCAGCCGGAAGCGGACCATCGGGAGGTCCGCTGTGGGTGGTTAGCGGAAGTCAGCAAGCCACTCGGCAGCATCAAAAACGTGCGCCACATTTGGTGCATGCACGTCGAAGCGGCAGATGCACCCCGCCATATTCTTTGCCCCAGAAACGGGTCCAAAATCTCCGATCGCGCCTAAGCTCTTCGTCGGCAGCATGGTTCGCGAATGCGGGATGACCGCAATCATAGCACTTGGTGTTGAACACCCAACAGCTAGGCAAAAAGGCGACGAAACCGATCGCTGACGGCCACCAATAGCCTAGCGGCCAACCGATAAAGCAGGCCAGGAAGAACAGGGCGGATCCGAAAGCTGCAAGCCACTGCCAACGTCGCGCAATCCGCAAACGACTTGGACCTTGGCTGCGCTGCTCACTCAATCGGAGGTCCCGAGGTCTGCTTGGCCTGATGTATGTCGATTGACCCTATGGCCGAAGCGCAAGGTCTGCAACGGGTCGGCAGCGGACGTCCGTACAGAGCTTGGAAACGGACGTCAGTCTGACACGACGTCGTAGCTCGCAACTCGATCTGTCTCGTCCAGCTCGATCAGAAGCCACTCGTGGTCGATAGCCATGAGGCTTCCGTCCGGCCCCAAGACATAGATCATTTCGGTCCCCTCCCATTTGTCGGTCGGCGTCGGAGGGCCGAGCAGGTGGACTACTTCCGCCCGATCCATACCTTGGAGAGGGTGCGCCTTGAGAAAGCTGGCGATCATGTGCGCACGCTCGCGGGTCGCCAGATCGGCATCAAGCCATCGCTCCCGGTCAAATGGCCTCTGCGATCCGCAGCCGGTGAGGAAAAGCAAAGCAAGTAGGAGGACAACGCGCATCCAAGCATGCTGTCAGGCAGGGTGAGGGTTCGCAATGGGTAGGGAGCAGACCGCCGCCTTCGGGTGGGAAGCTGTCTATTCCTCAAGCACAGTCAGGGAGGTGGAAGCGTATTGCAGAACGTAAGGCTTCGATGCTGGTTGGCCGGCGGGGATCGCCTCACCGAAGAACGCGACATAGCAATCGTGGGCGTTGATCTCGTCGCTCAACCAGCAATGGACCACAACGCCGTCCTCCCAACTGCCGTCCGAGTGGTTGGTTAGTCGCACCTTCGTGCCGGGTTCAATATTTCGATCCATGGGCATGGTGTCGCTCACAAGCCCAATGTCCGCAACGGGTGGAAAGGGGAGGCACTGATTTAACGCACCATTGGACCCGGCCCCACACGCGGGTTCCTGCCGTCGTTCAATCCGTAAGCCTCCATGAAGAGGAATGGCTGTTCATACGAGACGCGAGGCTCATCCCCACAAATAACGTCGAACTGTCGTTGCAGCGCGGGATCGGTGACTGGCGAGAACGGTGCGTCGTTGTCGGTGATCTGGACGGTTGTGAGCGGGTCACCGTTGCCTCGGTAGAGCCTCTGGAAAACGACCCTGGCCGTTTGGTCTTCACAGCGAACGTCTATCGCGCCTTCTTGATAGGCGGGCGTAGTCCAGTTGCTCTCGGCCACGCCGTGGCGGAACACCTTGTAGGTAAAGAACCGCTGGCTGCCATCGTCCAGTTCCAGGCCTCGGCCCAAGGCGACCGCGACGTTCTGATCAGCACTTACGACAATGACCCGGTTATCCGACCCACAACACCGCGGACGGTCGGTCGTCACTGCCTGCCCACCGGCCAGCATCAGAAGGGCCGCCGCTAAGGACAACAGGGTCATTGAGCCTCCGCTTGCTCTGCTACCAGCAGGTTAGGCGTCGCGTCAGGATGTCCGCAATGGGTCGGGAGCGGACTGTCGCTTAGGCGCGGAATGCCGACCTTAGAGAAGTTCGTCGTTATCGCCGCGGAGGGTCCCTCCCAAAGTCGACTGCGCCAGCTTCAGGAAAGCAATCAGATCGGGTTCCAGATGAGCAAGAGCACCGCTCCGGTCAGCGACAATGCAGGGTCCGTGTTCGATGAGGTCGTCACCCTCATCGCCGTATAGCTCCGCCTCCGGATCGACACGGAGCCACGCGAAAGGACGGGCCCCGCTGCAGAGCGTCCACTCCTTCTCGCCACTCGGGGTGAGATGGTGGTCAAGATAGGCGGATGCCTGTCGAGCGTCTTTGATGCCATACAGGAAGAACGTGCGCACATCGGGCCCCGGACTTGGTGACGGACTGTCGCCTCAACCACGAAGGTCCGCAATGGGTCGGGAACGGTCACAGGCATTGCGCTACTTTCCGGACGTTCGGCTCAGTCTCTGGGCAGGGCACATATTGCGGGATTGGGCCGGGTGGAATGCGATCATGGCGAAGATATAAGAGGCCATGACTTCGTTGGTTATCGACATTCCGAATCTTCACGATGGTTCGCTGACCGGATTAGATTTCGCTAGCGACCGCGTGACCGCGAGGATGACTGACTGGACGGGCAAACCTTACGTGCTTGAGATGCGTGGGGTGGAGCGTTTCCACGTAGCCGTTGAATCTAACAACCTGATCGGTTGGTTAGAGATCATCCAAGGAAAACGACCCAGAAAGCGGCTCCTGCGGAGGCTGTTTGGCACTCCAAACCCTCGCTGGCCGGACTATTTTCAGAGTGAGGTCGAGGACGAAGCGGAACGGGCCGACCGGATCGTTAGCGGAGAAGCCGCACTCGTAGTTCTCCACGGGAACTTCACGGTGTTCTTCGTCGGGCTGTGTGAGTCTGCCATTCTTACAGACGGCTAAGTCCGCCGCTGGGATGTCCGCTTTGGGTCGAAAGCGGACTGTCCCCTGAGGGTGGTTAGCGGACCCGCCCTCAAAGAGGCGGCAGGTGGCGATCTTGAGCCGGAGTCTCGGAAAATTTGAGGTCGGTGAACTCTATGCGGACCTCCCCTCGATCTTCAGTTCCGCTCGGTTGAACCAGCAGGAACCGATGGACCATCTCAGGCTCCCCGCCTGAGAACTCATCATACCAAATCTCGGTCGGACGGTTCTGCACCGCCTGGGCGAGGGCATCCTGTCCGAAGACGATGCGGGCGTTCTTGTAGGTGATCTCGGTGTGCCAATAGCCGCGCTGCTGATCGCCGGTGAGAAGCCGCAGCCGGACGTTGCCCGAGTCGATGATGGCCCGATCTACAAGGGCGTCATTCAACCCTATCGTTGTCGCAAATTGCCGGACTGCCGAGCCGTGATCGAGAGTGTCGATGTATGTTCGATAGGCACTCTCAACCTTGGCGGCCTCGTCGTCAGAAAGGTCACCGAGTGCCCAAGCCCGCGTGAAGTGCTCCATGCCTTTTTGATGCATGGCTGCCGCCGTTTGAGCAAGGTCCGCAATGGGTCGGGAGCGGCCATGAACCTGCGGTCCGATCGCCGACGGTCAACATCGGCCGCCTGACACGCCCCGCCTTGAACCCAACGGCCCCGCGTCCCCGGCGGCCGCCCGAAAGCCGTCGCGGTCCGCCTCCCGGCGCGCCCGACGGCCCCCCGCCAGGCCGGTCAGGCCGGAAGCGTGCACTGCCTCTGCCGGGCGATCCCCTTCAGGAACCCCCGACGGACCAGGCCGGCGCGGACCGCCGCCTGGACCTCCCGGTCATGGGCCTCCGCGCCGGACAGTCTTCGCACCCAGCTGCGCAGGGGAATGAAATCGGTCGCGGTGTCGCGCACCATGTCCAGCGCCGCATTGGCCGCCTGATCGCCCGTGCCCTGCGCGGGCTGCGGCTGGTCGACATCGGGTCCCAGCGCCTCGTCCAGGGCGCTGATCCCGGCCCGGATGTCGCTGCACCGCCGCAAGCCTTCGGTCGCATAGGGCGCGCGCCGCGCCGAAATGAGAACCTCCGGCACCTGTTTGCGGCGCAGGTTGAGGTCATCCAGGGGCGCGGTCGCCGCCATGCCCACGCCCTCGCGGAAGGTCGCTCCGCCCTCGTCCGCCTGGGCGCGGTTGAACTCCATGCCGGGAAATCCGGGCGTCGAGGCGCAGGCGCCCAGGCCGAGCACGCTGCAGGCGAGCAGGACCGGCAGGGCGAGGCCGGACGGACGGGAACGGATCATCGGACGCGGTCCACGGTTCATGGATGTTCAATCGCTTCGGCGGACGCCGCCCTCTCATCCCGGGAGCAGACCGTAGGATGAGAGGGGGGCCGGCCCCTACGCTTTCTCGATCGCCGTCGCGATCTGCTCGGCCGAATGCCCCGTCAGGTCCTTCGAGATTTCGCCGACGACCCGCGATGCGGTTTCCTTGTGCCAGCCCTTGCGCAGCTGACCCATGGTCTTGGGCGCGGCGATGACCAGCAGATGCTCGACCTTGTGGTTGAGCACCATCTTGTTCAGGACGTCGGCCACGCCCATGGCGAAGCCGTCCTCGGCCTGGGTGTCGTTATCGGGGTTGGCGTCGCTCGAGATCCGACCCGCGGCGCCCGAGGCGCGATCGGCGATCTCCGGCGTCGGCTTGGGGCTCAGCTCGATCTTCTGATGCCCCTTGTTCTCGTACAGCGCCAGCTTCTCGCCATCGACGACCGCCACGAGCGTGCCTGTGGAAAGTATCATCCGGAGTCTCCGATTGTTGGGGGACCCGCTGAACGTCCCGCGGGTCCCGGGGTTGCCGCTATATGCGCCTGCGCCGCGTCATTGTCGCCCCGCCATCGCGCGGCGTCGCGGGCCGCCGTCGCCCGGTTCGCCTCCGCCCAGGCGGCCGGGGCAGCCGCCCGTTCTCCCGACAGCCAGCGCTCGAACACGCCGAACAACAGGGTCAGGTCGATCAGATACCCCAGGCCGACGTGGGCCGAGGCCAGGGTGTACTGCGATACCGCCGGATCCACCAGTCTGAGCACATAGACCAGCACCAGCAGCCCGTTGGCCGCCGTCATGACCAGGAGCCACCAACGATCCATCCGGAAGCTCATCCAGGCGAAGATCAGGAGACGGACGCAGTCCTGGACCATGCCGGCCGGATAATGTCCGTCGACCTCCCATCGATAGGTGATTTCAGAGAGCAGGCAGGCCAGCAGCAGGACGCCCGCGCCCGTTCGTTCCGGGCGGGCGCCGCGCACCCAGGCGACGGCGTAGACGATCAGGCCGAACACCATGCCGCCGACCTGCCAGGGTGTGGGTGTCACGTGCTGCGGGCCTTCCCGGGTTCGCGCCCGATCTCCGTTCGGTTCCGGAGCGGTTGTGGCAGATCATCCTCCGGCCGTCACCCGCGCAGGGACGCGACGGCCCCGGTCGCTCAGTCGTTCCGGCTCACCGCCTCGGCCAGACGCAGAAACCCCGCCCCGTCGATCACCTCGGCCCGGGCGTCCGGCTCGATCCCCGCCGCCTCGCACAGGGCCGCCCCGCCCAGCGTCTTCAGGCTGGACCGCAGCATCTTTCGCCTCTGGCCGAAGGCGGCCGCCGTCACCCGTTCCAGCGCCTTCAGCAGCTCCCGGTCGGGCCGGTCCGCGCGCGGGACCAGATGCACCACGGCCGAGGCCACCTTGGGCGGCGGGGTGAAGGCGGCGGCCGGCAGGTGCATCACCAGCCGCGCCTCGCACACGGCCTGGCTGATCACCGCCAGCCGGCCGTAGGCGTCGTCCCCCGGGGCGGCGACGATCCGCTCGGCCACCTCCTTCTGGAACATCAGGGTCAGGGCGTGGGGCAGCCACGGCCCGGTCAGCCATTTGATCAGCAGCGGCGTGCCGACGTTGTAGGGCAGGTTGGACACCACATGCGCCGGGCCCTCGACCAGATCGGCCTCGCGCACCTTGAGGGCGTCGGCCTCGACCACCGTCAGCCGGCCCGAACCGTCGTCCAACTCGGCCAGCAGCGGCAGGAAGCGCGGATCCTTCTCGACCAGCACCAACGGGCCCGCATCGCTTTCCAGCAGGGCCCGCGTCAGCCCGCCGGGACCGGGGCCGACCTCGATCACCGCCCGGCCCTCGAACGGCCCCGCCAGCCGCACGATCTTGCGCGTCACATTCAGGTCCAGCAGGAAATGCTGGCCGAAGCTCTTCTTCGCCAGCAGGCCGTGGGCGTCGAGCGTTTCGCGCAGGGAGGGGAGGTCGGTCACGGAGTGAAGAATGCCAGTGCTAGTGAGTCGTGAGTGGTGAGGACTGCGTGAGCGGTTCAATTGCAGACGCCGACCACTCACGACTCACTAGCACTCTTCACCCTCTTCCCCGCCATCGTCGCCGCCAGCCGCACCGCCGCAATCAGGCTGTCGGCCCGGGCCACGCCCTTGCCGGCGATGTCGAACCCCGTCCCGTGATCCGGCGACGTCCGCACAACCGGCAGGCCCAGGGTCGTGTTGACCCCGCCCCAGAAGTCCAGCGTCTTGACCGGGATCAGGGCCTGGTCGTGGTACAGGCACAGCACGGCGTCGTAGGTCGCGCGCGCCGCGTCGTGGAACAGGGTGTCGGCCGGCAGCGGATCGGTGATGGCGATCCCCTCGGCGCGCAGGATCTTCACCGCCGGGGCCAGGACCTGGATTTCCTCCAGCCCGATGGCGCCGCCTTCGCCCGCGTGCGGGTTCAGCGCCGCCAGCGCCAGCCGGGGCGCGGCGATGCCGAAGTCGCGCCGCATCGCCTCATGCACCACCCGCGCCGTGCGGCAGACGCGCTCGATCGTGACCAGTTCCGGGACCTCGGCGAGGGGCGCGTGAATGGTGACCAGACAGGCGCGCAGGTCCTTGGCCGTCAGCATCATCACCGGGCCGCGCGTGCCGGCGAACGGGGCGTCGGCGGTCAGTTCGGCGATGAACTCCGTATGCCCCGGAAAGCGGAAGCCGGCGGCGTACAGCGGCGCCTTGGCGATGGGGGCCGTGACCACGCCCGACGCCTCGCCGGACAGGGCCAGGTCCACGGCCTGCTCGATCCAGTCGGCGACGACGCCGGCGTTGGCCGCTTCGGGCTTTCCGGGCGTCACGGGGACGGGCAGGGGATGGTCCAGCACGGGTATGGCGCGAGCGAACACGGCCGCGGCGTCCCCGGCCGCCGACACCGTCTGCACGGGCTGGCCCTGCGCGCGCAGCAGGGCCGCGTCGCCGACGACGACGAAGGCCGGGCCGTCGGCCCTCAACGCCGTCCACGCCCTGGCGATGATCTCGGGTCCCACGCCCGCCGGTTCGCCCATGGACAGGGCCAGCGGCGCGGGGCCGGTCATCACTTCATCTCGATGAGGGCGTCCTCGCGCAGGTCGCGCATATAGCGCTTGCCCAGGGTGGCGAGGTTCTGGCGGAACAGTGCGCCTTCCACGGTGCGCGCATCGGGCGCCTCGACGCCGCCGGCCCGTCGTCCGCAGACGCCGAGCAGATGCACGCCCAGCGGCGTGCGGACCGGCGTGCTGACCGAGCCGATTTCGGCCGAGCGGGCGACCTGCTGGAACTGCGGCGCCAGGTTCTGCACATCGGACTCGCCCAGATCGGAGCCCAGCAGGCCCTGTTCCGACGTCGCGCGCTGCAGCATGGTCTCGCACGTCAGCTGCGGCCGCAGGGCCTCCAGCCGCGCCGTGGCCGCCGCCACATCCGCATCCGTGGCGGTCTCCGGCAATTCGATCATCACCTGCCTGATCTGCACCAGACTGGTCGAAGCCCCGTCCCGCTTGTCGCGCATATAGACGATGTAGACGCCGCCATCGACCGGTATGGGCCGCGACAGCTGGCCGACGGCGAGCTGATCCAGCGCCTGCTGCAGAGCGGGCTGCACGCTGCCTTCCACGACCCAGCCGGCGTCGCCGCCGCGGGTGGCCGAGGGGGCGGCCGAGAATTGCTGCGCGACGGCCTGGAAGGGCGCGCCCTGGACCATCTGCTGCACCAGCTGGGTGGCGCCGTCCAGCGCGGCCTGCTGACCGCCCACACGGCCGGCCTCGATGTAGATTTCGCCGATCAGATACTGCTTCTTGGACGCCGCCTCGGAGGCCTGGCGCAGAGCGGCGTCGACCGCCGATTTGCTGACCCGGGCGCGGCTCTGGAAGCGGCCGCCCACCAGTTGGGACCACCCCATCTGGGTCCGGAGTTGTTCGCGCAGGGTCGAGGGACGAATCCCGCCCTGGGCCAGGAAGTCGAGATAGGTCGCCGGCGCGGCGCCCACTTCCTGCGCCATGGCGGCCAGTTCCTGATCGACCTCTTCGTCGGAGATCACCAGATCCTCGTATTTGGCCAGTTCCTGAGCCTGCAGCCGCTCATCGATCAGCAGGTTCAACGCCTGCTGCTGGATGGCCGGAATATTCTCGGGCGTCGGCTGGACCTGGGTCATGGCGATCAGAAGCAGCATGCGCTGGCGCAGATCGAACCCCGTGATGACGCTGTCGTTGACCGTGGCCAGGATGCCATCGGACATCTGGAAGGCCGGCGCTGTCGGAGCGGCCGCGGGCGCCGCCTCGGCGGCCGGATTCAGGGTTCCGGCGACGGCCGGGGCTTGAGCCGGCGCAGTCTGCGCCACGGCCGTACCGGCCAGGAGGGCGGCCATCGCCACGCCCGTCATATAACGCGTCAAACCCATGTCAGTCCGTATTCCTCAAGCGGCGTTGGCCCGGATCGGATCCGGAGAGTCCTTTTCCGCGCGCCCCCGGGCCGCGCGGCGTCCAGCGCCTGTCGCTGCGTCAATACCCTGTACCGCCGAAAGTGGCGAGGTTTAGGCGTACATAAACGCCCTCCGAGGGCCCGGTGGGGCGGACGCGGGTATTATCGCGCCGATAACCGATCTCGAACCGGAAGCAATCGTCGTCGAACAGCAGTCCAACCTCCGAGCGGGTGATCACGTCGCGCTCCAGATCGGCGATGCCGGCGGCGGTCACGCCCCAGTTGCCGTAAACGAACTGCTGGCCTGACAACTGGATGAATTCATAGTTGCGATTCAGCGGCCCGGCGACCGGATTGGATCGATCGATGATGTAGCTGACCGACGCCAGATTTCGCCGGCCCCAACGGCCGTCGATCGCGGCTTCGGCCCGGCGGATATCGCCCGAGGAATCGATCGTCGCGTGACCCCAGCCCCGGATCCGGTCCGAGGGCGAGAAACTGCCCTGCACGACCCAGTCCGAGGTGTCTGACGCCAGGCCTGACGGGTCGTACAACCGGGTCGGGGCGTCCGGCACGGGGACAAGGAATCCGGGCTCCTCCGCATCGCGCAGGCTGCGCCCGACGAACAGGCTGGCCTGTCGACCCTGGTCCCACCGAAGGGTGGCCCGCATGCCCGCGGTGAGCCGCAGGCCGCCTTCCAGAAGGTCATAGCCGGGGAAGCGGTCGATGCGGAACAGCGAGCTTTCGTCCAGCTCCAGCGTCTGGCTGTCCTCAATGGGAATGCGGGGGTCGAGATCCGGGTCGGTCGAAACGGACAGCTGTCCCATCGGCTCCAGGATCAGGTCGGCGCTGTCGCTCATGCGCCGGATCAGGGGATAGCTGACGTCCAGTCCGGCCGTGGCGCGACCGCGCGTGATCGCTTCGTCGTCGAGTCCGAGGACCGGGGGCAGGTCGCCCACTGAATAGGCGTCCGCGCGAAGGTCGACGAACGGCTCCCACCGGATGCCGGCGCGCGAGGTCATGGCCCGGCGCCATTCGGCCTGGCCGGAGACCCGGCGGCTGTCCACGCCCGGCAGGCCGAGCAGCGACCCGGTGGGCACGACCTCGGGCCGCAGAACCGGGGCTCCCACATAGGCGTCGCGGTACAGGGCGACCGCCGTGCCGCGCAGCCGCAGTCGCCCGCCCAGGACCGGTCCGGCAGGTTCCCAACGGGCCTCGATCAGGGGAGCCACGAACGGCAGGCTGTCGTCGGCCTCGAAGATATTCAGCCCCGGCGCATCGACGTTGGCCTCGGCGATGCGAAGGCTCTGCATGTCGAAGGCGGCGATCGAGACATAGGACCGGTCGGTCTGGCGCTCGGCGTAGGCCTGGCTGATCAGGCGGCGGCGATCGCCGTAGTAGAGGCCGTTGTCCTGATAGGGATCGCGGATGTCGTAACGGTCGAACAGCGTCTTGTCCGAAACGCGTTCGGCGGTGAAACCTCCGCGCCATGGTCCGTCCGGATCGAACCGCCCGTGGGCCAGCAGATAGCTGCGATGCTCGGCGTCGATGGGAATGTCGGGCAGGTTGTCGGCGTCGGGTCCGTCGAAATCGCCGAAATTCTCTTCATAGGTATAGCCGGCCCGGGCCACGACCATGCCGTTCGAGAACCGGCGCCGCCACTGCAGATTCAGCAGCGGCGCGACGTCGGTGTTGAGCTGCGGGCTGATCAGCCAGTCTTCCGATGGCGAGACGACGTGCAGATAGGGAACCTCCAGGCTCAGTCCCCGGCCTTCGTCATAGCTGGGGATCGGCACCAGGAAGCCCGAGGCGCGCTCCACCGTCGGATCCGGATGGGCGAAGAAGGGCAGGTAGAAGACCGGCACGCCGCCGATGCGGAACAGGGCGTTGCGGTAAAGGACCGCCCGGAGCTCCTCGTTCTGGACCACCTTCTCCGCCTGGATGGAGATGCTGGGTTCCTTGGGATTTCCTTCGGCGTCGCAGATCGGGCAGGGCGTGAAGATGGCGTAGTTCAGTTCGTTCACATTCTCGCTGCGGCGCACGGCGGTGGCGGCCATCAGGCTGGCGCCGTTGCTGAACCGGGTGGCGAAATCCACGGCTACGCCGGCCTTGAGGTCGGAATCGAGCTCCAGATGGCTGGCGAAAACGACGGTCCCGGCCGGGTCGGTGAACTCCACCCGCCGGTTGGCGGTCGCCACGCCCTGCTCCAGGTCATAGCTGACTTCGCCGGCCCTCAGGGTCACGCCTCTGAATCGCGCCAGCACGCGGTTTTCGCCCGCGCCGCTGGCGGTGATGACGTCGCCCTCCCGGGCCGCGACGTCCGCTTCAATATAGATGGCGTCGGCCGTCAGTCCGTCCGGCCCCGTCGCCGCGGGAACGGGCGCCGCGGGAGCCGTCTGGGCGCTGGCGGCGTGGGCCGAGGCGGCAAGCGCCACAGCAGCCGCGCCGGCCAGAAGCCGGAGGCGCAAGGCTGCCGTGTCGGGCGCGCGACGGTCACGCTGCATTCGAAATCACTCTGATGGCGGACGGGACGGCGGGGAGTTCGCTTAGCCGTCTTCGGTATAGAACAGCAAGGTGAAGGCGGCGAGCGCCGTCAGCAATGGCGGCAACCAGGCCGCCAGCCAGGGGGGAATCACCTCCGCGGAGCCGAACGCCGACGCCGCCTGGTTGACGAAGAAGAAGGCGAAACCCAGCACCACGGCGGCGACGCTCATCTTCGCCAGGTCGCCGAGCCGCATCAGCCTGAGCGAGAAGGCCGCGGCCAGGATCGACATGGCCGCGAACATGAGGGGCGTGGCCAGCAGCTGCTGCAGGCGGAGCCGGTAGGCGGTGGACGAGAAACCCGCATCCTCGACGCGCGCGATCTGCGCCGACAGGGACCAGAAAGACGTGGATTGGGGCCGGGCGAACCGTTCGAACGCCTCGTCGTCGGCCAGGCTGGAGGGCAGGTCGAGCGTGGCGTAGCGCACGGCGCGCTGGCCGATCTGGGCGCCGACCGCGTCGACCAGCCGCCAGCGACCGTTCCCCAGCGTCGCCGAGGCGGCGTCGATCCGCTCCGAGAAGGTGCGTAATCCCGCGCTGTCGTTGGTGTAGATGAAGAAGCTGACGCCGAGCAGCCGCGCGTTGGCCCGATCCTGACGCGCCGCGCGAATGACCATCTGTCGCGTGTCGTCGCCCTCGCGAATCCAGACGGCCTGCTCGGCCTCGCCGGCGACCGCCGATCCCGACAGCCGGGATCGTTCGCGCTGGAACAGTCCGTCCGCCGAGGCCGCCAGCGGCCCCAGAGCCGCCACCGTGATCACGCCGAACATGAAGGCCGCGCCCGCGGCGGGCAGGACGAACCGCCAGGCCGACACGCCGGCAGCCCGCATGGCGATCAGCTCGCTGCGCCGGTTCAGTCCGACGAAGGCCGCGAGGGTTCCGAACAGGAAGACGAAGGGCAGCAGCTGCAGGATCACCTGGGGCGACTTCAGCAGCATCAAGCCCAGGATCCGTGCGCCCGACAGGTCAACGTCGGATCCGACCCCGCGGGAAATCTCCACGAAGTCGATCAGCATGATCAGGGCGGCGATGACGCCCAGGGCGATGGCCAGCGACCGCGCCTGCTGAACCAGGACGTAGCGTTCGATGCGGCCCAGGCGCAGCCAGGGAACGGGCAGGGCGATCCGGCTCATGCGAACCTCGCCCTGAACCGGTCCATTGCGGGCCAGGCGCGGCTGCGTCGCGGCTTCAGCGCGCGGAACAGCAGCCTCAGGGCGATCATGGTCGCGATGACGGGCAGCAGATACTGGAAGATGTTCAGCCAGCCGTTCCAGGCGCTGGCCGACACGATTCCGTAGCCCGCCACCCGAACGATCAGGAACGCCGCGGCGGCCTTGGCAATTCGCAGGCCGTAGCCGGTGCGGCTGAATTGACCGCCCATGATCGCGGTCAGGGCCATGGCCATGGCCATCAGGGCGTACAACGGAGCCGAGAGGCGCGAATGCCCCTCCGCCGCCAGTTCGCCTGCCGATCCCACGCTTTCGAGGTCCTGGGGCGATGGATTGAACAGCTGGGGCAGATACAGGTCCGACGGCTTGTAACGAATACGGTCCGTGACGTCGGCATAGGGCGAAAGATCCACCACCGTGCGTCCGA
Source organism: Brevundimonas sp. (assembly GCF_041648615.1). Lineage (GTDB taxonomy): Bacteria > Pseudomonadota > Alphaproteobacteria > Caulobacterales > Caulobacteraceae > Brevundimonas. The sequence continues at coordinate 24,386 of NZ_JBAZOS010000013.1, forward strand.
AGGAAATATATTCCAGCACGCCGCGGGACGAATAGCTCTGTCGCGATCCGTTCACGAGGGTCAGGAAGGGCGTCCCGTCGATCCGGCCGAACCGCGCTTCCGCCGCGTCCCAGGTGGTGACCTTGTCGCCCTCGTCGACATAGACGAACAGGTTCTTGAGCAGGCCGTTCTGTTCGATCTGCTGGACATAGACGGTCAGGCCGTTGGGTCCCTGGACGAAGCGTCCTTCCTCGATCAGCACGGCGGCCAGGTCGGTGCGGATCGCGAAGGCCTCGGCGCGCGCCTGGCGCTGGCCCCAGGGCATGAGCACCGTCGTGATCAGCAGGGTCGCGAGCGCCGCGATGGCCGCCAGCCGGATCGCCGGCCGGATCGCCTGCCAGCGCGTGACGCCCGAGGCGAAGATGGCGGTCAGTTCCTGCTCCCGCTGCAGCCGGGTCAGGGCGATCAGGGCGCCGACGAACATGCCGATGGGCACGATCACGGCCAGCAACTGCGGGACCGCCAGCAAGGTCAGCTTGATCATGACCCAGACGCTCTGGCCGCGTTCGACGATGACCTCCAGCTGATCCAGACTCTGGCTCAGAATGCCGATTCCGGTCAGTGCGGCGCACGCCCCGACGACGGGACGGGCGATCTGCCGGAAAAGATAGCCTTGGATCAGGGTCATGTTCAGGAGAAATCGCCCGTTGCAGGCGGCGGCGAGGGAGAGCATCTAATACACACCCGACCGCGCCGGTGAAACCGCACGCGCTCGTTCCTATCGACACCATCACCGGACGCGTAATGCCCGGCGGGAGCAGTAAATGAAGATCGAATTCGTCGCGTCCGCGAGCGCCCCAGAGGTTCTCGCCATCCTGGTCAACGAAGGCCGCGCCTTCGTCGGAACAGGCGCCCAGCTCGACGCCGCGGCGTCCGGCGCCCTGACCCGGGCGATGACGGCGAGCCGGTTCACCGGCGGTTCAAACAGCACCCTGATCGTCGCCGCCCCCGCGGGTGTGGACGCCGCGACCCTGGTGCTCACCGGGGCGGGCGATCCGGCCAAATTCGATGACCTCGCCCTGGAAGCCGCCGCCGGCGCAGCCTATCACGCGGTCAAGCTGTCGGGCGCGGCCGTCCTGACCATCGACGCGTCGCACCTGTCGGCCGCCCAGGCCGCGCGGGCCGCCTTCGCCGCCCGCCTCGCCGGCTACCGCTTCCTGAAATACCGCACGACCCTGAAGCCCGAGAAAACGCCGTCGATCGAGACCATCCGCATCGTCGCCGCCGACCCCAAGGCCGCCGAAGCCGCCTGGACCGCCCTTGCGGCCGTGGCCGAGGCCGTCGAATTCTCGCGTGATCTGGTCAGCGAGCCGGCCAACATCCTCTATCCCGAAGAGTTCGCCAGGCGCGTGAAGGGCCTCGAAAAGCTGGGCCTCGAGGTCGAGATCCTCGGCGAGAAGGAGCTTGAGAAGCTCGGCTTCCGCACGCTGCTGGCCGTCGGCATGGGCAGCGTCCGCGAAAGCAAGGTCGCCATCATGAAATGGAACGGCGGCAAGAAGGGCGACCAGCCCATCGCCTTCGTCGGCAAGGGCGTCTGCTTCGACACCGGCGGCATTTCGATCAAGCCGGCCGACGGCATGGAAGACATGAAGTGGGACATGGGCGGCGCGGCCGCCGTGGCCGGCCTCATGCACGCGCTGGCGGGCCGGAAGGCGAAGGTCAACGTCGTCGGCGTTCTCGGCCTGGTCGAGAACATGCCCGACGGCGCGGCCCAGCGCCCGGGCGACGTGGTCGTCTCGCTGTCCGGCCAGACGGTCGAGGTGCTGAACACCGACGCCGAGGGTCGCCTCGTCCTCGCCGACTGCCTCTGGTACACCCAGGAGCGGTTCAAGCCGAAATTCATGCTCGACCTGGCGACCCTGACGGGGGCCATGATCGTGGCCCTGGGTCTGGAATACGCGGGCGTGTTCTCGAACTCCGACGAACTGGCGAACAACTTCCTCGCCGCCGGTCCCAAGGTCGGCGAGAACGCCTGGCGGATGCCGATCCCGGCCGCCTACGAGCGCCACATCGACACCCCGATCGCCGATGTGAAGAACACCGGCAACGGTCGCGCCGGCGGTTCGATCACCGCCGCCCTGTTCCTGCAGCGCTTCACCAACAGCGTGCCGTGGGCGCATATCGACATCGCCCCGACCGCCTGGGTCAAGGACTCGAAGAATCCGACCGTGCCGGACGGCGCCGTGGGCTGGGGCGTGCGTACGCTCGACCGGATGGTGGCCGACGCCTACGAGTCCTGAGCCGCGCGAGAGGTGGAACCGGGTGTCTGACGCAACGCCGGAAATCTGGTTCTACCACCTCGAGCGCTCGACGCTGGACCAGGTCCTGCCCGGTCTGCTGGAGAAGACCCGCGACCGGGGCTGGAAGGCCCTGGTCCGGGCGTCCGATACGGGCCTGCTCGACCATATCGACGAGCGGCTGTGGACGTATCGTGACGACAGTTTCCTGGCCCATGGTCGGGCGACGGAGACCGGGGCGGATCGCCAGCCCATCCTGCTGACCGAATCGTCCGAGAACCCGAATGCGGCTCAGGCGCTGTTCATTGTGGACGGCGCAGAGCTGGGCGACACGAAAGGCTTCGACCGATGCTTCATCATCTTCGACGGGCGCGACGAGACGGCGCTCACGGGCGCGCGGGTCCGGTGGAAGACGCTGAAGGATCAGGGCGCCAATCTGGCCTACTGGAAACAGTCGCCCGAAGGTCGCTGGGAAAAGGCGGCCTGATCGCCCTGGCGGCGCTCGCCGCCTGTTCGACGCCGGCCTCTGACGGCGCCGCGCCGCGGACGGTCGAGGAAGCGCAGCTGAACCAGCCCGTCGGCGCCCGACCGACCTATCCGACCGTCGACATGTGCCGCGCGGGGGAGCTTCAGTGGCTGGTCGGAAAGCCGAAGACCGAGATCCCGGTTCCGGTCGATGTCGTGAACCGCCGGGTCGCCTGCACCACCTGCCCGGTGACCGAGGACTATGTGCCGCAACGCCTGAACATCTTCTTCAATGAACAGACCCAGATCGTCGAACAGGTCCGCTGCGGCTGACGCATCACAGGAAGACGACCGATGAAGACCCTCATCCTCAGCCTCTCCCTCGCCGGGGCGCTCTCCGCCTGCGCGCCGGTGGAACCGGCGCCTGCGACGCCCCCGTCTGACGGTCCGACCCGGTGCCGTGCGGACCAGTACCAGCGCTTCATCGGCCGCAACCGCTCGGAACTGCCTGCCAGACCGGCCAACGAGACCTGGCGGGTGACCTGCACCACCTGCCCGGTGACGATGGACTACAGCCCGTCGAGGCTGAACATCCTCTATGAAGAGCGCTCCGGAATCATTCGGGAGGTGAAATGCGGATGAAGGTCGTTCTCCTGGCCTCCGCCGCGGGCCTGACGCTGACGGCTTGCGCACCCGTCGACGCGCCGGACGCCACCCCCGTTCCACAGCGGTGCGACGCCGCGGCTTCGCAGTCGCTGGTGGGCTCTCACATTGGAGCGGTCAGCTTCCAGTCCGGAGCCGACGTCCGCATTGTCTGCACCACCTGCCCGACGACCAGGGACCTGAGACCCGACCGGTTGAACATCCGCTTCAACCAGACCACCGGGGTCATCGAACGCGTCGACTGCGGCTGACCCGGCTTGGCGCCTCCCGGCTTTCGCGGCAGGGTGAAGGCGAGGGCAGGGGGAGGCGGTTCATGCGCAGGTTACTGATGGCGGGCGTCGCGCTGACGGCGGCGCTGATCGGCCCGGCCGCCGTCGCCGATGCGACCGCCGACCGCGCCGTGCGCGACCTGATCGAAAGGCCCCAGGTGTGCGGACCGGCCAACTCGGCCGACGCCGTCACGCCGGTCGCCGACATGGTCATGGTCGACGGCTTCGGCACGGGCGGCTTCACCATCGACACGGCGAACCCCGAGGCCCAGGCCTGGTTCAACCATGGCGTCCGGCTGCGCTGGGCCTTTGAGCACAAGGAATCCGTCCGCGCCTTCCGCAAGGCGCGGCTGCTGGATCCGACCTGCGGCCTGTGCGCCTGGGGCGAGGCCTGGGCCCTGGGGCCCAATCTGAACGGCGGCGGCAATGACGACGAAAGCCTCGCCGCCGCCCTGAAGGCCGCGCGGGACGCCCGCCGCCTCAGCCGCCGCGCGACACCGATGCAGCGCCAGATGATCGACGCCTTGGTGCAGCGCTATTCGGGCCAGAAAGGCTCGCGCAGCCGCCGCTTCGCCCGGTCGATGGACCGGATCGCGCGCGCCAACCCGACCGACGTCACTGTGGCCGCCATCACCGCCGACGCCTGGATGCTGAACGCCGACGAATGGTGGGACGACGCCGGCAAGGCCGCCGATCCCGGCATCACCCGGGCCATGACCCTCCTCGAACAGACCCTGGCCCACGCCCCGAATGATCCGGGCGCGATCCATCTCTACATCCACCTGACGGAATGGTCGGACGACCCGCACAAGGCCATTCCGTACGGGGAGCGGCTGGCGGCCCTGGCGCCCGGGGCCAGCCATCTGGTGCATATGCCGTCGCACACCTTCTACCGGGTCGGCCGGTACAGGGACGCCATGATGTCCAACGTCAACGCCGTGGCGCTGGACCGGCGCTACGTCGGTCTGGCGCGACCGCCCGGCGGCCTGTCCGGCATGCCGCTGCACGGGCACAACATCCATTTCGGCATGGGCGGGGCCCTGATGGCCGGCGGCGGCGAGGAAGGCCTCAAGCTGGCCGACGGGTTTCTGGCGACCTGGCCGGAGATTCCGGCGGACAATGTCTGGCGCCAGGCGATGGTGAACAACGCCTACGCCATCTACGGCCGCTTCGGCTCGGCGGAGAAGGTCGCGGCCCTGGCCGAACCAGCTGAAAGCCATCCCATGCTGCGCGTCAGCTGGCGTTTCGCCCGCGGCGAGGCGGCCGCGCGGGCCGGGGAAGCGGCGGCCGTCCGGGCCGAGGCCGAGGCCATCGCCGCCCTCCGCGCGGCGCCCGGCTTCGCCGCCGGTCCCCAGGGCAGGATGCGCACCGAATTCACCGAGATCTCCCAACGCGTTCTTGAAGGCCGCGCCGCCATGATCGAGGGCAATGCCGGGGCCGCCGTGGCCGCCTTCACCCGCGCCGCCGAAATCCAGGGCCAGGACTCCGAGGGCGGCGACCCGCCGATCGTCTGGTACCCGACCCGCCGCAGCCTCGCCGCCGCCCTGCTGCTCAAGGGCGACGCGGCGGCCGCCAGGGCGAAGATCGTCGAACTGCTCGAGGATTGGCCCGGCGATCCCTACAGCTATTTCGTCCTCGCTGAGGCCGAGACCGCCCTGGGCCATGCCGAAGCCGCGGCCGAGGCGCGGCGGAAGTCGGCCGTGGAATGGATCGGCGGCCCCATGGATCTGAAGCTGGCCTGAGCTCGCCTACGACGGCGCCGCGACCGCCATATTGTCGATCAGACGCGTCCGGCCCAGCCAGGCGGCCGCCAGAATGCGGGCGGGCGCGTCCACGACGCCGTCGCGGAACGGCGCCAGATTGTTGGCGCGCCGCACGGCCACATAGTCGATCCGTTCGAACCCCGCCTTCAGCAGGGCCGCATGGGCGTCGCGTTCGACGGCCGCCAGCGGACGCCGCCCGGTCGCCTGGGCCCCGGCCTCGGCCAACACGCCGTTCAGCCGCCGCGCGGTCTCCAGTTCGGCGTCGCCCAGGTAGGCGTTGCGCGATGACAGGGCCAGGCCGTAGCCGTCCCGTTCGGTCGGAGACCCGACGATATCCGTCGGAATGTCGAGGTCGCGGGCCATCCGCCGCACGACCATCAACTGTTGATAATCCTTCTCCCCGAACACGGCGACCTCGGCCTGGACCTGGTTCAGCAGCTTGGCCACCACCACGGCCACGCCGCCGAAGAAGTGCGGGCGGAAGTCGGTCTCCAGCCCCGCGGACGGTCCGCCCACGCTGACCGCGGTGGCGAAGCCCTCGGGGTACATTTCCTCGACCGTGGGCGCGAACAACAGATGGCAGCCCGCGCCGGCCAGCATTCCGGCGTCCTGCGCCTCCCGCCGGGGATAGGTCCCCAGGTCCTCATGCGCCGCGAACTGGGTCGGATTGACGAAGACGCTGGCGACCACGCGATCGGCCCGGCGACCGGCCTCCCGCACCAGGGTCAAGTGGCCTTCGTGCAACGCGCCCATGGTCGGAACGAAGCCGACAGTGAACCCCTGGCGTTTCCATGCGCTGATCTGTGCACGCAGCGCGGAGACGGTGCGCACGACGGGAAGGGAGGCGGGCTCGGTCATGATGAACGGATTAACCCTTCGCCTTAAGCGTGCTTGTGAACCGGGCGGCAAAAGCTGCCGTGCGAGGGTTGGCTTATGACGCCGAGCCTCCTGATCCGTCCAGTGCTTGTCCTCCTCGCCACCTCGGGCCTGACGGCCTGCGGCATGGTGGAAAGTGATCCGCGTCGTTTCGAAACCCTGGCGGAGGCCGTGGCCGCCATCCCGCTCGACGGACAGGGTGAGCCTTCCGCCGCCCCTGCCGTTCGTCGCACGTCCAACCACGCCGCCCTGCGTCCCGCCATCCGCGTCGAGGTGCTGGATCCCCATGCGTTGTGGGACGCCCGGGACGCCGACATGAACGGCATGGTCGAGCGCGCCGCGCCCCGTCTCGTGGCCGCCGCCGCCCCGGCGATGGCTGACGCCGTGGTGCAACAGGTCTCGCATCGCGTCGACAACGCCGCCGCCCGCGCGGGGCTTCGGCCCGCCATACAAACCGCCGCTCCGAAAGCCGCTCCGAAAGCCGCCCCGGGAGCCGCCCGCGGCCTGGTGCAACTGGGCGCCTATTCCAGCGAAGCCTCGGCCCGCGCCGCCTGGAACCGCCTCAAGGGCGGTCAGGCCGCCTGGGCGCTGGACGGTTTGTCGCCGGTCTACGAGGCCGTCGAGGTGGGCGGCCGTCAGCTGACGCGGCTCAAGGTTCGCGCGCCCGCCGCCGGAGCCGGCGCGGTCTGCGCGGCCGCCGGGATCGACGATCCCTGGTGCCGTCGCGCCGTCTAGGGCGGGCATCCACAGCCCTAACACCCCCCCTGCGTTGACGTCGGGCCCGCCCCCCGCGATTCTGCCTGTCTCGGCTGCGCGTCTGAGTCGGCGGCCCCAAACAGGTATGAGTCTCCATGGCTGACCCCACGGTCATCGTCGTCGGCAACGAAAAGGGCGGAGCGGGCAAGTCCACGCTCGCCATACACATCGTCACCGCCCTGCTGCACGCCGGCCGGCGCGTGGCCATTATCGATCTGGACCTGCGCCAGCGGTCGATGGCCAAATTCTTCGCCAACCGCGCCGCCTGGATGGCGGGCAACAGCCAGACCCTGCCCATGCCGCTTGAGCCCGACATGGGCGACGGCAAGGCCCTGGCGCGCGCCGGCGAGGCCGAACAGCTGGCCCGGTTCGAGGCGGCCTTCGCCGAGGCGAAAGCGTCGGCCGACATCATCCTGATCGACACGCCGGGCGGCGACACCCTGCTGTCGCGCACCGCCCATGGTCTGGCCGACCAGATCGTCACCCCGATGAACGACAGCTTCGTCGATTTCGACCTGCTGGGCTCGGTCGATCCGGTCACCCTCGATCTGCTCAAGCCCTCGATCTATTCGGAAAGCGTCTGGGAGGCCCGCAAACAGCGGGCCATCACCCAGGGGCGTCACGCCCAGATCGACTGGATCGTGGTCACCAACCGCCTCGCGGTCGCCGCCGCGCGCAACCGCCAGCGGCTCGAGGAGCGGATGGAGAAGCTGGCCCGCCGCGTCGGCTTCCGCATGGGGCCCGGCCTGCGCGACCGCGTCATCTATCGCGAACTGTTCCCGTTCGGCCTGACCGTGGCCGACCTGTCCAGCGAGATCCGGCCCGTGGCGGTGTCCCTGGCCCACGTCGCCGCCCGTCAGGAGATGCGCAATCTGATGCAGGCGCTCGGCCTCGACACCGCCGCCCTGGACGCCCCGCTCGACGCGGCGGCATGACGTCTTGAGTCTGATCTGGCTGGTTCTGGCCGCCATCGCCGTCTGGGCCCTTGTTCGGCTGGGCCGTCAGGGCGAGGGCCGTCGTCGGGGCCAGTGGCGCGTTGCGGCCACCCTGTTCAGCGCCGTGATGCTGGCCGGAGGCGTACTGCTGGCCGTTCGCGGCGCCTGGCTGCCGGCGGCCGGGCTCATCGGAGCGGGTCTGTGGCTGACGGTGGCGTCGCGTCAGAGAAGCGTCGCTCCCCGCCCGACCGAGGCTCTGTCTGATGCGGAAGCCCGGTCGATCCTCGGCGTGCCGGCCGGCGCCACACCCGAAGCCGTCAATGCCGCCTGGCGCCGCCTGATGGGCCGCGCCCACCCCGACCAGGGCGGCACCGAAGGCCTCGCCGCCCGGCTCAACGCCGCGCGGGACAGGCTGCTGAAGCGGTGACATTCGTTCTCCCTCCCCAGAAGTGGGGAGGGACGATCGCGTAGCGATCCGGGTGGGGAATTGTAGCCTCAAGCGCGGACGGCGGGAGCTTCACACTACCCCGCCCGGGCTCCGCTTCGCTCCGCCGTCCCTCCCCATGAAGGGGAGGGAGAGCGATGGGTCACGCTGCCGGTTTGGACGCTTTCTTCGCGGCCGGCTTCCTGGCCGGCGCCTTCTTGGCGGCCGCCGGCTTCTTCACCGCGGCCTTCTTCACCGCCGGCGCCTTCTTGCCCTTGGCCGGCGCCGCCAGCGCCCGCGCCGCCAGCAGGGGCAGGGCCTCTTCCAGCGTCAGGTCTTCCGGCGCCGTGCCCTTGGGCAGGGTGGCGTTGATCTTGCCGGACTTCACATAGGGGCCGAACCGGCCCGCCATGACGTGGATCGGCTCGCCGGTCTCCGGATGGGCTCCGAGATCCTTCAGCGGCGCCGAAGCCCCGCCCCGCCCGGCGAACTTGCCGGCCCGCTTCTCGGCCAGCAGCACCACCGCCCGGTTCAGACCGACCTCGAACACCTCGTCGATGTCGGCGACATTGGCGTAGGTCCCGGCGTGCAGCACGAACGGTCCGTAACGGCCCAGACCCGCCGTGATCGGCTTGCCGTCTTCCGGATGCATCCCGACCTCGCGCGGCAGGGCCAGCAACCTCAGCGCCTGCTCCAGCGTCAGCGACGCCGCCGACCAGCCCTTGGGCAGGGATGACCGTTTCGGCTTCTCCTCGCCGGGCAGGGTGGTTTCCACATAGGGCCCGAACCGCCCGATCTTCAGGGCCACGGGCTGGCCGGTGACCGGATCGACGCCCAGATCGCGGTCGCCGCCGTCCTCGACCTCGCTCGCCGCGCCGAAACCGCGCGTGTAGCGGCATTCCGGATAGTTGGAGCAGCCGATGAAGGACGAACGCATCTTGAAGCTGGCCTTCAGATGCAGCCGGCCGCTCTTGCACAGGGGGCACAGGCGCGGGTCGGTCCCGTCGCCCTTGTCGGGGAACAGGAAGGGGCCGATCGCCGTGTCCAGCTCGTCGATCACGCCCTGACGGGCCGTGACCGCCTCGGTGGCCGGCTTCAGCTGGCTCCAGAACTCGCGCAGGACCACCTTCCAGTCCAGATCGCCGGCGGACACCTCGTCCAGCTGGTTTTCCAGCGCGGCGGTGAAGTCGTACTCCACCCAGCGGCCGAAGAACTGTTCGAGGAAGGCCGTGACCAGCCGCCCGTTGTCCTCGGGGATGAAGCGGTTCTTGTCCATGCGGACGTATTCGCGGTCACGCAGCGTCGTCAGGATCGAGGCGTAGGTCGACGGCCGGCCGATGCCCAGCTCTTCCAGCTTCTTGACCAGGGTCGCTTCGGAGAAGCGCGGGGGCGGCTCGGTGAAATGCTGTTCCATGCGGACGGCGTCGACCCTGGCGATCGCGCCTTCCTTCAGCGCGGGCAGGCGGGTGGTGTCGTCCTCGTCGTCGCCGCCGTCCTTGGGCTTGTCGTCTCGGCCCTCCTCGTACACGGCCATGAAGCCGTCGAAGGCCACGACCTGGCCGGTGGCGCGCAGCCCCGTCTGGCCCGTCGGCTCCTCGATCTCGACCGTGGTCCGGTCCAGACGCGCCGACTCCATCTGGCTGGCGATGGTCCGCTTCCAGATCAGTTCGTACAGTTTCTGCAGATCGCCATCGAGACGCAGGGTCTCGGGCGCGCGGGCCATGTTCGTCGGCCGGATCGCCTCGTGCGCCTCCTGGGCGTTCTTGGCCTTGGTCTTGTAGTATCGGGGCTGTTCCGGGACATAGGCCGGGCCGAAGCGGTCGCCGATGACCTCGCGCGCCTGGGCGATGCCCTCGGGGCTGACCGACAGGCCGTCGGTCCGCATATAGGTGATCAGGCCGCCCTGGTCGTCGACGCCCTCATACAGTTTCTGCGCCGCCTGCATGGTGCGCTGCGCCGTGAAGCCCAGCTTGCGCGAGGCCTCCTGCTGCAGGGTCGAGGTCATGAACGGCGGGGCCGGGGCGCGCTTGACCGGCTTCTTCTCCACCGAGCTGATGGTGAAGGTCCCGGCCTTGATGGCGTCGCGCGCCGCGCTCGCCATCGCTTCCGAGGTGATGTCCAGCCGCTGCACCCGCTTGCCGGCGTGCTTGACCAGACGCGTCGTGAACGGCGGGCTGTCCGCGTTCATATCGGCCTCGACCGACCAGTATTCCTGCGCCTTGAACGCCTCGATCTCCATCTCGCGATCGACGACGATGCGCAGGGCGACCGACTGCACCCGTCCGGCCGAACGGGCGCCCGGCAGCTTGCGCCACAACACCGGCGACAGGGTGAAGCCCACCAGATAGTCCAGCGCGCGGCGGGCCAGATAGGCCTCGACCAGCTCCATGTCGATCTGGCGAGGCTTCGCCATGGCCTCCAGCACGGCGCTCTTGGTGATGGCGTTGAAGGTGACGCGTTCGACGTGCGTGTCCTTCAGCACCTTCTTCTTGGTCAGAATCTCCAGCACGTGCCAGCTGATCGCCTCGCCCTCGCGGTCGGGGTCGGTGGCCAGGATGACGCGGTCGGACCGTTTGGCGACCTCCGCGATCTCGCTCAGCCGCTTGGAGGCCTTGGCGTCGATTTCCCACGACATGGCGAAATCGTCGTCGGGCAGCACCGAGCCGTCCTTGGACGGCAGGTCGCGGACGTGCCCGTAGGACGCCAGGACAGTGAAGTCCGGGCCCAGATATTTGTTGATGGTCTTGGCCTTTGCGGGGCTCTCGACGACGACGAGGTTCATGCGGGGAGGGGGCCTTGAAACGGCGCGGAAAGGGGGCGGAACGTGGTTGGCCCGGGCGTCGCTGTCAATCGGCGCTGAAAATCGGGCGTTTTCAGACCGACGCCAGACCGCCCGGAAGCAGGGTGGCCCGGCCTGCCAGACTGAGCTCCAGCAGGGCCGCGGCCACCGCGCCGATCGGGGCTCCCGCCGCCCGGGCCAGCTCGTCGCGCGGCGTCGGCGTCGGCGACAGCAGGGCGGCGACCCGTTCGATCAGCGCCGCATCGATCTCCTCCGGCGCGGCCTGGAAGGGATTGTCGTGAGCCGGCTCGCGCAGGGTGCGCAGGGTCGAGAAGGCGCGCTCCACGTCCTCCAAGCCCTCGCACAGGATCGCGCCTTGCCGCAGCAGTTCATTGGGGCCGCGCGAGCGGGGATCCAGCGGTGAGCCCGGCACGGCGAAGACGTCGCGCCCCTGTTCCGCCGCCAGCCGCGCCGTGATCAGCGATCCGGACCGCAGCTCGGCCTCGACCACGATCACCCCGCGCGACAGGCCCGAGATGATGCGGTTGCGGCGCGGGAAGTCCTTCGCCTGGGCCCGCGCCCCGACCGGGCTTTCCGAAACGATGCAGCCCTGTTCGACGATCCGGCGATAGAGGTCGGCGTTGTCCGGCGGATAGACGTCGTCCACCCCGCCGCCCAGAACGGCGACCGTGCCGGTCGGAAGGGCCCCGGCATGCGCCGACCCGTCGATGCCGCGCGCCAGGCCGGAGACGACCACATGGCCGGCCTCGCCCAGTTGCTGCGCCAGCCCGCGCGCGATCCGCTGGCCGCCCGCCGAGGCGATGCGCGCGCCCACGACGGCGATGCACGGCCGGCTCATCAACCCCGCGTCGCCAAGGGCCCACAAAACCGGCGGCGGCGGGTCCGTCGCCGCCAGCGGCTCGGGATAGGCGGCGTCCCCCAGCACGATCAGCCGGGCGCCGATCCGGTCGCCCGCCGCGTATTCCGCTTCAATCTGATCGACAGGCGGCGGACCGTCGCCGCGGCCGCCGGCGCGCCGGATCAGGTCCGGCAGGGCCTCCAGCGCGCGTTCCGCCGCGCCGAACCGGTCCAGGAGCTGGCGGAAGGTGACCGGGCCGACCCGATCGGTGCGCGCCAGCCTCAGCCGCGCGAATCGCTCCGCCTCCGACAGGGGCGGCGAGGGGCTCACCCCTTTTTGGCGCCGATACGGGGTTCCGCCCCCTTCAGCAGACGCGCGATGTTCTCATGGTGCCGGATCCAGATGAGCACGGCGGTGAACAGCGCCAGGGCCGCGACCGGCGCCGGAACCGGCAGGCCCAGGGCGGCCAGCGGCAGCACGGCGTAGACCGGCGCGGCGGCCGCGGCGAGCAGGGCCGCCAGCGAGGACATGCGGAACAACGCTGCGACAAGCAGCCATGTCGCCCCCGCCAGCAGGCCCAGCGGCCAGGCGGCGGCCAGCAGCAGGCCGAAGAATGTCGCCACCCCCTTGCCGCCCCTGAAGCCGAGCCAGACCGGGAAGAGATGGCCCAGGAAGGCCGCGCCGCCGGCGATCGCCGCCAGGGCCGGCACGCCCGGGAACAGCGCCTGGGCGATCAGATAGGCGGCGGCCCCCTTGCCGGCGTCCAGAATCAGCGTGGCGAAGGCCAGATCCTTGCGCCCGGTTCTCAGCACATTGGTCGCGCCGATATTGCCCGAGCCGATGCTGCGCACATCCTCGCCCGTCAGCAGACGCGTCAGGATCACGCCGAACGGAATGGAGCCCAGCAGATAGCCGCCGACCGCCACGAGGGCGACCGTCCCGAGGGCGGGCCCGACCAGATCCTGCAAGTGATTCGCTCCCTCTTAGCGTGCGTCGTGGACGATGCGTCCGCCGACGACGGTAAGCAACACCCGGCCTTGCAGACGGCGTCCGTCGAAGGGGGAGTTCTTCGATTTCGATTTCAGCGCGTTCGCGTCGACCACGATCGGCGCGCCGGGGTCGAACAGGGTCAGGTCCGCGGGCGCGCCGGCCGCCAGGACGCCGGCGTCCAGCCCCAGCAAGGTGGCCGGTCCGTGGGTCAGCGGCCGCAGGATGTCGAGCAGGTCCAGTCCGTCCTCATGGTGCAGTGACAGGGCGGCCGCCAGCAGGGTTTCCAGCCCCACCGCGCCGGGCGTCGCCTCGGCGAAGGGGCGGCGCTTGTCCTCGGCGGGGGCAGGGGCGTGGGCCGAGGTGATGGCGTCGATCAGGCCGTCGCGCACCGCCTCGATCAGGGCCAGCCGGTCGCTCTCGGGCCGCAGCGGCGGGTCCAGCCTGTAGAAGGTGCGATAGTCGCCGATATCGATCTCGTTGAAGCACAGGTGGTTGATCGACACCGAGGCGGCGACCTCCAGGCCCCTGGCCCGGGCGCGGGCCAGCGTCTCCAGCGCGCCCTCGGTCGAAATCTGGTCGACCAGGAAGCGCGCGCCCGTCTGTTCGACCAGGGCCAGATCGCGCTCCAGCTGGATGCGTTCGGCGATCGCGGGCGCCGAGGCCAGACCCAGCCGCGTCGCCAGTTCGCCCGAGGTCGCCACCGCCCCCTCGCTCAGCCATGGTTCGGCCGGGCGGCAGGAAATCAGGGCGTTGAAGGCGGCGGCGTAGCTCATCACCCGCTGCAGGGTGCGGGTGTTGGCGATGACCTGATCGACGTCGGTGAAATAGAGCGCCCCGGCCTCGTCCATCAGGCCGATCTCGGCCATCCGCGCGCCGTCGCGGCCCCGGGTCGCCGCCCCCGCCGCCCGGACATTGACCAGTCCCAGGGCCGCTCCGCGCCGCTGGATGAATTCGATCATCGCCGGATCGTCGATGGCGGGATCGGTGTCCGGCTGGATGACGATGGTGGTGACCCCGCCCGCCGCCGCTGACAGACTGGCCGACTTCAGCGTCTCCTTCGGCTCGGCTCCGGGCTCGCCGGTCTTGACCCGGATGTCGATCAGGCCCGGCGACAGGCACAGGCCGCCGGCGTCGATGACGGTCGCGCCTTCCGGGGCGGTCGCGCCGGCGCCGTGAATGACCTCGGTGATCCGGCCGTCCTCGACCAGCACCGCGCCGGCGCCGTCATAGTCCGTGGCGGGATCAAGAATTCTCGCATTGAGAATCGCCAACGTATTCACGCCCTTCCCCCCTTGCGGGGGAAGGTGGCAGGCGAAGCCTGACGGATGGGGGGTGAAGCACCGGCCCATCCCAGTTCGCTTTTCCACTCACGTTCCGTCGAGGGCTGACAGCCCCCCCATCCGAGCCGCTCCGCGGCCCACCTTCCCCCGCGAGGGGGGAAGGGAACACAAAGAGCGCCCATCAGGAGTCTCCGTCCAGCCGCGCCGACAGGGCCGCCAGCACAGCCATCCGGGCCGCCACACCCATCTCGACCTGGTCCTGGATCAGGGAGACCGTCAGGTCGTCGGCCACGTCGGAGTCGATCTCCACGCCCCGGTTCATCGGTCCCGGGTGCATGACCTTCGCCCCCGGATTGGCCCAGGCCAGCTTCTCGCGGTCCAGACCCCAGAAACGGAAATACTCGCGGGTCGAGGGGACCAGCGCCCCCTCCATCCGCTCCAGCTGCAGGCGCAGCATCATCACGACGTCGCAGCCCTTCAGCCCCTCGCGCATGTCGTGGAAGACCTCGCAGCCCCAGCGGTCGGCGTCGCCGGGCACCAGGGTCGGCGGCCCGATCAGGCGCACCCGCGCGCCCATCATCGACAGCATCGACACATTCGACCGCGCCACCCGGCTGTGGGCGATGTCGCCGCAGATCGCCACCGTCAGCCCGCCCACGTCGCCGAAGGCCCGGCGCAGGCTCAGCAGGTCCAGCAGCGCCTGGGTCGGATGCTCATGGCGGCCGTCCCCGGCGTTCACGACCGCGCAACCCACCTTCTGGGCCAGCAGGGCCGCCGCGCCCGAGGCGCCGTGGCGCACCACCAGCACGTCGGGCTTCATGGCGTTCAGCGTCGCCGCCGTGTCGATCAGGGTCTCGCCCTTGGCCACGGACGAGGTGCGCGGGCTCAGCGTCGTCACATCGGCCCCCAGCCGCTTGGCCGCGATCTCGAACGAGGCGCTGGTGCGGGTCGAGTTCTCGAAGAACAGGTTCATGACCGTGCGCCCGCGCATCAGGTCCAGCGACTTGGAGGATTGGCGGTTGAAGTCGACGAAGGCGTCGGCCAGATCCAGCAGCGGCGGCGTGGTGGCGGCGTTCAGATCGCCCGCGGACAGGAAATGGCTGCGCGGGAACGGCGCCAGCCGCTCGAGAATCAGATCGGTGAGGGCGGCAGGCTGGCTCATCGAGGCCCGCCTATAGGGCGCATCTAGGCCAGATGGAATAGCGCCAGCAGGATCGGGATGCTCAAGGCGCTTCCCACCGTCGTCAGGGCCACGATTCCGGCCATCAGGGGGGCGTCCCCGCCCATCTGCCGCGCCAGGATGTAACTGGCCGCCGCCCCGGGGGCCGCGCCGCACAGCAGGGCGATGCCCTGGGCCGTCTCGTCGCCGCCGTACAGCACGCAAAGGCCCCACATCAGCGGCGGGGTTATGACCAGCTTGACGAACGACACGGCCCCGATGGTGATCCGGCGTCGGGCCACCTCCGCGAAGCTCAGACCCGCGCCCGCCACGATCAGGCCCAGCGGCAGGGCCGCCCCGCCCAGCAGCTCCAGGGTGTTGGAAATGCCCGGCAGCCGCGGCACGCCGCCAAGATTGAGCGCCAGGCCGATCAGGCAGGCCAGCAGGATGGGGTTGGACAGAATCGCCTTCGCCAGCGCCCACGGCGACATCGACCGCTCATCCGCCCCCCACTTCACCAGCACGATGACGCACAGGACGTTGGTGACCGGGATCATGGACGCGATCACGACCGCCGCCAGCGCCAGACCGTCCGGGC
This sequence comes from Brevundimonas sp., assembly GCF_041648615.1. Classification (GTDB taxonomy): domain Bacteria; phylum Pseudomonadota; class Alphaproteobacteria; order Caulobacterales; family Caulobacteraceae; genus Brevundimonas. Next base: position 40,478 of record NZ_JBAZOS010000013.1, read on the forward strand.
CGTACACCGACAAAATCACCGGCAGGAAGACGAAGCTGTTCCACCGGATCGCACCCTGGAACACGCTGGTGAAGGCCGGGCCGTCGATCTTCATCAGCGGCTTGAGCGCCAACGTCAGGGTCGCGATGATCAGCACGGAGGTGACCGAGGCCGCCCCCGCCGCCCCCGCGCCGCCGCTCGAGATGTCGGCGTTCCAGATCGCCGGGATCAGGAAGCCCGGATAGAGCAGGTGGATCGACAGCTTCTCGATCGGCCGCCAGGTCGCGTCGGGCAGGAAGTCCGATTTGCGCAGCCCGTAACCGATGGCGATCAGCACGAAGACCGGGACGACGCCCGCGATCAGCCCGCCCATCAGACCCTCAACCGGTCCAGCGCGCCCTGCAGGATCCATGCGGCGGCTGTGCGGTCGACCACATCGGCGCGACGCTTGCGGCTCAGGTCCAGTTCCCCGATCAGGAACCGCTCGACGGCGCTGGTCGACAGCCGTTCGTCCTGGAAGGCGCAGGGCACGGCGCGGATGCGTTGCAGATTGCGGGCGAAGGCCCGGCAGGACTGCGCCCGCGGCCCTTCACTGCCGTCCATGTTGAGCGGCAGGCCGATGACGAGGGCCGACGCCTTGCGCCCGTCCATCAGTTTCAGCACGGCATGGGCGTCGTCGGTGAATTTCGTCTTTCGGATCAGCGACAACGGGCTGGCGATCATGCGCGTCGCGTCCGAGGCGGCGACGCCGATGGTCTTCTCGCCCAGATCCAGCCCCAGCCACGGCGTGCCGGGCGGGGTCGAGGCGGCGAGATCTTCGAGCGATAGAACTGTCACGGCTTGGCGGTAGGACTGGCGAGCCGCCCTGTCAAAGTGCAAGGTGAGCTATCGTTGATGGGGGAACATCCGATGAAGCCAGTCACCTTCCTTGTCGCCCTGGCGGGCCTCGCCGGCTGCGACGCCCAGGTCGAAAGCCGCAAGGCCGAAGTCCCGGCCGCCGAACACGCCACCGCCACGGCGCCCGTCGCCGCGCCCCTGACCGCCGCGGGGCCCGCCGCCACGCTTCAGCCCGAAACCGCCGTCGAGCTGCAGCAGGCCGCCTCGGTCGTCAGCCTCGACCCGCTGACCCGGCAGGGCGGCGGCCTGACCGCCAAACTGTTCGGCACGGCCGGCGGCGATCCCGCCATGAACGGCCTCTACACCCACATCGCCTTCTTCCAGGGTCCGGCTGACGGCTGGCGCGTCTTCCGCCTCGGCGACGTCCTCGAATACCGCATCCTGTCCGAAGCCCCGGGCCGCGTCGATCTGGAGCTCACCGAGAGCACCATGGACCCGGCCTCCACGACGATCGGCAGCCGCACCCGGCGGGTCATCGTCGGCTGGTCCTTGGCCACGGACGGCTCGGCGCCCGCTACTGTGACGGTCACACCCGCCCGATAGCGTCGGAATCCTTGCGAAACCGGGCCTGATCCTTGTGAAAGAGGGTTGGGGCGGCTAATCCCGCCCGCTCAGGTTTCGCATTGGAGGGCCGCATGGCCATCGACGCCGCGACCGTGCGCCGTGTGGCGCACCTCGCCCGCATCAAGACCCCGGAAGACCGGCTCGAGCCGCTCGCCGCGGAACTGAACGGCATCCTCGCCTGGATCGAACAGCTCAACGAGGTCGACGTCGACGGCGTCGAGCCGATGACGTCGAACGTGGCCCAGCCGATGCGCCTGCGCGACGACGTCGTCACCGACGGAAACAAGGTCGCCGACGTGCTCGGCAACGCCCCGAAGTCCGCCGACGGCTTCTTCGTCGTGCCCAAGGTGGTCGAATAGAATGTCCGACCTGACCAAACTCACGCTCAAGGCCGCGCTCGACGGCCTCAAGGCCCGCGACTTCTCCTCGGAAGAGATCACCAGGGCCTTCGTCGCCAATATCGACGCCGCCAATCCGCGTCTGAACGCCTATGTCCTCCAGACCACGGACAAGGCCCTCGCCATGGCCCGCGCCTCTGACGCCAAACTGGCGAAAGGGGAGGGCGGCGCCCTGGAAGGCGCGCCGTTGGGCATCAAGGACCTGTTCTGCACCGACGGCGTCCAGACCACGGCCGGCTCCAACATGCTGCGCGGCTTCGTCCCGCCCTATGAGTCCACCGTCACCGCCAACCTGTGGCGCGACGGCGCGGTCATGCTGGGCAAGCTCAACATGGACGAGTTCGCCATGGGCTCGTCGAACGAGACCAGCGCCTTCGGTCCGGTCGTGAACCCATGGAAGTCAACGGCTTCCAACGCTGACCTGACCCCGGGCGGCAGCTCCGGCGGCTCGGCCTCGGCCGTCGCCGGCGACCTCTGCCTGGCCGCCACCGCCTCGGACACCGGCGGTTCGATCCGCCAGCCCGCCGCCTTCACCGGCACGGTCGGGATCAAGCCCACCCACGGCCGCGCCAGCCGCTTCGGCATGGTCGCCTTCGCCAGCTCGCTGGACCAGGCCGGCCCGATCACGAAGACCGTCGAGGACGCCGCCATCCTGCTGCGCGCCATGTGCTCCTACGATGCGAAGGACGCCACCAGCCTCGACGTCGAGACGCCCGACTGGACCCGATCCCTGAACAAGGGCGTCAAGGGCCTGCGCATCGGCGTGCCGAAGGAATACGTCGTCGACGGCATGCCCGCCGAGATCCAGGCGCTGTGGGACCAGGGCGTGGCCTGGCTCAAGGCCGGCGGCGCCGAGATCGTCGAGATCAGCCTGCCGCACACGAAGTACGCCCTGCCGGCCTATTATATCATCGCCCCGGCCGAGGCCTCGTCCAACCTGGCCCGCTACGACGGCATGCGCTTCGGCCACCGCGCCGAGGGGACCACGTCCCTGACCGACCTCTATGAGACCAGCCGCGCCGAGGGCTTCGGCAAGGAGGTCCAGCGCCGACTGACCATCGGGGCCTATGTCCTGTCGGCCGGATTCTACGACGCCTACTACGTCCGCGCCCTCAAGGTCCGCCGCCGCATCGCCATGGATTTCGACGCGGTGTGGGACCGCGTCGACGCCATCCTGACGCCGTCCACGCCTTCGGCCGCCTTCGCCCTCGGCGACAAGCAGATCGATCCGCTGCAGATGTATCTGAACGACATCTTCACCGTCACCGCCAACCTCGCCGGCCTGCCGGGCATCTCCGTCCCCGCGGGCGTCGACGCGGGCGGCCTGCCCCTCGGCCTCCAGGTCATCGGCAAGGCGCTGGACGAGGCGACGGTCTTCCAGGTCGCCAGCGCGCTGGAAGACGCGGCGGGGTTTGTGGCGAAACCGGAGAAGTGGTGGTGAACAATCAAAGCCCCTCTCCCTGAGGGAGAGGGAGGGGCCCGCGCGCGCAGCGCGTGGGAGGGTGTGGGGTTACGCTGCATGACGCCCGAAACTCGAACCGCCCGTGCCCGCGATCCCCGCAAGCGCCGGACCCATGCAGAGAACATCCTGTGGCAGGCCCTCCGCGCCTCCCGTCTCGACGGCTTCAGATTTCGTCGCCAGCACCCCATCGATCGCTACTTCGCCGACTTCGCCTGCGAATCCATCAAGCTGGTGATCGAACTGGACGGCGGCGTTCACGATGACGACGACCGGCAACTCAACGACTATCACCGCCAGCAAGCGATCGAGTCTCTGGGCTGGTCCGTTCTCAGGTTCCCCAACACCGAGGTGACAGGCTCGCTCCCCACTGTCCTCGCCGCCATCCGGGCCCAGGCGAAACTGGCCGGCGCCGTAACCCCACACCCTCCCGTCGGCTCCGCCGACGGGCCCCTCCCTCTCCCAATGGGAGAGGGGACGCCAAAGCCGCTTGGTTCGAAGCTCCGTCTTCCCCGATACCGCCCATGACCGCGCCGCCGCCGCTCAAAGACCCGCTCAAATAAGATTGGCCCGCGCCAGCCGGCCAAAATGCAGGGCGCTGGGTCGCGGCTTCCGCTCGAACGTCTCCCGGTCCACCGCCGACAGGCCGAACGGCACGCCATAGCCCGAGGTCCATTCGAAATTGTCCAGCAGCGACCAGTACAGATAGCTGTGCACCGGAATGCCCTCGTCGAGGCATTGCCGCACCCCGTCCAGGGCGGCGTCGATGAAGGCGCTGCGCCGCGCGTCGTCCTGCACGGCCACGCCGCTCTCGGTCACATAGATCGGCTTGCCGACCGCCGCATGGGCCCATCGGATCGTGTTGGCCAGGGCCTGCGGATAGAATTCATAGCCCGCCATGGTCAGTTCCGCCCCCGCCGGCGGCGCCTGCACCCCGTCCTCGCCGACGATGAAGCGCGTATAGGTCTGGACCCCGAAGAAGTCCGCATGGGTCCGGGCTGTCTCGACCCAGTCGCCATACAGCCGCCGCTGATACAGCTCGACCAGGTCCGGACGCCCCGGCGCCTGGATGTCCTGGGTGGTCAGGGTCACCCCGACCGGCAGATCGGGCCGTACGGCCTTGATCGCGTCATAGGCCTGGCGATGCGCCGCCTGCATCAGCGGGGTCGCCACGGCGGGGTCGGCGAAGGCCAGCCGCGAGAACCTCGGCGAGTCCGTCGCCTTCGCCGCTGCCGCGATCGCAACCTCGGCGACGCGCCGCCCAGCCTCGATCCCTGGCATCAGGTCGACCAGCAGCCGGATATTGGCCTCGTTGAAGGTGGTCACCATGGACATCCGGCCGCCCAGCCGCTCGGCCACCTTGCCGCAGAACCGCGCGAAGATGGCGGGCGAGTCCGGGGCCTCGAAGCCGCCGCGGCGGGCGAACCACAGCGGCGTGGTGAAGTGGTTCAGGGTGATCATCGGCTTCAGCCCGCGGGCCTGACAGGCGTCCAGCATGCGGGCGTAGTGGTCGAGCACGGCGTTGGAGAACCGCCCCTCGCTGGGCTCGATCCGCGCCCATTCCACGCCGAAGCGGTGGCAGTTGAAGCCCAGCGCCTGGGCCAGGGCGAAATCCTCGTCGAAGCGGTGATAGCTGTCGCAGGCGTCGCCGGACGGTTCGCGGAACATGCTGGGCTGCAGGTTTTCCATCAGCCAGGCGTCGCTGTTGGTATTGTTTCCCTCGCTCTGATAGGCCGAAATCGCCGTCCCCCAGAGAAACCCCTCCGGCGCCGGCCGCCGTTCCCGGGCCGCAGACGCCGCCCCGACGGAGGGGGCGACCGCCATCGTCGCCACCCCGGCTCCGCCCGCCTTGAGCAGGCTGCGCCGCCCGATTCCCCTGGCTCGCCCCTGATCCCGCATCGGTCCCTCCTGCTTTTGTTGTTGCGGGGAGGATGATCCCGTCGGGGATCGTGCGTCAACATTCACTCAGGTGTGAGTTAAGGAGCGATCTTCGAGGTTCCCGCCGACGACGCTATTCTGATCCCTCTTCCTGAGGGAGAGGGTCGCGAAAACTCTTCATTCCCAAGCCACGCCGTCCTAGATACGCACCATGACCGACACCATCGCCACCCCGTCCAAACTCATCCAGGGCCGCACCGGCCCGTGGGAAATCGTCATGGGGCTGGAGATCCACGCCCAGGTGGCGTCGAAGGCCAAGCTGTTCTCCGGCGCCGCCGTCGGCTTCGGCGCGGGGCCGAACGAGCAGGTGTCGCTGGTCGACGCCGGCTTCCCCGGCATGCTGCCGACCCTGAACAAATACTGCGTCGAACAGGCCGTGCGCACCGGCCTGGGCCTCAATGCGCAGATCAACAAGCGCAGCCAGTTCGACCGCAAGAACTATTTCTATCCCGACCTGCCGACCGGCTATCAGATCAGCCAGCTCTATTTCCCCATCGTCGGCGAGGGCGTCGTCGAGGTCGAGGCCGAGGACGGCTCCTTCTTCAACGTCGGCATCGAGCGACTGCATCTGGAACAGGACGCCGGCAAGCTGATCCATGACCTGTCGCCGACCGAGAGCTATGTCGACCTGAACCGCGCCGGCACGGCCCTGATGGAGATCGTGTCGCGTCCGGACATCCGCTCGCCGGAAGAGGCGGTCGCCTACGTCAAGAAGATCCGCACCATCCTGATCTATCTCGGCACCTGCGACGGCGACATGGAGAAGGGCAACCTGCGCGCCGACGTCAACGTCTCGGTTTGCCGCGAGGGCCAGTACGCCAAATACAAGGCCACCGGCGACTTCAGCCATCTGGGCACGCGCTGCGAGATCAAGAACGTCAACTCGTTCCGCTTCATCTCCCAGGCCATCAACTACGAGGCCCGGCGCCAGATCGAGATCCTCGAGGACGGCGGCAAGGTGACCCAGGAGACCCGCCTCTACGACCCCACGGCCGGCGAGACCCGTTCGATGCGCTCCAAGGAAGAGGCGATGGACTATCGCTACTTCCCCGACCCCGACCTGCTGCCGCTCGAGCTGGAACAGGCCTGGATCGACGACATCAAGGCCTCCCTGCCCGAACTGCCGGACGAGAAGCGCCGCCGGCTGATGGCCGACTACGGCCTGTCGCAATACGACGCGGTGGTGCTGATCTCGGAACAGGCCAAGGCCGACTATTTCGAAGCCGCCGCGAAAGGGCGTGACGCCAAACTGGTGTCCAACTGGGTCACCAACGAGGTCTCCGCCCGCCTCGCCGCCGAGGGTAAGGACTTCAGCGAGAACACCCTCCCGGCCGCCCATGTCGCCCAGCTGGTCGAGCTGATCGAAACCGACGTCATCTCGTCGAAGATCGCCAAGGAGGTCTTCGACCACGTCTGGAACGGCGAGGGCTCGCCCGCCGAGGTGGTCGAGAAGCACGGCCTCAAACAGGTCACCGACACCGGCGCGATCGAAAAGGCCATCGACGACATCATCGCCGCCAACCCCGACAAGGCGGCCGCCGTCGCCGAAAAACCCCAGGCCCTCGGCTGGTTCGTCGGCCAGGTCATGAAGGCCACCGGCGGCAAGGCCAACCCGGCCGCGGTCAACGACATCCTGAAGGCGAAGCTGGGGCTGTAGGCGGCGTCTCCTCCCCACTGCGTGGGGAGGGGGACCACGCGAAGCGGGGCGGAGGGGATTGAGGGGTGGAGCCCCGGTCGCATGCGATCGGGCGCCGGCGCCTCTGTCCTGACCGGCGTCCGTCACAGGCTTCCCATGGCCCCGAGCGTCGCGCGCATCGCGTCGTCCAGCGGCGTCTTCGGTTCAGCGCCGAGCCGGTCGATCAGCCGCCCGTTGAGCAGGCGGACCGGGGTGCGCCAGAGGTATTCCATCTCCGTCAGTTCGGCCATCAGGGGCATGAAGGGGGTCAGCAGCCTCATCACGAACCACGGCATGGCCTTCACGGGGACCGGCTCGCCGCCCAGCACGCGCTGGATCGAGGCGATCATCTGCGTCCCGTCGGCGTCCCAATGCCCTTCCATGTGGAAGGTCGCGAAATCCTCCAGATCGCCCAGTTCAATGAGGCGCACCATCGTTTCGGCCACATCCGGCACATAGGCCCACTGGTGACCGACGCCGCGCTTGCCGGGCGAGATCAGGGCGGTCGGGCGCTTGCCCGGCGTCACGATCCCCTGGCTCAGCCAGCTGTTGACCGCCGTCGGGCCGAAGAAGTCACCGGATCGTACGATCAGCACCGTCGCCTCGCCGGTCGCGGCCGCGGCCTTCAGGCGCCGCTCCATCTCGGCCCTGATCTTGCCCTTGCGGGTGCGGGGGGTCTGCGGCGCGTCTTCCGACAGGTTCGGCAGGGCGTCCGGCCCGTAGTTGTAGACCGTGCCGGGCAGAATGATCCGGGCGCCGTTGGCCCGGGCGGCCGCGATCGTATTGTCCAGCATCGGCAGAACCACGGTGGCCCAGTTGCGGTAGCCGGGCGGATTCACCGCATGGACGATCAGCGAGGCTCCTTCGGCGGCCGCAGCCACATCCGTAGCCGAGAGCGCGTCGCCCTCGATCCAGGCGAAGCGGGGGTCGCGCTCGCCGGTCGACGAGGCGCGGTACAGGGCGCGGACGGTCCATCCCGCCTGCGCCAGTCGGTTCGCGACCTCGCCGCCGATGCCGCCGGTCGCCCCGAGGACCAATGCCAGTTTCGTTGTCACGTTCAGCTCCATCCGTTGATGACGCAAACTGCACCCGGGCCAAGGCAAACGAAATTGCGGATATATCTGCAGCTGCTATACGAAAATGCATGAGTCATGAACCCAGCTGGGACCTCTACCGAACCTTCGGCGCCGTGCTCCGGGAGGGTTCGTTGTCAGGGGCGGCGCGCCGGCTCGGCATCACCCAGCCCAGCGTCGCCCGCCACATCGATGCGCTCGAAGCCAGCCTCGGCGTCTCGCTGTTCGTCAGATCGGCGCGCGGCCTGTCGCCGACCGACGCGGCCCTCGAACTGAAGCCCCACGCCGATCTTCTGGCGTCAACCTCGGCCGCCTTGCTGCGCACCGCGGACGGCCGTGCGGGCGAGGTCAGAGGGACGGTCCGCATCAGCGCCAGCGAGATCGTGGGGACGGTGCACCTGCCACCCATCATGACGGGATTGCGTCTCAAACATCCCGATCTGGCGATCGAACTGGTCCTGTCCAACAGCGTCGACGACCTGCTCCAGCGAGAGGCGGACATCGCCGTCCGCATGTTCCGGCCGACGCAGAACGCCCTCATCGCGAAACGGGTCGGGAACTTCGAGCTCGGGCTCCATGCCCACCCGGACTATCTGGCGCGTCGGGGAACGCCTGGGACCCTGGAGGACCTGCGGAACCACGATGTCATCGGTTATGATGTCGAGACGCCGGCTCTGCGAGCGTTCCTGCAGCCCTGGCCCATGCTGCAGCGGGCGGCCTTCGCCCTGCGCGTGGACAGCGACGTTGCGCAACTCTCGGCCATCCGGGCGGGGTACGGCATCGGCGTCTGCCAGACGGCCGTCGCGGCGATGGAGCCGAAGCTGACACGAGTGCTGCCCGAGGCGTTCGGCGCTGATCTCGAGACCTGGATCGTCATGCACGAAGACATGAGGACCAACACCCGATGCCGGGTCGTGTTCGACGAACTGGTCGAGCGGTTGCCGGCGCGACCGCGCTGAAGCCCTACTCAAACAGCTCCCCGCTCTCCTCCGTCCCCTCCACGACCTCCCGCGCCAGCGCCCGCGTCACAGGCTTGTGCAGGGCGTCCAGCCGCTCGACCACATCCGCGGCCGCCGCCGCCGACCGGTCGATGCGGCGCAGCAGCCAGGGGATGACGTCCTTCTGCGGCCGGATGCCCCGTTCCGCGAACCGCGCTTCCAGCATGGCGGCCAGCACGGCGTCGTCGGGCGCTTCCATCGGCACGCTTATGACCGCGTCCAGCCGCGAGCGCAGATCGGGCAGGGCGACCTTCCAGGCCGAGGGCGCCGGGCGCGAGACCATCAGCAGGGCTCCGCCCGTGGCCTGGGTCAGGTTGATCAGGTGGAACAGCGTCTCGTCGTCCGCGTCCATGGCCCGGTCCAGCAACAGCGGCCGCCCCTCCAGTTCGCCCGGATCGATCAGCGCCGCCTCGGCCCCATGCAGGGCCACCGCCCCGACCCGTTCGGCCCAGATCTGCCCCAGCCGGCTCTTGCCGCACCCGGCCGGTCCGCAGATCGCCATCACCCCGCCGATCAGATTGGGCCAGTCGGCCAAGGCGTCGACCGCCGCGCGATTGCAGGCCGACACGACAAAGCCGTCGGCGCCGTCGGGCAGATCGCTTTGCAGCGGCAGGCGCATCTGGTCGGGTGTCGGGGCGCGGGCGGTCATGACATTCATCATAGCAGAGGGCGCGCCGTATCCGTCCCCCGCGGTGGTTCGTCGGTGCAAAGACGATCCCGGACTGTGGATCATCCCGACGATTCATCTCGACCACGCGGAGGCCTGCGTCCGATTCTGACGCGCCCATGGTGCAGACTGCGTGGCTCGGCGAAAGGGAGCGATCGAACGTAGACTCGGTAGACTAGGTAGACGGTGTTTTTTTGATCGCGAGTCTACCTCGGGCAGGGGGAGGCGCGTCGGTGCAATCGCCTCCAGCCTTGACTTTCCGGGGCGATGATGCGCCCTTCCGGCCTCCCGAATTGCGGCCCTCGCGGCCCCTGATCCAAGACGTACCGCCCATGCACGCCTACCGCTCCCACACCTGCGGCGCCCTCCGTTTGACCGATGCAGGCTCCAATGTCCGCCTGTCCGGCTGGGTCCATCGCAAGCGCGACCACGGCGGCCTGCTGTTCATCGATCTGCGCGACCACTACGGCCTGACCCAGCTGGTGCTGCACCCCGAGACCCCGGGCTTCGAAGCCGTCGAACGCCTGCGCGCCGAGAGCGTCATCCGCGTCGACGGTGAGGTCGTGGCCCGTGAAGGCTCGGTGGTGAACCCCAACCTGCCGACCGGCGAGATCGAACTGCGCGTCACCGGCGTCGAGGTCCTGTCCGAGGCCGCCGAACTGCCGCTGCCGGTCTTCGGCGAGCCCGAATACCCCGAGGACATCCGCCTCAAGCACCGCTACCTCGATCTGCGCCGCGAGACCCTGCACAAGAACATCGTCCTGCGCTCGCGCGTCATCTCCTCGATCCGCCAGCGCATGGTCGAGCAGGGCTTCCTCGAGTACCAGACCCCGATCCTGACGGCCTCCTCGCCGGAAGGCGCGCGCGACTTCCTGGTCCCGTCGCGTCTGCATCCCGGCAAATTCTACGCCCTGCCGCAGGCCCCGCAGCAGTTCAAGCAGCTGCTGATGGTCTCGGGCTTCGACCGCTATTTCCAGATCGCGCCCTGTTTCCGCGACGAGGACCTGCGCGCCGACCGCTCGCTGGAATTCTACCAGCTCGACGTCGAGATGAGCTTCGTCACCCAGGAGGACGTCTTCGCCGCCATCGAGCCCGTCATGCACGGCGTGTTCGAGGAGTTCGCCGACGGCAAGACGGTCGATCCCTATCCCTTCGTCCGCATCCCGTACCGGGAGAGCATCGCCCTGTTCGGCACCGACAAGCCGGACCTGCGCAACCCGATCGAGATGCAGGACGTCTCGGAGCATTTCCGCGACGGCGGCTTCGGCCTGTTCAACAAGATCCTCGCCGGCGACGCAAAGAACGCCGTCTGGGCTATTCCCGCCCCGACCGGCGGCTCGCGCGCCTTCTGCGACCGCATGAACAGCTGGGCCCAGGGCGAGGGCCAGCCGGGTCTGGGCTACATCTTCTGGTCCGAGGACCAGGGCGCATGGGGCGGTCCGATCGCCAAGAACCTCGGCGCCGAGGCGACCGACGCCCTGATGAAGTCGCTGGCCATGGGCAAGGGCGACGCCGCCTTCTTCGCCGCCGGCGACCCGTCCGTCTTCTACAAATTCGCCGGCAACGCCCGCACCAAACTGGGCCAGGACCTGAACCTGATCTCGGACGACGAGTTCAAATTCTGCTGGATCGTCGACTTCCCCATGTTCGAGTGGAGCGAGGAAGAGAAGAAGGTCGACTTCTCGCACAACCCCTTCTCCATGCCGCAGGGCGAGATGGAGGCCCTGACCACCAAGGATCCGCTCGACATCCTCGCCTACCAGTACGACATCGTCTGCAACGGCTATGAGCTGTGCTCCGGCGCGATCCGGAACCACAAGGCCGAGATCATGCTCAAGGCCTTCGAGATCGCCGGCTATGACGCCTCGGTGGTCGAGGACCAGTTCGGCGGGATGCTCAACGCCTTCCGCTACGGCGCGCCGCCGCACGGCGGCCTGGCCCCCGGCATCGACCGGATCGTCATGCTGCTGGCCAACCAGGTCGCCATCCGCGAGGTCATCGCCTTCCCGCTGAACCAGCAGGGCCAGGACCTGCTGATGAGCGCGCCCTCGGACGCCGCCGAACGTCAGTACAAGGAGCTGCACATCCGTGCGGCCCTGCCACTCAAGACCTGACGGTTGGCCCACGCCCCGGACATGAAAAAGGCCGCTGTCCCCGGGGACAGCGGCCTTTGTCGTCAGTGGCCCGAACTGGCGATCGCGAGATTTCTCACCCGGGGCGGAACCGGAGGGGCCGGCGGGGCGGGTGGCGCGCGGGGCGTGATCCGCACCATGCTGACGCCGCGGCAGATCCGCACCGTCAGACGGGACGGCAGGCGGGTGCTCGCGTCGCCGCAGGTCCGGCTGATCTGTTCCTGCGTCAGGCCGTTCGCGCCCGACAGGTCCGCGCCGCGAATGTCCGCGCGGTTCAGCTCGGCGCCGCGGAAGTCCGCTCCGGCGAAGTTTCCGCCGGTCAGGCGCGCGCCGTTCAACTCGGCGCTCCGGAACGAGGCGCTGCGGAAGTCCCCGTTCGACAGGTTGGACATGGAGATATCGGCGTTGCTGAGGTTCGCCGCCCGGGCGCTCACATTGGCCAGGGTGGTGGCGTTCAGCTCGGCGGCCGACAGATTTGCGTTGGTCAGCACCGCGCCGTTCATATTGGCGCCGGTCAGCTCCGCGCCGCTCAGATTGGCGCTGGTCATCCGCACGCGCACCATGGTCGCGCCCATGGCCTCGACGCCCGACAGGTCCGCATCGGTGAAGTTGGCGCCCGTGAAGTTGGCGCCGACCATCTCGGCGCCGGACAGATCGGCGCGACTGAAGTCGCTGCCGGTGAAGTTGGAGCCCTGCAGTTCGGCGCCGCGCAGGTCGGCGCCCACCAGGGCTGCGTTGGTGAAGACGGCGCCGATAAAGGCCGCCCCCGTCAGGTCCCGCCCCGACAGCTCACAGCGGTTGCACGAGCCGCCCAGGGACACCATTCGCGCCACATCGCGATCCTGCAGGCCCAGATCGAACTGGCTCCCGGCGCTCGCCGATCCGGCGCTCGCCAGGGCGGCGATGGCCGCGCCCAGTGCAAGGCCGGCGGTGGAGAGGCGGCGGGTCTGTGGAGCGACAAGCGTTTTCACCCTCCCGTCATGACCGCAAATGCCCGCAAACCCTACTTAAATCGCGGTAAGGTCCAAGGCCTTATGCCGTCAGCTCAGCAGTGGGGAACGGTCAGGCCGCGCGGCAGCCGGGTGGCCTCGTCGCCGCACGCCTGGTTCAGTCGGCCCTGCGTCAGGCCGGTGGCGCGCTCCAGCGACGCGCCGGAAAAATTGACGCCCGTCAGCGTCGCGCCCGAGAACGAGGCGCCTTCCAGATATGCGCCGACGAAGCTGGCGTTGGTCAGGTTCGCGCCGGAAAAGTTCGCGCTCGAAAAGACGCCGCCATACGCTTCGACGTCGCGCAGGTCCGCATTGGTGAACCGGGCCCGGTTCATGACCGCCAGGCTCAGGTCGGCCTGGCGCAGCCGCGCGCCGGAAAGGTTCAGGCCGCGGGCCTCGAGGCCGCCGAAGTCGCCCTGGAACAGGTTGCAGCCGGGGCAGCTGGCGCCGCCGCGCACGCGCGCGATCTGGCCGGCGTTCTGCGCCGCGGCGGGCAGGGCCGTGGCCGCCAGAAGGGCCGCGAGGGTGAAGGTCAGGATGGCTTTCATGACGGGCTCCGGTCTCGCCTTCGGATGTGCAAGACGCGAGCCATCATGGCGCACAATCGTTGATCAACCCTGCATGGACGGCGCCGCCCCGCAGCTGTCGCAGGTCCAGCCCGCGCCCCGCTGCTGCAGGGTGAAATCCCCGCACGCCGGGCAAGCCACGGCCTCGGTCGAGGCTGCGGTCGCGACCGGCGTCTCCCGCGGCTGGCCGAAGGGCAGGACCACCAGATTGTCCGGCGCTGCGCCGCGGGCGAAACCCTTGGAGATGAAGCGCGCGGCCGGCACGGTTTCGGGCTCTCCATCCTCGGCCTTGCCCAGGCCCAGACCGTCGGCGTTCAGGCCCTCGGCGTCCGCATTGGCCAGCTCGCGGCGGTCCAGGTACGAAACGCCCAGCTCGCGGAAGATGTAGTCAAGGATGGAGGTCGCAGAGCGAATGGAGTCATTGCCCGTCACCCGTCCCGCGGGTTCGAACCGCGTGAAGACGAAGGCGTCCACGAACTCGTCCAGCGGCACGCCGTATTGCAGGCCGATCGAGATGGCGATGGCGAAATTGTTCATCAGGCTGCGGAAGGCCGCGCCTTCCTTGTGCATGTCGATGAAGATCTCGCCGAGCTCGCCGTCCTCGTATTCGCCGGTGTGGATATAGACCTTATGTCCACCCACGGCGGCCTTCTGGATGTAGCCCTTGCGCCGGTCCGGCAGCTTGCGCCGGGTGCGGTCGCGCTCGATCACCTTCTCGACCACCCGCTCCACGGCGCGGGTTTCCGGCTCCCACCGGCGCTGCCGGCTGGTCTCTTCCGGTTCGGTCAGGTTCAACAGCGGACCCGTCGGCGGCGTCGCCCGTTGCAGGCGAACGGCGCGCCGGCCTTCGCGAGCCGCGTCGCCCAGAAGCCGCGCGGTCTGGATCGTCGTGGCGCGCCAGTCCATCTGCGTCGGAGCGATGTCGGGCGCAGCGCTCACCTGTTCCACAACCGCGCGCAGGTCCGCCTCGAATCCGGAGGGATCGCCGAGAACAGGCTTCAGCGTTTCGGGCGCGTCGGTCCATTCAGCCAGGTCGGCTTCTCCGAGAACCCAGCCCTGCGCCCGGCGGACCGCGTCTTCGGCGAAGCCCAAACCGGCGAGCAGATCGGCGTTCGCGGCTTCCATGCCCAGAACGTCACGGACAAAGCCGGCGTCAAGCACGGGGCGCCTGAACGCGTCCGCCAGCCTGTCGACCAGGGGGAGGGCGGTCTCGACCGCCTCCAGTTCGATGTCGGTGAAACCCCTGGCCCTCAGCGCCGCGTGATCGATGCCGGGCGCCTCCACCAGGGTGCGCCGGCCAAACAGATGTCGTTCGGCCGAGTCGATCTCGCCCCCCGCCTTCCGGATGGCGGTCGCGATGGCGGGACGCAGGCGGCGGACGACTTCGCCGTCTCCGGTCTGCCAGACGTCCGAGGCGGTCAGGGGGCTGAGGCCGAGGCGCAGCGACGCCTCGACGTCCTCGACAAACAGCCAGGCCTCGAGGGGCTCGCACGCGGCTGTGACCGTCCCCGCCAGCTCGGCCGCCCGCGAGCAGGCGTCCTCATGGCCTTCCTTCAGAACCAGATCCGCCAATCCGCCCAGGCCGATCGCGATCGAGGCGGCGCCGTCCGCGGCGAAGGCGCGAGACCACAGCCGGACCAGATCCCGGAGCGCGGGCGCGATGTCGGCTCCGCTGATGGCGCGCAGGGCTGTCAAGGAGAGCAGAATCGCCGGCGTGCGCGCCGATGCGGCGGCGGTCTCGGCGTCGTTCGGCTCGAACGTCAGCAGCAGATCGCCCTCCAGGGCGGCCTCGGCGGCCAGCAGGGCGTCCGGAGCGCCCGATGCGATCATGGCGCGGTCGGCCAGGGCGACGATCAGGGGCAAGCTCGGGGCGGGCAGGGGGACGGCGTCGAATCGCTCGCCCGCGATCGCCCTAAGGATGTCGGCGTCCGTCCCTCCGGTACGTCGCGCGGCCAGCGCCGCCCTGGCCAGGGCCGGATTGGATGCCGGATCAGCGCAATCCGCTTGCGGGCCTTCGCAACGGCTGACCGCGTCGGACACATTGGTCAGCGCCGCCGCCAGGGCCTCGACGGCGCCCGCCGCCCTTCGGCCGGCCCGCCGGCGCGCGCCCTCGGCCGCCAGTCTGTCGCCCGCGCCGGGATCCGACAGGTTCACGACCTCCGGGTCGATCCGGGCGGACCGGGCCGGAGAGACGAGTCCCAGCAGCAGCGTCGCCGTCAGGGGGACGGCGTCGGCTCCCGACAGGCGGGCCGCCCAGGCGGCCATGGCCTCCGCCAGCGGGTCGATGTCGCTGCAGGCGAGTCCCTCGGCGTCCGCCCAGTCCAGCCAGGCTTCGATCTGCACGTCGGTCCAGGCCTCGGGCGCACGCACGGCGACGACGCGTCCGCAGCGCTCGATCTGCCGCGCGGGTCGCGGCAGGGCGGCGGCGTGGGAAGCGAAGGGAAAGCGCATGCGGCGGTCTCGGCGTGGCCTTTGCGCCAGACTAGCGGTCTTGCGGGCTTGCCTGCAATAAATCTGGCGTGTCGGGACGTGGTTACCCCCAAGATGTTGAGGTTCGCCGTCTCGCTACGGCGCTGGACGGAACGCCCGGCGGTTTCTATGATCGGACCTGCGTCGCCGGAACCCGCCGAGCGGCAGATCGTGAGTGGATTCCCCGACGTGCTAGGCAGGATTTTCGGTTGGACCAGCGGCGCCACCATCGGCACCTTCTTCACCATCGCCAAGCGTGGCGAGCATGTGGGGACCGATGAGTTCGGCAATCGCTACTACCTGTCGCGCGACAACTCGAGCTATGACGGCCGCCGCCGCCGCTGGGTGACCTACAACGGCTATGCGGACGCCTCCAAGGTTCCGCCCGACTGGCATGGCTGGCTGCACTACACCTATGATGAAGTGCCGACCGAGCATCCGCTGCCGCGGCGCAAGTGGGAGGAGGATCACCTCCCCAACCTGACCGGCACGCCGATGGCGTGGCGGCCGCAGGGCTCGCTGGCTTCGGAGGGCAAGCGGCCCGCCGCGACGGGCGACTACGAAGCCTGGCGCCCGGAATGACCGGGCGCGGCTTCATTCTGGCGGGCATCGCGATCCTGGCGCTGACCGCGTCGGGCGCCGTCGTCGCCTCGGCCCTGAATGACCTGCCCCAGGACGCCGTACCGGTTCAGGATCCGACCTCGGTGCTGAACGCCCAGCCGACGCCGGCGCCCGTGGAACCGGCGCCCCAGAGCGCCCCCGCCCCGACGTCGCCGGTCGCGGTGACGCCGCCGGCTCCGCCCATCGTCATCGCCGAAGAAAAGACCGCCGAAGACCCGGCAGATGAAGAAAAGGTCGAGACGGTCGAAACCAAGCGTGTCGAGACGCCGGCCGAACCGGCCCGCCGTCAACGTCGCCGGGTCGCCATCGTTGAGGCCATCGACAAGATCACCGCGGAATCCATGCGATTCGAGGTTGAAGTGGGCGGCCGTCCGGTGCGGTTCCAGAAGACCCTGATCTTCACCGCCCGCGCCTGCGAGGTGTCCGCTCCCGACGAACAGGTGTCCGACGCCGTCGCCTATCTGGAAGTGTCGCTGCAACCGCGCGGCGTGATCCAGGTCAGCGAGCCGCGCCAGATCTTCCGGGGCTGGATGTTCGCCTCGGCTCCCGCCATCAGCGGGCTGCAACATCCCGTCTATGACGCCTGGGTCGTGGGCTGCAAGGCGTAGAAGACAGCCTCCGGGCCGGTCATCGGCCTGAACAGCGACCGCGTATCGGGCTGCACCCCGAGCGCGGCCTTGAGCCACTTCAGATAGACAGCCTGCGGCGTCTCCACGGCGCCGAACTGGCTCAGATGCTGGGTCAGGAATTGCGCATCCAGCAAGCGCCAGCCGCCGCGCTTGAGCCGGGCGACCAGATGCACCAGCGCCACCTTTGACGCGTCCCGTTCGCGGCTGAACATGCTTTCGCCGAAGAAGGCGCCGCCGAGGGTCACGCCGTAGAGGCCGCCGACCAGGCGCTCGTCATGCCAGCATTCGACGGAGTGGGCGCGGCCCCGGGCGTTGAGCTCCAGGTACAGGCGGCGGATCGGTCCGTTGATCCAGCTGTCCTCACGGCCCGGCCCAGGAGCGGCACAGGCGTCGAGCATGGCGGAGAAGGCGGTGTCGACCCGGATCTCGAACGGTTCGGAGCGGACGGTGCGCTTCAGCCGGGTCGGAATGCGAAAGCCGTCAAGCGGGATGACCCCGCGCTGCTCGGGCTCCACCAGGAAGATGCGCGGGTCGTCGCGGCTCTCGCCCATGGGGAAGACGCCGGTGGCGTAGCACTGCAGCAGGTCGTCGGGGCCGAAACCGCCGAAGGGGCTGCTGGCGCTGAAGCCCGGCTCTTCCATCACGCCGTCAGGCGTCGCCCTTCTGGCGTTTGGCCCAGTTCTCCAGCCAGTGGATGTCGTAGTCGCCGGACAGGATGTCGGGCTCCTGCAGCAGCTTCTGGAACAGGGGAATGGTGGTGTCGATGCCGCCGATGACCATCTCGTTCAGGCTGCGCTTGAGGCGGGCGATGCACTCCTCGCGGTCGCGGCCGTGGACGATCAGCTTGCCGATCAGGCTGTCGTAATAGGGCGGGATCGAATAGCCGGCGTAGATGGCGCTATCCAGACGCACGCCGAGGCCGCCGGGGGCGTGGAAGTCGGTGATCGTGCCGGGCGACGGAGTGAAGGTCTCGGCGTTTTCGGCGTTGATCCGGCATTCGATCGAGTGGCCGGTGAACTTGACCTCGTCCTGGGTGAACGACAGGGGCAGGCCGGCGGCGATGCGGATCTGCTCGCGCACCAGATCGACTCCGGTGATCATTTCCGTAACCGGATGCTCAACTTGCAGCCGGGTGTTCATCTCGATGAAGAAGAACTCGCCGTCTTCCCAGAGGAATTCAATGGTGCCGACGCCGAGGTAGCCGATGGCGGCGATGGCCTTGTTGACGGTCTCGCCGATGGCGACGCGTTCGGCCGCCGAGAGGGCGGGCGAGGGGGCCTCTTCCATGACCTTCTGGTGGCGGCGCTGCAGGGAGCAGTCGCGTTCACCGAGGTGGACGACGTTGCCGTGGCTGTCGGCGATGACCTGAAGCTCGATGTGGCGCGGCTTCTGGAGGTAGCGCTCCATATAGACGGCGCCATTGCCGAAGGCGGCGGTGGCCTCGGACTGGGCGGTCTGGACGGCCTCGACCAGGTCGTCGGCGGTCAGGGCCACCTTCATGCCGCGTCCGCCGCCGCCGGCGGCGGCTTTCACGATCAGCGGGAAGCCGATGGTCTTCGAGGCCTCGATGGCGTCCTCGATGGTTTCGACCTCGCCGGCCGAACCGGGCACGCAGGGGATGCCAGCTTCCAGCACGGTCTGTTTGGCGGTGATCTTGTCGCCCATGACGCGGATGTGTTCAGGCTTGGGCCCGATGAAGGTCATGCCGTGGGCTTCGACGATCTCGGCGAAGCGGGCGTTCTCGGACAGGAAGCCGTAGCCCGGGTGGATGGCCTGGGCGCCGGTGATCTCGGCGGCGGCGATGATCGAGGGGATGTTCAGATAGCTCTTGGCCGCCGGGGCCGGGCCGATGCAGACGCTTTCGTCGGCCAGCCGCACCCACATGGCGCCGCGGTCGGCCTCTGAGTGCACGGCGACGGTGGAGATGCCCATCTCCTTGCAGGCGCGGTGGATGCGCAGGGCGATTTCGCCGCGGTTGGCGATGAGGACCTTGGTGAACATGGTCATGGCTGGGGCTTACGCCTCGAGCAGGACGAGGGCTTCGCCGAACTCGACCGGTTGGGCGTCGCCGACCAGCACCTCGACGACGACGCCGTCGCGGGGCGCCTGGATCGGGTTCATGGTCTTCATGGCCTCGACGATCAGCAGGGTCTGGCCCTTCTTGACCTTGTCGCCGACACTGATGAAGGGCGGCGCTTCCGGCGAGGCCTGCAGATAGACGGTGCCGACCATGGGCGACTTCACCTCTTCGCCCTGTTTGGCGACGATCGTGGCGGGGTCGGACGGCATCGACGCCGGAGCCGCGGGCGCAGCGTGGGCCATCGGGGCGGCGGCGTACTGCATGACCGGGGCGGCGGTGATCTCGCGGGCGACGCGGATGCGCAGCTCGCCGCGCTCGACCTCGATCTCCGTCAGGGAGGTGTCGTTGAGGATGTCGGCCAGCTGACGCACCAGGGTGGTGTCGATCTCGGCGTCGTTCTTGAGCCTGGGCGCGGGCGTCTTGGGATCGGCCATGGGTCTTTATGCCTCTTTACGTCGTCTGGTTCGAACGGCCTGCGGCGCCGGTGCGTTCCTGCACCAGGCGGAGGGCGGCCTTGACGGCCAGTTCGTAGCTGAAGGAGCCGAAGCCCGAAACCACGCCCGCCGCGACCGGCGAGACATAGGAGCGATGACGGAAGCGCTCGCGCGCCGCCGGATTGGAGAGATGGCATTCGACGATCGGGATCGTCAGGGTCTTCAGGGCGTCGTGAAGCGCCACCGAGGTGTGGGTCCAGGCGGCGGCGTTGAGGACCAGGGCGGACGCTTTTTCGCGGGCCTCGTGGATCCAGTCGATCAGTTCGCCTTCGTGATTGGTCTGGCGGAACACGACAGTCGCGCCGTCGGCGGCGGCTTCGCACAGCGCCTGGACGTCGGCGAGGGTCGCGTGGCCATAGACCTCAGGCTCGCGCACCCCAAGCAGGTTGAGGTTCGGGCCGTTCAGGACGTAGAGGACGGTGGGTTCGGGCATGAGCTCGGTGAACTGCGGGTTCCGACCGGAATCGGACGGGCCTTTTAGCTGAGGCGTGACGGTTATCAAACCGCGGCGCCGAATAGAGTGACGTAACGGCATGCGCATTCAGGTCAATGGCGAAGAACGGTCGGTGGCGGCGGACACCATCCTGGCCCTGGTCGGGGAGCTGGGGCTGGACGTCCGCAAGGTGGCGGTGGAGCGCAATCTGGAGATCGTGCCGCGGACGCTGCACGGGACGACGGCGCTGGCCGAGGGCGACCGGATCGAACTGGTCCAGTTCGTCGGCGGGGGCTGACAATGAGCTTGAAGGATGAG
Organism: Brevundimonas sp.; assembly: GCF_041648615.1. GTDB lineage: Bacteria > Pseudomonadota > Alphaproteobacteria > Caulobacterales > Caulobacteraceae > Brevundimonas. The sequence continues at coordinate 60,857 of NZ_JBAZOS010000013.1, forward strand.
GCTGTTCTGAAATGGGCGATCGATCTGCTCAACTACGCCGATCGGGATCAGACGGGACAGCATATCGTTCTGGCGGACGATCTGATGGCGCATCACGCTGATCGGGCCAACCTGGAACGGGCCGCCGACCGGCTGGCGGCGCTTCGCGACGATGACACGATCAGCAACGCCGAGATCAAGGGCTTGCTGAATCGGGCGTCGAGCAAGACTTGGGGCGGCGAGTACGACCGGGTGTTCGAGCCGAGGGAATTTGTCGCGGAATTGGAGCGGGCGGTGCGGGATTATCTTCGACGCCGGCCGGACCTCCGCTAGAAGGCGCTCATGACCCAGACTGCTTCCCAAGACACCTGGACCGTCGCCGGCCGGACCTTCAACAGCCGGCTGATCGTCGGCACCGGCAAGTACAAGACCTATCAGGAGAACGCCGACGCGGCCGAGGCGGCGGGGGCGGAGATCGTCACCGTGGCGGTGCGGCGGGTGAATCTGACCGATCCGAACCAGCCGATGCTGGTCGACTATGTGAAGCCGGACCGGTTCACCTTCCTGCCCAACACCGCCGGCTGTTTCACCGGCGAGGATGCGGTGCGGACGCTGCGGCTGGCGCGGGAGGCCGGCGGCTGGGATCTGGTCAAGCTGGAGGTGCTGTCGGACACGGCGCACCTGTATCCGGACATGATCGAGACGCTGCGGGCGCTGGACCTGCTGATCAGGGACGGCTTCCAGGTCATGGTCTATTGCACCGACGACGTGGTCATGGCGAAGCGGCTGGAGGAGGCGGGGGCCGCCGCCATCATGCCGGCGGCCGCGCCGATCGGCTCGGGCCTCGGCATCCAGAACCGGGTCAACATCCGGCTGATCGTCGAGCAGGCGACGGTGCCGGTTCTGGTCGACGCCGGGGTGGGGACGCCGTCCGACGCGACCCTGGCCATGGAGCTGGGCTGCGACGCGGTGCTGATGAACACGGCCATCGCCGGGGCCAGGGACCCGATCCTGATGGCGTCGGCGATGAAGCACGCGGTCATCGCCGGGCGGCAGGGCTATCTCGCCGGGCGGATGCCGCGGCGGATGTATGCGAGCGCGAGTTCGCCGCTGAGCGGACTGATCTAGGGGGCGGGAGTCTCCGACATCACCAGAAAAAATTGATGTGACGCGGCGGCCGGACGACGGGGTCGCCGGGGAGGCGGGCGCCGGGGCCTGGGGCGGCTCCGGGCGAGGCTGGCTGCTGTCAAAGACCTGTCCCCGTGGGGGTTTGGTTCATTGTGCACGGCCGTGCGTCAGAAACGGACGCAGGGGGTAGGGCGGGACCTCGGCGGCGTGAGCGAGGGGGCGGGAAGGGCGGAAAAATGTCTCGAGAGTCTCGGGTCGGAGGGGGCGAGAGTCCTCATCATCAAACCCTGACCTTCGCCCATTGGGAGAAGGTGGCGCGCAGCGCCGGATGAGGGTCGGCTGGTGGAGCGGCGAAGCCGCCCGCTGACAGGCGACCCTCACCCTTTCGCGCAAGAACGACCGCTTCGCGCTCGTGCGCTCAAGCCCTCTCCCAATGGGAGAGGGAGTCGGTTAGAGCATCGCTTCCTTCCCAAGAGACCGACCATGCACGACATCCGCGCCATTCGTGAGAACCCCGCCGCCTTCGTCAGCGGCTGGTCGTCGCGCGGGGTGGAGGGGGCGGAGGCCTTGGTGGCCGATATCCTGCGGCTGGACGGCGAACTGCGCGCCGCCCAGACGACGGGGCAGGAGGCGCTGGCGAAGCGCAATGCGGCGTCGAAGCTGATCGGCGCGGCGATGGCGAAGAAGGACATGGCCGAGGCCGAGCGGCTGAAGGCCGAGGTCGAGAGCCTGAAGGGCGAGATCGCGACGGCGGAGAAGACCGAAGCCGAGGTCGGCAAGGCGCTACGCGACCTGCTGGCGGCGCAGAAGAATCTGGCGGCGGACGATGTGCCGGACGGCGAGGACGAGGCCGGAAACCTGCTGGTCGGCCAGCCGTGGGGCACGCCGCGCGAGACCGGCCCGGCCAAGGATCACGCCGACCTGGGCGAGGCCATGGGCTTGCTGGACTTCGAGGCCGCGGCGAAGATGTCGGGGTCGCGGTTCGCGGTGCTGAAGGGCGGGCTGGCGCGGCTGGAACGGGCCATCGGCCAGTTCATGCTGGACGTGCAGACGGCCGAGCACGGCTATCTGGAGGTCAATCCGCCGTATCTGGTGCGCGACGAGGCGATGTTCGGGACGGGGCAGCTGCCGAAGTTCGAGGAGGATCTTTTCAAGACCGGAGATTTCGCGGCCGCCTTCGAAGCCGTCTCGGACCAAATCAACGAAGGCTTCGAGCGATACGCCAAGGGCGATTTGTTCTACTTCACGGCCAACATTCGCGAGGCGCTGAACCCCCGCTACCTCATCCCCACCGCCGAAGTCTCCCTGACCAATCTCGTGCGCGAGCAGATCCTGTCCGAGAGCGAGCTGGCCACCCCCATCCGCCTCACCGCCCTGACGCCCTGTTTCCGGGCCGAGGCGGGGTCGGCGGGGCGGGATACGCGCGGGCTGATCCGCCAGCACCAGTTCCACAAGGTGGAGATGGTCTCGATCGCCAGACCGGAAGACTCCGAGGCCGAGCACGAGCGGATGGTGCGCTGCGCCGAGGCGGTGCTGGAGAAGCTGGAACTGCCGTACCGGCGCATGCTGCTGTGCAAGGGCGACATGGGCTTTTCGGCGAAGAAGACCTTCGATCTGGAGGTCTGGCTGCCGTCGCAGGGGACCTATCGCGAGATCTCGAGCTGCTCCAACTGCGGCGACTTCCAGGCCCGGCGGATGGACGCGCGGTTCAAGCGCGACGGCGAGAAGAAGACCGAGTTCGTGCACACGCTGAACGGCTCGGGTCTGGCGGTGGGGCGGACGCTGGTGGCTGTCATGGAAAATTATCAGGACGGCGATGGACGGATCGCGGTGCCGACGGCTCTGCTGCCCTATATG
>NZ_JBAZOS010000014.1:0-61110 GCF_041648615.1 Brevundimonas sp.
GAACACAGCGGTGACCCCGCCGAGGGCGGCGGCGCGGCTGCCCGTCTCGAGGTCTTCCTTCCACTCCAGCCCGGGCTCGCGGAAATGGACCTGGGTGTCGATGACGCCGGGCAGGACGGTCAGGCCCGTCGCGTCGAAGGTCTCGCCCGCGCTGGCCTGCGACAGGTCGCCGACGAAGACGATCCGGCCGTCGGTCACGCCGACATCGGCCAGGCCGCGGCCCGCGTGGTTGGCCACTTCGCCGCCGCGGACGATCAGGTCATAGGTCTGGGTCATGGGCGTCCCTTAAACCCGCGCGCGTCGCTGATCCAGCGCCCCGATCTAGCGCGCTGCGCGTCCGGCCAGCAGCTTCGTCGCCGCCTTCAGCACCCGATCGGCGGGCAGATCGTTCATATGCTGGATGGCCTGGTTCAGGTTCGGGTCGATCTTGCGGTACTCGTCGACCGAGCGCGGACCCCGCACGGCGATCCCGCCCCAGGGACCATGCTCGGCCTCGTCCGACGGACCAAAGACGGCGACCACCGGCGCGCCGCTGGCCACGGCCAGATCGGTCCAGATCGTGTCCGCCCCCACATAGAGCGCCGACCGGCCGAGGGCGGCGACGGTCTCCAGCGGGCTCAGCCGCCCCTGCAGCTCGGTGACCCGGTTGCGCGGCAGCGACAGTCGCAGGACATGGGCGGCCTCACGGGCGTTGTCGTCGCCGACAACGATGACCCGCCCACCCTCCAGCGGACCGCCGTCGCCTACCAGGGCCACAGCGACCTTGGCGTAGCGTTCGGACGGCCAGACCTTGCCCATCCAGTCCGCGCCGGGACCGATGGCGAGGACCGCAACCGACTCAGCCGGGATCAGGGAGTCCGCCTTCGCCCGGGTCGCGTCCGACACGAACAGCTTCGGCGCCGGAACGTCTTCCAGCTGCAACACCCGCGCGGCCTGTTCGACCGCGTGGACGCCGACCTCCCATGCCCCGCGCACGGCCCGCTTCTGGCGCTTCAGCTTGCCCGACAGGGTGGTGCCGCGCATGTCGATCACCAGCCCCCAGCGCGTCTCGCGCACCTTGTTCCACAGACCCAGCCAGTCCAGCCGGCTGTCGCGCTCCAGCACGATCAGGCGATCGAGGCGCGGCGTGTCGGCGAACAGCGGCGCGCTCCTCGGCGAGCCGACCACGGTGAAGCTCGCCTGCGGCATGGCCTCGACCAGGTACGCGAGCACCCCGGACGACAGGATCGCGTCGCTCGCATCGGCCTCGGCGATGTACAGAATTGGGAACCGGCTCGCCATCGATCGACCGTATACGGATTCTCTCGCCGGATCAGACATGTCACAGGTGTGGTCCACAGGCGCGAGCGGCCCTATCTAGGCGTCATGGTTCCTCGCATCGCCCGCCTCGACAGCCGCGCCCTGATCCGTGTCTCCGGCCCGGACGCCCGCCCGTTCCTGCACAATTTGCTGACCCAGGACGTCGAAACCCTGGCGCCGGGACAACTGCGGTTCGGCGGCCTGCTGTCGCCCCCGGGTCGGCTGCTGTTCGACCTGTTCATCCTGGGCCTGGAGGACGGGGTCCTGCTGGACGTCGCCGCCGACCGGCGCGAGGCCCTGCTGCAGCGGCTGTCGATGTACCGGCTCCGGGCCCAGGTCGCGGTCGAACGCGACGACGGCAAGGTCTTCGCGGCGTGGGACGGCGAGGCTGACGGCTTCGTTCCCGACCCGCGCACCCCCGCGCTCGGAGGACGACGCTACGGCGACGGCGTCGACACCAACGCGACCGAGGACGACTGGCAGGCCCACCGTCTGACCCTGGGCGTGCCCGATCCCGCGGCGGACGCCCTGTCGGACAAGACGTATCCGATCGAGGCGGATTTCGACCTGCTGAACGGCATCGATTTCCAGAAGGGCTGTTTCGTCGGTCAGGAGACCACGTCGCGCATGAAGCGGCGCGGGGTCATCAGGAACCGCATGCTGCCGATCACCTTTGACGGTCCCGCTCTGGCGTTCGGCGCCGAGCTGCTGAACGGCGACCTTCGGGCGGGCGAGGTGCTGAGCGGACGCGACGGGGCGGCCATGGCGCTGGTGCGGCTGGACCGGATCGACGGCGATCTGACGGTCGACGGACGTCAGGTTACGGTGCAGCGGCCCGACTGGGCCGGTCTCTAGCACCGGAAACGAAAACGCGCCCGAAGCGGACTCCGGGCGCGTCTCCTCAGCGGAAGAACTATTTTTCGGCGGGCGTTTCGATCGCAGCGTCGACGTTTTCGGCCGCTTGATTGGTGGCGGCGGCGGTGTTCGCGGCGGCTTCATTCGTCGCGGCGGCGGCGTTGTCGGCGGCGGCTTCGGCGTTGGCGGCGGTGTCGTCAGCGGCCGAGGCGACGGTGGCGCCGGCCGAGTCGGCGGTGGCGGCGGCGTTGTCTTCGGTCCGTTCCGAGCAGGCCGTCAGGGCGAGGGCGGCCGCGGCGGCGGCGAACAGGGCGATACGCATGGGGGTAATCTCCTTGGAGGGGGGATCCTGTTTGTTGGACCTTCACCCGGACTTGTCCAGTCCCGGCCGCCATCCTTTGACGCCGCGCCGGGGGACAACCATCATCCCCTTGCTGAAACCGGGACACGCCATGCCGCTGATCGACCTGAGCCACACCATCGAAGACGGCATGGTCACCTACAAGGGCCTGCCCGCGCCGCTGATCTGCGACCACCTGAGCCGCGAGGCGTCGCGCGCGGGCTACGAGACCGGGACGGAATTCCAGATCGGCCGCATCGACATGGTCGGCAACACCGGCACCTATCTGGACACGCCCTTCCACCGTTACGCCGACGGCGAGGACCTCAACGACGTGGGCCTCGACCGCGTCGCCGCCCTGCCCGGCCTTGTCGTCCGCGTCCCGGACCTGCAGGCGATCGACGCCGACCGGTTCGCCGGCCTCGACGTGCGCGGCAAGGCGGTGCTGGTCCACACCGGCTGGGCCCGCCACTGGCGCACCGACGCCTATTTCGAGGACCACCCCTTCCTGACCGGAGCGGCCGCCGCCTTCCTCGTCGAGGCCGGCGCGGCCCTGGTGGGCGTCGACTCCCACAACATCGATGACACCCGAACCCGCGCGCGGCCGGTTCACACCCGGCTGCTCGGCGCCGGCATTCCGATCTGCGAGCATATGCGCGGGCTGGAGCTTCTGCCCGACGCCGGCTTCCGCTTCACCGCCGCCCCGCCGAAGGTGAAGGGGTTCGGGACCTTTCCGGTCAGGGCGTTCGCGGAGGTCGCGTGACCCGGCCGCGCACTATTCCCCGGGCGTAACCGGCGGAGATTCCGCTGGCGTCGCCGGCGGATCGAGCTCGACCGGCGCGGCGGTCGGCTCCGGCACGGGCCCTTCCAGCTTCGTCCACGCCGCGCCGGCGGCCGCGGCGTTCCGTCCGCGCTCGAACAGTTCGGACATCGATGCGGGGTCGAAGTCGAGGCTCGACGCCTCAATCCCTTCGGGAATGGCCGCGACATGCAGGCTCATGCCGTTGCGCTCGGCGAAGGCCAGATTGACCGCCAGGCTGGTGCGCAGGTTCGCCTTGCTCATCGTGTCATAGGCGCGGGCCAGAATGGCCGGCAGGGTCCCGCGCGTGATCACCTCGGTGCGGGCGATCTGGCCGTTGATCAGGACATAGAGGGCGGTGCCCTCCGGGGCCTGCGTCGGCGTGGTCACCGTCAGCAGGCTTTCGGGGATGCCGAGGAAGGGCGTGATCACGCCGCCGTCGACGTGCATCTCCTCGACCAGCCGCCCCTGGCCGTCGACGCCCGGGATCATGACGGGAGGAAAGACGCCGGGAATGCTGGCCGAGGCCAGCAGGACCTCGCGGAAAAGCGTCACGGCCTGGTCCCCGCCCTGTTTCGCCAGCACGCCCATGTCCCAGATCACCGTCTCCTGCGCGTCCAGATTGGTCGTCACGATCAGCAGCCGCCGGCCCTTGTCGTGCTCGATGGCGATCTGGCGCAGCAGCTCCGGGGTGACATAGGCCTCGACCAGATCCTTCAGCACGCCGGAGTCGAACAGGCCGGGCGCGGCCAGGGCGGCGAAGCTGCGCCAGCCCAGCAGCCCGCCGGTGCGGCCCTCGGCATAGGCGCCGTGCAGTTCGTCGTCCCATTCGGGGCCCAGAAAGGCGAAGGGCGCCGCCAGGGCGCCGGTGCTGACGCCGGTGACCACGCTGAACTCGGGCCGGGCGCCGCTCTCCGTCCAGCCGACCAGCACCCCGGCGCCATAGGCGCCATTGGCGCCGCCGCCGGACAGGGCGAGGATGGACCGGCCCTCGGACGCGGCCCACAGCCGGGCGCCGATCTCTTCCGCCAGGGCCTCGACCCGGACGACGTCGCCGGCCCGGATGCGGGGGTCGTCGGTCGGGCGCCATGTCTGTGTGGTCAGCCGGATGACGCCATCGGCCGGCCGGTCGATCGTGCCGCACCCGGCCAGCCAAAGCGACGCCAGAGCGGCGGCGAAGATCACGGCGGGTCTGCGGCTCATGGAGGGGTCGCCCGTTGGAGGTCGGCTGTCTGATAGCATGGATCGACGGAGCTCGCGCCTTCACGGGACCGTCGAAGGCGCTACCCTGACCTCATGGCCGACTCACTCCACCGCTGCGCCTGGTGCGGGACCGATCCCCTCTACGTCGCCTATCATGACGAGGAATGGGGCGTGCCCGAGTACGACGCCCGGGCGCTGTGGGAGAAGCTGGTGCTGGACGGGTTCCAGGCCGGGCTGGCGTGGATCACCATCCTGCGGAAGCGCGAGGGCATGCGCGACGCCTTCGACGGCTTCGACCCGGAGACGATCGCGGCCTGGGGCGAGGCGGACGTCGAGCGGCTGCTGGGCGACGCCCGCATCATCCGCTCGCGGGCCAAGATCAACAGCGCCGTCAAGGGCGCGCGGATCTGGCTGGAGATGCGCGACAATGGCGAGGACTTCAGCGAATGGCTGTGGTCGTTCGTCGGCGGCGCGCCGATCCAGAACAGCTGGCCCGACGGCGACGCCCGGCCCGTGGCCACGCCGGAATCGGAAGCCCTGTCGAAGGCGCTGAAAAAGCGCGGCTTCACCTTCGTCGGCCCCGTGATCGTCTACGCCTTCATGCAGGCCGTCGGCATGGTCAACGATCACGGCGCCGAATGCTTCCGTCATCGGCAGGTTCGTGCGATGGCCCGGTCGTGAAGACACCGTTGAAAACTCCGGCAATGGCGAAGCTCAAGAGGGCTGTCGGGGTCGCGCGCGCGTTTCCGACGCTGGGGCTGGAGCTGGTGCTGATCCAGTCCAGCGGCGGACCGGTGTGCGGCGTCGACGAAGCGGGACGGGGTCCGTGGGCCGGGCCGGTCTCGGCCGGGGCGGTGATCCTGAACCCCGACGACCTGCCCGATGGCATCGACGACTCCAAGGCCCTGACCCACGCCCGCCGCGAAATGCTGGAGATCGAGATCAAGGCCCGCGCCGTCGCCTGGGGCGTCGGCTTCGCCTCGGTCGAGGAGATCGCCGAGCTGAACATCCTCCACGCCACCGGCCTGGCCATGTGCCGCGCCATCGAGGCCCTGTCGGTGCAGCCGGCCGCGGCGCTCGTCGACGGCAACTACCGGTTCAAACTGCCGTGCGACGTGCAGACGGTCGTCGGCGGGGACGGCCTGTCGCTGTCGATCGCGGCCGCGTCCATCCTCGCCAAGACGGCGCGGGACCGGCTGATGGTGGAGCTGGACGCGGAATACCCCGGCTACGGCTTCGCCGGCCACAAGGGCTACAACGCCCCGGTTCATTCCGCCGCCCTGAAAGAGCTGGGCCCCTGCCCGGCCCATCGGCGCGGCTGGGCTCCGATCCGGGCCTTGCTCGAGATCTAGACCTGAAGCGCGCCGCCCAGAAGCGCGCCGAGAAGGGCGGCCGCCACGCCGCCGGCGGTGATGGTCAGCCAGGCTGGAAGGTGACCGACCGGCCCGGACCGGACCACCTCCTGTTCCGATCCCACGTCGTTGGCGACCCGTGCGTCAAACCGCGTCGCCGACGGCGCGCGCCAGGCGACGGTTTCGAAGGCGTCGGCGGCTCGACCATAGGCGCGAACGCCTTCAAGGCGATGGATGGAGGTCATGGGCGTCATTTCCATTCCCGCTAAACGACAATGTCAAACCTGCGTTCCGCGACGCACTCGTCCCCCGACGGTGGCGAAAGAGAGCCCGCCTCACGCCGCGTCGGCCAGGCTGACCGGACGCTCGCTGACCACGAACAGATATTCCACGTTCCTCAGCCGGCCCACCGCCCCGACCTTCTCGCCCCTGGGATTGTGGATGCCGATGCGGGCGCCGACGTAGCGCGGCCGGGCGATCTCGATCACCTGCACCTCGCCCCGGCCCGACAGCATGCCGACCAGCTGATCCCGACCCAGATAGCCCTCGTCATTGAACGAGACGATCAGGTTCGGCGCCTTCAGCCCCTCGATCACCGCCCGCAGCGCCGGCGCGATGCCGGGCTTGCTGTTGAAGGCGCTCTTGCGGGTGCGGACATCGACCCGCTTGTTGGCGATCCCGTAGGTCTCGGGCCGGTCCCACAGGATCAGGCTCTCCCAGCAGTGGTAGTTGCCGAGGTAGGAATGCTGGTTGTACGGCGGGTCCAGATAGACCAGATCGGCCTCGACCTGCGGGGCCAGTTCCACCGCGTCCGCATGCGTCGCCTTGCACGGCCCGGCCGCCACCCCCGGCAGGACGTCGGGCATCCGCAGCTCCAGCGGCTTCAGCGCCCGCGCCGCCCATTGTTTCATATAGGCCATCTGCAGACCCGCCGTGGAATCGACCCGGTCGGCCGCCTCCATCAGGCTGACCAGGGCGATGGCCTCAAGCTCGGGGTCCAGGGCCATGGCCGCGATCCGGTCGCGCATGGCGTCGATGACGGCTCCGTTCGACGGCGTGAAATAGCGGGCGTCCTCGCAGAAGGCCTTGGTGAACCAGCCCGCTTCCGGCGTCACGGTCCGCAGCTCGGCCAGCACGGCCTCCGCCTTCTCCAGCCAGCACTCCCGGTCCGCCTGGACATAGGCGGTGGCGAGGGTGTGGGCATAGGCGTTGTGATCGTTCGACCAGACCCGGAAGCCTTCACGCTTCAGGGCGTGCCCCACGCGGGCGCTGCCCGAAAACAGGTCGCACACCGTACCCCCGTCCGGCAGGCCGGCGCGAACCGCGGTCGCGATCTGCGTCAGCAACGCCCGCTTGGAGCCGATGTATTTGATCATGCCGACCCTTGAGGATCAGGCGCGCGTCTTGCCGCCCTTGGCCGGAGCATGGGCCAGTCGCAACAGATTCGCAGCCCCCGGCGCGCCGAACGGCGTTCCGGCCAGGATCAGGATGCGCTGGCCGGGTTCCGCCATCTCGTATTCGACCGCGCTGTTGACCGCGTCCTCGGTGACGTCCTCCAGCGACGTCGGCTCCTTGCCCAGCCGCGTCTCCAGCCCCCAGACCAGGGCCAGCCGCCGCGCCGTGTCCGGATTGGGCGTCAGCGCCAGCACGGGCTGCAGCGGCCGTTCGCGCGCCATCCGCCGCGCCGTCCCGCCCAGGGTGGTGAAGACCACGATACAGGCCGTCGACTGGGCCTCGGCCGCCTTGCGCGCCGCGGCCACCAGGGCGTCGGCGTCGATGTCGTCCATGCCGGCGTGTTCGGCGTCCATCAGGCTGGGCCACATCGGATCGCGCTCGACCCGTTCGATGATCCGGCTCATCACCCCGACCGATTCCAGCGGATAGTCGCCCGAGGCGGTCTCGGCCGACAGCATCAGGGCGTCGGCGCCCTCATAGGCGGCGTTGGCCACGTCCGAGGCCTCGGCCCGCGTCGGCGCCGGGGACGAGGTCATCGACTCCAGCATCTGGGTGGCGACGATCACCGGCACGCCGCGCTGGCGGGCGGCGCGGATGATCTGCTTCTGGGCCACCGGCACCTCTTCGGGATCCAGCTCGACGCCCAGGTCGCCGCGGGCCACCATCACGCCGTCGCAGTAGTCGAGGATGCTTTCCAGCTCGAGCAGGGCCTGCGGCTTCTCGATCTTGGCCAGGCAGGCGGCGCGGCCCTTCACGATCTGCTTCAGCTCGGCCATGTCCTCGGCCTTCTGCACGAAGCTGAGCGCCACCCAGTCGACGCCGATACGCAGGGCGAAGGCCAGGTCCTCGCGGTCCTTGGGCGTCAGGGCCGAGACCGGCACCACCGCCTCGGGCACCGCCACGCCCTTGCGGTCGGACAGTTTCGAGCCGCTCTCGACGGTGACGTCGGCCCAGTCGTCGGTCCGCTCATTGACCCGCAACCGCACCCGCCCGTCGTCGAGCAACAGCAGCATGCCGGTGCGCAGGGCCCTGAAGATTTCAGGATGCGGCATCTGCACCCGAGTCTCGTCGCCCGGCGTGGCGTCGAGGTCGAAGCGCATCCTGTGGCCCGGCTTGACGTCGATCTCGACATTGGCGAACCGGCCCAGTCGCAGCTTGGGCCCCTGCAGGTCGGCCAGCACGCCCAAGGGCCGCTTCAGCGCCAGTTCCGCCCCGCGCACCGCCTTCAGCGCCGCCGCATGATCCTCATGCGAGCCGTGGCTGAAGTTCAGACGGAAGACGTCGACCCCGGCCTGGGCCAGGGCCTTGACCATGCCGGGCGCCCGGCTGGCGGGTCCCAGGGTCGCGACGATGCGGGCGCGCCGGGCTCTTTTCATCGAATATCCATAGGGCCTGAGGGGCGATTGCTCCTTGTGCCCATGAAACCGCGCCGGGTTAAGGGCGGTTCTTTGCGAGAAACACGAAGTTATGCCGATTCCGCATAACTCCGGCGGTCGCGTACAGTCGTGTTTCGCGCTACCTCACGCGCAGCAACGGAGCGGACCATGGCCGGCCTGAAGGACAAGCGCGGTTTCATCGACAAGGACCGGCTGGACCTGTCCGAACGTCAGGCCGTCGAACACTGGATGAAGCGCTGGGGCGTGACCCGCGAACAGCTGACCGCCGCCCATCGCAAGGCCGGTCGCAACGTCAAGGACATCGCCGCCGAGCTGGGCAAGAAGCGCTAGACCTCAGCCTTCGAGCAGGACCGCGAACCCGCCGTAGATCATGCGTTTTCCGTCGAACGGCACGGGGGACTCCTCCATCATCCTCGCCATGCGCGGGTCGTCCATCATCTTCTTCTGACCGGCGTCCCGGGTGGCCTTGTCCGGCCATTCGACCCACGAGAAGACGACGACCTCGTCGCCTTCCGCCTTCACCGCCCCCTTGAAATCCGTAACCTTGCCGTCGGGCACGTCGTCGCCCCAGCATTCGACCACCCGGGTCGCCCCGAACTCCTTGAACAGGACCAGGGTCTGCTCGGCCATCGCCTTGTAGGCGGCCTTCCTGCCGGCCGGGACCGGGACCACGAAACCATCGATATAGCTCATGACGCGTCTCCTCTGTCGGAGACAGAACACGCGCACCCCCGCATGGTGTCAAACACCGTGACCGTGGTGCGAGCGGCGGGGGTCGAACCCGCATGACCGAAGTCGCGGGATTTTAAGTCCCGTGCGTCTACCAGTTTCGCCACGCTCGCGGGCTGCGGCGTGATCTAGCAGCGCCCGCCGGCTTCGGCCATGCGGCCGGATCAGGTTCCGACGCTCACCGACGCCGCCGCGCCGATCAGCACGACCCAGGCAATGCATCCCAGCAGGCCGATCGACGAGCAGACAACGCCCGCGATCGCCACGCCGCGGCCTGAACCGGCGGGCCTCCTCATCGCGACAAGACCCAGAATCAGACCAAGCGGAGCCAGGATCCAGGCGATCAGCCCGAAGAACGGAATCCACACCACGCAGATGGCGAAGACGCCGAGGACCAGCGACGAAACCGCCATCGCCGTATCCTGGGGCGCGACCTGCACATAGACGTTGGTCGCCCCGGTTGCGGGATCGATCCTCACATTCGGATCAGTCATTCAAGCCTCCAGCCTGCCGGTTCGGCACGCTCCACTTTGACGTGAAACGGCCGGCGGTCAAGTTGTGGCGGCCCGCCCCGTTAGTGCCCGTCTGACGCCGGCCGCATCGCCCGGAAGTCCACGTCCGAATCCGCGATCAGCCAGACCAGAGCGGCCCAGGCGGCGACGTTCTGGCTCATCTGCTCCGGATCGATCTTGTCGAGCGTATCGTCCGCCGTGTGGTGCAGGTCGAAATAGCGGCTGCCGTCCTGGTTCAGACCAAAGACCGGCACCCCGGCCTCGGCCAGGGGCCCGATGTCGGCCCCGCCGTGCAGTTCCGGCTGGGCCGAGGGCAGCACGCCGATCGGATACAGCACCCGCGCCGCGGCCTTGGCGAAATCGCTGGTCTGGGCGCCCGGCGGCAGGCCGAGGGCATAGACCCGGTCGGCGCCGAAATCGCTTTCACCGGCGATGATATGCTTTTCGACCGCCGCGCCGATCCCGCGCAGATAGGCGCCGCCGCCGTTGCCGGTGTCGGTCGGCTGAGCCACCTCCTCCGAGCCGTACAGCACGACCCGGACGGTCCGCGCCGGACGACGGCCGCTGTCCCGGATGGCCCTGGCCGCCGCCAGGGTGATGGCGCCGCCCGCGCCGTCGTCGATGGCGCCGGTGCCGAGGTCCCAGCTGTCCATGTGCGAGCCCAGCACGATGACCTCGTCCGGACGCGAGCGTCCGGGGATGTCGCCGATGACGTTCCGGGACACGGTCTCATAGGTCCGGGCGGTCGAGGAGAGGCGCAGCCGGACCATCTGGCCCATGGCGATCAGGCGCGACACCTGGTTGGCGTCGGGCGCGCTGAGCGCGAAGCCCGGCAGGGGCACGCGACCCTCGACATAGCGGGTCGTGCCGGTGTGCGGCATGCGGTGCTCGTCCGAACCCACCGAGCGCATGATGAAGGCGACCGCGCCCTTGGCCGCGGCGGCGGCGGGTCCGGCGCCCCGGATGCGCGTCAGCGGGCCATAGCCCGAGCCGTCCTGCATCCGCACCATCTGGCCCGCGTCGACATAGGCGATCCTGCCCGCCAGCGACCCGGCCGGGGCGGCGTTCAGGGCCTCGAGGCTGTCGAAGCGCACCACCTCGGCCTCGACGACGCCGTTGGTGCCGGGGGAATGACCCAGCGCCGCCACGACCAGACGCTGGGGATGGTCGCCGACGATCGAGGCGCTCTCTTCGCCGCGCTCCCATCCGACCAGCGGGAATTCCTCGATGCGCACGTTCTGGAAGCCCTGGGCCCGCATGTAGTCGGCCGCCCAGGCGGCGGCGTCCTGCTCGGACTTCGATCCCGCCGGCCGCGGCCCGAACCGGGTCGTCAGCTGGGTCACATAGTCGAGCGCGATGTTCTCGTTCAGCGCCGAGTCGCGGATCGCCTCGGCCCGCTGGATGGTGGCGGCGTCCTGCGCGAAGGCAGGCGCGGCGAGGGTCAGCGCCAGCGCGGTGGCGGCGAGAAGGCGGACGGACATGCGCATGACGGCTCCGGGACTCAGACGGGGAGCCGGAACCTGGACCGCGCGATGGAAAGGGACAAGCCGGCCGAGCCAGAGTTTTCACGCTGCTGCCATAAGGCGTGGGCCGAAAGGGCCCTCATGGCCGCCAGAAAGGCTACTCGCCCTTGATGTACGGTTCCACCGGGCCCTGCAGCTTGACGGTCAGGGCCTTGCCGCGGCGGTCGACGCGGTTGCCGACGGCCAGACGAACCCAGCCTTCGGAGACGCAGTATTCCTCGACATTGGTCTTGTCCTCGCCCTTGAAGCGGACGCCGATCCCCTTCTGCAGCAGCTCGCCGTCGTGGAAGGGGCTGTCGGGATCGACGGACAGGCGGTCGGGAAGGGCGGCGTCAGTCATCAGGATCGCTCGAAAGGCGGAACAGTGGCGACGGCCTTTAGCCGACGGCGAGGGCCCTGTCCAAGGGACCTTGACCTGACCCCGCGTCAACCGTCTAGGTTCGTTGCGAATAGCTACGGACTCACATGAGCGACCTCGTCATCCGCGACTTCATCGCCCCGGCCGCCGACGGCTATCCATTGTCGATGCGCCTGGTCTCGGCGCCCGATCCGACCGTCGCCGTCATGGTCAGTTCGGGGACAGGCTTCCCCAAGGGCTTCTACGACCGGTTCGCCCGGCGCCTGGCCGGCCGCGGCGCGGCCGTGCTGACCTATGATTTCCGCGGCATCGCCGGGTCGCGGCCCGACGACCTGGCCGCCATGGCGATGGACTATCCCGACTGGGGCCGGCTCGACATGCCCGCCGCCCTCGACGCGCTGGCCGAGGCCGCGCCCGGCCTGCCGGTCGTCCATGTCGGTCACAGCGTCGGCGGCCATTTCCTCGGTTTCATGCCCAACCAGCACCGTATCGCGCGCCACGCCTTCGTCTCGGTCGGCAGCGGCTTCTGGGGCCGCCACCACCGGTCCTACAATCCGCTGGAGCTGACCTTCTGGCTGCTCTACGGCCCGTGGAGCCTGATGCGGCACGGCTACATCAAGGGCGGCGGCCTGTGGGCGGGGACCGACCTGCCGCGCGGCGTCTACACCACCTGGCGGCGCTGGTGCCTGAAGGAGCCCTATTTTCGCGATGAGCTGAAGGACCGGCTGCGGCCGCACCATTTCGACGCCGTGACCGCCCCGATCCGCTCATGGATCTTCACCGACGACCCGATCGCGACCCCGGTCACCGCCCCCATTCTTCTGGCCGTCTATCCGAACGCTTCCGGCGAGGTCATCGTCCGCCGGCCGTCCGATTACGGCGCGCCGCGCATCGGTCACGAAGGCGCCTTCCGGAAGGGGATGGAGAGCCTGTGGGACGAGATGTTCGACTGGCTGGTTGAACCCGACGCCGCGCGACCTAGTTAGACGGCGTCCCCCGCCCGCTTCCGGGCCCGGAGCCTTCCATGACCAACCAGCCCGTGATCACCGTCGACGGCCACGCCATCCCACTGCTGGGCTTCGGCACCTGGAACCTGACGCCCGAAGACGCCCGGCGCATGGTCGCCGAGGCCCTGCGCATCGGCTATCGCCACCTCGACACGGCCTGGATCTATCACAATGAGGCGGCGGTCGGAGAGGGCATCCGCGACGCCGTCGAGGCCGGCCACGTCTCCCGCGACGACATCTGGCTGACCACCAAGATCTGGGTGGCGCATTTCGACCGCGAGGGGCTGCTGAAGCAGGCGAAGGAATCCGCCGCCAACCTCGGCTTCACGCCCGACCTGCTGTTGCTGCACTGGCCGAAGGCGGAGCCGTCGTTCGCCGAAACCCTCGGCGCCCTGAACGAGGCGAAGGATCAGGGTCTGACCCGGGCCATCGGCCTGTCCAACTTCCCCTCGGCCGAGTTCCGCCAGGCGCAGGCCCTGTCGAAGGCCAGACTGATCACCAACCAGGTCGAATATCACCCCTATCTGAAGCTTTCGAAGCTCAAGGCCGTCGCGAAGGAACTGGGTTCCTCCATCACCGCCTGGTCGCCGCTGGCCCAGGGCAAGATCGCCGACGACGCCACCCTGATCGAGATCGGCAAGGCCCACGGCAAGTCGCCCGGCCAGGTCACCCTGCGCTGGCTGATCCAGCAGGACATCATCGCCATCCCGCGCACGACCAAGGTCAGCCGGGCGGAAGAGAGCTTCGACATCTTCGACTTCCAGCTCTCGTCCGAAGAGGTCGACCGCATCCACGCCCTCGCCCGTCCCGACGGCCGTCTGGGCGACTGGATTGATCCCGCGTTCAAATGGGATGAAGAATGGGCCTGAAGCGCCGCGAACAGTCGGCGCGCCAAGGGAGCGAACCATGGGCTCGGTGCTGGGGTTTCCCGGCGTCGATCCGCTTGACGCGGCGGTCGGCGCAAGACTGAAGCGGTGGCGCCAGACGCGCGGCATGGCCATTGAGGACGTGGCCGCCGCCCTGCACATGCCGGTCGAGGAGGCCCGCCGCGCCGAGGCCGGCCGCGCCCATCTGACCACCGCCCAGATCGGCGCCGCGACCAGCGCCCTGCACCTGCCGCTGTGGGCGCTCGTCTCGGACACGCGAGCCTATTAGTCGGTAGAGAGCTCGACCCCGCCAGAGGCGCCGTCATAGGTCAGACGATACTGGCGCAGGAATGTGCGACCGAGAATGAGCCGATGCCACTGACCACCTTGGTGCAGTTTCACACCTGTGAAGGGCTGAAACAGCAACCGGTCAAGCGAGGGCACGTAAACCCGCGCCGTATAGACGACCGCGCAATGGCGACCAACGACGCCGCTGATCTCACCCTCGTCCGTTATCGGCAGCCCCAACCGCTTGGCCAGTTCGTCGTCGATGCAATCACCGCCTGCGCCGGTGTCGATCAAGGCTCGAATGCGTTTCTCCGCCAGATCCGGCAGACCGCCCGCGACGCCCCGTGATTTCGTCCCGATATCGACCCATACAGTTGGCCCGAGCTCCACCAGCAAGTCCGCCGGCGAAAGCCCATTGGCGCCGGCTCTAAACCCGGCCTGAGACGACGGCATGCGAGGGCGTGAAGATCATGCCGCCTGAAAGGCTCACGGTCGCCGGCGCGCCGACTTGCCGAATGAGATACGGCCCTTCGTCAAAGCGCTCCAGGGCATCCGCGGCGGCGGCCTGAAAATCTGTATAGGCGTTGATATACGCCCCATCGTGAAAAACGACCCAAGCGCGTGGATGGCTGGCTTCAAGCTGCGCCCGCATTCGTTCGAAGGCGGCGATATCCTTGCCGAGAACGCTCATGCGACCCGTCGAGCCTGAAGACCTGGGTGGTCGGGATGATCTGAGGATGCCTGAGTCGTGACTGGAAGGCCAATACGCCGGCTCGCTCCTCGTGACAGCAGCGCCCCGCCCGCCTAAGCCTCCCTGCATGGCATACAAATCCCTGCGCGACTTCATGGCCATGCTCGAGGCCGAGGGCGAACTGGTTCGCGTCGCCGAGCCCGTCTCCACCCATCTGGAGATGACCGAGATCCAGACCCGGCTGCTGCGCAACGGCGGCCCGGCGGTGCTGTTCGAGAAGCCGGTCATGCCCGACGGCTCGATCAGCCCCATCCCCTGCCTCGCCAATCTGTTCGGCACGGTGAAGCGGGTCGCCATGGGCGTGACCATGGACAAGAAGGCCCGCACCACCGCCGCCGAGTTGCGCGAGGTCGGCGAACTCCTGGCCTTCCTGCGCAACCCGACGCCGCCGCGCGGCCTGTCGGACGCCATGGAGATGCTGCCGCTGGCGCAGACGGTCATGTCCATGCGGCCCAAGATCGTGAAAACGGCCCCGGTCCAGCAGGTGGTGCTCAAGGGCGACCAGATCGACCTGACCGCCCTGCCCGTCCAGGGCTGCTGGCCCGGCGAGCCCGCCCCGCTGATCACCTGGGGCCTCGTCGTGACCAAGGGGCCGTCGGACGACCGCGAGGACGACTTCAACCTCGGCATCTACCGCATGCAGGTGCTCGGCAAGGACAGGGCCATCATGCGCTGGCTGGCCCATCGCGGCGGAGCCCAGCACTACGCCCGGCACAAGAAGGCCGGCAAGAAGGGGCCCCTGCCCTGCGCCGTCGTGCTCGGCGCCGATCCGGGCACCATTCTGGCGGCGGTGACGCCCGTCCCTGACACCCTGTCGGAATACCAGTTCGCCGGCCTGCTGCGCGGCGCCAAGGCCGAGCTGGTCCCCTGCAAGACCGTGCCGCTGATGGTCCCCGCCAACGCCGAGATCGTGCTGGAGGGCCACGTCCTGTTCGACGAGCACGCGCCCGAAGGCCCCTACGGCGACCACACCGGCTATTACAACTCGGTCGAGACCTTCCCCGTCTTCCAGGTCACGGCCGTCACCATGCGCCGCGATCCCATCTATCTGACCACCTTCACCGGCCGTCCGCCGGACGAGCCCTCGGTGCTGGGCGAGGCGCTGAACGAGGTCTTCATCCCCCTGCTGCGAGCCCAGTTCCCCGAGATCACCGACTTCTGGCTGCCGCCCGAGGGTTGCAGCTACCGCATCGCGGTGGTCTCGATGAAGAAGGCCTACCCCGGCCACGCCAAGCGGGTGATGCTGGGCGTCTGGAGCTATCTGCGCCAGTTCATGTACACCAAGTGGGTCATCGTCGTGGACGACGACATCGACGCCCGCGACTGGAAACAGGTCATGTGGGCCATCTCCACCAAGATGGACCCGGCGCGCGACATCACCGTCATCGAGAACACCCCGATCGACTACCTCGACTTCGCTTCGCCCGAGAGCGGCCTCGGCTCCAAGATCGGCCTCGACGCCACCGACAAATGGCCGCCCGAGACGAAGCGCGAATGGGGCGAGGAGATTCGCATGGACGCCGGGGTCGTCGATCGGGTTTCGGAGATGTGGAGCAAACTGGGGCTGCCGGGGGACGGCGCGCCGATCTGGAAATAGCGGGGATCGCGTTTCCTGGCCGATTGTGTCCAAATAACGCTTTCCAGGTGACGAAACGGTAATCTAACGTGCGGGTTCGGCCTTACCTCCCGATGGAACCGTCCCGATGAAATCTGCTCTCGTTCTCGCTGCCGCCGTCGTCCTGGCCATGCCTGTCGTGTCAGTCCCCACCGTCTCCGACGCCCAGGTGCTCACCGGCCGCGGCCGGGCCACCCCTGCGCGCCGCGCCCGCCCGGCTCCGCCGCGGCTGACCGAAGCCGAGGAAGATCGCCTGTGGGACGCCCAGACCGAGCTGGGGACCCTCGACGGACAGATCGCGGCGCTTCAGGCCGCCGTCCAGACCCAGGGCGCCGCGTCCGCCGAGCAACAGGCGCAGCTGAACGCCCACGCCGCCCGGCGCACGGAGCTTCAGACCGTCATCACCCGGCTGGAAGCCAAGCGCGACCGCTAAATTTCGCGGGTCCATCGGTATAGAGCCGCCGGACGCCTGGCGGTTCGCACGTCGCCGCCTGTCCAGGGTGATCACTGGAATCGCGACCGGGGGGCCGCATGAGCGCGTTCGAGTTCTTCTTCAGCTTCTACGGTCTCCTGCTCGGCCTTTCGGTGGCCGAGTTGGTCGGCGGGTTCGCGCGCATCCTGCATCGGCGCCGGGCCGTGCGTTTCGGCTGGCTGACGCCGCTCCTGGCCGTGTTCGTCGCCGTCGATATCGTTACGTTCTGGAACCAGGCGTGGGTGCTGTTCCGCTTCGCCCCCTTCAACATGGCCCTGCTGGTGGTGGGTCTGGCCGTCGCCGCCGTCTTCTACGTGGCGGCCAGCGTGACCTTCCCCGGGCGCGACACGGCTGAGACCTCCACCAATCTGGACGATCACTTCTGGGCCCATCGCCGCACCGTCTTCCTGTGCGTTCTGATCGCGAACCTGATCATCATGGCGGTGTTCTTCGCCAACGCCGGTCTCCGGGGCGAGATGGTCCGGTCGATGCTGTCGCCCGTCTTCTGGATCGGCCTGGTCCTGTTCATCGGAGGGACCGCGGTCGCCGCCTTCGCCCGGTCGCGAAGGATCGTGGTCGCGGCCCTGATCGTGCTGGTCGCCTATCACGGCTTCAACGTGGCCCGTTCGGCCAATGTCCTGATCCAGTCCGGCGGCTGGTCGTTCACCCCGCCCGCGGCCGCCGACCCGACCTGATCGAAGGGCGCCATTCGCACGCGTGCTCTGGCGCCGCCGGACGAAGCCTTTAGAACCATGCCTGTCCGCCGCCGCCTCACGGAGCCCGCATGACCCGTCTCCAGATCCTGGGCTCCGGCTGCGCCGCGGCCGCATTCCTGTTCGCGAGTTCCGCCATGTCCCAGATCACGAGCCCCACCGTCCCCAACGCCGCGCCGTGGGACCAGCCCTTCCTGCCGTCCGCGCCGGAATGGGACGGCGCCTCGAAGGGCCTGCTGCGTTCGGCTTCCGACCCCTGGGCCACGGCCTTCGAGACCGACCCCGACCACGACTTCAGCCCGACCTATGCCGACACCCGCGCCTGGTTCGACCGGCTGGACGCGGCCTCTGACCTGATCCGCATCGAACAGTTCGGCGTCTCGCCCGAGGGCCGGCCGATCTACGCCGTCATCGCCTCGAAGGACGGCGCCGCCTTCGACCCGTCCAAGCCCGTCCTGCTGGCCCAGGCCGGCATCCACCCGGGCGAGATCGACGGCAAGGACGCGGGCATGATGCTGCTCCGCGACATGGCCTTCAACGGCAAGGACGAGCTGCTCGACCGGGTCAATCTGATCCTGATCCCCATCCTGTCGGTCGATGGTCATGAGCGGGCCTCGGCCTACAGCCGCCCCAACCAGCGCGGGCCCCGCATCCAGGGCTGGCGCAACACGGCGACCAACCAGAACCTCAACCGCGACTATCTCAAGCTCGACCAGCCCGAGATGCGGGCGGTGCGCGGCCTGATACTGAAATACAAACCCGACCTCTACATCGACATCCACGTCACCGACGGCATGGATTACCAGTACGACGTCACCTGGGGCTTCAACGGCGAGAACGGGGCGTATTCGCGGTCCCCCGCCACCTCCCGCTGGCTCAACGACGTGTTCAAACCGGCGATCAACGCCGGTCTCGAGGCCCAGGGTCACATCCCCGGCGAACTGGTCTTCGGGGTCGACGACAGCAATCCGCGCGCGGGCCTGTCGGACGGCGGACTGGGCGAACGCTTCTCCAACGGCTGGGGAACCGCGGCCCATGTGCCGACCATCCTGATCGAGAACCACAGCCTCAAGCCCTTCGAGCAGCGCGTGCTGGGGACCTATGTCTTCCTCGAGGACGCCCTGCGCCTGCTGGCTCGCGACGGCCGCGACCTGCGCGCCGCCATCGCCGCCGACAGCGCCCTGCGCCCGGCCGCCATCCCGGCGAACTTCCAGGCCGAAACGACCCCGGCCTACACCCGCAGCTTCAAGGGCATCCGCTACGAGACCTGGGACAGCCCCGCCTCGGGCCGGCGGGAAATCCGCTGGCTGGGCCAGGCCGATCCCGAGCCCTGGCCCATGCCCTTCTTCGGCTCGAAGCCGACCCTGACCCTGGCGCGGCCCGAGGCCTACTGGGTGCCGTCCTACCGCACGGACATCATCGAACGCCTGCGCATCCACGGCGTGACGATGGAAACCCTCGACGCGCCCCGCACCGTTTCGGTCGAGATGCTCAGCCTCGACGATCCCAAGGTCGCCACGCGCCACAACGAGGGCCATCTGCAGGTCTCCGTCACCGCCGTGACGCCCCGTCGGCGCGACTGGACCTGGCCCGCCGGCTCGGTCCGCGTGCCGACGGACCAGCCGCTGGGCGACGTCGTCGTCCTGCTGCTGGAGCCGCAGTCGAACGAGAGCTTCTTCGCCTGGGGCCTGTTCCCCGAGGTGCTCAGCCGCGTCGAATATATCGAGGGCTACGCCATCGCCCCGCTGGCCGAGGCCATGATGGCCGCCGACCCGGCCCTGAAGGCGGCGTTCGAGGCGAAACTCGCCGCGGAGCCCGAGTTCGCCGCTGACGGCGACGCGCGTTTGCAGTGGTTCTACGAGCGAACTCCGTTCTATGATGACCGCTACCGGCTGTATCCGGTCGGCCGCGAGACCTGAATCATGACACTGACTGGAATGACTCCGATCCAGTCCGCCGCTCTCTGGAGCGGTTTGCTGATCCTTCTCCTGGTCATCCTGTCTGTCCGCGTGGTCCTGGCGCGCCGGACGCACCGGGTGCTGCTGGGCGACGGCGGCGTCTCCCAGGTCACCGTGGCGACCCGTGTGTTCGGAAACGCGGCGGAATATGTTCCCGTGGGCGTCGGCGCCCTGGCCTTGCTGGCCATGCTGGGCCTGCCGGCCATGGCGGTGCATGCCGTCGGCGGCGTCCTGCTCGCCGGGCGTCTGGCGCACGCCGTCGGCCTGAGCGACAGAAGGCCGACGATCGCCCGGGTCGCCGGCATGGTCCTGACCTACTTCGCCCTGATCACCGCGAGCGGCATGCTGGTGGTCCACGCCTTCGTCTGAACTTGCACAGCGCGGTTGCGGCGGCGCCTCCGCCCGGCCATATCGGGGCATGCCTGACCCTACTGCGTCCGCCTCTCCCGACATCCTGCCCGAACTGGTCGCCGCCGCCCTGAGGGCCGGCGCCGACGCCGCCGAGGCCGTCTCCGCCGAGCGCGCCTCCCTGTCGATCGGCGTCCGCAACGGCGCCCTCGAAGAGGTCGAGCGCGAGGAAAGCCGCGACCTGGGCCTGCGCGTCTTCATCGGCGCCCGCCAGGCGACCGTCTCCGCCTCCGACCTGTCCGAGGCGACCCGCGCCCGGCTGGTCGAGCGCGCCGTGGCCATGGCCCGCCTCGCCCCGGAAGACCCCTGGGCCGGCCTCGCCCCGCAGGACCGGCTGGCCCGCGGTCCTCTTCCCGACCTCGACCTGTACGACCCGGCCGAGCGCAGCGCCGCGGAACTGGAAGCCGTCGCCGCGGAAGCCGAGGCCGCCGCCCTCGCCGTGCCCGGCGTGGCCAAATCCGAGGGCGGACACGCCTCGGCCTCGTCCAGCCGCTGGCGGCTGGTGACCTCGCACGGCTTCGACGGGGCCTATCACGGCTCGGCCTTTTCGCTGGGCGTCGGGGTCATCGCCGAAAAGGACGGCGCCATGGAGCGCGGCGGCGAGCATCGCGCGACCCGGCATCTCTCCGACCTGCCGGACGCCGGGACGATCGGCGCCGAGGCCGGCCGCCGCGCCGTCGCTCGCACCGGTCCACGCAAGATCGCCTCCACCACGGCCGCGGTGATCTTCGAGAATCGCGTCGCCGGCCAGGTCCTGTCGCCCCTGCTGGGCGCGATCTCGGGCCCGTCGGTCGCGCGCGGAACATCCTTCCTCAAGGATCGGATGGGCCAGCCGGTCCTGCCGGCGGGCGCCAATCTGATCGACGACCCCTTCCGCCCGCGCGGCCTCGGCTCGACCCCCTTCGACGACGAGGGCGTCGCCGTCACCCGTCAGGCCATCGTCGACGACGGCGTCCTGACCACCTGGCTGCTGAACAGCGCCGCCGCCCGGCAGCTGGGTCTGGCCTCAACCGGCCACGCCTCGCGCGGCCTCGCCGGCCCGCCCGGCGTCTCGACCCACAACCTGCATCTGGAGCCGGGCGAGACGGATCTTGCCGGCCTGATGGGCGAGGCCGGAACCGGCCTGCTGGTCACCTCCATGTTCGGCCCGTCGCTGAACGCCCACACCGGCGACTGGTCCGCCGGCGTCTCGGGCTTCTGGTTCGAGAACGGCCAGATCGCCTGGCCCGTCAGCGAGGTCACCGTCGCCGGCAAGCTGCTGGACCTCTACGCCCGCATGCGACGCGGTTCGGACCTGGAGTTCCGCAACTCCTTCAACAGCCCGTCCCTGCTGTTCGACGGCGTCGCCATCGCCGGCAAATGACCGACCTCGCGACCGACCTGGCCCTGATCCGCGACGCGGCCCTCGCCGCCGGCGAACTGGCGCTGGCCGAGCGCGAGGCGGGGCTGAAGATCTGGTCCAAGTCAGGCGGCTCGCCCGTCACCTCGGCCGACATGGCCGTCGACGCCCTGCTTAAGGACGCCCTGCTCTCCGCCCGTCCGGACCATGGCTGGCTGTCGGAAGAAACCCCCGACAGCGATGCGCGCCTCTCGCAGCCCCGCCTGTTCGTGGCCGATCCCATTGACGGCACGGTCGCCTATATGAAGGGCAAGCCGTGGTGGTGCATTCCCATCGCCATCGTCGAGGACGGCCAGCCCGTCGCCGCCGTCATCCACGCCCCCGCCCTGGGCGAGACCTTCACCGCCATGCGCGGCGGCGGCGCGTTTCTGAACGGCCGGCCGATCACCGCTTCCGACACCACCGATCTCGATGACGCCTCGGTTCTCGCCGACGCCCGGCTGATGGAGGGGCCGCACTGGCCCGAGCCCTGGCCCGTCATGCGCTATGAGAAGCGCAACGCCATCGCCTACCGCATGGCCCTGGTCGCCGCCGGGGCCTTCGACGCCGCCATCGCCCTGACCGCCAAATGGGACTGGGACGTCTGCGCCGGAGCCCTGATCGTCGAGGAGGCGGGCGGCCGCGTCAGCGACCATCACGGCGGACCGTGGCGCTTCAACCAGCGCGATCCGCGTCAGAACAGCCTGATCTGCAGCGCCCCGGCGCTTCACCCGTTGATCGTGCGCCGCACAGCGCCTATTCCGCTCGCGCCCCGCCAGAACGACCGGACCCTCTGATGACCACCGCAACCGACGCCCCCCAGCTGCTGCATCTCGTGATCGGCGGAGAGCTGCGCCACCTCGACGCCCCGGTGTTCCGCGACCTGTCCAAGGTCGAATTCGTCGGCGCCTTTCCCAACTATGAGGAAGCGCGCAAGGCGTGGAAGGCCCGGGCCCAGGCCACGGTCGACAACGCCCACATGCGGTATTTCATCCTGCACGCCCACCGGATGATCGACCCGCGCGGCGACGATCACGCGCACTGAGGGGGAACTCCCCCTCGGTCCGGGACGCTTTCAGGCGTATATCGCCAAGCCTGAAAGCGGAGAGATCCCATGACTCCCACCCTTATCGTCCTGATCCTCGCGGCGCTCGGCGTCGCCATTGTCGTCTGGGCCACCCGCCGCAAGCCGGACACCACGCAAACCGGCCCGCGGGAAGGCGACACGGCCTGGAACGACCCCATCACCCCCGGCGAGCCGGCCCGCCCGACGACGCGGCCTGACACCTTCGCGACCGAAACGCCCCCGGCCCGCGACCTGCCCCGCGATCCGCAGCCATGACCCTGTTCGGACGCACCCTCGACGGGACCGAGATCGCCTCCCTGGTGTCGCTGCTGCTGGTTCTGGTCCTCTGGATCGGCGCCTGGCGCGGCGAACGCGACTGGACCCGCTGGTTCCGGACTTGGGAGGCTGACCGCAAGGCGCGACGCGACGCCGAGCGGGCCGCTGAAAACGGCGGCGACGGCCCCGCGGCGCCCGGCGCGCCGCGCGGTCCGTGGAGCTGAACCCTATTCCCGCTTCAGCAGCTTCTCGGTCAGCACCGTGCCCCACCAGCCGGCCTTGAACTCGGCCCGGATCGCCTTCGGGTCGTAGGCGTCGCTGTCGACCCAGTCGATGAAGCTGACCCCCGTCGGCTCGACCTCTTTCAGGTATTTCTCCAGCGTATAGTCCAGCACCCCGGTCAGGCCTTCGCGGTGGTGCAGGTATTTCTTCGACAGCTGGTCGATGGCCACGCTGATCGGTTCGCCCAGATGGAAGTGGCGATAGAAGACCGCCATCATCCCGGCCCGGTCGGCCCCCGACTTGCAGTGGATCAGCACCGGATATTCGATCGTTCGGAACAACTCCCGGGCCCGGTGCACCCGGTCCTTCTGCGGCGGATCGCGCGAGTCCAGCGGCGCGTCGATCAGGGTCAGGCCCAGCCGCTCGCACGCCGCCTTCTCCAGCGCATAGTAGGCCTCGTCCCGCGCCCCGCGCAGGTTGATGACGGTCTTGATCCCCTGTGACTTCCAGTAAGCCAGCTGCCGCGGCGACGGCTGGTTGGTCCGCACCAGATCCGGCCCCAGCCAATGGGCGTTCATGAACCACCGCCTGAGGAAGGCGTGATCCTTCCAGACATAGTCCCACCGCGCCTTGAACCGGCCGGCGGGGGTGGTGAGATCGTAGCGGGACATGGGGAGGAGATAGCCTCGGCCGCGTCACGACGCCACTCTCGGAAAAGCAGGACAATTCATGCGAGACATCCTCGACACCGGGTCCGACACAACCGCGACATCCGTGACAAGGCGGACACCGCTTGACTTCCCCCCCGCGCCGTCCGACCTCGGACCGATGACGACGCCCGCGCCCGCCGCCGACGAGAAGGAGCCCCTTCGCCCCCTGCTGGCGCGGATCTGGCGCGACTACCTCTCGCATCACAAGGCGCCCCTGTTCCTGTCGATGCTGTGCGCCGCCGTGGCCGGCGGCCTGTCCGCGGCCACGCTGAAGTTGCTCGAACCCGCCATCAACGGCCTGTTCCTCCAGACCGACACGCCGATCAAGCTGTGGGGCCTGATCGACATCCCGCCCGGACAGGCCCTGGTCTACATCCCCGCCGCCATCGTCCTGGTCGCCATCGTCTGGACCGCCGCCTCCCTGGGACAGGCCGCTCTCGTCAACCGGCTCGGCCACGGCATCGTCGGCGACATCCAGGTGCGGCTGTTCGGGGCCATGATCCGCGCCGACCTGTCCCGGCTGCGCAGCCAGCACAGCGGCAGCTTCGTCTCCTCGGTCCTGTTCGACGCCAATCTGGTGCGCGAGGCCTTCACCAACGGCGTCGTCAACTACACCCAGCACAGCCTGACCCTGGTCTTCGTCATCGCCGCCATGGCCTTCATCGACTGGCAGCTGACCGCCATCGTCCTGCTGGGCGTGCCCCTGATCACCCTGATCCTGCGCCGCTTCTCGAAGCGCACGCGCAAGGCCACCACCGGGGCGATGAAGGAGACCGAGAACCTCTCCACCGCCCTGATGGAAAACCTCGACGGCGTCCGCCTGATCAAGATCGAGAACCGCGAGGCGGCCGAGCAAGCCCGTGTCGGCGAGGTCGTCTCGCGCCGTCAGCGCCACGTCATCAAATCCGCCGACAGCCGCGCCTTCGCCGGCCCCTTCAGCAATCTCGTGGCCATGATCGTGGTCGCCGCCGTCATGGCCTACGCCGGCTGGCGGGCGCGGGACGGAGCCATGAGCGTGGGCGCCTTCGCCGCCTTCATCGGCCTGCTGATGGCCGCGGGCCAGTCGCTGCGCCAGGTGACCAATCTCCAGACCGTCATGACCGAGGGCCTGACCGCCGCCCGCCGCCTGTTCGCCGCCCTCGACATCCAGCCCGAGATCCGCGAGACGCCGGACGCCGCGCCGTTCGAACACGGCCCGACCACCGTCGCCTTCGACCATGTGTCCTTCGCCTATGGCCCGGCGTCCGACGGAACGGCGCCGACCCTGTCGGACGTCAGCCTGACCGTCGCCCCCGGCGAGACCGTCGCCCTCGTCGGCCCCTCGGGCGGCGGCAAGAGCACGATCCTGAGCCTGCTGCCCCGCTTCTATGACGTGACCGGCGGGGCCGTGACCCTGAACGGCCGCGACATCCGCGAGCTGAAGCTGCACGACCTGCGCGCCGCCATCGCCCTGGTGACGCAGGAGCCCTTCCTGTTCGACGACACCGTCGCCGCCAACATCGCCTACGGCCGCCCCGGCGCCACGGCTGAAGACATCGTCGCCGCCGCCCAGGCCGCCGCCGCCCATGACTTCATCACCGCCCTGCCCGAAGGCTACGCCACCCGCGCCGGCGAGGCCGGCCTGCGCCTGTCCGGCGGCCAGCGCCAGCGCATCGCCATCGCCCGCGCCTTCCTCAAGGACGCGCCCATCCTCCTGCTGGACGAGGCCACCAGCGCCCTCGACACCGAGAGCGAGGCCCTCGTCCAGGCCGCCCTCGAACGCCTGATGCGGGGCCGCGCCACCCTGATGATCGCCCACCGCCTGTCGACCGTCCGCAACGCCGACCGCATCCATGTGATCCAGGCCGGCCGGGTGGTCGAAACCGGCTCCCACGCCGCGCTGGTCCGCAAGGGCGGCCTGTATTCGCGGCTGGCGAAGCAGCAATCGCTGGACGGCGACCCGGTCACGGTCGCGACCGTGTCATGAGGCCCCTCCGCAACCCCGTCATCCAGGCCATCCTCGCCTGGACCCTGGCCCAGTGGATGCGCTTCTGCTTCGCCACCATCCGCTGGACGCATCACAACCAGACCATCGCCGAAAAGGTCTGGGCCGACGGCGGCGGCGTGCTGTGCGCCTTCTGGCATTCGCGCATCGGCCTCAGCCCCGCCTGCTGGCCGCTGGACCGGGCCCAGCCGGCCAAGGCCCTGATCTCGCTGAGCCCCGACGGACAGTTCATCGCCAAGGCGGTGGCCCTTCAGGGCATTCCGGCCGTGCGCGGTTCGTCCGCCAACAAGGACAAGGCCGACCGCGCCAAGGGCGGCTCCCAGGCCCTGCGCGACGGCCTGCGCCAGCTCAAGGTCGGCGCCCTGGCCATCACCCCCGACGGCCCGCGCGGCCCGATGCGCGAGATGGCCGAGGGCCTGCCCCTGCTGGCCCGGCTGTCAAAGGCGCCGGTGCTGTTCATCGGCATGTCCTGCAACCCGGCGATCCGGCTGAACAGCTGGGACCGCGCCATCCTGCCCCTGCCGTTCGGACGCGGCGCCATCGTCTGGGACGTCGACCGCTATCCCGAGGGCGCCGAACTGGCCGACGTCGCCCGCGCCTGGACCGAACGGCTGACCGCCGTCGAAGCCGCCGCCGACGCCCACGTCGGTCTGGAGCGGGTGTGACGTGAGCCCGGCCCTGATCGTCTACCGTCTGCTGACCCGGATGCTTGAGCCCCTCGCCCCGCGCCTGCTCGACGCCCGCGTCAAACAAGGCAAGGAGGACGCCGCCCGCGTCGATGAACGCCTTGGCCTGACGTCGATCGCCCGGCCCGCCGGCGACCTCGTGTGGCTGCACGGCGTCAGCGTCGGCGAGACCCTGTCCCTGCTGCCCGTGGTCGACCGCCTGCGGCAGGCGCGGCCCGACCTGACCGTGCTGGTCACCTCGGCCACCCTGACCTCGGCCAGCCTGCTGGCGCGCCGCCTGCCGCCCGGCGTCATCCACCAGTTCGCCCCGGTCGACGGCCCCGCCGCCGTCGCCGCCTTCCTCGACCACTGGCGGCCGTCCGTAGCCCTCTTCGTCGAGAGCGAGCTGTGGCCCAACCTGATCCTCGCGGCCCGCAAGCGCGGCGTCAGACTGGTCCTCGCCAGCGCCCGCATCACCGAAAAGACCGTCGAGGGCTGGCGCCGCTTCCCCGGCGCCGCGCGGGAGGTCCTCTCGGCCTTCGACCGCATCCTGCCGCAGGACGAAACCTCCGCCGCCCGGCTCGAGAGCCTCGGCGCCCGCATCGACGGCCATGTGAACCTCAAGCTCTCGGGCGAGGCCCCGCCGCACGATCCCGCCGCCTTCACCCGCCTCAGCGCCGCCATCGGCGACCGGCCCGTGGTCGTCGCCGCCAGCACCCATGACGGCGAGGAGATCGCCCTCGTCCGCGCCCTCGACAAGCTGACCGACCGTCTGTGCCTGATCCTGGTCCCGCGCCACCCCGGGCGCAGCGCCGCCATCGCCGCCGCCCTGACCCGCGACGGCTATCGCTTCGCCCTCCGCTCCGAGGGACGCGAGCCGGACCGCGACACCGACCTGTATCTCGCCGACACCCTCGGCGAGATGGGCCTGTTCCTGCGGCTGGCCGATGTCGTGGTCATGGGCGGCTCCTTCTCCGCCGCGCTGCAGAAGCCCCCGGTCGGCGGCCATAATCCGCTTGAGCCCGCCCGCCTCGGCAAGCCCGCCGTCACCGGCCCCGACATGACCAACTGGGCCGCCGTCGCCGAGGCCCTCGTCGCCGCCGGCGGCCTGACCGTCGTCCAGGCCCCCTGGGACCTGCCCGCCGTCATCGGCCCCCTGCTGGCCGACGACGCCGAGGCCAAACGCATCGGCGAACGCGGCCGCCGCGCCGCCGCCGAGGCCGGCTCGGGCCTCGACCGGCTGTGGGACAGGGTGGAGCCTCTGCTGCCCCGCGCCGCGCCGCGAGGCCGCCGATGAAACTGAACACCCCCCGCTGGTGGTATGTCCGCGAGCCGCGCCACGCCTCGGTGCTGCGCTTCCTGCTCAAGCCCCTGTCCTGGATCTGGGCCGCGGCCACCGCCCGCCGCATCGCCCGCGCCACGCCGGTCGATCCGGGCGTGGCGGTGATCTCGGTCGGCAATCTGACCGTCGGCGGCTCGGGCAAGACCCCGGTGACCCGCGAGGCCATCCGCCTGCTGCACGAGGCCGGCGTCGACGCC
Organism: Brevundimonas sp.; assembly: GCF_041648615.1. Taxonomy (GTDB): domain Bacteria; phylum Pseudomonadota; class Alphaproteobacteria; order Caulobacterales; family Caulobacteraceae; genus Brevundimonas. Next base: position 27,741 of record NZ_JBAZOS010000014.1, read on the forward strand.
CACGCCCTGTCGCGCGGCTATGGCGGGCGCCTGCGCGAGCCGACCCGGGTCGATCCGGCCAAACACACCGCGGCCGACGTCGGCGACGAGCCCCTGATGCTGGCCCTCGGCGGCCCCGCCTGGATCGCCCGCGACCGGGTCGCCGGGGCCCTCGCCGCCGCCGAAGCCGGCGCCCAGGCCCTGGTGCTGGACGACGCCCACCAGAATCCGGCCCTCAGCAAGACGCTCAGCCTCGTGGTCGTCGACGGCGAGACGCGGGGCGAGGAATGGCCCTTCGGCGACGGCTCGGTCTTCCCCTCGGGTCCGATGCGCGAGCGACTGAGACACGGCCTGGCCCGCGCCGACGCCGTGGTCGTCCTGCTGCCGGCCGACGCCCCGCACGCCGATCCCGAACTGCTCGAGGCCTTCGGCGGCCTGCCGGTCCATATCGCCCGGCTCATGCCCGCGGGGCCGCCGCCGAGGGGGCCGATCCTCGGCTTCGCCGGCATCGCCAAGCCGTGGAAGGTCGAGCGCGCCCTCGACGCCGCCGGCGCCGAACTGGTCGACTTCGCCCCCTTCCCCGACCACGCCGCCTTCCGCGAGGGCGACCTGGCCTTCCTCGCCGACCGCGCCTCCCACTTCAAAGCCCGGCTGGTCACCACCGAAAAGGACTGGTTCCGCCTGCCGCCCGAATGGCGCGGCCGGGTGCTGTCGTGGCCGGTCAAGGCGACGTTCGAGGACGAGGCCGCCTTCCAGCGGCTGTTGCTGGGCGCCGTGCGGACCTATTCGGCCCGGTAGACGATCCCGCCCCGCATCACGAACCGCACCCGCTCCAGCTCGGTGACGTCGCTCAACGGGTCGCCGGTCACGGCGATCAGATCCGCCGGCATCCCCGCCGCGATGCGCCCCGCCTCGTTCGAGATCTTCAGGTGCGCCGCCGCCCCGACCGTGGCCGCCTGCACCGCCTCCAGCGGCGTCATCCCGGCGCGCACCAGCAGGGCGAACTCCTGGGCGTTGTCGCCGTGAGCGGAAACGCCCGAATCGGTGCCGAACGCGATCCGCACCCCGCCCTCATGCGCCCGCCGCGCCATGTCCAGCATCTTCGGCCCGGCCTCCAGCGCCTTGGCGGTCTGGTTCGGGGTGAAGAAATTGTTCGGTCCCGAGGCGATACGCGCCACGAAATCCCCGGCCAGCAGGGTCGGCACCAGATACACCCCGTCGCGCCGCATCAGCCGGATCGACTCATCGTCCAGCCATGTGCCGTGCTCGATCGAATCGCCGCCGGCCCGCAGGAAGCTGTTGATCCCGTCCGCGCCATGGGCGTGGGCCGTGACCTGCCGCCCCATCCGGTGCGCCGCGCCGACGATGGCCGCCAGTTCCTCGTCCGAGAACTGCTGGCCCAGCCCCGCCGCCGTGTTCGACAGCACCCCGCCGGTCGCCGTGATCTTGATGATGTCGGCCCCGGCCCGCACCTGCAGCCGCACCGCCCGCATGCAGTCGTCCGGACCCGAGCAGATGCTCTCGTCCGACAGCAGGTGCATGACGTCTTCGCGATAGCCGTTGATGTCGCCATGACCGCCATGGATCGACACGGCCGAACCCGCCGCGATGATCCGCGGTCCGGGCACGTCGCCGCGCCGCACGGCGTCGCGCAGGGCGAAGATGGATTCATTGGTCGCGCCCAGATCCGCGACCGTGGTGAAGCCGGCCAGCAGGGTCCGCCGGGCGTAGCGCGCGCCGACCATGGCCTGTTCGGAATTGGACTGGGTCACCGTCTCCAGCCGCCCGTTCGGGTTCTGTTCGCCGGTCAGATGGACGTGGCTGTCGATCAGTCCGGGCAGCACGAAAGAGTCGCGCAAATCGACGATCCGGCCCTCGCCGACGAAGCCGTCGCGCACTTCGACGACCTGGTTCCCGCTGATCACGAGAGTTTTATCGCGCTGCACAACGCCGGTCGCCGGATCGGCCAGAAGCCGGCCGATCTGCACGAACGTCGTTCCCTCCGAGGGCGAAAGCGGCGCGATAGCGGGCGTTTGCGCCGCAACACTGGTGGCCAACAAGGCAGCCGCGGCCGCCAGCAACGATGTGATCGACTTCACGAAACCCTCCCGAAACAGACTTCTACCTTAGACCTCGGAGCGGTTTCGCCAAGGCGCAGGTTGATCCTTCCGTTACGAACTGAAACAACCTGTCACTTCCGAAATATGCGAGGGGCGTCGCATGCGGCTGGCGAGACGTGGATTCATTCTGGGCGGCGCCGCCCTTCTGTCGGGCTGCGCCACGGCGTCGGCCGCCACCCGGACGGCGGAGTTCCGCCCGCTGCCGGGCCTGGCCCGGACCCCGGTTCCGACCGTCGTCATCTCGCAGGCGCCCGAGACCATCACGGCCCAGCTGAACACCACCCGTCCGCTCGATCCGCGCGGCCAGGTCCGCAAGGAGCTGATGGACCGGGCCCTCGCCGCCCTGGACATCCACAAGGACAGGATCACCCAACGCGACCGGATGTATCTGGTCGACTTCCAGAAATTCTCGGGCGACGAGCGTCTGTACGAGGTCGATCTGCACGGCGGCGTCGTCACCCTGATGCGCACCAGCCACGGCCGCGGCTCCGACCCGACCCACACCGGCTTCGCCCGCGACTTCGGCAACACCCCCGACAGCTACATGTCCTCGGTCGGGGCCTTCGCCACCGCCGGCGCCAGCCACGGCGCCCAGCAAGGGCCGAACGTCCTGCTCGACGGGCTGGAGTACACCAACAACATGGCCCGCGAGCGCGCCATCATCATCCACGGCGCCGACTACGCCGACCCGGCCTTCCTGGCCCGCGAAGGCAAGCTCGGCCGCTCGTACGGCTGCTTCTCGGTGGCCCACGCCGATCTGCCGCGCCTGCGCGAGCGCATGGGCGAAGGCCGGCTTCTGTTCGCCTGGGCCTGAGACCGGTCTATTTCAGCACGGCCAGCAGCACGGCCACCCAGTGCACGGCGGCGGCCACCACGACGTGGCCGTGCCAGATGGCGCGCCGGAAACGCATGGCCTTGTTGGCGTAGAAGATCACGCCGACGGAATAGAGCACGCCTCCGACCGCCATCAGGATCAACGGGGCCAGCCCCAGGCTCTGCATGATCGGCTGGACGGCGATCACCATCAGCCAGCCGAGCGCCAGATAGACGACGATCCAGAACCCCTTGCCCAGCCCCGGCAGAAACAGCTTGGCCAGGGCGGCGAAGATGGCCGTCGCCCACACCGCCGACGTCATCCCCCAGGCCCAGGCCCCTGTCAGGTGCTGGGTCGTGAACGGCGTGTAGGACCCGGCGATCATCAGGAATATGCCGGCGTGGTCGAACCGCCGCAGCAGCGGCTGGAACCGCGGCGCGGCGAAATTATACGCCGTGGACAACCCCAGCATGGTCAGCAGGCCGACGGCGTAGATCGCCGCCGCCGTCAGCCGCCCGATGTGGCCGTAACCGATCGCCAGCCCCAGCAGCATCCCGCCGCCGACCAGGGCCAGCGCCAGTCCGGTCAGGTGGACGATCAGGTCGGCGAGCCGCTCCTTGCCGTCGCGATAATGGCTCGGCGGCTCGGGCGGCAGGACGTCCGGCATGCGGTCAGCTCCCACCGTCCCGTTCCAGCGCGCGCCAGCCGATGTCGGTGCGGTGGAAACCGCCCGGCCAGTCGATCTTCTTCACCGCCGCATAGGCCCGCGCGCGCGCCTCGGCGATGTCCTTGCCGCGCGCGCAGACGTTCAGCACCCGGCCGCCCGCGGCCGCCAGTTGCCGGTCCGCCCGCCGCCGGGTGCCGGCGTGGAAGACCTGCACATGCGGGCCGAAATCCTGCTCGGCCCCGCGGATGATCGATCCCTCCAGCGGACTGTCGGGATAGCCCGACGCCGCCAGCACCACGCAGACCACCGTCTCGTCGCGGAAGGCGGGCATCGGAGCCCGGGTCAGATCGCCCCGCGCGCAGGCCAGCAGCAGGGGCACGATGTCCCCGTCCAGCCGCATCATCAGCACCTGGCATTCCGGATCGCCGAACCGGGCGTTGAACTCAACCACCTTGGGGCCTTCGTCTGTGGCCATCAGCCCGGCGTACAGCACGCCCCGATAGGGCATGCCTTCCGCCGCCATCGCCGCCACCACCGGCTGGACGATCAGCCGGTCCGCGGCCTCGACCAGTTCCGGCGTGAACACCGGCGCCGGCGAATAGCTGCCCATGCCGCCCGTATTGGGGCCCAGGTCGCCGTCATAGGCCCGCTTGTGGTCCTGCGCCCCGCCCAGCAGGACGGCGCGGCTTCCGTCGCAGACCGCGAACAGCGAGCCTTCCTCGCCGGCCATGAACTCCTCGATCACCACCCGCGCGCCGGCGGCGCCGAACCGGCCGCCCAGCATCCGCTCGATCTCGGCCTCGGCCTCGCGCTTGTCGGGGCTGATCGCCACCCCCTTGCCGGCGGCCAGGCCGTCGGCCTTGATCACATAGGGCGGCTTGAACACCGACAGGGCCTGCCGCGCCTCGTGCAGCCGCTCATAGACGCCGTAGCCGGCGGTCGGAATCTCGTGCCGCTCCATGAAGGCCTTGGAGAAGGCCTTGGAGGTTTCCAGCTGCGCCGCCTTCGCCGTCGGTCCGAAACAGGGAATGCCCGCCGCCGCCAGCCGGTCGGCCAGTCCGGCCTCCAGCGCCGTCTCCGGCCCGACGACGACCAGATCGGCCTTCATCTCGCGCGCCAGGGCCGTCAGCCCCTCGGCGTCCGTGACCTTCAGCGGCGCCAGCTCGCCCAGCTTTTCCATGCCCGGATTACCGGGCGCGATGATCAGACGCCGCAGCAGCGGCGACTGGGCGATCTTCCACGCCAGGGCGTGCTCTCGCCCGCCCGATCCGACCAGCAGGATATTCATGCGCGGGCAATGACCGCACGCGCGAAGGCGGTCAAGTCGCGGATCGCATCAGACAAATACAGCAGAGATCACATAGACCGCGAGGCCGAGCAGGATGATCCCGCCGATGACCAGCCACAGACTGGTCGACGCCCCGTCGCTGCGCCGTCCCATCTCGCTTTCGCGCGGGTCCTTGTCGATAGGATCGGTGTCGCGGGGATCGGCGGCCATGGCTCGCCAACGGTTACTCGCATCCGCCGTTCCCGCAAGCCCCGACTGTCGCTAGTCTGCCCCGATGAGCGACGACTCCTACGTCTTCGAGGGCCCGGCCGACGAACCGCCGCCCCTGCGGGACAACAATCCGCCCCAGACGGTCTCGGAACTGTCGTTCGCCCTCAAGCGCACGCTCGAGGACCGGTTCGGCCATGTCCGGCTGCGCGGCGAGATCTCCAAGGTCAATCATCACGCCTCGGGCCACGTCTATCTGACCCTCAAGGACGACAAGGCCGCCATCGACGGGGTCATCTGGAAGGGCTCGGTCCGCGGCCTCGGCGTCCGGCCCGAGTCCGGACTGGAAGTCATCGTCACCGGCAAGATCACCAGCTATCCCGCCCGCTCCTCCTACCAGATCGTCATCGAGACCATGGAGGCCGCCGGCGCCGGCGCCCTTCTGGCCCAGCTGGAACGGCTCAAGGCCAAGCTGGCGGGCGAGGGTCTGTTCGAACCGGGCCGCAAGAAACCCATACCGACCTTCCCCGCCGTCGTCGGCGTCATCACCAGCCCGACCGGGGCGGTGATCCGCGACATCCTGCACCGCATCGCCGAGCGCTGGCCCTGCCGCGTCATCGTCTGGCCCGTGGTCGTCCAGGGCGACGCCGCCTGCGGCCAGGTCTCCAACGCCATCCGCGGCTTCGACGCCCTGAAGCCGGGCGGCCCCATCCCCCGGCCCGACATCCTCATCGTCGCCCGCGGCGGCGGCTCGGTCGAGGACCTGTGGTGCTTCAACGACGAGGGCCTGGCCCGCACCGTCGCCGCCGCCGCCATCCCGATCATCTCGGCCGTCGGGCACGAGACCGACACCACCCTGATCGACTTCGTCTCGGACCGCCGCGCGCCCACGCCCACCGGCGCGGCCGAGATCGCCACCCCGGTGCTGGCCGACCTGCGCTACGCCGTCGCCGACCTCGACCGCCGCCTCGCCCGCGCCGGCGGCCGCATCCTCGAGGACCGCCGCACCCGCCTGCGCGCGGCCGCCCGCGGCCTGCCCGCCCGACCCGAGGACGTCCTCGCCTTGCCGCAGCAGCGGCTCGACCACGCCGGGAGCCGGCTGGCCTCGGGCCTGACCCGGAACCTCGTCCTGCATGAGCGCGCCCTCGTCGGCGTCACGGGCCGCCTCTCCCCCGCCCTGCTCGACCGCGCCATGGAGCGCCGCCGGGACCGGCTGGAGTCGGTGTCCGCCCGCCTCGGCTCCGGACTGACCGCCAATGTGAAGGCGCACGAACACCGCCTCCTGCGCGCCCTCTCCCGCTTGTCGCCCGAGCCCCTCCATCGCCGGCTGGACCAGCGCGCCGCCCGGCTGGAGTCGGTCGGGACCCGCCTCGTCGCCCTGCCCAGACGGCTCGAACGGGACGAGGCCCGCCTCGCCGCCCTCGCCCGCGCCCTGGCCGGTCTCAATCCGAAAACCCCCAAGCCCGGCTTCGCCCGGGTCGAGAGCGAGGACGGCGTCATGATCGCCGCCGCGGCCGCCCTGCAGGACGGTCAGGCCGTGCGGCTGGTCTTCGCCGACGGTTCGAGAGGCGCGCGCATCGAGGGTGAAGACCCCGCGCCGCCCGCCCGCGCCCGGTCTTCGCCGGCTCCGAAGCCCAGGACGCCGCCTCCGGGCCAGGGCGACCTTTTCTGAGGGAAAATCCGTGGCGCGGTCTCCGGCGTCACGCTAGCGTGGGGATCATGGTGAAAACTCCTTCCGGCACGGCCACCCTTCACTACGGCGACGGCGAATTCGCCGTGCTCAAGCCCGGACGCACCGTGACCTGCGCCGTCAGCGGCAAGCCCATTCCGCTCGAAACCCTGCGCTACTGGTCGGTCAGCAAACAGCAAGCCTATGCGGGCCCGAACGAAGCCTTCCAGAGCCTGGTCCAGCGTCCGTGATCCTGCCGCGCCGCCATCTCCTGATCGGCGGCGGCGCCCTGGCGGCCGCCGGACTGGCGCCGCGGGCCGCGGGGGCCCAGGCGCCGGCGGACCTCGTCCTGACGGGCCGGTTCGTCCAGGGCGGCCACGCCATCGGCCGGACCTGGCCCCGGGCCCTGATCTTCGTCGACGGCGAATCCCTGACGGCCGCCTCGGCGGACGGCGCCTTCATCGTCGGCTTCGACCGGGACGCGGCCTCCAGCGTTCAGATCGAGGCGCGATCCGGCGCCCGGTCCGCGACGCGGACCCTGACCATCGCGCCCGGCCAGTTCACCTCGACCCGCATCGACGGCCTGCCCCCCGCCACCATCGAGCCGGGCGACCCCGCGCTTCTGGCCCGCATCCAGCGCGAGGTCGCCCTCAAGACCGAGGGTTTCGCCAGCCGGACCGACGCCGACCATTTCAGCGAGGGCTTCATCTGGCCGCTCGAACGCTTCCGCGTCACCAGCCGCTGGGGCAGCCAGCGCGTCCTGAACGGCACGCCCGCCCGGCCGCACTACGGCATCGATCTCGCCGCGCCCCAGGGCGCCCTGATCCGCGCGCCCGCCGCCGGCCGGGTGACCCTGGCCAAACCCGATCTTCATTTCGAGGGCGGCCTGGTCCTGATCGACCACGGCCAGGGCCTGATCACCGCCTGTCTGCACCAGTCGCGGCTCGACGTTCGCGCGGGGCAGGCCATCCGACGCGGCGACCCGATCGGTCGGGTCGGCATGACCGGCCGGGCGACCGGTCCGCACCTGTGCTGGCGAATGAAATGGCGCGATCGAAACCTCGACCCGTCACTCATGGTTGAAACCGGACAATCGTAACCGCTTACGACCGGGGTGATCGCTGATCGGTGATAGACGCGGGCCGAATCGGCTCGTAGAGCGTCGTTATGCCCGGTCAAGCCGGGCCGTAGCGAATTGATCCATGGCCTCCCTCGGCGCCCTTAAAATCCTTCTCATCGACGACAACGCCCACATGCGGGCCATCACCTCGGCGGTGCTGCAGTCCGCCGGCATCCGTGAGGTGCGCGAGGCGGCCGACGGCAGCGCCGCCCTGACGATCCTGCGCGACTACATGCCGGATCTGGTGATCGTCGACTTCAACATGTTCCCGCTGGACGGGGTGGAGTTCACGCGGCTGGTCCGCAACAGCCCCGACAGCGCCAACCCCTATCTGCCCATCATCATGATGACCGGCCATTCCGAGAAGAGCCGCGTCTATGAGGCCCGCGACGCCGGGGTGACCGAATTCGTGGTCAAGCCGATCACGGCCAAGGCCATCCTCGACCGCATCCAGTCGGTGATCTTCCATCCCCGTCCGTTCGTGAAGACCGACGGCTATTTCGGCCCCGACCGCCGCCGGACCCAGTCGCCGAACTACAGGGGCGCGATGCGCCGCGCCTCGGATCAGTCGCGGGCGCCGAATTCCAGCGCCGCCTGACCGCCTTCGGGGGCCGACCACACACGAACCCTTAAGCTCGTCCGGCTTAAGGTGACGCTCGAACCTGGTTCGAGAATTCCGGACGCACCGATGTCGACGCTTAAACATCTCCAGGTCCTGCTGGTCGACGACAATCCTCACATGCGCGCCATCACCGCATCGGTGCTGCGCTCCATCGGCGTGGGCGGCATATGGGAGGCGTCGGACGGCGCCAAAGCCATGGAGAGCCTTCGCGAGCACGCGATCGACGTCGCCTTTGTCGACCTTGAAATGCAGCCGCTCGGCGGACTGGAATTCACGCGCGCCGTCCGCACCAGTCCGGACAGCGCCAATCCCTACCTGCCCATCATCATGATGACCGGCCATACCGAGGAACATCGCGTCATCGAGGCCCGGGACATCGGCGTGACGGAATTCCTCGCCAAGCCGATCACCGCCAGAACCCTGATCGACCGCCTCAATTCGGTGATCGTCAAGGCCCGTCCCTTTATCAAGACCGAGGGCTTCTTCGGCCCGGACCGGCGGCGGGTGGGCGACGGCTCCTACAAGGGCGCGCCCCGCCGGGCCCGGGATCAGTCGGACGACGACGCCAACGCCGCATAGACCCGGTCGGGCCACCGCTTGTGGACCCAGAACCAGTCGACGGGGCTCTCGCGCACCCGGTCTTCGATAAAGCGGGTGATCGCCTGCACCCCGCGGGCGATGTCGGCCGACCGGTCGCCGGTCTTCCGCAGTTCGATCGGCTCATAGACCGTCAGCCGGAACCGCACCCCCGGCAGCCGCACCACCGACATCGGCTGCAGCACCGTCCCGAAGCGCAGCGCCAGCCGGCTGGGCCCCGGCGCCGCGTTCACGGGCTGGCCGAAGAAGGTCACCTCGGGCCCCTCCGAAAACTTCTGGTCATTCATCAGGGCCACGGACTCGCCGCGCGCCATGCCCGCCAGCAGCTCCCGCGCCCCGTCCCCGCCCTTGGGCGCGAACAGCCTGACGCCGTAGCGCGCGCGCGCGGCGATGATCTGGGCATCGACGTAAGGGTTGTTGGCCGCGCGATAGGTGATCTGGCACGGCACGCCCGAGCCCGTGATCGTCGCCGCCAGCGTCTCGATATTGGCGAAATGCCCGCCGACGAAGACCACCGGCCTGCCGCTGTCCCGAATGGCGTGCAGCCGCTCCTGTCCGACCACCTCGATGCGGTTCTGCTTGACCAGAAGGTCCATCACCGCCGTCTCGGCGAAGGCCCGGCCGGTCTGCTCCCACTGCGCCAGCGCCAGGGCTTCGCGCTCGTCCTCCGGCATGTCGGGGAAGGCGATGCGCAGGTTCCGCATCACCGTGCGCTGGGTCCCTGTCTTCGGCCCCAGGGTCCGCAGGGCCCAGCCGCCGAACGCCGAGGCCCGCTCCACCCCCAGCAGCCGCATCAGCCCGACGAAGCTCGCGAACCCGGCCGCCTCCAGCCGCCAGATCAGGTCCTGACGCAGGCTTGCAGGCTTGCCGCCTTCACCACGCAATGGTGATCCCGCCGTCCACAACCAGGGTCTGGCCGGTCATATAGGCCGAGGCCGGCGCCGCCAGATAGACCGCCGCCCCCGCGATCTCGTCCGGCTGGCCGATGCGCTTCAGCGGGGCGGGGTCCGTGACCTGCTTCAGCAGCTCGGGGTTCTCCCACAGGTATTTGGCGAAGTCGGTCTGCACCAGGCCCGGGGCGATGGTGTTGCAGCGCACGTTGGACGGCCCCCACTCGACCGCCAGATTGCGCGCCAGCTGCATGTCCGCCGCCTTGGAGATGTTGTAGGCGCCGATCAGGGCGTTGCCCCGCAGGCCCCCGATCGACGAGACGATGATCACCGACCCGTCCCTCCGCTCCAGCATCTGCGGCGCGACCATCTGGATCAGCCAATGGTTGGACACGACGTTGTTCTGCAGAATCTTGCCGAACTGGTCGTCGCTGATCCCCGCCATCGGCCCCGCATAGGGATTGGTCGCAGCGTTGCAGACCAGGATGTCGATCTTGCCGAAGGCGGCGTTGGTCTCGTCGACGAGCCGTTGCAGATCCTCTTTCGAGGCGATGTTGGCGGGAACGACCATGGCCCGGCCGTCGCCGTGCTTCGCATTGATCGCGTCGGCGACTTCCTGGCACGGGCCGGCCTTGCGCGAACTGATCACCACCCGGGCGCCGTGCTCGGCCATCCGCTCGGCGATGGCTTTGCCGATCCCCTTTGACGAGCCGGTGATGACTGCGACCTTGCCGGTCAGATCGAACAATTCCATCGTTAACCTCGAAGAAGTGGGGAGAATCCGTGCGACGCCCTAGGCGATCCGTACTGTTACCCCGATACTCGGGCGATTCCATCCGGGAAGACGGACGATCCGTTTCCAATGCGCGCACTCACCCAGGGCTTCCTGTTCTTCACCTACCTGTTCCTGGCCATGACGGCCGGGGCCTTCCTGTGGAGCGCCAATCTCGGCGCCGGCGCGGGCGTGGCCGCGGGCTTCGGCGTGCTGGGCCTGTTTCTGGCCGCCCATACCCTGATCACGGCCAAGGCCGACAAGGCCGCCCTCAGGACGGAGATCGACCAGGTCCGCGAGGCCCACCGCCTGCTGGCCGACGCCATGGACTCGACCCAGGGCGCCCTCACCGAACTGGCCCAGGCCATTGAGTCGGGCGCCGTCACCTCCAACGAGGCCCTGTCCGGCGAAGTCCGCATGCTGGAGACGCTGATCTCGCAGATGAGCGAGTCGCTGGACCACCGCATGGCCCAGCCGACGCCCGCCAGCGCCTTCGAGGCCCGCCACCGCGACCAGGCCAATGTCCTGCTCCAGACCATCCACGAGGCCCTGGCCGAGAACCGCGTCGACCTCTACCTCCAGCCGGTCGTCTCCCTGCCCCAGCGCCGGACCATCTTCTACGAAAGCTTCACCCGCCTGCGCGCCGCCGACGACCGGGTGATGATGCCGGCCGAATACCTCTCGGTCGCCGAGGGCGAGGGCCTGGTCCCCGCCATCGACAATCTGCTGCTGTTCCGCTGCGCCCAGATCGTCCGCCGCCTGGCGCGTCAGGACCGCAAGGTCGGCGTCTTCTGCAACGTCGCCCTGTCGTCCCTCGGCGACGAGACCTTCTTCCCCCAGTTCCTCGATTTCCTCAGCGAGAACCGCGACCTCAACCAGGCCCTGATCTTCGAGCTGGGACAGGCCACCTTCGACGCCCGCGGCGCGGCCGAGGCCCGCAACATGGCCAAGCTGGCCGATCTCGGCTTCCGCTTCTCGATCGACAAGGTCCAGACGCTGGACCTGGACTTCGCCGACCTCCAGCGCTCCGACGTCAAGTTTATGAAGGTCGCGGCCGACCTGCTGATCGAACAGCTGCTGGACATGGACGGCGCCTCGGCCCTGCCCAGTCTGCGCGACATCTCCGCCGCGGACTTCGCCGGCCTGACGCGCCGCTACGGCATCGAGCTGATCGCCGAGAAATGCGAGACCGAGCGCCAGATCGTCGACATCCTCGAGCTCGACATCTCCATGGGCCAGGGCCATCTGTTCGGCGAGCCCCGCGCCATCAAGGAAGCCGTGCTGGCGGAAACCGATCCCCCGGCCGACTTCATCCGCTCGACCCTGCGCAGCGCCGACCACCGCCGACGGTTCGGCTAGGGCCTCCGCGCCCGGAAAACTCTTAACCCCTGGCGTGCCCGATCACGGTAAACTCGCCGGGCCATGGCAGCCTCCGCCGATCTCCCCCCCGACGCCCGTCGCCTGCCGCGCCCCCGCGTGGCCATGAAAGGCCAGTTGCTGCACGGCATTCACCGGGAAGCGGCCGATGTCGTGATCCGCAATCTCACCGAAGGCGGCGCCAAGGTGCGTCTGACGTCCACCGTCAACGCCGCGACCGGGGACCGGCTCGTTCTGCGTCTGCCCACCGGCGATCGCCCGTGCGCGGTGGCCTGGAAATCCGGCGACGAGATCGGCCTGCGCTTCGATCCTGCCTAGCGATAGTAGCCGTAATCACCGGGCCGCGGCACGCGCGTATAGCCGTACCGGCCGTCGCGGTTGTAGCCGCCGAAGCCATAGCCGCAGGGATCGTCCCGCTCCGACAGCTGGTTGCCCAGCAGGCCGCCGGCCAGGGCGCCGATGGCCGCCCCGCGCTCCCGGTCGCCTTCGCCCGCGATCGCCGCCCCGACCGCCGCGCCCAGCGCCGCGCCGGACGCGGTCACATACTGCCGGTTCCGCTCATAGTCGCGCTGGCAGGCCGAAGCGTAGTTGTCCGTCGTCGCGCAGCCCGTCAGCGTCAGCCCGCAGACGGCCACCGCCGCCAGTTTGATCATCCCGTGCATTCCATCACTCCTTGCAGCCCGTTGATCCAACTCCGGAAGGACGCGGTGTGTTCCGGGCCGCGCCCATCCCGCCCCCCGTCCGTGCATCCCCGCGACCCGAAGGGCGGCGCGTAGCAGCCAAGGCGGGGACCCGGTTTGAGCGACAGCGAGGCTGGTTGAACGAACCGGCGCTCGGTCAGACACCGGCGGTGCGGCCAAAGCCTGGGTCCCCGCCTTCGCGGGGATGCACGGTGAGTTCCGGTGCGAGACGTTCGCCGTGAAACAGACGATCTCGCCCCGTTAAACAGCTGATATCGATACACTCTCCGGCCCGACTAGCGTCATTTGCCCGCCATAGCTGGAGCGGCCCTTATCCTTCTCCCCATCCCGTCGGTGGGGAGGGCGTCGGATCCACGCTTCTCGATGGCGGCGGGCTGTGGTCGAGCGATGAAGCCCGGGGGACGCAGACCTCGGGGGTCCTTGAGGACGTCGATGGATGGCGTCTTCCTGCTCGCCGCGCGCCTCCTGTGTGGGACCTCTCGGGCTACAGGCCTGCACGTCCTCCCCCGTCCGGGACCGCGAGGAACCGTCCGGGAGTCGGCAAGGCCCGAACAGGGCCGGCGGCCGGCGGGCGCGTGGAAAACGACGACGCGGGGCGGCTGTCTCGTCGAAACGGTAAAACTGCAAACGCACCGGGCGAGCCCGGTCGCCCCGCGCCCTCCCCGAACTTTTCGGCGAATACGCCGAAGAGCGATGACGCACGTCCTTGGCGCAGCGACCGGGTGGGGGCGGCTCGGCGATCCAGACACCGGCGCCCGCCTCGCCCGGCCCCTCCCACCCTGTCGTCGCTGGCGCGCCGACATCCCGCCCTCGAGCGGGAGGAAGAATGAGTCACCCCTACCCCTTAAGCCCTAACCCCTGACCCCCGCCCTTCACCCCTCCCCTCCGACAGGCTATCTCCCGCCCCATGACCCTCCCCCACGCCCTGAACGGCCTGTCCGACATCGCCGCGGACTACGACATCCTGCTCTGCGACGTCTGGGGCGTGATCCACAACGGGCGCGAAAGCTGGCCAGCCGCCTGCGAGGCCCTGACCCGCTTCAACGACGGCCACGGCCACGTCGTCCTGATTTCCAACTCCCCGCGTCCCTCGTCCGACGTGGTCGCCCAGCTCGACGGCCTCGGCGTGCCGCGCGACAGCTGGCGCGCCTTCGTCACCTCGGGCGACGCCACCCGCATGGAGCTGGCCAAACGCGCGCCCGGGCCGGCCTGGATCATCGGTCCCGACCGCGACTGGCCCCTCTATGACGGCCTCGGCCTGAAGCCGGCCGGCGGCGCCGAGGACGCGGCCTTCATCTCGGTCACCGGCATGATCGACGACGAGACCGAGACCCCCGACGACTATCGCGACCGCCTGACCGCCGGCGCCGCGCGCGACCTGGAGCTGATCTGCGCCAACCCGGACCGCGTGGTCCAGCGCGGCGACAAGCTGATCTGGTGCGGCGGTTCGCTGGCCGATCTGTACGAAAGCCTCGGCGGCCGCGTCACCATGGCCGGCAAGCCCTTCGGCCCCATCTACGATCTGGCCCTGCACGAAGCCGCCGATCTGCTCGGCAAGCCCGTCGACCGCTCGCGCGTCCTGTGCATCGGCGACGGCGTCGTCACCGACGTTCTCGGGGCCAACAAACAGGCGCTGGACTGCCTGTTCATCGCCCAGGGCATCCACGGCGACGCCGCCCGCGGCCCGGACGGCCGCCTCGATCCGGCCCGCGCCGCCGACCTGCTGAAAGCTGAAACAACCTACGCCCGACACGCCATGCTCGATCTGACGTGGTGAGCGGGTGCAAATCGCGCTAAGGCCGGATCATGGCTGAACTTGTCACGCAACACCCCTCCGGCGGCTACATCCTGGAGGAGCTTCAGGTCGGCATGACCGCCGAGAAGATCATCCCGGTCACCGAACAGCGCATCCAGCAGTTCGCAGAGGCCTCGGACGACTTCAACCCGGTGCACATGGACGAGGCCTTCGCCTCGAAGACGGCCTATCGCGGCCGCATCGCCCACGGCCTGCTGTCGGCCTCGTTCGGCTCGGCCGTGGTCGGCACCATCCTGCCCGGCGCCGGGGCCATCTACATCTCCCAGACCCTGCAGTTCCACGCCCCGGTCCGCATCGGCGACGACGTCGTGGTCCGCATCAGCGTCGTCTCGGTCGATCCGGAAAGCGCCCGGGTCGAGCTGGATTGCGAAGGCTTCGTCGCCGGCAAGCTGATCATGGCCGGCGTCGCCACGGTCCGCGTGCCCCGCCGCCGGCGCCCCGCGAAAGACTGACTTGGTCGCGATCGTCACCGACTGGCGCGGCCTGCCCGACGGGCTGAAGGGCGCCGCCGTCGCCATCGGCGCCTTCGACGGCGTCCATCGCGGCCACCAGGCCGTGATCGCCAGCGCCCGCGAGGCGTCGCGACGGATCGGCGCTCCCCTCGGCGTGGTCAGCTTCGACCCCCATCCGCGCCGCTGGTTCCAGCCCGACGCCGCCCCCTTTCGCCTGATGACCCCCGACCAGATGGCCCGCGCCATGGAGCCGCTGGGCGTCGACCGCCTCTACCTCCTGCGCTTCGACGCCGAGATGGCCGGCATGTCGGACGAGGCCTTCGCCCGCGACGTCCTTTCGGCCGGTCTCGGCATTCGTCACGCCGGCGTCGGTTTCGATTTCACCTACGGCAAGGGCCGCACGGGCTCGCCCGAGGCCCTGCGTCGCCACGGCGAAACCCTCGGCTTCACCGTCAGCGTCACCGAACGCATCGACGATCCCGACGGGCTGAAACTGTCATCCTCCGCCGTTCGCGAAGCCCTGAAAGCCGGCGACATGGCCCGCGCCAACGCCATCCTCGGCCGCCCCTTCGCCATCCAGGGCGAGGTCGTCCACGGCGACAAGCGCGGCCGAACCATCGGCGTCCCCACGGCCAACGTCCGCATGGGCGACTACATGCGCCCCGCCTACGGCATCTATGCGACGCGCACCCGCCTTCCGGACGGCCGCGTCATCGACGGCGTCGCCAATCTCGGCGTTCGTCCCATGTACGAACTGCCCGAACCCCTGCTCGAGGTCTGGCTGTTCGATTTCGACGAGGACCTCTACGGCCGGACGGTCGAGACCGAGCTGGTCGCCTTCCTGCGCGGCGAAATGACCTTCGACGGCCTCGACGCCCTCAAGGTCCAGATCGACGCCGACGCAGCCGCCGCGCGGGCCGCCCTCAGCTGATGGCGGCCATCAGCTGCTCGGTCAGAGGCTTTTCACCGGGCACGAGGACGTCGCTGACCTTCCACATCGCCCCCTCCTTCACCAGCTTCAGCGTCTGCCGCTTCGTCTCGCCCATATTGGTGAACACCACCGCCGCCTCGGCCGCCTGCGGCCCTGATTGAGTCACCGTCACCGAATCCAGGGTGAAGTCGCCGCTGTCCTGACAGGCGCAGATCGGGTCGTAATTCAGCGTCGGAACCTCGCCCGCCGCCTTGGCGAAATCCGCGCCGATCATGGCGTTCAGCATCCGGTCGTAGATCGGATCCCGCCCCGGCGCCGGCGCCTCGCCCATCCCGGCCCCGGGCGTAGCGTGCACGGCGTACAGGGCCCGGACGAATTCCTCGGGCCCGACCTTCGCGGCCTCATAGACGGCGGGCCGCCCGGGCGGCAGGGCGGCGGGCGCATCGGCCGGCTCGGGCGCGGCCCCTTCCGGCGAACAGCCGGCGAGACCGGCGAACACGGCGGTGGCGATCAGGACATGACGCATCGGACCCTCCCAGGACGCCCGACTATCCCGCCGCCATCCCCGCCTGGCAATCCCGACTGGCGTCCGGCCCTCGCCGTCTGCTAGACCGTGTCCACCATGACCGTCCGCGTGTTTCGCCCGATTTCGATTAGCCGCCCGGCGTAGCGCCGCAGGGCCGAAAGGCCTCGTGCACGCCGGGATCGACACGCGCCGAACCAGCCTTCCCGGCGATGGCGCATCGAAAACTACGCGAACGATCACAAACGACGAGACGAGACTTCATGGCCCCCGAGTCCGACAAGCCCAGCGACACGCCCTCCACCGCCCGCGATTATCGCGAGACGGTCTTCCTGCCCGAGACGCCCTTCCCCATGCGCGGCGGCCTGCCGCAGAAGGAACCGGCGATCATCGCGCAATGGGGCGACCTCTATTCGGCCCTGCGCAAACAGCGTCAGGCCGAGGGCGCGCCCCTCTACGTCCTGCATGACGGCCCGCCCTACGCCAACGGCGACATCCACATCGGCCACGCCCTGAACAAGACGCTGAAGGACTTCGTCGTCCGCAGCCGCTTCCTGCTCGGAAACGACGTCGACTACGTCCCCGGCTGGGACTGCCACGGCCTGCCGATCGAATGGAAGATCGAGGAACGCTATCGCGCCCAGGGCAAGCGCAAGGACGAGATCTCCAGGGCCGAGTTCCGTCAGGCCTGCCGCGAATACGCCACGGGCTGGATCGACGTGCAGCGCGACCAGTTCAAACGGCTGGGCGTCCTCGGCGACTGGGACCACCGCTACGCCACCATGGACTTCACCACCGAAGCCGCCATCGTCGCTGAATTCCACAAGTTCAAGAACTCGGGCCAGCTGTACCGCGGCTCCAAGCCCGTCATGTGGTCGCCGGTCGAGCGCACCGCCTTGGCCGACGCCGAGATCGAATACCACGACCACGTCAGCCCGACCGTCTGGGTCAAATTCCCGGTCACCGGCGCGACCGACGATCATCCCGACGACCTGCTGGCCTTCCGCCACGCCAATCCGTCGGTCGTGATCTGGACCACCACGCCATGGACCATCCCGGCCAACCGCGCCATCAGCTACGGCCCCGAGATCGCCTATGGCCTCTATGAGGTCACGGCCATGGAGACCGGACTCGAGTTCGAGCCCTGGGCCAAGCCGGGCGACCGGCTGATCGTCGCCGACAAACTGGCCGGGGACGTCTTCAAGGCTGCCAAGATCGCGACCTGGACCCGCGTCGACGGCCTGAACCCCTCGGGCCTCGAATGCGCCCATCCGCTGGCGGCGCTCGCTCCCGGCTACGGCTTCTCCGTGCCCCTGCTGGCCGGCGACCACGTCACCGACGACGCGGGCACGGGCTTCGTCCACACCGCCCCCGGCCACGGCGCCGACGACTTCGAGGTCTGGAAGGCCCACGGCCACCACGAGGTGCCCGACACCGTCGACCCCGACAGCGCCTACTACGACCACGTCCCCCTGTTCGCCGGCCTCAAGGTGCTGGAGACCGAGGGCAAGAAGACCGGCAAGTTCGGCCCCGCCAACGGCGCGGTGATGGATAAACTGATCGAGGCCGGAAACCTGCTGGCCCGCGGCCGGATGGAGCATTCCTATCCCCACAGCTGGCGCTCCAAGGCCCCGATCATCTTCCGCAATACGCCCCAGTGGTTCATCCGCATGGACACGCCGCTGGAGGATGACGGAACCCTGCGCGAGCGGGCGCTCGAGGCGATCGACAAGACCGATTTCCACCCCGAGGCCGGCCGCAACCGCATCCGCTCCATGGTCGAGAGCCGGCCCGACTGGCTGATCAGCCGCCAGCGCGCCTGGGGCACGCCGCTCGCCATGTTCGTCGACAAACAGACCGGCCAGCCCCTGATCGACGCCGACGTTGACGCCCGCATCACCGCCGCGGTGGCCGAGGGCGGCGCCGACGCCTGGTTCACCCGCCCCGACGCCGACTTCCTCGGCGCCTACGACCCTGCCCGGTTCGAGAAGATCGAGGACATCCTCGACGTCTGGTTCGACTCCGGCTGCACCCACGCCTTCACGCTCGAGACGCGCGACCCGACGCACGGCTACACCGGCGACCGCCCGTCGCACTGGCCGGCCGACCTCTATCTCGAAGGCTCGGACCAGCACCGCGGCTGGTTCCAGTCCAACCTGCTGGAAGGCGCCGGCACCCGCGGCCGCGCCCCCTATGACGCCGTCCTGACCCACGGCTTCACCCAGGACGAGAACGGGGAGAAGATGTCCAAGTCGCGGGGCAACACCACCGATCCCGCGACCATCATCAAGGAATCCGGCGCCGACATCCTGCGCCTGTGGGTTTCGCTGGTGGACTATGCCGAGGACCAGCGGATCGGGAAGCAGATCCTGCAGACCACGGTCGACGCCTACCGCAAGCTGCGCAACACCGTCCGCTATCTGCTCGGCGCCCTGGTGGGCTTCGACGAGGAGGAGCGCCTGCCGCTGGACCAGATGCCGCCGCTGGAGAAATTCATCCTGCATCGCCTGTGGGAACTCGATGGCGACGTGCGCAAGGCCTACGCCGAATACCGCTTCCAGGACGTGGTGCGGCCGGTTCTGGAATTCTGCTCCAACGACCTTTCGGCCCTCTATTTCGACATCCGCAAGGACAGCCTCTACTGCGACCGGTCCGACGCGATCCGCCGCCGCGCCGCCCGCACGGTCATGGACGCCGTCTTCCTGCGCCTGACCGCCTGGCTGGCCCCGCTGACGCCCTTCACCATGGAGGAAGCCTGGGGGACGCGCTTCCCTGACGCCGGCTCCAACTGCGCCCGGGTGATCCCTGAGACGCCGGATAAGTGGCGGAACACCGGCGAGGCCGAACGCTGGGCCGGCGTGCAGACGGTGCTCGAGATCGTCAACGAGTCGCTTGAAGCCGCCCGCCGCGAGAAGATCATCGGCGGGGCGCTGGACGCCTGGCCCGTGGTCACGGGCCCCGCCGACATATTCGCGCCGTTCGAAGGCCTGGACGCGGCCGAGGTGTTCCGCACCTCGGGCGCGGAGCTTGTCCCCGGCGGAGACGCGGTGACGGTCGATGTGCGTCTGGCCGACCATCCCAAATGCGCCCGCTCGTGGCGGCGCGTGCCGGATGTCGGCTCCGATCCCGCCTATCCGGAACTCAGCGCCCGCGACGCGGACGCCGTGCGCTGGTGGGATTCCCGGAACGCGTAGGACGGATCGAAAATCGGCGGAGCCCCGGACCGGTGGAACTCGCCTGCGTCCGGAAATGACGCAGGCGCATGTTTCCCTGACCGAACCCGCCGGGTCCGGTCTTTGACAATCGAATGCAGGGGAGGACGCCTCCACCAACCCGCTTGTCCGGACGATCCGGACGGTGTTTTCCGCCGTCCGCGCCGGTCCGCGCCATGAGGTGCCCGGGCGCGGGCCCCGCCCGGTGTTGTCGCTGACAGCCCCGCTATCGGCCGGTCTGGCGTTCTTTCACGGGGATCATCAGATAGCGGACGCCGTTGGCCTCTGCCGGGGGGAAGCGGCCGGCGCGTATGTTGACCTGGATCGAGGGCAGCAGAAGCTTCGGCGCGGACAGGGTGGCGTCACGCGTGGTGCGCATCGCCACGAAGTCGTCCTCGCTGACGCCGTCGCGAATGTGGATGCTGTCGCGGCGCTGGTCGGCGACGGTGGTTTCCCAGGCGTAGTGGTCGCGACCGGGGGCCTTGTAGTCGTGGCACATGAACAGCCGCGTCTCCGACGGCAGATCCAGCAGCCTGCGGATCGACTGGTACAGTTGCCGGGCGTCGCCGCCGGGGAAGTCGGCGCGGGCCGTGCCGTAGTCCGGCATGAACAGGGTGTCGCCGACGAACACGACGTCGCCGATCCTGTAGCTGACGTCCGCGGGCGTATGGCCCGGCGTGTGCAGCACCTCCACCTCCAGCCCGCCCAGGGTCAAGCGGTCGCCGTCGCTGAAGAGCCGGTCGAAATCGCCGCCTTCGACATCGAGGTCGTTGGCGTTGAAGACCGGCCGGAAGATGCGTTGCACATCCTTGACGTGCTCGCCGATGCCGATCCGGGCGCCCGTCCTCGCCTTGATGAACGGCGCGCCGCTGAGGTGGTCGGCGTGGACATGGGTCTCCAGCGTCCAGATCACGGTCAGGCCCAGCCGCCGGGCTTCGTCCAGAATGGCGGCCGCCGAGCGGGTGTCGACCTCGCCCGAGGCCGGATCGTAGTCGAGGACCGGGTCGATGATGGCGGCTTCGCGCGTGACGGGGTCGTGGACGAGATAGCTGACGGTTTTGCTCGGCTCGTCGAAAAAGGCGCGGATTTCAGGGCGGGTGGGCATTGCAGGGCTCCCTGTGCATTCGTTGTTGACACATATATTAGCTCTTCCTAAATTAGGCAACTCTAATGGATTAGCCATGACGCAGCCCGCCGCCCCGACGATCGAAGCCCTCGCCCCGAAAGCGGCCGAGGCGTCGCGTCTGCTGCGCACACTCGCCAACGAGCACCGGCTGTTGATCCTCTGCCACCTGTCGGGGCGGCCGGAGATGCCGGTCGGCGCCCTGGTGGCCGAGGTCGGCCTCAGCCAGTCCGCGCTGTCGCAGCACCTCGCCCGCCTGCGGGCCGAGGGCCTGGTCGCCTTCCGCCGCGACTCCCAGACCCTGTACTACCGGATCGCCGACGCGGCCGTGCTGCGCGTCCTCGACGCCCTGAGCGACATCTACTGCCCCCAACTGGCGGGCGCCGCCCGCCGCCAAAACCAAGGAGACTGATCATGAGCGCCAGACCCGTCACCCCGGAAGACGCCGCCCGCCTCGTCGCGGAAGGCGCCCTGCTGGTCGATATCCGTGAGCCGGGAGAATGCGCCCTGGTGATCGCCGGCGCCCATCCCGCCCCGCTGTCGACCGGCGCGGCGGGGATCGCCGCCCGGCCCGGCCAGCCGGTCATCTTCCACTGCCGCAGCGGCCGGCGCACCCAGATGAACGCCCGCGCTCTCGCGGGCGCCGTGGCCACCGACGACGTCTACCTCCTCGAGGGCGGAATCGACGGCTGGCAGGCCGCGGGCCTGCCCGTCCAGCGCCGGCTCTAGGCGGACGCAATGGATCCGCTTCAGTCCGTCCTGGCCCTGGGCTCCGGCTCGGTCGTCGGCTTCACCCTCGGCCTCGTCGGGGGCGGTGGTTCCGTTCTCGCCGTGCCCTTGCTGGTGTACCTTGTCGGTATCTCCAATCCCCACGCGGCGATCGGCACCAGCGCGGTCGCCGTGGCCGCCAACGCCTTGCTCAACCTGGTCAACCATGGCCGGGCCGGCGCCGTGAAGTGGCGCTGCGCCGCCGTCTTCACGGTCGCCGGGGTGCTCGGCGCCTTCGTGGGGGCCTGGTTCGGACGGCAGGTCGACGGTGAAAAGCTGCTCGCCATGTTCGCCGTGCTGATGATCGTCGTGGGCGGGCTGATGCTGCGAAACCGCAAGGGCGAGGGTCTGCCCCACGTCCGGCTGGACCGTGACAACTTCCCCAGGCTCGTCGGCTTCGGCGTTGGGGCGGGTCTGCTGTCAGGGTTTTTCGGCATCGGGGGGGGCTTCCTGATCGTGCCCGGCCTGATCGCGGCGACCGGCATGCCGATCCTGAACGCCATGGCATCGTCCCTGCTGGCGGTCACCGGGTTCGGTGTCACCACGGCGACCAGCTACGCCTTCGCGGGTCTGGTGAACTGGAGCATCGCCGGCCTGTTCGTGGTCGGCGGTCTCGGCGGCGGGCTGCTCGGCTCAAGGGCCGCGCGCCGGCTCGGCCAGCGCCGCGGCGCGCTGAACATCCTGTTCGCCGGCCTGATCTTCGTGGTCGCGATCTATATGCTCGTCCGAACCGCCGGCGCCTTCTGACGCCGCCTGCGGACTGCCAAGGAAGCGGACGCCTAGACCACCGTTCCGAACAGACGGCCGATGCCCGCGGTCGCGGCCATGGCGATCACGCCCCAGAACGCGACCCGCAGGACCGAACGGCCCAGGTTGGCGCCGCCCGCCAGGGCGCCCAGGGCGCCCAGTCCCATCAGCGCCGCCAGGGCCGTCACGCCGACCCAGATGATCAGGCCGGACAGCGGCGCCACGATCACCAGCAGCAGGGGCGGAAGGGCGCCGAGGGCGAAGGTCAGTGCGGACGTCAGCGCCGCCTGAACCGGTCGCGCCGTGGTGATCTCCGAGATGCCGAGCTCGTCCCGCGCATGAGCGCCGAGCGCGTCCTTCTCCATCAACTGTATGGCCACCTGCCGCGACAGATCCGGGTCGACGCCGCGCGCCGCATAGATCCCGGCCAGTTCGGCCACCTCCGCTTCGTGGTCCCCGGCCAGCTCGGCCGTCTCGCGGGCCAGGTCAGCCTTTTCGGTATCCGATTGGGAGCTGACGGAGACATATTCCCCCGCCGCCATCGACATCGCCCCCGCGACCAGGCCGGCGACGCCGGCGATCAGAATGCCGCTGCGCGTCGCATCGGCCGCCGCGACGCCGATGATCAGGCTGGCGGTCGACACCAGCCCGTCGTTGGCGCCCAGAACCGCAGCCCGAAGCCAGCCGATGCGGGAGACCAGATGGCGCTCGGGATGTAATGCAAGACGACTCATGGGACGGCTCCAGACCAGTGGCGCAGACTACGCCCGCGGGACGCGATCGTCGCCATCAGGGGAGACCCGGCGCCATGCGGCGCAGGGTCGGGTCCCTGAGCACATAGTGGTGGAAGAGGGCCGCGGCGGCGTGGAAGCCGATCAGCCAGTAGCCGACGGCGCCGACCGTCGTGTGCAGATTCTCGATCCGCCCGGCGAACACTTCATCGGGCGCCGCCAGCGGAGGAAGGGTGAGGCCGAAGAAGGGAACGGCCTTGTCTTCAGCACTTAGCAGCAACCAGCCCATGACGGGCATTGCGACCATCAGGATATAGAGGGCGACGTGCACGACGGTCGCCAGCACGCCTGACCAGGTGCGGGGAGCGGGTCCCCGCGGCGACAGGGCCCTGGCGGCCAATCGGATCCAGACCAGGACGAAAACCGAAAGCCCAAGCATGAAATGCCACGTCTTCAGTCCCTCGCGGACGTCACTGCCGCGTGGATAGAATTCCCGGAGCTCGATACAGGCGTAGACGGCCGCCAGAAGCGCCAGCATCAGCCAGTGCATCACGATCGAGAACCGGGAGAATGGCGGAGCGGGGCGGTCGGTCGGGAGGGCCATCGGGTGCTCCGGGGGTGAAGGAGATCAGGTTGCACAGGGAGATGAAAGCCGGTGACTGCGCCAGGGCGCTGGGGCGAAACCGCCTTACGAGGCAGCCACACGGGGACGATAGGGACGCAGCAGCGACAGACCCGCGCTGACCGCGAACAACCCCGCGCCGAGGCAGGCCAACGCGCCGATGCACGTCAGACAGTGTTCTGCGTTCGAACCGCATACATTGGCCGCCGCCATCATATGGTCGAAGGCCGCGACGCTCAGGGCCGCAGATAACGCTCCGAGAGAGCACCCGAGGGCCAACAGCCCGCTCCCCAGGAATTTGCGTTCAGACTGGTCAGTGATTGGCATAGGTCCTCCGCCCGGCAGCCGAGCAGACATTTCGCGACGCCGCATTGCGCTAGATCAAAGCGGCCTATCCCGCAGTGCGGCAAAGCCCCTTCAAGCCGAGGGGACCCGAATGCCGAATCGACCACAGGAAGACGAACTCATTGGCGGCTTCGTCCCGCTGTTTGTGACCCTCGGGGCGTTCACCGTCCTCGCCTTCCTGGCGACCGCCTTCACGGACGACGCGGCGTTCCGGTTTCACGGATACATTCTGCTGGCCGCAGGTATCGTGGCGCTCTCGGCCCTGACCCTTGGGGTCACCAACGGTCGCTTCCGGGCTGATCCCTCCCGCTACTCGGATGGCGTGATCCGCGCCGGGGTCATCGCCACCATGTTCTGGGGCGTCGTCGGCATGACAGTCGGCGTTCTGATCGCCTCGCAGCTGTCGTGGCCGAACATCTTCTACTTCCCGGACCACGGCTGGCTCAACTTCGGCCGCCTGCGTCCCCTGCACACCTCGGGCGTCATCTTCGCCTTTGGCGGAAACGCGCTGATCTGCACCTCCTTCTGGGTGGTGCAGCGGACCAGCCGGGCGCGTCTGGCGGGCGGCATCTGGCCCTGGTTTGTCTTCTGGGGCTACCAGCTGTTCATCGTTCTGGCGGCGACCGGCTATCTCGCCGGCATCACCCAGTCGCGCGAATACGCCGAGCCCGAATGGTACGTCGACATCTGGCTGACCATCGTCTGGGTCGCCTATCTGCTGGTCTTCCTCGGCACGCTCTGGAAGCGCAAGGAGCCGCATATCTATGTGGCCAACTGGTTCTACCTGGCCTTCATCGTCACCGTCGCCCTGCTTCACCTGGTGAACAACGCCGCGGTGCCGGTCGGCCTTCTGGAGGCGCGCAGCTATTCGGCCTTCGGCGGGGTCCAGGACGCCCTCGTCCAGTGGTGGTACGGCCACAACGCCGTCGGCTTCTTCCTGACCGCCGGCTTCCTGGCCATGATGTACTATTTCGTGCCCAAGCGGGTCGAACGGCCGGTCTATTCGTACCGCCTGTCGATCGTGCACTTCTGGTCGCTGATCTTCATCTACATCTGGGCCGGCCCGCACCATCTGCACTACACGGCGCTGCCGCAGTGGGCGCAGACGCTGGGCATGACCTTCTCCATCATGCTGTGGATGCCGTCCTGGGGCGGCATGATCAACGGGCTGATGACCCTCTCCGGGGCCTGGGACAAGCTGCGCACCGACCCGGTCGTCCGCATGATGGTGGTGGCCATCGCCTTCTACGGCATGTCGACCTTCGAGGGTCCGCTGATGGCGATCCGCACGGTCAACGCCCTGTCGCACTACACCGACTGGACCATCGGCCATGTGCACTCCGGCGCGCTGGGCTGGGTCGGCTTCATCAGCTTCGGCGCCATCTACTGCATGGTGCCGTGGCTGTGGAAGAAGGACCGGCTGTACTCCAACGCCCTCGTCGAGTGGCATTTCTGGATCGCGACCACCGGCATCGTTCTCTACATCACCGCGATGTGGGTCTCCGGCATCATGGAGGGTCTGATGTGGCGCGAGTACACGCCCGACGGCTTCCTCGCGAACAGCTTCATCGAGACCGTATCGGCCAAGCACATCCAGAACGTCATCCGCACCGTCGGCGGCCTGATGTTCCTGAGCGGCACGGTCATCATGTCCTACAACCTGTGGCGAACGATCCGCATGCCGTCCTCGCAAACTTCCGCGAACGTGCCGGCGACGACGATCGAGCCGCAACTCCTGCCGGCCGAGTGAGGATCGCACCATGTGGAAGAAGCACGCGAAATTCGAGCGTCACTCGCTCTGGCTGGTGATCGGCATCACCATCGTCGTCTCGATCGGCGGTATCGTTGAGATCGCCCCGCTGTTCTGGGTCGAGAGCACGATCGAGGAGGTGGAGGGCGTTCGGCCCTACACTCCGCTCGAACTGGCCGGCCGCGACATCTACATCGGCGAGGGCTGCTACAGCTGCCACTCGCAGATGATCCGCCCCCTGCGCGACGAGGTGGAACGCTACGGCCACTACAGCCTCGCCGCGGAGAGCATGTACGACCACCCGTTCCAGTGGGGGTCCAAGCGGACCGGGCCGGATCTGGCGCGGGTGGGCGGCAAATATTCGAACGAGTGGCACCAGGAGCACCTGACCGACCCGCGCGCCGTGGTGCCGGAGTCAAACATGCCTCCCTACCGGTTCCTGGCCGATCAGGACCTGGACCGGCACGCCATCCGCGCCAAGCTGCGGGCCATGGTGGCGGTCGGGGTCCCCTACACGGCCGATCAGATCGAGAACGCCGAGGCCGACCTCCAGGCCCAGGTGGATCCCTACGCCAGCAAGACCTCGGCCCTGCGCGGACGCTATGGGCCCAAGGTGGTTCAGGGCGATTTCGACGGCGATCCGAAGCGTCTGACGAAGATGGACGCCCTGATCGCCTATCTGCAGCAACTCGGCACGATGGTGGATTTCCGAACCTACCAGGCCGAAGACCCGGACAACATGCGATGAGCGGCCTCGACTATGAAACCGTGGCGCGGTTCGCCCAGCAGGGCGGCACCCTCTACTTCGGCGCTGTCTTCATCGCCGGGCTGATCTACGCCCTTTGGCCGAAGCATCGCGAGACCTTCCGCCGCCTTTCCCACCTGCCGCTCGAGAAGGACGAGGACGATCATGTCTGAACGCGAGCGCGACGAACATTCCGGCGTCGAGACGACCGGCCACGAATGGGACGGCATCAAGGAGTTGGATAATCCGTTGCCACGCTGGTGGCTGTGGGTCTTCTACGGCTGCATCGTCTTCTCCATCGTCTATTGGGTGCTGATGCCGGCGTGGCCGGGGCTCAAGGGCTACACGCCCGGGCTGCTGAAACAGTCCGACCGCGGCGACGTGGTCGAGCAGTTGGCCGCCCTCCAGGCGCAGCGTGGACGAGGCGAGACCCTGCTGATGTCGGCGTCGCTGGATCAGATCGAGGCCGATCCGGATCTGCAGGCCCATGCCCTCGCGGTCGGCCAGTCGGTCTTCGGCGACAACTGCGCCAGCTGCCATGGCGTCGGCGGCGGCGGGGCCAAGGGCTATCCCAACCTGCGCGACGACGTCTGGCTGTGGGGCGGCACCCTGGCCGAGATCGAACACACGCTCCGCGTCGGCGTCCGATCGGCCCACCCGGAAACGCGAACGTCGCAGATGCCGGCGTTCGGACGGGACGGCATCCTCAACCCCGGACAGGTCTCCGATCTGACCGAGTATGTCGTCGCCCTCTCCGGACGTCAGGCGGACGCCGCCGCCGCCGGTCGGGCGCGGCAACTGTATGCGGACAACTGCGCGGTCTGCCACACCCCGACGGGCGTGGGTAATCGCACCCTGGGCGCGCCCAACCTGACCGACCGTGAGTGGCTGTATGGCTCGGACCGCGACTCCATCCGGGGCCAGATCCACAACGGCCGCAACGGGGTCATGCCGACCTGGGAGGGCCGCTTCTCGCCCGCCGTGATCAAGGCCCTGGCGGTCTATGTCCACGTCAACGCCGGCGGCGGCGAAGCCTCCTCCGATGCGGGCGCCCCCGCAACGCCATGACGATCATCATTGACCGGACCCGCGAACGCCCGGCGACGACGGGTCCGGTCTCCGTCGCCGAGCAGCAGCGCGAAAAGGCCCGACCCAAGGGCCTGTATCAGGCTCGGGTGCCGATCTATCCCAAGCTGGTCCACGGCCGCTGGCGGTGGCTCAAATGGGCGCTGCTGATCGTCATGCTGGCGATCTATTACATCACGCCCTGGCTCCGCTGGGACCGTCCCGGCTCCCTGCCGGACCAGGCGGTGCTGGTCGATTTCGACGGCGGCCGCTTCTACTTCTTCATGATCCAGCTGTGGCCGCAGGAGGTGTATTTCATCACCGGCCTGCTGGTGGCCGCAGCCCTGGCCCTGTTCCTGGTGACCGCCCTGTTCGGGCGGCTGTGGTGCGGCTACGCCTGCCCACAGACGGTGTGGACCGACCTCTACATCCATATCGAGCGGATGTTCGAGGGCGACCGCAACGCCCGCATGCGGCTCGACGCGGCCCCGACGTCCTTCAACAAGCTGTGGCGCAAGGCCGGCAAGCACCTGGTCTGGATCGGCGTCGCCTTCGGCACCGGCGGGGCGTGGATTTTCTATTTCCACGACGCGCCCGACCTGATCCGCACCTTCTGGGTCGGGACCGCCCCGATGACGGCCTATGTGTCGTGCGCCATCCTGACCTTCACTACCTACATCTTCGCCGGCCATATGCGCGAGCAGGTCTGCACCTACATGTGCCCCTGGCCGCGTATCCAGGGGGCGATGCTGGACGACCAGTCGTTCCAGGTGACCTACCGCTACGACCGCGGCGAGCCGCGCGGTCCGCACAAGAAGGCGGAGTCCTGGGAGGGCCGCGGCGACTGCATCGACTGCAACCAGTGCGTCGTGGTCTGTCCGATGGGCATCGACATCCGCAACGGGGCCCAGCTCGAGTGCATCAATTGCGGTCTGTGCATCGACGCCTGCACCGAGATCATGGACAAGGTCGGGCGGCCCCGGGGCCTGATCGCCTATGACACCGACTCGGCGGTCGCGGCCCGGAACTGCGGTCAGAAGCCGGAGCACCGGCTGGTTCGGCCGCGCACCCTCTACTACGGCCTGGCGCTGATGCTGGTCGGGGGCCTGATGATCTGGGGCTTCAGCACGCGCGAGCAATTCGGCGTCCATGCCCTGCGGGACCGCAACCCGGCCTATGTCCGGCTGCACGATGGCGCGATCCGAAATGGCTACACTCTGAAGATCGCCAACCACGGCTTCGAGACCGCGACCGTTGAGATCAGCTACGCCGGAGTCCCCGGAGCGGCGCTGAGGATTCCGGGTCAGCCGGGCGCCGATCCGCTGCGCGTCGAGGTCGAGCCGAACCGGGTCACCCCGCTGCGCATCTTCGTCACCGTCCCCGCGGATCAGGTCGGCGAAGGCAGCCGGGACGCCGCCTTCGAGATCCGTTCCGCCGGGAAGACGACGCTCGTCCCCACCGCCTTCGAATATGGGAGCCAGCCGCAATGACCACCGGGACCAGGCCGGCGAAACCGCCGTTCGTCGTCAAGGGGTGGCACGTCGCAGCGGGCGTCGTGGCCTTCTTCGCCCTGGTGGTCGGCGTCGACGCCGCCTTCCTGGTGATGGCCTATCGCACCCATCCCGGCCAGGTCGCCCCTCGACCCTATGAGGCGGGGCTGATCTACAACGCCGAACTGGAGCGGCTCCGCGTCCAGGAGGCCCTGGGTTGGCGGGCGGGGGCCGAGGCTCGTCCGAACGGCCTGGACGTGCTGATGCAGGATCGCGACGGGCGGCCCCTCGCCGGACTCAAGGTTTCGGTCACGCTGCAACGCCCCGCGACCGAAAAGGGCCGCGCCGAGGTCGTCCTCAGGGAAACGGCGCCGGGCCAGTACGGCGCCGAACGCGCCCTCTCCGGCGCCTGGGACGCCCGGATCGAGGCGGTGGATGGCGCGGGCCGCAGCTTCATCGCCGACCGGAGGCTGACGTGGCCGTGACCTTCGACGCGGCGACCACCCCGGACATGTCGGCCTTCCTGCGCCGGGAGGAGAACGGCCGCGCCCGTCTCGACCTTCTGGTGACGGGCGCCCGTTGCGCCGGATGCATCTCGAAGATCGAACGGGAAGTATCGCGCCTGCCCGGAGTCGACTCCGTCCGTCTGAACCTGTCGACCGGACGCCTCGCCATCGGCCTGGCCAGCGCCAGCATCGATCCGGCCCGGATCATCTCGGCGCTCGACCGGCTGGGCTATCCCGCCACGCCGTTCGACCCCGGCGCGGCCATGGTCCAGCGCGACCGCGAGGGACGCCGGCTGATCCTCGCCCTGGCCGTGGCGGGCTTCGGCGCCATGAACGCCATGATGTTCTCGGTGCCGATCTGGGCCGGGCTGTTCGGCCAGGAGCTGGGGCCCGCCACCCGCACCATGATGATGTGGATGTCGGCCGCCGTCGGTGCGCCCTGCGCCATCTTCGCCGGCATGACCTTCTTCAAGTCGGCGTGGCGGTCCTTGCGCGCCGGGCGGGCGAATATGGATGTGCCGATCTCGGTCGGGGTCATCCTGACGCTGGCGATCAGTTTCTCGGAGACGATCCTGAACGGCCGCGACGCCTATTTCGACGCCGCGGTCTCCCTGCTGTTTCTTCTGCTGATCGGGCGCTGGCTGGACCATCGGTTGAGAGCGAACGCCCGCAGCGCCGCCGGAGACCTTCTGGCCCTCCAGACCGCCACGGCCTGTGTCATCGACTCCTCGGGACGCGAACGGTCGGTTCCCCTCGACGACGTCCGGCCCGGCGACCGTCTCCGGGTCCGGCCCGGCGACCGCATTCCGGTAGACGCCACCCTGGAGGAGGGTGACGCGCTCCTCGACAACAGCCTGCTGACCGGAGAGAGCCTCCCGGTACGCGTCGCCCTCGGCCAGTTATGCCGGGCCGGCGCCGTCAACACGGCCGGGCTTCTGACCCTCCGGGCCCGGGCGGCGGCGGAGGATTCGTCGCTGGCGGCCATCGCCCGCCTGATCGAGGCCGGGGCGCAGTCCCGGTCGCGTTATGTACGGCTCGCTGATCGTGCGGCGACCCTCTATGTGCCGGTGGTCCATGCGGCGGCTCTGGCGACCTTCGCCGGCGGCTGGGCGCTGGGCCTCGAGCCTCGCGAGGCGCTGATCCGGGCCGTGGCCGTGCTGATCGTGACCTGCCCCTGCGCCCTGGGCCTCGCGGTGCCCGCGGTCCAGATCGTCGCGTCGGCGCGGCTGTTTCGCCGGGGCGTGCTGGTCAAGTCCGGAGCCGCCCTCGAACGTCTGGCGGAGATCGATCACGTCATTTTCGACAAGACGGGCGTACTCACCGAGGGCCGGCCCAGCCTGATCGAGACGTCGGCGACCGTCATCGCCATGGCCGCGCCGCTGGCCAGGGCCTCCAACCATCCCATGTCGCGGGCCGTGGCGCGCGCAGCCGGTGACGGCCCGGTCGCCGACGGGGTGGTGGAGCATGCGGGCCTCGGGGTCGAGGGGTTGATCGACGGTCGACGGGCGAGACTCGGGCGTGCGGCCTTTGTCGGGGTGACCACCCTGCATTCGGTCGAGACCGAACTGTGGTTCGGCTTTGACGACGGGCCGAAGGTGCGGCTGCGGTTTTCCGACACGCCGAGGCCCGACGCGGCTCGAACGGTCGCGGCCCTTCAGGCCCGTGGTCTGACGGTCGAGATCCTGTCGGGCGATCAGGCCAGCGTCGTCGAGGCGGTCGCCCGGGCGGTCGGCGTCACCGCCTGGCGCGCCGGCCTGCTGCCCACGGACAAGGCCGAAGCCGTCGATCGTCTCGCCGCCGGGGGGCGCAAGGTTCTGATGGTCGGCGACGGCCTGAACGACGCCGCGGCCCTGGCGCGCGCCCATGCCGCCATCGCGCCGGGTTCCGCCATCGAGGCCAGTCAGAACGCGGCCGATCTGGTTCTGACCGACGATGCGCTCATGGCCGTGGTCGAGGCGATCGACGTCGCCCGCTCCGCCCGCCGCCGCGCGCTCGAGAATTTCGGATTTGCGGCGCTCTACAATCTCGTGGCCGCGCCGGCCGCCATGCTCGGGTTCGTCAACCCGTTCGTCGCCGCCCTTGCGATGTCAGGGTCGTCCCTCGTGGTCACCCTGAATGCGCTGAGGCTCAGGGGCGCGCGATGAACATCCTTCTGTTGCTCGCGCCCTTTTCGGTCTTCCTGGGGCTGATGGCGGTTGCGGCGTTCGTCTGGACGCTTCGGGCCGGACAGTACGACGACATTCGGGGAGCGGCCGAGAGAATCCTCCTCGATGACGCCGATCCGATCCCCGCCCGCCCTGACCCGGAGCATCAAGAACCGGGAGCGTCGCAAGCCGACCTCCCCGACGGCTCCTCCGGGTCGGATCCGGACGGTCCGGAGCGAAACCAGAGGGCCGGTTAACCCGCGTTCTCGCCGGCCCAGGCGGAGCTGTTGAGACGGGGGCGCCCACGGGCGGGCTATTCAAACGCCCCGGCCCTGTGGAAGCGATCGCTCCGGGTGTGATGGATCAACCTCACTGAACCCCGGCAGCGCCCGGAGCCCCGTCCCCGGGGCGGCGAATGGACCGCCTCGATCATCCAGGGCGTGCGCAGCCAAGGGAGCTCGGCCGCACCGCGTCGCCGCGGAGCGACGGCCCGAGCCCGTGCCTGCCGCAGTAGCGCGGCGTGGAGGCCCGCCACCGCCAGCACCGCGACACCATGCTGGAACCCGGACCACCGCACTCTCTGATCTGGCGGCCTTTGCCGGATCGAAATCCCGCGCGTCGAGAGAGTGTCCTACGATCCGTTCCACTGCCGCGGCGACGTTTTGCACGTCGCCCTCCGGGTCGCCCGGTTCTGCGATAGCGTGATCGTCGGCGGCGGCGTCATCGGCGGACCTCTCCGGGTCCGTCCTGAAAAATCCCAACCCGTTGGCTCGCCGGGCGGTCGGGACCTCCGACAGCCCGTCCTGCGTCACGCCGCCTGCCTTCCGGCCGCGAGCGGGC
This sequence comes from Brevundimonas sp., assembly GCF_041648615.1. Classification (GTDB taxonomy): domain Bacteria; phylum Pseudomonadota; class Alphaproteobacteria; order Caulobacterales; family Caulobacteraceae; genus Brevundimonas. The sequence goes on from NZ_JBAZOS010000014.1 coordinate 60,374, forward strand.
CTGGGCGCGAACCATCTCCGGCCCGTCCGGATTGTCGGCGACCCGCGCCACGGCGATGGCCCCAGGTACGGGCGGAAGATGATCGCCATGAGCGACAATGACTGAACCGGGATCCTTGCGCCGTTGATCGTCGCGCTCGCGCGTCCGGCCCAGCGGCGTCTGGCCGAGGCGCCTTGCGGCTGGCCCCGGGCTGCTGACGCCGTCGCAGGATGCCCCCGCAGGACGGCGTCTCGCCTGCGCATTCCGCGCAAACGAAAGCCCCCGCTTTCGCGGGGGCTGAACTTGTTGACTTTACTCAACAATCTTGGGTGCGGGAGCAGGATTTGAACCTGCGACCTTCAGGTTATGAGCCTGACGAGCTACCGGGCTGCTCCATCCCGCGGCAAACGGTAGTGTAAGGGAAGAGCGGTTCGAGAGATGGGCGACGGCCCAAAAATACAATCATCTATCCGTCTGGTAGACCCGGCGGCGACCTACTCTCCCGCGCCTTAAGACGAAGTACCATCGGCTCTGGAGGGCTTAACGACCGAGTTCGGAATGGGATCGGGTGGGGAACCTCCGACATAGCCACCAGGTCAACCAGGCGGATAGACGATTGTGAGAAGACATTGTCAGTCTTGGGGATTAGCCAAGTAAAAAATCGAATGAGTTTTGCTGAGAAACGATCAAGCCGATCGGATTATTAGTACCAGTAAGCTTCATGGGTCGCCCCACTTCCACACCTGGCCTATCAACGT
>NZ_JBAZOS010000015.1:0-60691 GCF_041648615.1 Brevundimonas sp.
CCGACGGCGTTCGCGAGCCTCTGAACCGTCGCGCCACCATCGGCATCAACTTCCGCTAAACCCGGAAGGCCGATCGGCCAGACAACAACAGCCGCCGGCCCCCGAAAGAGGGCCGGCGGTTTTTGCTTTCAGCCGCCTTGAAACCACAGGCGGCCCGAGGTCGTATGTTCTGGACCGGGCGCGCCTGCGCTCGCCGGAGATCGGTCATGTCACGTCGCGCCATCGCCAGCCTGGTCCTTTTCGCCATCGCCGCGTGCTCGCCCGGCGACCCTGCCGAAAGCGCGCCCTCGGCCGCGGCGTCCACCCCCCAGGCCCGCGACAGCGGCCGGCGCGAAGTCGCCGTCTTCGCCGGCGGCTGCTTCTGGTCGACGGAAGCGAATTTCGAACACATGCCCGGCGTGGTCTCGGCCGTATCGGGCTTCGCCGGCGGCCGCAGCGCGGCCCCGACCTATGACCAGGTGGTGCGCGGAGGAACCGGCCACCTGGAGGCGGTGCAGGTCACCTTCGATCCGGCCCGGATCAGCTATCGCCAGCTGGTCGACCGTTTCTGGCTGACCATCGATCCCACGGATCCCGACGGCCAGTTCTGCGACCAGGGCCCGTCCTATGCGACCGCCGTCTTCGCCACCCCCGCCCAGAAGCCCGCCGCCGAGGCGTCTCGTCGGACAGCGGCGGCGCGGATCGGGACCGCCCGGTTCGTGACGCCGGTGCGAGACGCCGCCCGCTTCTGGCCCGCCGAGGCCTCGCATCAGGATTTCGCCCGGCTGAACCCGGTCCGTTACGCGGGCTACAGTCGGTTCTGCGGTCGTACGGCCCGACTGCGCGCGGTCTGGGGCGACGCCGCCGCCTAGACCAAAGCCGGAAGCGCAACCCCGTCCGGTTCACCGCGTTTACCGCCAAGGTTCCACGCTGAAGGGGATTTTCATGCGCATCCAGACCATCACGCTCGCCGCCGTCGCCGCCCTGACCCTCGCCGCCTGCAGCCAGGCCGAGCAGGACAACGCCCAGGCCGACGCCAACGAGGCCGCGGCCGAGACGGGCCAGGCCGCCGAGGAAGCCGGCTCGGCGCTGAAGGAAGAGGCGGCCCAGGTCGGCTCGGCCATCGCCGCCGGGGCCAGCGAAGCGGCCCAGGAAGTCGACGAGGCCACCGACAAGCTGGCGGAAAAGGCCGACGACCAGAAGGCCGAGACCGCGACGGACACCCGCGGCAACTGATCCTTCGCGCTCAGGCCGGCGGCGACGGCGTAGCGATCAAGGCGCTTCTGCCAGAAGCGCGTCGATCAGGGCGCGGGCTTCCGGGCTGGCCCAGTCCGCCTCGCCCGAAAAATGCGCGCGGATCCGTCCCTGCCGGTCCAGCAGCACCGTCTGGGGCATCTTGCCCTTGCCGGGCAGTTCGAAGGGCAGCTGGAATTTCGGGTCGCTGTACAGCGGCAGGGGTTCATGCACGTCGATGAAGCTCGTCGCATCGGCGATCTTGTCGGCGTCGTTGTCGACATTGACGGGCAGGACGACCAGATCCTGGCCCGCATAGGCCTCGGCCAGGCGGGCCAGGGTCGGCATTTCGGTGCGGCAGGGCGCGCACCACATGGCCCAGACGTTGACGACCACGACCTTGCCGCGGAAGTCCGGCAGCCGGGCGGCCGCGCCGTCGCGGGTCCTGAACACATAGGCGGGCGCCGGCTCCAGCGTCGCGGGCGTTTCCAGCGCGGCGATCGAGCCGCGAGCGAACCGGGCCAGTTCGCTTTTCGCCGCGACGGGCGCAGGCGCTTTGTCGATCACGCCGGGTTTGGCGTATAGCAGCGCGGCGCCGCCGATCACGCCGATCAGCAGCACGCCCGCCACCATGCCCAGAACCGACTTCGAGACCTTCATGTCCGATCCAACGTCCCCCGCCCCGACCAAAGCCGAACCGAACGCGGAAGGTCAAGACATGTGGGGCGGTCGCTTCTCGGCGCGGCCCGCCGACATCATGCAGGCGATCAACGTCTCGATCGGCGTGGACCGCCGGCTGTGGGCCCAGGACCTGGCCGGATCGCGGGCCCATTGCCGCATGCTGGCGGCGCGCGGCATCGTCACCCGGGCGGACGCCGACGCCATCCTGAACGGGCTGGACGCCATCGAGGGCGAGATCCGCGACGGCTCCTTCCCGTTCCGCGACCAGTTCGAAGACATCCATATGAACGTCGAGGCGCGGCTGGCCGAGCTGATCGGCGAGCCTTCGGGCCGGCTGCATACCGCCCGCAGCCGCAACGACCAGGTGGCGACGGATTTCCGCCTGTGGGTCCGCGACGCCTGCGACCGGGCGATCGAACAGCTTGAGGGGCTGCAATCCGCCTTGCTGGCGCGGGCGGAACAACACGCCGCCGACCTGATGCCGGGATTCACCCATCTGCAGCCGGCCCAGCCGGTGACCCTGGGCCACCATCTGATGGCCTATGTCGAGATGTTCGGGCGCGACGCGGGGCGGTTCACCGACGCCCGCAGACGGATGAACGAGAACCCGCTGGGCGCCGCGGCCCTGGCCGGATCGCCCTTCCCCATCGACCGGCACATGACGGCGTCGGAACTGGGCTTCGACCGGCCCATGGGCAATTCGCTGGACGCCGTGTCCGACCGCGACTTCGCGCTCGAGAGTCTGGCCGCCGCCTCGATCTGCGCCGGACACCTGTCGCGGCTGGCGGAAGAGATCGTGATCTGGATGACGCCCCAGTTCGGCTTCGCCACCCTGCCCGACGACCTGACCACCGGCTCGTCGATCATGCCGCAGAAGCGCAACCCCGACGCCGCCGAACTGGTCCGCGCCAAGACGGGGCGGATCATGGGCTCGCTGGTCGCCCTGTCGACGGTGATGAAGGGCCTGCCGCTGGCCTATTCCAAGGACATGCAGGAGGACAAGCCGCCGGTGTTCGAGGCCTTCGACGCCCTGACCCTGGCGCTGGGCGCCATGACGGCCATGGTCTCGGCGCTCCAGCCCGACACGGAGCGGATGCGCGCCGCCGCCGGTTCGGGCTTCTCGACCGCCACCGACCTGGCCGACTGGCTGGTACGCGAACTGAACCTGCCGTTCCGCAAGGCGCACCATGTGACCGGGGCGGCGGTGAAGCGGGCGGAAGCCCTGGGCGTGGATTTGTCGCAACTGCCCCTGGCCGAACTGCAATCGCTTGAAGCGGGCGTGACGGAAGCGGTTTACAAGGTGCTCACCCCTGAGGCCTCCTGCGCCAGCCGCCAGAGCTTCGGGGGCACGGCGCCGGAACAGGTCCGCGCGCGCATCGCCGAATGGAAGACGCGTCTCGCGTAGGGGATTGGGATGAAATCGATCGTCAGCCTGGGCGTCCTCGCCCTGTTCGCCCTCTCCGCCGCCGGCTGCGGCCGCATGGCCGACCTCGAGGCCCCGCCCGCGAAGAAGACCGAGCGCAGCCAGCGCGACGCCCGCGCCCCCGGCCTGCCCGAGCCCGCGACGGTCTACCGTCCGCCCAGCACCCAGCCGATCGACGGGGGCCCGAGCAGCCCGTACAACGGCCCGGGCGCCCAGCCGAACGCCTGATCCTTGCACCATTTCGAGCGGATCGACGGCGCGCTCCACGCCGAAGGCGTGTCGCTCGAGGCCTTGGCCGGGGCCGTCGGCACGCCCGTCTATGTCTATTCCACCGCGACCCTGACCCGGCACTACGGCCTGCTGCGCGAGGCGGCCGACGCTCACCGGGCGGTCCTGGGGGACGCCCTGATCGCCTTCGCGGTCAAGGCCAACGCCAACCTGTCGGTGCTGGCCACCCTGGCCCGGCTGGGGTGCGGCGCCGATACCGTGTCGGAGGGCGAGATCCGGCGCGCGCTGAAGGCGGGCGTCCCCGGCGACCGGATCGTCTTCTCGGGCGTCGGCAAGACCGATGCGGAACTGGCCTTCGCCATCGACGCGGGCGTGCGCCAGATCAATATCGAGAGCGCCGTGGAGCTGGACCGGCTGATCGCCGTCGCGGCCGGCAGGGGCGCGTCTCCGGAGATCGCCATCCGGGTCAATCCGGATGTCGGCGCCGGGGGCCATGCGAAGATCACCACCGGCGGGGCGACGGACAAGTTCGGCGTCCCCTTCGCCGACGCCCCCGCCCTCTACGCCCGCGCCGCGGCCTCGCCGCATGTGACGCCGGTGGGGCTGGCCTGTCACATCGGCAGCCAGATCACGACGCTTGAGCCGCTGGAAGCCGCCTTCCGCGCCCTGAGGGGCATGACGCTGGACCTGCGGGCGCGGGGGCTGACCGTATCACGCCTGGATCTCGGGGGCGGCCTCGGCGTGCCCTATCATGGCCAGTCCGACCTGCCGTCGATCGCCGACTATGTCGCCATGGCCGCAGGCGTGCTGGAGGGGCTTGAGGTCGAGGCGGCGTTCGAGCCCGGCCGGCTGCTGGCGGCCAATGCGGGGGTTCTGCTGAGCCGCGTCATCCAGATCAATGAACGCGGCGACGGCCGGCGCTTCGCCGTGCTGGACGCGGGCATGAACGACCTGATGCGCCCCGCCCTGTACGACGCCTTCCATGACCTGGTCCCGGTGCGGCCGCGTGAGGGCGAATCCGTGACCTATGATCTCGTGGGCCCGATCTGCGAGTCCACCGACGTCTTCGCCCGCGACCGCCCGTCCTCGCCGCTTCAGGCCGGCGACCTGGTCGCCTTCATGGGCGCGGGCGCCTATGGGGCGGTGCTGGCCAGCGAGTACAATTCGCGCCCGCTGGTCCCGGAGGTGCTGGTCGACGGCGACCGCTGGGCGGTGGTGCGGGCGCGGCCGGGCTATGACGAGATGTTCGAGCGAGAGCCGACGGCGGCGTGGCTGTGAGAGGGCTTAGGGCTTAGGGCTTAGGGCTTAGGGCTTAGGGCTTAGGGCTTAGGGCTTAGGGCTTGGCCACGGACGCCGCAGCCCGTCGCGCTTGGGAAGTAAGACCGAACTGCTCTTCTCGCGGGAAAGTGCGGGTCACAAGATAGGTCCGTTCAGCGACCAACATTGCCCTTTGCCAGACCAACAGGTCGCGATACCCCCGAATTCGGTCCCCCAACTGCTTCTCTCCCGAGCTTCATGGTCTCGGGTGCAAGACCTAAGCCCTAAGACCCAAGACCTTCAATCCAGCGCGCAGACGTCCGGCAGCCCGCGCAGCGCGCCCGCATGGTCCAGGCCATATCCCACCAGGAACCGGTTCGGGGCGTCCCAGCCGACGAAGTCCGGCTCGGGCGCGCGCGGCAGGGGCCAGGGTTTTTTGGCGAAGACCACGGTCAGCACTTCCGACGCGCCCGCCTCCCGCGCGATCCGCACGGCCTCGGCCAGCGACAGGCCGGTGTCGAACACGTCGTCGATGATCAGGACGCGGCGGCCCGTGACCGGGCGCTGGAACGGCGCATAGACGTCGATCCGGCCGCGGCTTTCCTTCTCGTCGCCGTAGGACGCCAGCCACAGGGCGTCGAAGCGGACATTGCGGCCCAGGCGCGACAGGGCGCGGGTCAGGTCGGCGGCGAACCACAGGCCGCCGGTCAGCAGGACCGCGGCGACGGTCTCGTCATCGATGACGGGGGCGATCTGCGCCGCCAGTCCGGCGACGATGCGCTGAACCTCGGCTTCGGGCAGAAGGACGGTGGGCCTCGGGGAGTCAGCCATTCGAGGCGGATACCGCCTCGACCCCATGCGTGTCCACCACCGGAATCGCGTCGATCGGCTGCATGTCCATCGGCGCCGAAGAGTCCGGCGACAGGGCGGGGCGCAGGCCGCCGGCGGCGGCCTCGTGCAACGGCGCGGACGCGGCGACGGCGGGTTCGGTGACGGCGGGCGGGGCCGTACGGCGGGTGTCGGCGCGAACCGGCGCGGCGGGCGCGGGCTGACGAGGGGCTTCGGGCGCATCCAGCACGAAGTCGACGCCGATGCCCTGCCCCCGCGCGCCGGGATCGGCGATCACGGCGGCGAAGCCCTGCACCTTGCCCGGCAGCACGGGCGCGGCGTCGATGCGCACCACGGCGTGGCCGATTTCCGCGCCATGGGCGTCCAGCAGGGCGACCCGCACCGGCGGCGCGGTGCGCTCGTCGTCGCGCACGTTCCGGAGGGCGCCCGAGACCAGCACCTTGCCCGGATCGCTGGGCAGGGGTCTGGCGGTGATGGCCTCGAAATCCAGTCCCGTGGGGTTCACCGTCAGACCGACGGCGGCATAGGCCTGGGCCGCGCGCGGGGCCATTTCGACCACCTCGACGCGGAACAGCCAGGCGCCGGCCAGAAGGGCGGCGAAGCCCGAGGCGATGCCGGCCCAGACCACGCCATGGGTCGCCGCGCGACGCAGGCGGCGCTGGTGCTCGGCGCGGGCGCGGAAGGCGCGGGGCAGTTCGGGGGCGGGCGTCTCCGCCAGGGATTCGGGTTCCGGCTCTTCGCGTGAGGCGAAACTGGCGGTCTCCGCCGGATTTGAGGAGATGGACAGTTCCAGCGGCTCGTCCAGCGTGGCCCGCCAGGTGTGTTTGCAGTCCTTGCAGCGCACGGTGCGGCCGCCGGGCCCGATCGCCTCATCCGGGGTGAAATAGCTGGTGGCGCAGGACGGGCAGGTCAGTATCATGTCGGCTGACTGCGAGGCTCTTCGCCCCCTCCCGTCGCGGTTCGAAACCGCGTCCTGACCCAAAATCGATGTCCGTCCAGCCCCGCCGCGCCACACGATCCGCCCCCGCGACCGACACCGTCCGCCTGTCCGGCGTGGGTTTCGGCTATGCGGCGACGCACCGCGCGCTGCGGAACGTTAACCTCACCTTGCCATCGGGCTCTTTCCACTTCCTTACCGGCCCGTCCGGGGCGGGTAAGTCGACGCTGCTGAAACTGCTGACGTTGCAGGAGCGTCCCGACGCCGGGACCCTGCATCTGTTCGGCGAGGACGCCACCATGGCGCCCCGCCGGGCCCTGCCCGACTTCCGCCGCCGCACCGGGGTGGTGTTCCAGGATTTCCGCCTGCTGGACCACCTGTCGGTGTTCGACAACGTGGCTCTGCCGCTGCGGCTCGCGGGCGGCAAACAGATCGACTACGCCGCCGATGTCGAGGAGATGCTGGACTGGGTCGGACTGGGCGACCGGACGGAAGACCGGCCGCCGTCGCTGTCGGGCGGCGAGAAGCAGCGGCTGGCGATCGCCCGCGCCGTGGTGGCCGGACCGGACCTGATCCTGGCCGACGAACCGACCGGCAGCGTCGATGCGAAGATGGGCGAGCGGCTGCTGAAACTGTTCCAGTCGCTGAACCGGCTGGGCGCGACCGTCCTGATCGCCAGCCATGACGAGGCCCTGGCCGAACGGTCCGGGGCCACGGTCCTGCGCCTCGAAGGCGGACGCCTGCACGGAGGCGGAGCGTGATCCTTCGTCTGTTCAGCCGCCGCGCGTCCATGCTGCCGCGCGACGCCGGCGGCGAGCGCTGGCTGGCCGCCCTGATCGCCGTCCTGTGCTTCCTCGCCTGCCTGTCCGCCGTGGGCGCGGTCGCCGCCGACCGCGCGGCGCACGGCTGGGCCCGGCAGCTGCGGTCCGAGGCCACCGTCCAGGTTCGGCCCCGCGTCGGCGAGACCGGCGCCGAGGCCGCCGCCCGCGCCGCCGAGACCCTGGCCGGCGTCCCCGGCGTGGCCGAGGCCGAGGCCATGGACCGCAAGACGGCCGAGGCCCTGCTGCGGCCGTGGCTCGGCGACGCCGTCCTGCCGGACCTGCCCATCCCCCATCTGGTCACCGTGCGGCTGGACAAGGCGGGTCCCGCCAGCGCCGTCAGCCTCAGCCGCGCCCTGGCCTCCGCCGGGCTCGACGCCACCGTCGACGACCACAGCCTGTGGCGCGGCGAGGTGGAGCGATCGGCCGCCCTGATCACGGTCCTGGCCCTGGCGGCCTTCCTGCTGACGGCCGGCGCGGCGGGGGCGGCCGTGGCCTACGCCACCCGCGCCGGGATGGCCGCCCAGACCGGGGTGATCGAGACCCTGAGCCTGAACGGAGCGTCCGACAGCGCCATCGCCGGCCTCTATCAGCTCCGCTACGGCCTGGTGGCGGCGGTCGCGGGCGGGGTCGGCGCCGCCGTGGCCATGGCCCTCGTCGCCGGCCTGCGTTTTCTCGGCGGGGCCGAGGGCGTGACCCCCGCCCTGCCGCTGATGTGGAGCGACGTGTTGATCCTCTCGCCATGCCCGCTGCTGGCGGCTACGGTGGCGCTTGCGGCGGCGCGCTTCACGGCGCTGGCGCGATTGAAGGGGCGTCACTAGGTTAACCGCATGAAGTTTTTGACTTTCATTGCGATTCTGGCGCTGATCTGGCTGATCGGCCTGTTCGCCTTCGCCGAGCGCGTGCGCAGCTATACGCCCGCGCCCGAGCCCGAACGCGCCGACGCCATTGTGGCCCTGACCGGCCCGTCATCCGAGCGCGTCAACGCCGCCATCCGCCTGCTGGAGCAGGACAAGGGCGAGCGCGTCCTGATTTCGGGCGTCAATCGCGAGGTCCGCCGCCAGGAGTTGCGCGCCCTGACGCCCGGCTCCAACAAACTCTTCAACTGCTGCGTCGATCTGGGCTTCGAGGCCGAGGACACCGTGGGCAACGCCCAGGAGATCGCCGCCTGGGCCGGCGCCAAGGACTATGACAGCCTGATCGTGGTGACGTCCGACTACCACATGGCCCGCGCCCTGACCGAGATCCGCGCCGCCGCCCCGGGCGTCCGGCTGACGCCCTATGCGGTCGAGACGCCGTCGCTGGACAATTCGCGCTGGTGGAAGGCCGCGGTCACCGCCCGTCGCATGACACTGGAATACATGAAGTATCTCGCCGCCCTTGGCCGGGCCATGGTCAGCGGCGTCGGCGGCGACCCCGCCCCCGATCCCGCCGTTGAGGCCCCCGCCGAAAAGGCCGCCTGAGGTGACCGCGATCCGGTCGCTGCTGTTCGTCGCCTGGCTCTATCTGTCGATGGCCCTGTTCGCCGTCGGCCTGTCGCCGGCCCTGCTGATGCCCTACCGCCAGGCCATGTGGGTGATCCGGAACTGGGCCAGATTCATCTTCTTCGGCCTGCGCTGGATCGCCGGGGTCAAGGTCGAGTTCCGCGGCATGGAACACCTGCCGACCGGCGCCTCCCTGATCGCCGGCAAGCACCAGAGCATGCTGGACGTCATCGCCCCCTTCGCCGTGTTTCCCGACAATTGTTTCATCATGAAGAAGGAGCTGCTGCCCCTGCCCTTCTTCGGCTGGTTCGCCTGGAAGACGAAGATGATCGCGGTCGACCGCTCGGCCCACTCCAAGGCCTTGAAAGACATGGTCCGGCAGGCCCGGACCCGTTTCGCCGAGGGCCGGCAGATCCTGATCTTCCCGGAAGGCACGCGCGCGCCGGTCGGCGCCCCCGCCGACTACAAGCCCGGCATCGCCGCCCTGTACCGCGACCTCGACTGCGCCTGCACGCCGATGGCCACCAACTCGGGGGTGCACTGGCCGGCGCACGGGTTCCGGCGCTATCCGGGGACGGTGGTGTACGAATTCCTGCCGGCCATCCCGGCGGGGCTCAAGCGGGCCGAGTTCATGGCGGTGCTGGAGGAGCGGATCGAGGGGGCGAGCGGGGCACTGCTGGCGCACCATGGGAGTGGCGCATGATCGAATCTCTCAAGCCCGGCGATGTGGTGCGGCTCAAGTCTGGGGGCCCCGCCATGACTATACGTTGGTGCAAGGACTCTGATTCTGGATACTTGGCTTGGTGTGACTGGTTCGAAGGCACGGAACACCGAGGGCATCGTTTTTCGACTTCGCAGTTAGCTAAGGTAGACCCGAGCACCTAGTCGGTCGACCTATGGGCGGATTGGTCGCTGCGCGCTTCCCTTTGGGTCGAACGCTTTTGGAGCGAAATATTTGTCGAGTTCAAATAGCGTTCTGTCAGCGACATCAATGTTGTGAAGAAGGGAATAGCGCTCGACCCAACGAGCGAATTTCTCCGCACCTTCACCGTGTGCGCAGTTGAGCGCTATTAGGACGAGCTCCGCGTTAGACAACTGCGCGCGCAACAAACGCACATATTTGTAGGCAGAAGTTCCGAAGCTATCGTGCGCGAATTTTACGATGTGATAGGTAAAACGAAAATAGTGACCCAAGTCGTTCCTATTTGAATCATACATATCCAAATAGCGCTTGGCGTAATCTAGCTTTTTCCCTTGCTCGTAGAAGCTTGCGTGCAGACTCCCGATCAACGCTGCAGCAGCATCAGTGCCGATTTGCAGATGGGCCACCGCACCTGTTTTTAAGTCTGACAGAACACGGAATCGAAGATCGAGCAGACCGAAATAGGTTCGTTCGCTATCGCGCCGGGCGTCAGCCTTGTCTCGCTCAGCGTTCCGCGCATCAGCCTTCTCCCGCTCGGCAACTGCAAGAGCCTGAGCGGCGGCCGTTTCCCTTCTCTGATGATCAGCATCAGCTTCGGCGTTAGAAGCTTGGCGTCGGGTGTCCACCAGCGTCTGATACGTGAAGATCGCCGCCATCGACGTCATTAGGGCGCTCAAGATGCCGAATGAGTCTCCCAACTGGCCGGTGGCCGTGAAATCCCAAGGCCCGAAGATCGAGAACCCCAGACCAGAGAGCGCAACAACGGCCCACCAGAGACCGAAGACGCAGAGAACGTAAATTGCCGGCGGGCGCTTCAGCATCAGCCACCACGCCACAGTAGGGTCTCGCAACGTCAATACCTCCGCCCCCAGCTCAACCTTAGCTGAGTCGAGAGATCTGGAACACGACGTCTACTTGAGGCTGCCCCAGGCCAGCGCATGCACCCTGTCCCGTCCCAGCGCCGCGGCCATCGGCGGCTCGGCGAACAGGCCCGCGATGGCCGGATCACGCACGTCCAGCCCGCCGGTGAAGGCGCCGAAGGCCGGCAGCACGGCCCGCCGGCCGTCCGTCACGAAACACGGCCGCCGCACGCCGCGCCCATAGGCGGCGACCCGCGCCGCCGGATGCAGGTGTCCGGCGATCTCTCCCGGCCGCACCCCCGCCTGCGGTTCATGGATCAGACGCAGGGATCCGAGGTCCAGCGTCTCGACGACCTCGCCGACGAGGTCGTCCATGGCCCCCGCCAGGGTGGCGATGTCGTGGTTGCCCTCGAGCCAGATCCAGTCGCGGCCGGTGGCCAGCCGGTCGAGCCGCGCCTTGTCGTCGGCGGCCATTCGGCCCACCGAGGCCGCGTCGTGGAAGCTGTCGCCCAGCAGAACCACCGCCGCCGGCTGGAGCGCCTCGATCTCCGCCTCCAGCCGGTCCAGCGTCGCCCGGCTGTCGTAAGGGGGCAGCATCTGGCCGCGCGCCGCGAAGGCCGAGCCCTTCTCCAGGTGCAGGTCGGCCGCGATCAGGGTGCGATGGTTCAGCACCCACAGCGCCCCCGAACAGCGCAGCACGCAGGGCTCGCCCTCGATATGCACCCGCAGGCCGCCGCACGGATGGCGCGCCGGCGACAGCGCCTGCCTGAGCGCCGCGTTCATCGCGCGCCCGCCAGTCCGGGCGGCGCGTCCGCCATCACCTCGGCGATCAGCCCGGCCTCGTCGAAACCATAGGCGCTGGCGTCCAGGATCATCTCGGCCGCCTGACCCCCGCCCACCCGTTCGCGCCCGATCTGCACCAGCACGGGCACGCAGAAGGGCGAGGGCCGTTCCAGCTTCACATGCCGGATTTGCCCCTGGATGCGCGTCAGCATCTGTCCCAGCCGCGCCACGTCCAGCAGACCCGCGGCCGCGTCGGCGCGGGCGGTCTTCAGCAGCAGATGGTCCGGTTGATGGCGGCGCAGCACGTCGTAGATCAGGTCGGTGGAGAAGGTCACCTGCCGCCCCGTCTTCTCGGTCCCCGGCTGGCGTCGCTCGATCAAGCCCGAGATCAGGGCGCAATTGCGGAAGCTGCGCTTCATCATAAAGCTCTCCTCCAGCCAGCTCTCCAGATCGTCGCCCAGCATATCGGGCTCGAACAACCGGTCGAGGTCCAGCCCGTCCATCGGCTTGATCGACCAGATGGCCAGGGAATAGTCGGTGCAGACGAAGCCCAGCGGCCCGATCCCCAGCCGGTCCAGCCGCCGCGTCAGCAGCATGCACAGGGTCCCGTGCGCCAGCCCGCCCTCGAACGGATAGGCGACGAGGAAATGCCGGCTGCCGCGCGGAAACGTCTCGACCAGCATGGTCTGCGCGTCCGGGATGAGCGAGCGCGCCTCCTGCAGCTCCAGCCATTCCTGCACGTCGGGCGGCAGGACACGCCAGTGGTCGCGGTCCTGGATCATGGCCCGCACCCGGTCGGCCAGCGAGGTCGACATGGGGAATTTCGACCCGCCCCACGACGGGATCTTCGGGTCCCTGTCGTGGGCGTGGGTGACCAGGGCGTCCATGCCGTTGATGCCCTGGAAGGCCCAGACCTGGCCGGCGAAGACGAAGGTGTCGCCCGGCGTCATCTGCTCGAAATAGCTCTCCTCGGCCTCGCCCACCTTGCGCCCGCCGATCAGCTGTCTGGCGGCGCCGCCACGCCGGGAGGCGATGCGCACGTTCAGCGTCGCCGCCGCCACGATGGCCCCGACGTTCATGCGATGGCGCTGCGCCGTCACCGCATTGCGCACCGTCCACTTGCCGTCCCGCGTCCGCACGATCCGCGCGAACCGCTCATAGGTGCGCAGCGCATAGCCGCCGGTGGCGACCAGATCGACCACCTCTTCGAACGCCTCGTACGTCAGGTCGCGATAGGGACCGCAGCCGGTGACCTCGTCATAGAGATCGGTCAGGGCGAAGGGCTCGGAACAGGCGCAGCCCATGACGTGCTGGGCCAGGGTGTCCAGCGTGCCCGTGTGCACCGGCTCCCAGTCGAAGGCGTTCTCGGCCACCGCCTCGCGCGCGGCCTGGCATTCCAGCATCTCGAACCGGCTGGCCGGCACCATCAGGGCGCGCGAAGGCTCGTCGAGCCGGTGATTGGCCCGGCCGATCCGCTGCACCAGCCGCGAGGCCCCCTTGGGCGCCGCCAGCTGGATCACCAGATCGACGTCGCCCCAGTCGATGCCGAGATCCAGCGTCGAGGTGCAGACCACCGCCCTGAGATCGCCCCGCGCCATCGCCGCCTCGACCTTGCGCCTCTGTTCGGCCGCCAGGGAGCCGTGATGCAGGCCGATCGGCAGGTCGTCGTCATTGATCGACCACAGCTGCTGGAAGACGAATTCGGCCTGCCAGCGGGTGTTGACGAAGATCAGGCTCATCCCCGCGCGCTTGATCGCCTCATAGACCTCCGGGATGGCGTGCTGGCCGGTATGCCCGGCCCACGGCACCTTGCCCTCGCTGACCAGAACATCCACCACCGGCGGCGCGCCGGGGTCGCCGCGGACGATCACCACATCGCCCTTCCCCCCTTGCGGGGGAAGGTGGCTCGCGGAGCGAGACGGATGGGGGCTGCCAGCTGCGGCCTCGCCCTCGCCATTCGTGTCGCGGACAGGGCCCCCATCCGAGCCGCTTCGCGGCCCACCTTCCCCCGAAATGGGGGAAGGGGATAACCATGAGGCGATCATCTCCGGATCGTCGACCGTCGCCGACAGCGCCACCCGCCGCATCCCCGGAGCGAACGACTGCAGCCGCCCCAGCCCGAGCGACAGCAGATCCCCCCGCTTGCCGCTCCAGATCGCGTGCACCTCGTCCAGCACCACGCATTTCAGATCGGCGAAATACGACCGCGCGCCGTCCCAGGCGCAGAACAGGGCCAGCTGTTCGGGCGTGGTCAGCAGGATGTCCGGCGGGAACTCGCGCTGCCGCTGCTTCTTGGATTGTTTGGTGTCGCCGGTTCGGCTCTCGACATGGATGTTCAGCCCGATCTCGCGGATCGGCGTCATCAGATTACGCTCGACGTCCGTGGTCAGGGCCTTGAGCGGCGACAGATAGAGGGTGTGCACCCCCGACCCCGGCCCGAACGCCGGCCTCGGCCCCCGCTCCGCCAGCTCGACCAGCGACGGCAGGAACCCCGCCAGCGTCTTGCCGCCCCCGGTCGGCGCGACCAGCAGGGCGTGCGACCCGGCCTCGGCCGCCGCGATCATCTCCAGCTGGTGCCGTCGCGGCGACCAGCCGCGCGACGCGAACCAGTCGGCGAAGAGGGGCGGAAGCGTTGCGGGAGCGGGCGGCGGCGTCACATCGCGCCTATAGCATGTTCCCGTTCCGTTTCACGTCCCGAACCGCTATCTATCGGACGTGTCCGTCGACTCCCTCACATCCTCCGCCGTCCTGACCGGCGCCGAGCCCTGGCTGGCCCTGCCGCCGGCGCTCGCCATCCCGCCCGGGTCCGGCGCGATCTGCGACGCCGACGGCCCGCGGAAGATCGGACGCGGCGCCGCCGAGGGGGCCTTCACCACCGCCCCCGTCATGGTCGCCCACGCCAGCCTGACGGCCCGGCGCCTCGGCATCGCCCCGCCGCCCCGGTCGCCCGATCTGCTGGACGTGCTGGAGCTGTTCGCCTTCGTCCGCCCCGCCCGCTTCTGCGCCCCCTCGCCCAGCGGCCTGGCCCTGGCCATGGGGATGAGCGAGCCCAAGGGCGCCGAGGCCCAGGCCCAGGCCCTGATGGACGCCGCCGCCGGCCTGCTGAAGGAGCTGGCCGATCCCGCCTATCCGGGCCGCGAGGACGCCTTCACCCTTGCCGAGACCTTGGGCCGCGCCGGCTGGTCGTGGGCGTGGCGCGTCTCGGGCGCCCTGCAGCACCATCCCGTGCGCGAGCGCCAGCATCGCGGCAGCGGCCTCGACGCCTGGTCCCGCCTGCCGGAATGGGAGGACGAGGCCCCTCGCGGCGAAGCGGGGTCGGCCCCGGTCGATTCCGAATCCGCCCGCATCCGGCTCGAGAAACTGCTCCAGGCCTCCGGCCTCGACGAGACCCGCCCGACCCAGTCCGACTACGCCGCCGAGGCCGCCTTCGCCTTCTCGCCGCGCAATGAGGAGGGCCGCCCGCGCGTCCTGCTGGCCGAGGCCGGCACGGGCACGGGCAAGACCCTCGGCTATCTGGCCCCCGCCAGCCTGTGGGCCGAGCGCAACCAGGGCGCCGCCTGGGTTTCGACCTACACCCGCGCCCTGCAGCGCCAGATCGACCGCGAGAGCGCCGCCCTGTGGCCCGACCCCGTCGAGCGCAAGAAGAAGACCGTCGTCCGCAAGGGGCGCGAGAACTACCTCTGCCTGCTGAACCTGCAGGAGATGGTTCAGGCCGCCCAGCTGGGGAACGGCGACCTGGTCGGCATGGCCCTGGCCAGCCGCTGGGCCATGCATTCGCGCGACGGCGACATGACCGGCGGCGACTATCCGGGCTGGCTGCCGGGCCTGTTCGCGACCGGACCCAGCCATCAGGCCAGCGCCGCCAATCTGGTCGACCGCCGCGGCGAATGCGTCCACGCCGCCTGTCCCCACTACCGCACCTGTTTCGTCGAGAAGACCATCCGCGCCAGCCGTCGCGCCGACCTCGTCGTCGCCAACCATGCCCTGGTGATGACCCAGGCCGCCTTTGACGGCGCCCGGTCGGCGCGCGGCCTGAAGCAGGACGGCGAGACGGCGGCGTTGAAGCGCATCGTCTTCGACGAGGGCCACCATCTGTTCGACGCCGCGGACAGCGCCTTCTCGGCCTGCCTGTCCGGACAGGAGGCGGCCGAACTGCGCCGATGGCTGCGCGGACCCGAGGGACGCGGCCGGCGCGGACGGGGTCTGGAACAGCGGCTTGGCGACCTGTGCGCCGACAATGAGGCGGCGACGAAAGCGCTCCAGGACGCCGTCCGCGCCGCCGCCCAGCTGCCGGGCGAGGGCGTGTCGGGCCGCATCGCCCCGGCCTCGGGCGAGGTCAATCCGGTCGGGCCGATCGAACGCTTCCTGCTGGCCGCGCTGGAACAGCTCCGTGCACGGACCAGTGAAAACGCGTCGGGCAGCGGCGCCGAATTCGGCATGGAATGTTCGCTGCGCCCCGTCACCGAGCCCGTGCTCGAGGCCGCGCGCGAGGCCGCCCAGGCCCTTGCCGCCGTCGAGGCGCCGCTGCTGGCCCTGTCGCGGCATCTGGAAGACATCCTCGACGACGAGGCGTCCGATCTGGACGGCGCCTCCCGCGCCCGCATCGAAGGCGCCCTGCGCGGCCTGGACCGTCGCGCCCGTATGACCCTGCCCGGCTGGCGCTCGATGCTGGCGGCGCTTGAGGTGTCCTCGGACGAACCGGATCCCGACTTCCTCGACTGGCTTTCAGCCGAAGCAGCGTTCGGCCGGATCATGGACGTGGCCCTGCGCCGCCACTGGATCGATCCGACCGTGCCGCTGGAAGCCGCGGTGATCATGCCCGCCCACGGCGTGCTGGTGACCAGCGCCACCCTCTCCGATCCGAACTCTGACGATCCCTTCGACATGGCCCGGCTGCGCACCGGCTCCGCCCGGCTGATCGAACCGGCCCGGACCCTGAAGGTCGAAAGCCCGTTCGACTACGCGGCCAACGCCCGGGTCATCGTCGTCAACGACCTGGTCAAGGACGACCCGCGCCAGACGGCGGCAGCCATGCGCGAACTCTTCCTCGCCGCGGGCGGCGGAGGACTGGGCCTGTTCACCGCCATCCGGCGGCTGAAGGCCGTCTATGAGCGGCTGGGTCCCGACCTGGCCAAGGCCGGCATCCCCCTCTACGCCCAGCACGTCGATCCGCTCGAGGTGGGAGCGCTGGTCGACGTGTTCCGGGCCGAACAGGACAGCTGCCTGCTGGGCACCGATGCGGTGCGGGACGGCGTCGACGTGCCCGGCCGGTCCCTGCGCATCCTCGCCTTCGACCGCGTGCCGTGGCCGCGCCCCGACCTGCTGCACAAGGCGCGCCGCCTGCGCTTCGGCGGCGAGGGCGCCGGCGGGCGCAATTTCGACGACGCCCTGGCCCGGGCGAAAATGGCCCAGGCCTTCGGCCGGCTGATCCGCCGCGCCGACGACAAGGGGGTCTTCGTCATGCTCGACGCCGCCGCCCCGACCCGCCTGTTCGCCAGCCTGCCGCCGGGCACGGAGGTCCAGCGCATGGGCCTCGCCGACGCGGTGGAATTGGTGAGGGCGTTCCTGAACGAGAGGTCCGCCGCCTGAGCCCCGGGGCTTGCCGCACAGCGACGGCTTCACCATATCTTGGGCCCGCATGAACCGGTCCCGATCCGGACGGTCCGGGCGATCCGGACGGTGTTTTTGCGGCCCGGTTCCGGGTCTCGGACGTTTCGCCCTGCCACGCCCCCGTTTCCCGGAGCCTCGATGACCGCCGCCCCCCGACACAGCCGCCGAGGCCTGCTGACCCCCTTCCTGATCGCGGGAGTCCTGCTGGCCGCCTGGACGGGCTGGTGGTTCTATCTGACGACCCAGATCGAGACCCGGCTGGACGCCCGGGTCGCGGCCCTGCGCCAGGACGGCTGGACGATCAGCTATGCCTCGCGGACGACCACCGGCTGGCCGTTCCGGGCAAGGGTGTCGATCCCGCACGCCGAGATCATGGCCCCCTCGGGCCACGGCGTCGCGGCGCCCGAACTGGTAGCCGAGACCAACGCCTACAACCCCGACCGCTGGGTGGTGATCGCCCCCGACGGCCTGACCCTGACCCGCGCCGGCAAGGGCAAGGTCGGCATAGCCGGGGATGGCCTGCGCCTGAGCGTCAGCCATCTGCGCGAACGCTTCCCCGACCTGCGCGTCGAGATGATCCGCCCGACCTTCACGACCCACCGGGACGCCGAGCCCTTCCCCATCGCCTCGGCCGAGCGGATCCTGCTCAATGTCCGGCCGCACCTGACCGACGGCCGCGCGGCGACAGACGAGATGGATGTCGCCTTCGAACTGGTCGACGCCCGCGGGCGCCCGGGCGGCCCCGTCGAGGGCGCCACGCGGCAGGGCCGTCTGACCGCGCGGATCGAGGGAACCGTCCTGAACGCCAGCCGTCTCGGCGGCATGGACAGCGCCGGCGTCTTCGCCGCCTGGACCGCCTCGGGCGGGCGTTTCACCGCAATCAAGGGCGAACTGCAGGCCGGAGAGAGCCGCGCCCGGATCGAAAGCCAGACCTTGTCGGCGGATGGCGACGGCCGTCTGCAGGGCGAGGTCGCCCTGAGGGCCGAACGGCCCATGGCCGCCATCTCGGGTCTGGCCGGTTCGCGCACGGGCGCCGTCAACCGGCTGGGCGCGGCGGGGGCCGCCGCCGCCACCGCCGCCTCGGGCGACCGCGGCGTCGATCTGGTCATCCAGTTCCGCGACGGCCGCACCTGGCTGGGCCCCTTCGCCCTGGCCCCCGCGCCGAAGCTTTTCTGATGCCGCCCGAGCTGTTGACCGAACCCGAAGTCGATACCGAACGACTGGCCCTCGACCGGGCCGTGGCCAACGCCGTCCGCACCCGTCTGGCCGTTGGCGCGCACCCGACGCCCGACGCCGAGGCCATCGCCTTGCGGCAAACCCTGGCGGGCGAACCGGCCGTAGAAGCCGCCGTCCTGCGCGCGGTGCTGGGACGGATCGACGCGGCGTCCGGCGCGCCGCTGGTGGTCTGGGGGTCGGCCAGCCAGACCCTCGCCGCCGACCGGTACGGCCTGACGGCCCGCACGGCCTCTAACCCGGATCAGGCCCTCGCCGTGGTGCGCGAGGGAGCGCGCGCCCTGATGGACCTGACGCCCGCCTCGGCCTGGTGGGGCCGCCTGCTGGCCGAGCCCGATCTGCGCGTCGTGGGCGCCCTGCCTGACGACCGCCACGGCGTCCCGCGGGCCTTGATGATCCAGCAGGCCCGGCCCGGCCCCACGGGCGACGACCGCACCTTCTGGACCACCGACAGCGCCGCCCCGGCGGCGACGATCGTCGAGGCCCTGGGCGCCGCCGGCCTGGCCGCCAGTCCGCTGATCGCCGCGGGCGGCTTGAAGCTGTTCACCCTCGCGGGCTATGTGCAGGCCGAGGACGGGCGGCTTTCATCCGCGCCCGGCGGCCTCAGCGGCGTCATCGGCGCCGCCCCCCTGTTCTGAAAGCGCCCATGACCGACGCCCCCGTTCCCAAACCCGGCATTCTCGACATCGCCCCCTACGTCGGCGGCAAGTCGCGCATCGAGGGCGTGGCCACGCCGATGAAGCTGTCGTCGAACGAGAACGCCCTGGGCGCCGGCGAGAAGGCCCGCGCCGCCTATGAGGCCTCGGTCGCCAACATCCATATGTATCCCGACGGCCGGGCGACGAAGCTGCGGGACGCGGTCGCCGAACACCATGGTCTCGAACCCGAGCGGCTGATCTTCGGCAACGGTTCCGACGAGGTCTTCGCCCTGCTGAACCAGACCTATCTCACGCCCGGCGACAATATCGTCAGCGGCAAATACGGCTTCCTGGCCTACCGCATCAGCGCCCTGGCCAACCAGGCCTCGGTCAAGCTGGCCCCCGAGCCCGACTTCCGCCTGACGCCCGAGGCCATCCTCGCCGAGGTCGATGACCGGACCCGCATCGTCTACGTCTCCAGCCCGTCCAACCCGACCGGCAGCTACAACACCGCCGAGGAGATCCGCCGGCTGCACGAGGGCCTGCCGGCGGACGTCCTGCTGGTCATCGACGAGGCCTATGCCGAATTCGTGGCCGAGCCCGACTGGGAGACCAGCTTCCCCCTCGCCCGCGACAGCCGGAACATCGTCGTCACCCGCACCTTCTCCAAGATCCACGGCCTCGGCGGCCTGCGCATCGGCTTCGGCTATGCGCCGCTGAAGGTGGCCGAAGCCGTCGATCGCATCCGCCTGCCCTTCAACGTCTCGGTGCCGGGCATCGAGGCCGCCGTCGCCGCCCTCGGCGACGAGGCGCACCAGCAAGCATCCCGCCAGCTGGTTGAAACCTGGCGGCCCCGCCTGACCCAGGCCATCCGGGGCTTCGGCTTCGACGTCTTCCCGTCGGCCGGTAATTTCGTGCTGGTCCGCTTCCCCGACGAGGCGCGCAACGCCGCCGCCGCCAACGACTATCTGAACGCGAAGGGCATCATCGTCCGCCCGGTCGGCGGTTACGGCCTCCCGGACTGTCTGCGGATCACCGTGGGCACGGAAGACCAGAACCGCGCGGTGATCGACGCGCTGAGCGAGTTCGCGGCGGGCTGACCGCAGTCAACCCACATAGCCGCACCTCTCCGTCGCGCAGGCCAGGTAGCACGCCCGCCAGCCTGGTCCGCCGCCAGGATGGCTGACGTAGCAGCGCAACTGGCACTCGAAGTAGCAGAAGTCATTCGCCTGTCTGGATACGTATGGAGCCTCGGCCGCCGAAGCCGAGGCCAGCAACAGACCCGTCGACAGGGCCGCGAGGCGGAACAGTCTGCGCATTCTGAAACCCTCCATGCTTTGCCATAATTGGGCGAACAGCGGATGGTTCCGGAGCAAGGTGGTTAACCGGCTCGCCAGACCGGTGCGATGGCGAAAACCGCCATGGCGATGGTGGCGGCCAGCAGCAGCGCCTTGAGCAGCAAGGGCATGAAGTCTGGCCTGCGCATCCCGCCTCCTAGTTCCGTCGGAACACCCGGCTCGCCGCCCATCCCGTGAACGCCGCCAGCAGAACGCACAGCAGGCCATAGCTCCACGGCCGGCGATGGGCGAACTCGAAGATATCGCGCTCGATGCCGACCTTTTCGACGGTCAGGGTCAGGTTGGAGACCGACACCGGCTCCCCGTTCTGGAACAGCCAGGCCTCGGCGAAATAGCGGCCGGTCGGGGCCACGGCGGGCAGCTCGACCTCGGCGCGGAACAGGCCGCGGTCGACAAACTGGACCCCCGCGGGGTCGGTATCGTAGAGGGCCGCCGCCTCGCGCAGCCGGATCACCGCGCGACGGAAGTCCAGATAGTCCTCTCCCAACCGGCTGACGACCACGTCGCGCACCCCGTAGCGGGTGACGGTCCGGCTCTCCTCCGGCGCGTTGATCCTCAGGTGATCGACGCCCACGCCCAGCCGCCGCAGCTGGCCGAAATCGGCGATGTCCGACAGCGGCCGGGTCGAGGCCGTCATGTAGAAGCCGGGCGCGCCCTCGAACAGCACCGGGCGGCTATTCAGCCACACGCCATTGCTTCGCGTCTTCTTGACCAGACGCACCGGTCCGTCCGGGCCGCGCACCACCACCACGACATCGGCCGGAGTGTCGTTGGGGTTGAAGACCGCGCCGTACAGAACGATCGACGCGCCCTGGAAACTGGAATCGACCCTCACCCGGGCGTCGGTCAGGGCGGCGGCGATCCGGACCTGATCCGTCGTGCCGACCGAGCGTTCCGGCGCGGGCGCCGGGACGGCGGGCGGCGGCGGCGGCAAGGCGGCGATCATTGGGCCACCCCCGGCGCGAAGGCGAACAGGTCGGACGGTCGCACGAACAGCTCCAGTCCCATCTGGATGCCGACCATCAGGACGATCAGACCCAGCACCGCCCGCAGCTCCTCGGCCCGGAACCGACCCGACCAGCGCGCGCCGTACTGGGCCCCGACGACGCCGCCGAGCAACAGCAGCATCGACAGGACGACGTCGACGGTCTGGTTGCGGCCGGCCTGGAGGATGGTGGTCATGGCGGTGACGATGATGATCTGGAACAGGCTGGTGCCGACCACCACCCCGGCCTTCATCCGCAGCACATAGAGCATGGCGGGCACGAGGATGAAGCCGCCTCCCACGCCCATGATGGCCGACATCACCCCGACGAACATGCCAAGGGCGAACGGCGGAATGGCGCTGATGTAGAGGCCCGAGCGGGGAAAGCGCATCTTGAGCGGCAGGCCGTACAGCCACAGCGGCCGGCGGCGTTCCTTGTGCGGAGCCATCTCGCCGCGCACCCGGCGCAGAATCTGGCCCAGGCTCTCGTAGAGCATCAGGGTGCCGATGGCGCCGAGGAACAGCAGATAGGACAGGGCCACCGCCAGATCGGCCTGACCCAGCAGGCGCAGGTAGCGGAACAGCTCGACCCCCAGCAGCGCGCCCAGGACGCCCCCGCCGGCCATGACCAGGCCGATCTTGTAATCAACGGCCTTCTGGCTGGTGTAGCTGATGACGCCGGAGGTGGAGGAGGCGACGACGTGGCTGGCCTGGCTGGCGACGGCCACGGCCGGCGGAATGCCCATGAAGATCAGGATCGGGGCCATGAGGAAGCCGCCGCCGATGCCGAACAGTCCCGACACGAATCCGACGACCGCACCCAGCAGAACCAGGAGCGGCCAGTTCACCGAAACCTCGGCGATTGGCAGGTAGATATCCAAAGGACGCGCCTTCGGCTGGAACTGAAGTCAGGCGCCGGAAAGGCGACGGCGGAAGTCTGGTTGTCCTAGACCCACCGGGCGGCCCTCGCCACCCGATGCGCCTGAAAAGCTTGGCGGTCTCCCGTCAGGCGAGCGGCTCGACCTGGAACTGCTCGGCCTCGGCGCGGACCTGGGTCCGGGTCGCGGCCGGAATCGCCTTGTCCAGCCGTTCGACCGCCGCCCGGGCGTCGCCGTCACCGGCGCGCGCCGCGATCAGGTACCATTTGTAAGCTTGGGCGGGGTCGGGCTGGATGGCCTCGTCGCCGGTCTCGTACAGTTTGGCGACGTTGAACTGGCTGTCGACCAGACCGCGTTCGGCCGCCTTCTTGAGCCAGACGAGGGCCTCGCCCTGGTCCCGGGCGCCGCCGACGCCCTCGAACAGATACATGCCGTAGGCGTGCATGCCCTTGGCGTCGCCGCCGTCCGCCGCGCGACGGGCCCAGGCCCGGGCCTCACGCAGGTTCACCGGCACGTCATTGGCGCCGTCCTGGTACAGGCTGGCGAGGTGCAGCTGGGCCGGAGTGTAGCCCGTCGCCGCGGCGCGCTTCAGCGTGTCGACGCCGCTGGCCGCGTCGGCGTCGAGAAGCTCGATGGCCTGCTGGTACAGTTCGGATCCGCGCTCCAGATCGCCGGCGGTCGGCGCGGTCGGCAGCATGGCGAGGGCGGCGATGGGTTGCGCCTTGGGCGCCGTCGTCAGACCGGGGATGTTCAGGCTCGAGCCCGTCAGCTGGCCCGTCGCATAGGCGCCGCCGCCCGTCAGAAGGACGGCGATGGCCGAGGCGCCGAGGGCCTTGCGCACCGTGCTTCCACCGCGCGAGGCCTGCTTGTCCAGGCGCTCCTGCAGCTTGGACTTGCCGCCGCGCTTCAGACCAAATCCCGACCGGGCCGGAGACTCCGCGGCCTCGGGCGAAGCCATGGCCGCGCGGGCGGCGTCGATGGCCTGACGTGTGGAGGAGGCGCGGCCCTGGGCGGCCGCCGCGCGCAGGGCGCGAGGGTCGACGAAGTCTGTCTCGCCGGCGAAATCGTCCGGGCCGCCGTCAAATCCGGCTGGATCCGTGGCCTGCAGCGCGTCCGAGACGTCGGCGCCGCCGAAGCCCTGACCGAAGGCGAATGCGGCCGGCGCGGCCGGCGCGACCTCGACGGCCTGGGTGGTCTGGGCGAAGGCGGGTTCGGCGGAGGCCTCGATCGCCGGGGTCTCCACAGGGCGGCTGGCGAACGGGGTCGAGACGGCCGGCGCTTCAACCTCGGTCCGGGGCCCTCGCAGGACGGCGTCGAAGAGGGCGTCGGCGTTAAGGACCTCATCGCCGGCCGCTTTCGGCGCGGGCTCGGGCGCGGCCAGATCGGCGGACCAGGCCTGCTGCTCGGCGTAGACCGGGTCGTCAAATGCGGTTCCGGCGAATCCCGCATCCGGGAAGGCCGCGTCGGGGAAGGCCGCCGCGCGCCAGTCGGGCTCGGCGGTCGGCGGACGCGCCGGTTCGGCCCGGCGCTCGATATTGCCGCGGGCCTCGGCGATCAGGGCGGCCGTGCGCTCCTCGGACAGCCGCATGCGCTCGGCCAGTTCGCCGGACGCGCGGTCGTAGCCCTGCTCGATTTTTGTGGAACTGTCGGCCAGCCGTCGGCCGATGTCTTCCAGCGCCTGCTGCGAGCGGCGCTCGGACTGGGCGATCCGCTCGCTGAGGCGGTCGGAGATGCGCGTGATCTCGCCGCCGAGCTTTTCCAGCGCCAGGGCATGGCGGTCGTCGGCCGCTGTCAGCCGTTGCTCCAGCCCCTGGGCCAGCCGGCCCATGTCCGTCTCCACCTTGCGGCTCAGGACATCCAGTTGCACCGGAGCGCTCTCGATGGTCTGGACCCGGCCGTTCAGGTTCTGGGCGATGCGCAGGACTTCGCGGCCCATGGCCTCGACGGCCTTGGCCGAACGCTCCTCGGACGATTTGACCTGGTCGCCGATGGCGAGGACGGCGCGCTCGATGCGGTCCATCCGGCCTTCCGCCTCGGCCGTGTCCAGCCGCCGCATCATCTCGGCGCGGTTGCCCTCGACCTGACGGCTCAGGGTCTCGGCCAGCTTTTCGAACCGGGCCGCCTCGCGGGCGCTTTCCGGCTCGATCCGGCTTTCGGTCGCGCGCAGGCGCTGGTCCAGTCCGGCGAACGAGCGTTCCAGACCGCGCAGGGCTTCGGTGGTCCGCGTCTGCGCCTGATCCAGCCGTTGCCCGACCTGGGCCAGCAGGTCGGCGCCGACGCCCGGACCGGCGGTCTTCTCGACCGCGTCCATGCGCTGGCGCAGCTCGTTGACCCCGGAGCGCTGCCGCTCCTCGATATCGTAAAGGCGACCGGCCAAGGCCCCCATGGTCGTCTCGACCTTGCCGAAGGTCTCGGCCGTCTGCGGACCGACCTCCTGCTCGAAGCGGCGCAGGCGGCGATGGCCCTCGCGCAGCTCTTCGGCGATGTCGTCGATGCGGCGGGCGTGCGACTTGTCGCTCTGGTCCTGGCTGTCCAGTCGACGCACGAGGCCGGACACGGCCTGGTCGACACCCTGGATGGCGATGGTCGAGCGGCGCTCGGCGGCTTCCAGCCGGGCGGCGATGGCGTCGATCGAGGCCCCCATACGGCCCAACTGGTCGTCATTTCCGCCGTAGGCGTCGTCCAGCCTGCGGCTGCGACCGCGGCGTTCGTAGCTTTCGGCGGCGTGCGGGCGGCGGCCCAGCGGAACGACGCCCTCGTCGTCGTCCCCGTCTTCCATGATGATCGTGTTCAGCCACTCGCCCAGCGTCATGCCGGAGCGACGGGCGAGATCCTTGGCGATCTCGCGCGCCTTGGGCTCGATGCCCTTCACGCTCCACGGCGCGGCTGCGCTCACTGATTCGCCTCCCGACCTACTTGCCGAACGCTAGACGCCAAGATGATGCGTGTAAACGCGTGGTTAACCCCAAGATATGGTGGCGTTCGATCTTCCTGTGGAAAGCGCCGACACCGAAGGGATTCTCGTGCCCGGGAGGTTAACAGGGCGTGAAGATTAACCCGTTGGAAAGGAGTCCGGGCTTGCGCGAAAGCCCGGGCCGCGCCACCTCGCCCCGATGGACCTGACCCTAACCCTGGCGCTCACGGGAGCCGCCATCGCCCTGGCGATCTTCGCCGGGTGGCGCGGCGCGCGGCCGTGGGACCCGAGACGGGGCGTCCGCATGGCGCCCTGGCGGCTGATCATGCTGCTGGCCGGGGCCGGAGTGTTCGTTCTGGTGGTCCATCTGGGGGCCCTGCTTGGCGCGCCGCAGCGGCCGTACTGACGGCTGCGGCCGAATGTCGGGGCGGGGAACCCGGCCCTCCCCCGGCCATTCCTGATCCACCCCGATCAAGGAGACCTCCCCATGAGCGACACCAATCTGTCCCCCGCCGAAGCCGAAGCCGAGTTCTGGAAGCATCTGAAATCCTCGAACACCGGCATGCTGGGCCTCGACCAGCCCGGCTATCACAGCCAGCCGATGACCGCCTTCCGTGAGGAAGAGACGGGGACGATCTGGTTCTTCACCCGCGACGACACCGACCTGGCCAGGGACGCCGCCCTGCCCGATCAGTCGGCCATGTTCACCTATGGATCGAAGGACCAGGACGTCTGGGCCTGCATCCACGGGACGCTGTCGGTGGCCCCGCGCAATGCGGAACTGATCGACAGGCACTGGAACCCGATCCTCGCCGCCTGGTATCCCGGGGGCAAGGACGACCCGCATCTGACCCTGCTGCGCTTCGACGCCGACGACGGGCGCATCTGGGTGTCGAAGAAGGGTCCGGTCCGCTTCTTCTACGAAGTCGCCAAGGCCAATCTCACCAAGACCCTGCCCGACGCCGGCGGGGTCGCGGACGTCAATCTGCAATAGGCGCTGTCGGATACGCGACAGACTGAAGGGGCGGTCGAAAGGCCGCCCCTTTTCGCCGACCTACCCCGCGAAGCACCAGGCCAGCACGGCCTTCTGGGCGTGGATGCGGTTTTCGGCCTCGTCCCAGACCAGCGATTTCGGGCCGTCGATGACGGCGTCGGTGACCTCCTCGCCGCGGTGGGCGGGGAGGCAGTGGAGGAAGACGGCGTCGCTGGCGGCCTCGGCCATCAGCCGGTCGTCGACGCCGTAACCTTCGAAGGCTTCGAGGCGGGCCTCATAGTCGCCGTCGCCCATCGACACCCAGGTGTCGGTGACGACCACGTCGGCGCCCGCGACGGCCTGGCGCGGGTCGCTGGTCAGGGTGACGTGATCGCCGCCCCGCGCCAGATCATGCAGGTCCGGATGGTAGTCGGCCGGGCAGGCGACGTTGAAGTGGAAGCCCAGCTTCGGCGCCGCATGCATGAAGCTGTGGCAGACGTTGTTGCCGTCGCCGACCCAGGCGATGGTCTTGCCGGCGATCGGGCCGCGATGCTCCTCGATGGTCATCAGATCGGCGAGGATCTGGCACGGGTGCGAGCGGTCGGTCAGGCCGTTGATCACGGGCACGGTCGAGACGCGGGCGAAGCGTTCGACGTCCTCATGGCTGTTGGCGCGGATCATCACGGCGTCGACCATGCGCGACAGGACCCTGGCCGTGTCCTCGACCGGCTCGCCGCGGCCCAGCTGCATGTCGCCGGCGTTGGCGATGATCGAGGCCCCGCCCAGCTGGCGGATGGCGGCGTCGAAGCTGAAGCGGGTGCGGGTCGAGTTCTTCTCGAAGATCATGGCGAGGACGCGATCCTTCGCCGGGGCGTCGGCGTCGGCGCGGCCCTTCGGCCAGCCCTGACGCGCGGCCTTGCGGGCGTGGGCGTCGTCGAGGATGGCGCGAATTTCTTCGGCTTCGAGTTTGTAGAGGTCGAGGAAGTGGCGGGTCATGGAGCTGCCTGGGGTCAGACGTCGTCGGTGAAGCCGACGACGAGGCCGTCGACGAAGCCATGGATCGCGTCGCCGGCGACGGCGCGGACGGCCAGCATGGAGAGAATGACGGCCATAGCGAAGGAGAGGACGCGGGTGTTGAGACGCACCGATTTCATGGTCATGTCTTCCTCAGGCGGCGATCTTGCCGCGGGCGAATTCACAGGTCCGCTCGAAGCGTTCGACCGCCTCGCGGGCCTCTTCAAGCGTCAGGTTCAGCGGCGGCAGGATGCGGACGCAGTTGTCGCCGCCGCCCGCGACCAGCAGATGCTGCTCGTCGCGGGCCCAGCCCATGAATTCGCGGTTGTTGGGGACCAGTTTGACGCCCAGCAGCAGGCCCTTGCCGCGCACGTCGACGATGACGTCGGGATAACGCTGGGCCAGGCCGTGCAGCTGCTGCTTCAGATAGCCGGCGATCTCGTTGACATGGGCCAGGGTCTCCGGCTTCGAGATCTCGGCGAAGGCGGCGCCGCCGACGGCCATGGCCAGCGGATTGCCGCCGAAGGTCGAGCCGTGCACGCCGACGGTCATCCCCGTGGCCGCATTCGCCGTGGCGAGGCAGGCGCCGATGGGGAAGCCGCCGCCCAAGGCCTTGGCGATGGCCATGATGTCGGGGGCCATGCCGCCCCATTCGTGGGCCCACAGCTTGCCGGTCCGGCCCATGCCGCACTGGACCTCGTCGAAGATGATCAGCACGCCGTATTCGTCACACAGCTCGCGCAGTCCGCGCAGGCAGACCTCGGGGATGGCCCGGCAGCCGCCCTCGCCCTGCACCGGTTCGACGATGATGGCGGCGGTGTTCGGATGGGCGATGGCGGCCTTCAGGGCCTCGTGATCGCCGAAGACCAGCTGGTGGAAGCCCTCCATGGGCGGGCCGAAGCCGTTGGTGTAGCTGGGGTTGGCGGCGGCGTTGATGGCGCCGTAGGTGCGGCCGTGGAACGAGCCGTCGAAGCCGTAGATGTCGATGCGCTCGGGCTGGCCGTTGGCCGAGTGATATTTCCGCGCCGTCTTGAGCGCGCATTCGACCGCCTCGGTCCCCGAGTTGGTGAAGAAGACGACGTCGGCGAACGACTTCTCGCACAGGGCGTCGGCGAGGGCTTCCTGTCCCGGAATCTTGAAGATGTTGGAGACGTGCCAAAGCTTTTCAGCCTGGTCCTTGACGGCCTGGACGAGGATCGGATTGGCGTGGCCGAGCGCGTTGGTCGAAATGCCCATGACGCAGTCGAGGTATTCGGTCCCGTCGGTGCTCCACAGACGCGCGCCCTGACCGCGATCCACCTCCAGCGGCGCGCGGTTGTAGACACCCATCAGATGATCAGTGGACACGGGACAAGCCTCCAAAAGCGAGACGGCCCCGGCGCCGGAGAGCGTCGGGACCGCTGGAAAAGGGTCAGACCTTGTCGGACGGGGGGCGGGGTTAGTCAACACCGGGGGCCTCGGCTTCTCCCTCCCCCGAAGTGGGGAGGGTGGTCGCGCAGCGACCGGGTGGGGAATTTCAGACGCACCCCACCCTGTCGTCGCTTCGCGCCGACATCCCTCCCCATAAAGGGGAGGGAGAACGCAGACGTGCGTCATCGTCTCGCCGGCGTCGCCGCCGGAAAGGGTGGGGAGGTCGCGGAGCGCGGGCGGCTGGCCCGGAACCGGAATGTGGCCCCCTGCTTTCGCGTTACGGGGACCGTGATGTGTTTTCGGCGTCGCCGCCTTCGCTCCGCGCGACCGGTTCACGCAAGCCGACGGGGGCGGGCTTCATCAAGGCGGCCCGCGGGGCTTGTGGCGTTTTCCCACCCCGACCTTTTCGCCGCATTCATCCCTGGCCGTCATACGCTCGCGACGGGCGGAAGGCGTCCAGGCCTCCCGGGCCCCGGGGTTTCGACCCCCCGGGCAGTCCGCCGACCCCACGCCCCCGATTATTCCACAAGCCGCAGGTATCAGCCGCGCAAGGGTCCGGACCACGATTACAGGACGACGTTTCCCGCTCGATCACACCCCGCCGCACGTTGATGGCCCTGGCGCCAGACGCCCTCCCCCGCGACGGGATGAGCGAATGATAAGGCCGTGGGGAGCCGTGCTAGAAATATAGTTTGGGAAAAGCAGAAGCCGTTGATCAGGCGGGATATTGTCTCGCGAAAGCGACTATAGATTCAGCGAGTAGCGTCAAGGGATGCACGGATGGGGGCGGGCAAGCTTGTCTCCTCCCCATCGCAGATGGGAGGTGGATCGGAGGCGCAGCCGACGAGACGGAGGGGGCGACGCCGGTGGGGCGGGTGGATCGCTGATCCCTTCACACCGGGTCGCCCCCTCCACCCCCCGCGCGAAGGGCGCGGGCGGTCCCCCTCCCCACGATGTGGGGAGGAGACGGTGGGGTCGCCGCCATGCGCTCAAGCCTTCTCCCAACGGGAAAGGGCGGGAAACTACTCCGACAGCCGGCGGTCCAGCTCCTCCACCACCGCCGCATAGCTGTCGCCGGCGAGGCGGACCGTGGCGGGATCGACCTGCTCGATCGTGTCCTCGCCGGAGTGGATCAGGCGGAAGACCCGCGGGACGAAGCCCTCGGCCAGGCCGTTGGCCTCGCCGCCGTTGAAGGCCAGCCACATCTGGTGGGCGCCGACCTCGTCCTGGAAGCCCAGCGACACCACCGGGGCGCCGGCGGCCGAGAAGGCGCGGTCGTCGGACGGCGGATACTCGGGGTAGCCGACGCACTGAAGGGCGCGGGCGGAACAGACGGCCTGCACCGCGCGGGTCACCGCCACCGACTGGGCGCCGTTGTTCTGGCCGTACATCATCGTGTCGCCATAGCCCGCCACGTCGGAGTTCACGACGGCGGCGACGTTGGTCAGGCCATGGGCCTCGATCCACTTCTTCGCGCCGATCAGCCCAAGCTCCTCCTGGTCGAAGAGGATGACGCGGATGCGGTGGTTCAGCGCCTTGCCGCGCAGGATCTTCGCCGCCTCGATCACGCCGACCACCGAGGCGGCGTTGTCGACGACGCCGTGCGACATCGTCCCGTCGCGCAGTTTCACGGCGTCATAGTGGGCGGTCAGCAGGATTTCGCGCGCGCCCTCGCCGAGGGTGACGACGACGTTGCGGCCCTCCATCGGCCCGCTCCGCTCCGTGCCGCCGACGAAGGTCTCGACCGTCGGCTCAAAGCCGGCGGCGCGCAGCTGGGCGACGACGACCGCGGTGCGGGCCTCGTTGGTCGGCTGGACGAAGGCGGCGACCTGGGCCCGCAGGTCGAGGTCCTGGGCCGCGACGGGCGTGCAGACGGCGAGCAGGGCCGCGACGGCGGCGAACGAACGGAACAGCATGGACTTCCCCCTGGAGCGAGGGGCCATGGCTAGCGCGTAGGCGCCCGCCATGCATCTGAAATCCCCGTAAAGATCAGGACCCGGCTTCCATGATCGCCTTGAGGGCTTCCAGGTCCTTCAGAACATGGGCCGCGTCGGCCTCGAAGGCGGCGGCGTCCATGCCCGGGCGCTTGAACAGGATGAAGGCGACTTCCGCCCCGTCGCCGTTCGGCGTGATCCTGAGGGCGTTCTCCACCACCTCGCCCGTCGCCATGGTCACCGTGTGGTCGATGACGCCGAAGGCATTGTCCGGGGCGAACCGGACCCGGACCTGACCGATCGGCCCGCCGTCCGCCACCCAGTCGTCTCCGTCCCGCGTCAGGCCGGACGCGAGGCCCGAGGCCCAGAGAGGCATGTTTTCCGGACGCGACGCGAAGGCGTAGACGTCGCGCCAGTCGCGGTCGACGCCGATATGGACGATCCGGGCCGGCAGGAGGGTCATCAGCTCTTCAGCCGCCAGCCGGACTTGAACACCGCCCAGCAGGCCCAGGCCATGACCAGGGTCAGCAGGCCGCTCATGACCGCGCCGATCAGCAGATTCCCCTCGGCGTTTTCAGCCCCGATGAAGCCGGCCCGGAAGCCGTCGATCAGATAGAAGAAGGGGTTGAAATGGCTGATGGTCGCGAACGGCTCGGGCAGGTTCTCGACCAGGTAGAAGGTGCCGCTGAGGAAGGTCATCGGCATGATGACGAAATTCTGCACCGCGGCCAGCTGGTCGAATTTCTGCGCCCACAGGCCGGCGAAGACGCCCAGCATGCCCATGATCAGACAGGCCTGCAGGCCGAACCAAAGGATCAGGCCGAGGCTCGCCACCTCCAGCCGGGCGAAGGGCATGATGCAGATGGCGGTGACGATCCCGACCACCAGGCCGCGCGTCGCCGCGCCGAGGGAAAAGCCGATGGTCAGCTCCAGCGGACTGAGCGGCGGGGTCAGGAAGTCGGTCGCCGTATTCATCACCTTGGCCTGGATCAGGCTGGAGGAGGCGTTGGCGAAGGCGTTGTTGAGCATGGCCATCATGATCAGGCCGGGAGCCACGAACTCGGCGAAGGGCGTGCCGTGCAGCGGCGGCCGCGTGCCGCGCAGGGCGACCACGAAGACCAGCATGTACAGCAGGGTGGTGACCACCGGCCCGGCCACGGTCTGGGCCCCGACCTTCCAGAAGCGCCGCACCTCGCGCAGGTACAGGGTCTGGACGCCGATCCAGTTGACGCCGTTGTAGCTGCGGGGCCGGGGGGTGGTGGTCAGGTCGGTCATGGGGGGCAGATGCGGGGTGGCGGGGGCGGATGCAAGGGATGAGGGATGAGGGATGAGGGATGAGGGAGTGGATGGTGGACAATCGGCCCGCCCCCTCCAGGCTCCGTGATCTGATGCGGGCTCACCTTCCCTAATCCCTAATCCCTCATCCCTCATCCCTCATCCCTCCCGCCGTTAACCATCTCTACATCTGGTTCCTGTGGACGGACTGATTCGCACATCTTGCGTCCGGTAAGGGCTCGTTTACGATTAGTGGTAGGTCGAGGCCCCGGGAGGGATGTCTGGACCCCATATATTGAATCCGAGACCCGGAGGGTTGGCTATGACCGCAGGCTGGACAGAAGACCGCGTCGGCGCGCTGAAGAAGCTCTGGCTGGAAGGCCAGTCGGCCAGCCAGATCGCCAAACAGCTGGGCGGCGGCGTCACCCGCAACGCCGTCATCGGCAAGGTGCACCGCCTGGGCCTGTCGGGCCGGGCCGCCCCGTCGCAGCCGGCGCGCGCCACCTTCCGCCCGTCGCGTCCGCGCCCGACGCAACCGACCCAGGCCCCTTCGGCGCCGCGCCGCATCGAGGCGGTCCAGCCGCGCGCCATGACCACGGCCCAGTCGGTTCCGGCGCCGATGCCCGACCTGCCCGGCACCGCCACGGTGATGACCCTCGGCGCCCATATGTGCAAATGGCCGATCGGCGATCCGTCGTCGAACGAGTTCAGCTTCTGCGGCCGCCGCTCTTCGGAAGGCGTCTATTGCGTCGAACACGCCCGCGTCGCCTACCAGCCGCAGGTCAAGCGCGGCGCGACGGACCTGGCGCGGAGCCTGCGGCGCTACATCTGACCCCATTCAGCCACACGGCTGTCATCTTAGGCTCCTAGAGAGCCGCCCTCCGCCTCAGGGCCGCACCCGCATGCGGCCTTGAGTGCAGGGGCGGGGCTGCGCTTTTCCGGGTTGACGCAGCCCCTCACCCCCGCCCTTCGGGCGGGTTTTTTGTTGGGCCTACCGCGCTTCGCGCTACTTGAGGCCCGACTAGTTCAGCACCCTGCGATCGCCCGGCACATCGAGGCTGAACGGCGGGATGGCGACCTCGAACGAACGGCCGGCGTCGTCGGTCATATAGTAGCCGCCGCTCATCGAGCCCGAGGCGGTGCCGAGCGGGCAGCCCGAGGCGTAGGAATAGCTCTCGCCCGGCTGGATGGTGGGCTGTTCGCCGACCACGCCGGGACCGCGCACCTCCTCGACATGGCCGAGGGCGTCGGTGATCTCCCAGCGGCGGGCCATCAGCTGGACCGGAACGCCGCTCAGATTGACGATCTCGACCTGATAGGCCCAGACCCAGCGGCCGCCTTCGGGATCGGACTGGCCGGCCAGATAGCTGGGGCGGACGCGGACGAGAACGCCCTCGGTTTCGGCTTCATAGGCGCGCGTGTCATGCATTCCGCCATGGTCGTGCAAGCCGTGCCCACGTCAAGCGCCGCCGTGTGGCGCCGGACAGGGGAGACGCGGCGAAAAATCGTGTAAGCCGGGCCCATGCAGACCTTCGAATTCCCCGTCGCCGGCATCCTGCCGTGCCAGTCCATCGAGGCCCTGATCGCCGGCGGCGCGATCGCTTCGGACACCCCCTTCGACGCCGACCAGGTGCAGCCGGCCAGTCTCGACCTGCGGCTGTCGGACGAGGCGTGGCGCGTGCGCGCCTCCTTCCTGCCCGGCCGGCGCACGGTCGAGGACCGGATCGCCGACGTCTCCATGCACCGGATCGACCTGTCGGGCGGCGTCGTGCTGGAACGCGGCTGCGTCTATATCGCCCGGCTGCAGGAGCGGCTGAGCCTGCCCAAGGGCCTGATCGCGCGGGCCAATCCCAAGAGCTCGACCGGGCGGGTCGATGTCTTCGTGCGCCTGCTGACCGACCGGGGGGCCAGTTTCGACGACGTGGCCGAGGGCTATGAGGGGGCCCTGTATCTGGAGATTTCGCCCCAGACCTTCCCCATCCTGGTGCGGCCGGGGACGCGGCTGAACCAGCTGCGGCTCAAGGCCGGGGAACCGCCGAAGCTGGAGACCCGCAGCGTCGGGGTCGAGTTGCAGGGCGGCGACGGGGCGGTGGTCGGCTTCCGCGGACGGCGGCATGCGGGGGTGATCGATCTCGACAACATCGACGGCCACGATCCGCGCGACTTCTGGGAGCCGCTGACCCTGCGGCGCGGCGAGCTGCTGCTGGACCCGGGCGAATTCTACATCCTGGCCTCGAGCGACGACGTCGAGATTCCGGTCGACCAGGCCGCCGAGATGACGCCGATCGATCCGTCGGTGGGCGAGTTCCGGGTCCACTATGCGGGCTTCTTCGACCCGGGCTTCGGCACCGACGAGGCGCACGGGGCGGGGTCCAAGGGGGTGCTGGAAGTGCGGACGCACGATACGCCCTTCCTGCTGGAGCACGGCCAGATCGTGGCCCGGCTGGTCTATGAGCCGCTGACGGAACGGCCGACGCGGCTGTATGGCGAGGGCGGCAGCCACTACCAGCGGCAGGGGCTGAAGCTGTCGAAGCATTTCCGCCCGTGGGGGTGAGGGCGGGGGGTTAGGGATTGGGGATTAGGGATTAGGGATTAGGGACGTGCGGTTCGTCTCCCCCAAGACCTGGGACCCAAGACCCAAGACCTGTCCTAGTCCAGCCGATCCGCCTTCCTGAGATCCGGGAACAGCTTCGCCCAGACGCCGGTCGCCGTCAGGGCGCCGACGCCGCCGAACACCGCCGCGCCGATGGGGCCGAGGAAGCGGACGGCGACGCCGGAATAGGCCTCGCCCAGCTCGTTCGAGGCGCCGATGAACAGCATGGAGACCGAGCTGACGCGGCCGCGCATATGGTCGGGCGTGGACAGCTGGATCAGGGTCTGGCGGATGTTGACGCTGATCATGTCGGCGGCCCCGCCGAGAAACAGCACGGCGCCGGACAGCCAGACGCTGGTCGAAAGACCGAAGGTCAGGGTGCAGACGCCGAACACCGCCACCGAGGCGAACATCCACCGGCCGGCGTGCTTCACGATCGGGAAGCGGCTGAGGTAGAGGGCCACCAGCAGCGCCCCGGCGCCGAAGGAGGCGCGCAGCAGGCCGAAGCCCTCGGGGCCGACATGCAGGATGTCGCGGGCGAAGATGGGCGTCAGCAGGGCGACGCCGGCCAGCAGGACCACGATCAGGTCCAGCGAAATGGCGCCGAGCACGATCTTCGTATTCCAGACATAGGCCAGACCTTCCCTGACCTGTTCCACCACCGGGATCCGCGTCGGCGACGGGGCCGGCTTGCCGCTGGTGCGGATCAGCAGCAGGCTGCCGACGCCCACCGCGAACATGGCCAGGGCCGAGGCGTAGGCGAGGGGCACGGACAGGCCGACGATCAGTCCGCCGAGGGCCGGGCCGGCGATGGCGCCGGTCTGGAAGGCGATGGACTGGGCGGCGATGGCCGGCGGCAGGGCGCGGCGTCCGACCACCATGGGCAGGAAGGCCTGGCTGGCCGGGGCGAGGAAGGCCCGCGCCGCCCCGAAGACGGCGGCCACGGCCAGCAGGCCCCACAACGGCGGGTTTCCGTGCAGCGCCATGAGCAGGAAGCCGACGGCGCAGCCCGCCTCGACGAGGACCGAAAGGGTGACGGTGTTCTTGCGGTCGCGGCGGTCGGCCAGGGCCCCGGCGGGCAGGGTCAGGGCCAGCAGGGGCAGGAACTGGCACAGGCCGACGAGGCCGAGATACAGGCTGGCCTCGGCGATCGGATGGTCGCGGCGGGCGATCTCATAGACCTGCCACAGCAGGGCCGAGGACTGGATCTGGATGCCCAGCACGGCCGCCACCCGACCGACCCAAAGCAGGCGGAAGTCGCGGATGGCCCAGGGACTGGCGGGCCCCTCGGGCGGCGGGGGCGGCTGGACCGGCCCGGTCGTCTCGATGGTGTCCGTCACGTGCGCCGGTCGACTTTCGGATACGGGGTCCCGTCGCGGTGGAAATAGCCGCCGCCCCGAAAGACCATGTCGATATCGGGATAGTCGCCCGCGTCGCCGTCGGGCGTGCGGGTCCCGACCTCGAGCAGGACGGCTTCGGCGTCGGACCGGTTCTCGATCTTGTGGCCGTTGGCGACGCCCGCCTTCCAGCCCGCGCAGTCGCCGGCGCGCAGCACCGTTTCGCCCCCCGCCTCGCCTGGCATGCCCTCGACCAGGACCACCTCGCCCGAGACGATCCAGACGAACTCGTCCTCGCCCTCATGCCAGTGCCTCTGGCTCGACCAGGCCCCGGCCGGCAGGCGCAGCAGATTGACGCCGAACTGGTCCAGCCCGACCGCGTCGCCCAGCCGCCAGCGGCGGCGCGGCTTGCACGGGCCGGCGAATTCCTCGGGGTAGCCCGTGCCATGCCCGACGGGGGCGCTGTCGATGTCGATCTTCGGCATGGGGAGAAGCCTTCTCGCGGTCGTCCGAACCCCGTAAAGCATAGCCTTATGAGCGTCGCATCAACTCCCGTTATCGATCCTGTCGCCCTGACCCGCGACCTGATCCGCAGGCCCTCCGTCACCCCCGCCGACGCGGGGGCGATGGATGTGCTGGAGCGCGTCCTGACCAGCCTCGGATTTCACTGCCGCCGGATGAAGTTCGAGAACATCGAAAATCTGTACGCGCGGCGCGGGACGGCCGGCCCCAACCTCTGCTTCGCGGGGCACACCGACGTGGTGCCGACCGGTTCGACCGAGGCCTGGTCGTCCGGCCCCTTCGAGGCCGAGGTGAAGGACGGCGTCCTCTACGGCCGCGGCGCGGTCGACATGAAGGGCGGCATCGCGGCCTGGGTCGCGGCGGTTTCGCAGGTGCTGGCCGATTACCATAAGGATGGGGGCGAGATTCCCGGCAGCCTGTCCTTCCTGATCACCGGCGACGAGGAAGGCCCCGCCCTGCACGGCACCAGACGCGTGGTCGAAACCCTCATGGCCGAGGGCGAGGTCATCGACGCCTGCGTCGTCGGCGAACCGTCGTCACAGCACGCCCTGGGCGACATGATCAAGATCGGGCGGCGCGGCTCGCTGAACAGCTGGATCACCGTCCACGGCAAACAGGGCCACGTCGCCTATCCCGACCGCGCGGCCAATCCGGCGCCGGTGATGGCGCGGCTGCTGGCCCGGCTGGCCGACCACCGGCTGGACGACGGCTATCAGGGGTTCCAGCCGTCGAACCTCGAGATCACCACCATCGACATCGGCAATCCGGCGACCAACGTCATTCCGGCCGAGGCGAAGGCGCGGCTGAACATCCGCTTCAATCCTCGCCACACCGGCGACGACCTGATCGCCTGGCTGAACGCCATGGCCGGCGAGGCCCAGGCGGCGTCCGGCCTGCGGGTCGAGCTGGAGCACCTGTGCTCGGGCGACGCCTTCCTGACCGAGCCGGGCCCCTTCATCGAGGGGGTGCGGGACGCGGTCGAGGCCGCGACCGGACGGCGGCCCGAGGCCTCGACCACCGGCGGCACCTCCGACGCCCGCTTCATCCGCGCCATGTGTCCGGTGCTGGAGCTGGGTCTGGTCGGCCAGACCATGCACCAGATCGACGAACGCGCGCCCGTAGCCGAGATCGAGGCCCTGGCCGAGGTCTATCGCCGCGTGATCGCGACGTTTTTCCAGCGGGCCTGAAGGTGAGGCCGTGGATGGCGTCTGATCGCGGCTCATGACACCCTGCGTCGCGTGAAAGTCAGCGTACCCCCCAAGGATCGGCCGCCCAGCGTATCGTGGGCCGTCTCGTCAGAGCATCAGCCGGATGCCTTTGAAATCTATCGCGACACCTTCACGGAGCTGGGCGAGGTGCGCGACGTGGCCGGGAACGGCCGCACGGGCTTCAGCAGCCGGACGCAGGCGCATCTGTTCGGCCCGTCCATTATCGCCCGCGCCCACTCATCGACCCAGACCCTGGCGCGCGAGGCGCAGCACATCCGGCGCTCGGGCATCGACCACATCAGCGTGATCGTGAACATGATCGACACCGTCGGCGACTGCGACGGTCAGACCATACGGGCCGAGGCGGGCTCGGTGCAGTTCCGGGACCTGTCGCGCCCCTCCGTGGCCTCGATGCCCGCCATCGACATGGTCACGCTCATGGTCCCCCGGACGATCGTGCCCGGCTGGTTGCTGTCCCGCGGCCTTCACGGCCTGGTGCTGCCCGGCTCGTCGGCGGGCGGGCGGCTGGTGGCCTCGCACCTGTTGACCTTGTCGGACGTCGCCGGCGAACTCAGCGAGGCGGAAGGCGCGGCCGGCATCGAGGCCGCCTTCGTCATCGCCGAGCGCTTTCTGG
The DNA here is from genome assembly GCF_041648615.1 of Brevundimonas sp. Lineage (GTDB taxonomy): Bacteria > Pseudomonadota > Alphaproteobacteria > Caulobacterales > Caulobacteraceae > Brevundimonas. The sequence continues at coordinate 37,971 of NZ_JBAZOS010000015.1, forward strand.
GGCATCAGCGCTCCGTCACCCCGGGGCACGCCGACGCCATCCATCGCACGATCCGCGAGCGGGCCATGGCCCTGCTGGACTCGCAACCGGCGAATGCCCGGTGGAGCGCCGCGACCGTGGCCGTCGCCATCGGCGTGTCGCGCACCAGCCTGTACCGGGCCTTCGAGAGTACGGGCGGGGTCCGGACCTATGTCCTGCGCCGGCGTCTGGCGCGCGCCTACGCTTCGCTGCGCGGACGCCGCGGCCTCTCGCCCTCCGTCGAACGGATCGGGCAGCAGAACGGTTTTCCCGACCGCCGGACCTTCGTTCAGGCCTTCCGCAGCCAGTTCGGCCTGTCGCCCGACGATGTCGCTCCATCCGATGCGCGGCGGGACGTCACGGAGACCGGACAGGCGGCGCCGACGGCCCGGGCCATGCATGATGTCCTCGCCGACTGGATCCGCACCGGCGAAGCGGCCTGAGACGTCAGGGGGCAGGCCGTTCCAGGAACCGCAGCGCGCTGAGCACATGGGTCTTCACGCCCAGCGGCAGGATCGATTCATTGACGTCGAACCCTGGCGAATGGTTCGGCGGCGAGGTCGCGGGATCGACCCCGTCCTTCGATCCGCCGAGGTGATAGAAGACGCCCGGCACCACCTGGGACAGATAGCTGAAGTCCTCGGCCACCGTCGTAGGCGGGCTGGCGGCGTTGACGTTTCCCGCGCCCGCCGCCTCGGTCAGGACCGGGGCCAGCCAGGCTGACAGTTCCTCGTTGTTGTAGACCAGGGCCGCGTTCTGACGGACCGAGAACTCGGCCGTGGCGCCGAAGGTCTCGGCGACATTGTCGATGGCCACGCCGGCCCGCCGCACCAGATCGTCGCGCTGGGCGATGTCGAAGGTGCGCAATGTGCCCGACAGCTTCGCCTCGTCCGGGATGATGTTGTAGCGGACGCCCGCGTCCACCGTGGCGATGGTGAAGACCGTCGGCGTCGTCGTCGGGTCGATGGTGCGGGCCGTCAGGGTGTTGATGGTCTGGATGATCTGGGCCGAGACGGCGATGACGTCGACGCCCTTCCACGGCCAGGCGCCATGGGTCTGGCGGCCGTGCAGGACGATGTCGATCCGGTCAGAGGCGGCCATGAAGCCCTGCGGCCGGTAGAAGACCGTGCCCGGCCGGCCCGGCACGATGTGCAGGCCGAAGATGGCGTCGGGGCGGGGATTCTCCAGCGCCCCCTCGTCGATCATCAGGGCGGCGCCGCCCTTGGGCTCGCCCGGAGGCGCCCCCTCCTCGGCCGGCTGGAAGATGAAGACGACCGTGCCGGCGAAGTCGGCCTTCATCCCGGCCAGAACCTCGGCCGCGCCCATCAGCATGGCGATATGGGCGTCGTGGCCGCAGGCGTGGGCCACGGAGACGGTCTCGCCCATATAGGTCCCGGTCGCGGTCGAGGCGAAGGCCAGGCCCGTCGCCTCCCGCACCGGCAGGGCGTCCATGTCGCTGCGCAGGGCCACGGTCCGGCCCGGCCGGCCGCCGCGCAGCACGCCGACGACGCCGGTCTTGCCCACGCCGGTGCGGACCTCCATCCCCAGGCCGCGCAGATGGTCCGCGACCAAGGCGGCGGTGCGGGTCTCGGCGAAGCCCAGTTCGGGGTTGGCGTGGATGTCGCGCCGCCAGGCTGTGACCCGGGGCGTTTCCGCCGCCACCGCCGCCTCGACCCGTTCCAGTGGGACGGGCGCGGTCTGGGCGAACGCCGCTCCGGCGGACAGGACCAGCGTCAGGCTGGAGGCGGCGAGCAGGCGGCGAATGGTCATGGGCGTCCCCGATGGCGTCAGGCCGCAACCTGCGCAAAGCAACCGCCCTTGCGCAAGGGCGCGCGGCGGGCGATCTCGTCTGCATGGCCATCAAGACCGCAAAGACCCAGTGGCGCGACATGGTGCTGGTCTGCCGCAAATGCTCGAGGAAGCTGGACGGCAAGGGCTTCGGTCCCGACGGCGACAGGACGCTGAAAAAGGCGCTGCGCAAATATCTGAAGGCGGGAAAGGGCAGGAAGGCCGAGCTGGTGGTCAAGGAGACCAACTGTTTCGACATCTGTCCAAAGAACGCGGTCATCGCCGTCAATGCGGCCAATCCCAAGGCCCTGCTGATCGTGCCGGCCGGCGCCGACCTGTTCGAGGTCAAGGCCCGGCTGGGTCTGGACGACGACCGCCGGCTGAAAGCCAGCTTCAAGGTCGTCGGCGAAGGGTGACCGCGTGGGCGGGGGCGTCTAGGCTGATCCCGTGAACCTCCGCTCGCCCGCCTTCGTCATCCTGTTCTCCGTCAGCCTGATCGCGGCGGCGGGCAATATGGCGCTGCAGTCGGTGCTGCCCGCGATCGGGCGCGAGTTCCGCCTGTCCGACACCCTGGTGGCCGGCGCCTTCGCCATCTCGGCCCTGATGTGGACCATCGCCTCGCCGTTCTGGGCGCGGCTGTCGGACACCGTGGGGCGCAAGCGGGTCATACTGATCGGCCTGTCCGGCTTCGTCGTCTCCATGAGCGGCTTCGGTCTGGCCGCGACCTCGGGTCTGGAGCAGTGGCTCGGCGCGGGCCTGGCCTTCGCCCTGATGGCGGTGGCGCGCTCGGTCTATGGCGTGTTCGGCTCGGCCGCGCCCATCGCCTCCCAGGCCTATGTCGCCGACCGGACCTCGCCGGAACAGCGCACCCAGGCCATGTCGCTGCTGGCCTCGGCCCAGGGGCTGGGCACGGTGATCGGGCCGGCGCTGGCGCCGTTCTTCGTCCTGCCGCTGATCGGGCTGGCGGGGCCGATGTACGCCTTCGCCCTGTTCGGCGCGGTCGTCCTGGTCATCGTCTGGCGCAAGCTGCCCAGCGGCGAGGTGGTGCGCACGCCCTCGTCCAGCGGCCATCGCGGCGAGACCGGCAAGGGACTGTGGAAGGACCCGCGGGTGCGGGACTATCTGCTGTACGGCCTGCTGGTCACCGGGGCCCAGGCGGTCAACATCTCGGTTCTGGGCTTCCATATCATCGACGAACTGGGCGCGACCGGAATCGCCGCCCGCGACGCCCAGCCCTTCATCGGCATCGCCATGCTGGCCGGGGCGGCGGCGACCCTGATGGTGCAGTGGGGGCTGATCCCCCTGCTGAAGCTGCAGCCGCGCGACCTGATGCGCTGGGGCGCGGGGCTGGCGCTGGTCGGCAATCTGATGAGCATCGCCTCGCCCGGCTATTACGGCGTGGTGGTCGGCTATGCGGTGGTGTCGATGGGCGTCGGCTTCGCACGGCCCGGCTTCACCGCCGGCTCGTCCCTGTCGGTGGGGCGGCATGAGCAGGGGGCGGTGGCGGGGCTGATGATGTCGCTGGCCGGTCTCAGCTTCCTCGGCCCGCCGGTGATCGGGGTGGCCCTGTACGAACTGGCCGAGCCGGGCCCCTTCATCGCCAACGCCGTCCTGCTGGCCGCCGCCACGGCCCTGTGCTTCGTCAGCGCGCGGCTGCGGACGGGACCGGCCGACCTGCCGGACCGCGACGAGACGCCCTCGCCCGACACCCCGCCCGCCTCCCAGCCCGGTCCCGAGGGCAACCGCTGAAGACGGCCTTTTCTCCGTCCGAAAGCCGTGTCAGATCGGGGCCATGGAAACCGCCCGTATCGAACGCCGCATCGGCGTGCGCGCCACGCCCGAACAGCTCTGGGCCCTGATCGCCGACCTGCCCGGCTGGGACCGCTGGAACCCGGTCGAGCGGGCGGTCGAGGGGACCATCGCCTTCGGCGGCGGCATCGCCCTGACCGAGGGGATCGAGGGCCTGCCCGAGCGCCGCGCCGCCGTTCGCGTCGGCGACTGGCAGCCCGAGGCCCAGCTGGTCTGGACCGAGAACCGGGGCCTGTGGTCGCGCTCGGTGCGCTATTTCGAGATTACGCCGCTGGAAGATCCAGGCGCCTGCATCGCCGCCAACGGCTTCATCTTCTCGGGCCTGCGCGGCGAGATGTTCTTCGACAAGCATCGCGCCCGCCTGCGCCACGCCGTCGACGCCGTCGCCGAGGGCTGGAAGGCCGTCGCCGAGGCCTGACCCCTTGCGCTGTCCGGGCTCGCCGCCATTTGCGAAACGACGACGACGTTCGGGGGACCCATGGATAGCTGGAAGACGACGGGCCTGTGGCTCCTGGCGGCGGCGGGACTGGCCCTGATGACCCTGTCCGGTCTGGCGGCGCACGGCCTGCCCTTCATTCCGGCCCTGCTCTGCGTCATCGCCGTGGCCAGCGCCCTCCATGCGCCGACGCGCGGCCGGGTCATGGATAAGTTGGTATGGACCTTCTCCGGCCCGGCCGTGCGGTCCGTCCTGATCATCGGCGGCGCGCTGATGCTGATCCAGTTGGCGCCGCTGGAAATGGCCCTGCTGCTGGCCGGGGACGTGCTGGTCTATCTGGAAGCCGTCATGGCGATCAGCCTGCTGGCGGCGGGAACGCGGCTTCGCCCGCTGCGGACGGTCGTTGTTGCGCGGGCGCGAGCGGTCGTGACGCGACTGACGGAGCGACGGCGCGGCGCGGTGCGGGCGATCCGGACCGTGCGGCCCGGCGGTCGCGGACAACCTCCCTCCGATGAGGCCGACGGGACCGCGGGTTGGGTCTTCGCCTGAGGTTCAGTCCGACCGGGTCGACCGGCCGGAAGCCAGCCGGATCAGGGTGACGACCAGCCACAGGCCGCCGATGACCAGCAGCAGGTCAGCGACCGGTCGCGCCAAACCATAGACACTATAGGCCTGAAACCGACCGACGGCCGTCTCCGCCGCCCAGCTCGCCAGGGCCCCGACGGCGAGCACCGTCAGCGGCCAGACCAGCGATTTCAGGCGCCGGTTCATGTCAGGTCTTGATGGCGTCCAGGTCGCGACCCTTCGTTTCCGGCAGCCACAGCAGGCTGACGATCACCGCCACGACGGTGAAGCCGACCGAGTACCAGAGGCCGAAATAGATGTTCCCCGACCAGGCCACGAGGGCGAAGCTGGCGGCGGGCAACAGTCCGCCCACCCAGCCGGTGCCGATGTTGTAGGGCAGGCTCATCGCCGTATAGCGCACCCGCGTCGGGAACAGCTCGACCAGGGCCGCCGCCTGGGGGCCGTACAGGGCCGTCGCCGCGACCATGAAGATCATCAGTATGCCGAACACCAGCGGCATGTTGATCCGCGCCGGATCGGCCTTCGCCGGATAGCCGGCCTCGGCGAGGGCCGCCTTGACGCGCGTTTCGACCCCGGCGCGGGCCGCCTTCAGCGCGGCGGAGCTCATGCCGGCCCCCTCGACCGAAGCAACCTCCGCGCCGCCGATCCGGACCGCGGCGACCGAGCCCGGGATGGCCTCGGCGTTGCCGTAGGAGACGCCGGCGTTCGACAGCACGCTCTTGGCGATGTCGCAGGAACTGGCGAAGGCCGCCTTGCCGATCGGGTCGAACTGCAGGGCGCAGGTGGCGGGATCGGCGATCACCGTCACCGGCGACGAGGCCTGGGCCTCCGCCAGGGCCGGATTGGCCGCCTTCGTCAGGGCCTGGAAGCCGGGGAAGAAGGCGACCAGCGCCAGGACCATGCCGAACAGCATCACCGGCTTGCGCCCCAGCCGGTCCGACAGCCAGCCGAAGAAGACGTACAGCCCCGCCGAGGCCACGGTCACCGCCAGCACCAGCTGATCGACGGTGTTGGTGTCGATCTTGAGCACCCGCTCCATGAAGAACCGCGTGTAGAAATAGCCGCAGTACCAGACCGCCCCCTGGGCGATCATGATGCCGAACAGGGCGATCAGCACGAAGCGACCGTTGCCCCACCGGAAGAAGGCCTCCTTGTAGGGCGCGCGCCGCTCGCCGCCCTCGGCCTCCATGCGCTGATAGGCCGGGCTCTCGTTCAGCTTCAGCCGGATCCACAGCGACACCGCCAGCAGCAGGGCCGAGAGCAGGAACGGGATGCGCCAGCCCCATTCGTCAAAGGCCTCGACCCCGACGATCCGGCGCGTGATCAGGATGACCGCCAGCGCCCCGATCAGGCCGAAGGCGGCCGTGGTCTGGATCCAGCCGGTCAGCAGGCCGCGCCTCTTCGGCGGCGAATGCTCGGCGACATAGATGGCCGCGCCGCCGTATTCCCCGCCCAGGGCGAAGCCCTGCAGCACCCGCATGACCAGCAGCAGGATGGGCGCCGCCAGGCCGATCTGGCCATAGTCGGGCAGCAGGCCGATGGCCACGGTGGCCAGGCCCATCAGGGTGATGGTGACCAGGAAGGTGGTCTTGCGCCCCGTGCGGTCGCCGAACCAGCCGAACACCAGCGCGCCCAGGGGTCGCACCACGAAGCCGAGGCCGAAGGTCAGCAGGGCGAGGATGTAGGCGACCGTCTCGCCGGCGTCGGCGAAATAGTGGCGGGCGATCACCGTGGCCAGCGAGCCGAAGACGAAGAAATCATACCATTCGAACGCGGTCCCCGCGGCCGAGGCCACCACCACCGTCCTGAGACCCGGCTCCGCCCTCGCGTCCATCGCTTCCGTCATCGTTCACCCCCGCTTTGGTCCGGCGCCTCTGCGGACGCCTGTGCGGGGATGCTAGCCGTCCGGGGCGGACACGCAAGGCTCCAGCAGGGCCCGGACAAGCGAAAGCCCGCCAGCGGGGGGATGCTGGCGGGCCTCCTTCAACCGATCCGCGCGTCGGGGGGGAAACGCGGTCGGGAACCTTGTAACTAGTTCTTGGCGTCTTCCGCGGCGGTGGTCACGGCGTCGCCGGCGGCCGAGGCGTCACGGCCGACGCCGGACACGGTGTTGCAGGCGGCGGTGGTCAGGGCGGCGGCGGCGGCGAACAGAACGAAAATCTTGCGCATGGGGATCACTCCAGAAACCGGGGAGGCGGTGTCTGCCATAACAACGTCCCCGCCCGGCTCAGGTTCCCAGGTCGGCGGGATCCGTCGGAACCACCGCTTCCGGGGTGGCGAACACCAGCCGGGCGATGGTCCCGCCGCCCTCGGCCGGAACCATCTCGACCTCGCCCCGCAGCTGTTTGGCGAAGGCGCCCATCAGGGTCCGCCCGACGCCGGCGCGGAAGGTCTCGCTGACCCCCGGCCCGTCGTCCTGGACCTCCAGCACGCTCTTGTCGCCGCGCACATGGAAGCGGACCTGGAGGGCGCCGCCCCGACCCGCGAAGGCGTGTTTCTGGGCGTTGGTGACGGCCTCGACCAGCCACAGGGCCAGGGGCGCCAGCTTGTCGGGGTCGACGACCAGGGAGTCCGCCTCGACCGAGGAGGTGACGACGATGCCCCGCCCGGCCTCGCTGGCCACCAGCTGGCCGACCAGTTCGGTCAGGAAGATGCGGGCGTCGGCGTAGCGCAGGTCGTCGCTCTGGTAGAGGGTGCGATAGATCAGGGCGAGGGCCGAGATGCGCTGGCGCGTGTCGCCCACCGCCGCCTTCGACGCCGGGTCCGTCAGGGCCCGCTGCTGCATCGACAGCAGCGACGAGATGATCTGCAGATTGTTCTTCACCCGATGGTGGATCTCGCGCATCAGCGCGTCCTTCTCGGCCAGCGAGGCGGTCAGGGCGGCGTCGCGGGTGACGATCGACTCCGCCAGCTCGTCCAGGGTCCGGGCCAGGGCGCGAATTTCGGCCGGGGCGTTCATGGCCTGCAGCGGACGCACATTGAACCGCCCGCGCGCGTAGATGGCGGCGATCCGCTCCAGATAGTTCAGCCAGCGGATGACGATCCGCTCGCTGACCAGCATCACCGCCCCGAAGGCGATGAACCAGGCCAGCAGCGGCACCAACAGGGCCCCGACCGGGTTCAGCCGGGCCCAGGACAACAGGCCGGGCGCGGGCGCGGACAGCAGGGCGTAGACGTCGCGGCCGGCGAGGGCCGCGCCGGCGTAGACGCGGTGACGGCCCAGGGCGTCATCGGCCTCGAAGATCGCCGAGGCCCCCGACCGCGCCCGACCGACCCAGCCGGTCAGGCTCTGGCCGCCGGACAGGACGAAGGCGTCCGCCTCGGTGGCCGTGAGCAGACGTCCGTCGCCGTCGGTCAGGGCCGCCTGCGACCCTTCCGGCAGGGCGGGGTCGTCGACGTCGGGCTGCAGGCTGGCCAGGGGCAGCAGCGCCACCATGGCGCCGTCGAAGGCGCCCAGCGGCCGCTCCAGCCGGATCGCGACGATCAGACCGGGAGACCGCCCGGCGGCGGCCGGCGCGCGCGCCAGCACCATCCCCTCCCCGCCCTTGAGCCGGAGGAACCACGGGCTGTCCGGAGCCTGCACCAGCCAGGGGGGCGACGCCTGACGGAGCCCCCGGGAGGCGCAGGTGGTGACGCCGGTCGCCGTGAGCCGCGCCAGCCCGTCGAGATCCTCGAGCCGCTCGACCAGATCGGTCAGGCGGGGTTCGCAGAACACCTCCAGGGCCTCCGGGCGCAGGGCCTGAAGCAGCACCCCGGTGCTGTCGAGATGGGATTTGGCGTTGGCCGCAGTCCGCTCGGCGGCCAGTTGCAGGTCCGAGCGCCGCTCGACATCCTGGGCGCTGAAGGCGGACTGGGCCTGAAAGGCGCCCAGCACCAGGATGGGCAGCAGGGCGATCGCCATCGCCGAGCCCAGCCGGAAGCGGATGCCGACGAACCGCGACGGGCGCCGGGGGCGGCCCATCCTTCCGGCCAGAATCCGTCCCAACCGGACCATCCGGTCAGCCTTGCCGGACGCTGCTCAGGCGATCGGCGGCGGCCAGGATGGAGCGCATGGCGTCGCCCGCCGCGCGGCCGTCACGGGCGTAGCCGCCCTTTTCAAGTGTGGCCTGCAGGGCCTTGCGGGCGCGGGAGACGCGGCTTTTCACCGTCCCCACCGCGCACTGGCAGATCTCGGCGGCCTCTTCATAGGCGAAGCCGCCGGCGCCGACCAGGATCAGCGCCTCGCGCTGCTCTTCCGGCAGGGTGGCCAGGGCGAGGCGGAGCTCATCCAGGGCCACCGGGGATTCGGGGTCGTCGACCGCGACCAGGGTCCGTTCCGCGGCCTCCTGATCCAGTTGCGACTGGCGCCACGAGCGGCGCTTCTCGGAATAGAACTGGTTGCGCAGGATCATGAAGGTCCAGGCCTTCATATTGGTGCCCATCTGATAGCTGGCCCGGGCGTCCCAGGCCTTCATCATGGCGTCCTGCGCGAGGTCGTCCGCGGCGGTCGGATCGCCGGTCAGCGTGCGGGCGAAGGCGCGCAGATGCGGGATCAGCGCGACCAGCTCCCGTTTGAAAGCTTCATCGTCGGCTGAGGGAGGCTTGGGCGGCGGGTTGGTCGCACCGCTCATGCGCCGTCTCCGCCCGACGAACGCTCGTCGGCGCGGCGCAGGATATCCAGGAACTCGTCCGGCACCTGCTCATTGACGATCTCGTCGAACATATGGCGCAGCTTCACGCCAATGGCCTGCTGACGAAGCCGCGCTTCCTCCAGGCTCGCGCCGCCCTTGGGCGGGCTCTTGCCCGGCGGATTGGAATTCTCTGTCATCGATATAACGGCCGCCACCCTGACAAAATGCTTGTTGCGACTGGCCAAACGCCACTCGGCAGGGCCGGTTCCTAGGTGACGGACGATTAATGCTCAAGCTTGCTGGTCAAGTCGGGAACCGTGGCCCATTTGATACGTTGACCGAAACTGCCGAGGTTCAAATCGTTGGACCTCATCTGTCGGGGATTTTGCTAAATGAGTCTGCTGGCCCGTCTTGCGCCGCATCTGCCGTATGTTCGCCGTTACGCCCGGGCGTTGACCGGCGATCAGACCACCGGGGACAACTATGTCCGCGTCGCTCTCGAGGCCCTCGCCGCCGGCGAGCGGCAGCTGCCCGCCGACATGACGCCGCGGGTCGCCCTGTATCATGTCTTCCACGCCATCTGGACCACCACCGGCGCCCAGCTGGAAGACAAGAGCGGCCTGGACGCCCGGACCGACGACGCCTCGCGCCGCCTGATGCGGATCGCCCCGCGCTCGCGCCAGGCCTTCCTGCTGACCGCGCTGGAGGGCTTCACCCCGTCCGAAGCCGCCCAGATCCTGGACGCCGACGCCTTCGACGTGGAGCGGCTGATCGGCGAGGCCCAGTCCGACATCGACGCGGAACTGGCCACCGATGTGCTGATCATCGAGGACGAGGCCATCATCTCGGCCGACATCGAAAGCCTGGTGAAGGAGCTGGGCCATCGCGTCACCGGCACCGCCACCACCCATGACGAGGCTGTCGACGCCGTCGCCCGCCATCGTCCTGGCCTCGTGCTGGCCGACATCCAGCTGGCCGACGGCTCGTCGGGCATCGATGCGGTCAAGGACATCCTCAAGCGGATCGACGTGCCGGTGATCTTCATCACCGCCTTCCCCGAGCGGCTGCTGACCGGCGAGCGGCCCGAGCCGACCTTCCTGATCACCAAGCCCTTCCAGCCGGAAACGGTGAAGGCGGCGATCAGCCAGGCGCTGTTCTTCCACCCGTCGCGCCAGAAGGCGGCGGCGTAAGCCTTCTTCCCCGGACAAGGAAAAGCCCCGGTCGCAGGACCGGGGCTTTTTTGTTGTCCGCGAGGCCTAGTCGGTCGTGGTCGAGGGGACCGTCGGCGCATTGACGTTGGGCGCTTCGCCGGTCGCCGGACGGGTCGGCTGGCCGCCCCGGGCCGTCGGGGCGTCGGCGGAGGGGATGTCGGAGCCCCCCTCGCCCTGGAAGGCCTGGGCGTCGACCGCCTGCTCGCCATTGTTGGCGTTGGTGTCGGCGAAGCCGCCCTGGCTGACGAACCACATGCCCAGCAGCAGTATGGCCACAGCGGCGAGCGAGATCACCAGCAGGGTCAGGATGCGCTTGCCGCCGCGCCCGCCGCGGACGTACTGGGCCTCGACCGGACGGCCCTCGTGTACCGCGTCGGCGGCCTTGTCGTGGGGGGATTCATGGGTCATGGCTCGGCTCCGTCGATGCATTGGGTCAGCCGGATGAACGCGCGGTCCAGCGTAGCCGTTCCGGGCTCGCCGTCCGCGCGAAAAATTCGTTCGGCGCGCTGGAACCCGGCGGCGAAACCCCCGTTATCGAAATGCGGAGGCGGCGACGCCCCCCCGACTTGAGACTGACGAAAGTCAGTCTGTCGCCTCCGCGCCTCATTCTCGATGACGCGACTTTCAGGCGGACCGGAAACGGTCCGCCTTTTTCTTTGCCCCGGCTGGACAGCCGGGCCCGCTTGCTGACTATGCGCGAGTTCAGAAAGAAAACCCGGAGATCGCCATGGCTCGCGTCAATCGTCAGTGGGTGCTGCGTCAGCGGCCCAGGGGTCTGATCAAGGCCGGCGATCTGGAGCTGGTCGAGGCGCCGGTGCCCGCGCTGAAGGAATCGCAGGTGCTGGTCCGCACCGTCTATCTGTCGCTGGACCCCACCAACCGCACCTGGATGAACGACGCCGAGGGCTATCTGCCGCCGGTGCCGATCGGCGGGGTGATGCGGGGCCTGACCCTGGGCGTGGTCGAGGAAAGCCGCTCCAGCCGCTTCCGGGCCGGCGACATCGTCACCCCCCTGTCGGGCGGCTGGTCCGACTACGCCGTCGTCAACGAGATGGAGCTTCGCCCGGTGCACCGCGCCCCCGGCATGCCCCTGACCGCCAACCTCAGCGTCCTGGGCATGACCGGAATGACCGCCTATTTCGGCGTCACCGACGTGCTCAAGGCCAAGGCCGGCGAGACCCTCGTCATCTCCGCCGCCGCCGGGGCCGTGGGCTCGATCGCGGGCCAGGTGGCCAGGGCCCGCGGCTGCCGCGTCATCGGCATCGCCGGCGGCCCCGACAAATGCCGCTGGCTGACCGAAGAACTCGGCTTCGACGCGGCCATCGACTACAAGAATGAGGACGTGGGAGAGGCGCTGGACCGCCTGGCCCCCGACGGCGTCGACCTGAATTTCGAGAACGTGGGCGGCGACATCATGATCGCCGTCTTCAACCGGCTGAAGACCCACGGCCGCATGGCCGTCTGCGGCCTGATCTCGGCCTACAACGCGACCAAGGCGCCGCCTTCGCCGAACTTCTCGCGCATCATCACCCACCGGCTGAACATCCAGGGCTTCCTGGTCCTCGACTACGCCCACCGCGGCCGCGAGATGGTCGCCGAAATGGGTCCGTGGCTGGCGGACGGCACGGTGAAGTGGAAGGTCCACGTCGACGACGGACTGGAAGGCGCCGTGGGTTCGCTGAACCGCTTGTTCACGGGCGACCATGACGGCAAGCTGCTGGTCCGCGTATCCGAAGAACCCGCGGGCTGACCGGGACCTCGACATGACTGAACCCCTGCACGTCCATTTCGAAGACATGGGCGTCGGCGAAGTCATTTCCCTGGGCGCCTGCATGGTCGACCCGGCGGCGCTGGACGTGTTCGTCGAGCGCTTCTCGCCGGGCTGGGACGTCTCGTACGGCGCGCCCGACGCCATGGTCTACGCCCTGTGGAGCCGCATCTTCGCCGACAAGGCCGCCGGCTGGGCACAGTCCAAGGTGCTGGCCGTCGACGGCCTGCGCTTCATGCGCAATCCCCCGGCCGGCGAGCTGATGCGCGGCCGCATGACGGTGATGGGCAAGGACCCGGTCGGCGATGAAAAGGGCATCGTCATCGCCCAGCACGACCTGCTCGACGAGGCGGGGCGGCTGGTGTTCTCGTGCCTGACGCGGGCTCTGCTGGCGCGAAGGTAGGGGTTAGGTCGTAGGCAGTAGGCGGTAGCAGTGAAGGTGGCGGACCGCCCTACTGCCTGAGACCTACTGCCTGCTGCCCGTTTCTCAGGCGTTTCCGGCGACCGGCTGCGAAGCGGCGGCCTTCTGGAAGGCCATGGCGATCAGGCGATCCCAGCCCAGCAGCGACACCAGATGGGCGTAGATCTGGCCCAGGGCGCCGTTGTCGCGCAGTTCGGCCAGTTTCTTGGCCGGCAGGGCCTTCAGCTTGTCTTCCGAGACCGCATAATATTCGGCGATCTTCTGCGGCTCTGCGGCCGTGCCGTCCGGGTTGCGCGGCGTGAAGACGGCCTCGCGCGTGTCCAGCAGGTCCAGGTCCTTCAGCAGGGTCAGGAAGGCCTCGGTGCGCAGGCGTTCCTGCTCGAAATTGTTGCAGAACTCCATCGCCTGCTGGGTGTAGGGCGAGGGCTGGCCGTCGACGAACAGGGGCGTGGCGCCGCCTTCCTTGATGAAGGGCGCGGCGCGGTCGACGCACAGGATCATGCGGTTCTGGGCGTCGTCATTGGCGAAGACGAACGGATAGCGGCGGACATAGGCCGGGATGTAGGCCTCGGCCCGGAACTCGCCGTCGTCGCTGACGAACAGGTTCTCGCCGGCGCGCAGGGCCATGACGGCCACCGGCTGCTTGTTCTCGCCGACGAAAATCACCGGATAGGACAGGGCCGCCGGCGCGAATTCGGTCACCATCACCGGCACCAGATTGGTCTGGGCGACGAAGGCGTAGGGCTTCTCGACCGGATCGACGCCGAGTTTCGCGTGCGCGTCCAGGGACAGCGGCTCGGGCTGGGCGTAGAACAGGACATTGCCGGACAGGGGCGAGGCGGCGGTGGTGTCGGTCATGAACGCGATCAGGCTCTGAAATGAGGGAAGCGCGCTTCTAGCCTAGTCGCCCGGGCGCCGCAAACCGGCTCGCGCCCCGGGCGTCCGATGCGGTTAACGGACCTCAGAACCGGTAGGCGACGCCGACCCTGAGGTTCCGGCCCGGCAGGGGCGCGACATCCTTCAGGAAGCTGACGTGTTCGCGGGCTTCCTCGTCGGTCAGGTTGTGGCCCTCGGCGAAGAGGGTCACGCCCTTGTCGGCGAAGGGCCGCCAGACGCCCGACAGATTGACCATGGTGTAGCCGTCGGTGCCCAGCTCATAGGCCGCCAGCTCGTCCTGTTCGCCGACGCGCCGAACCTCCAGCGCGGCGTCGAACGGGGTCGAGCTCCAGGCCAGACGCGCCGTCGCGCTCCAGGGCGGAATACGCGCCGCCGGCCCCTGGTCGGTCTGCGCATCCACGAAGTCGACGGCCCCTTCGAGGCTCAGCGACCGGTCGCCGCGGGTCCACAGCGCATACTCGCCCTCGGCCTCGAAGCCGCGGAATTCGGCCCCGGTCTGGACGAACTGGAAGATCGGGAAGCTCTCGCCGCCGTCCACGAACACCGCCCCCGTGTCGCGCTCGTCGATGAAGCCGTCGTATTTCGAGGCGTAGACGTGCAGGTCGCCCTGGAAGCGGCCGGCCGAGTAATGGACCGTGCCCTCCAGCGTCGTGACCGTCTCATTGTCCAGAGTCGGGTCGCCGGTTTCATAGACGCCGGTGGCGATGTGCAGGCCGTCGGCGAACAGTTCGACTTCCGAGGGCGCCCGTTCGTTGTGGGCCAGACTCAGGCCCAGGAACAGGGTCGTCGTGGGCTTGATGAAGGCCGCGACCGAGCCCGACCAGTTGCCGAAGTCGCGCTCGATCTCCGATCCGCCCGACAGCGGCGTCGCCGTCACCGTCCGCCGGTCGTAGCGCAGGCCGCCCTCCAGTCCCCAGCCGGCCCGGTCCAGCCGCTGGACGGTGTAGACGCCCGCCTCCTCGATATCGCTGGCGGGCAGGAAGGCTTCGGCGCCGATGGCCTCGAAGGTGCGCGACAGGGCCTGCACCCCGACGGCGCCGTTCCAGCCGTTGCGCGTCCGCTGCACCAGATCGGCCCGCGCCTCCTGGCCGTCCGACTGGAAGATGGTGCCGGGATTGCCCGGCCCCTCGAATTCGGTGTGGGTGTAGTCGGCGTGTCCGTAGGACCCGGTCAGCTTCTGGAACGGCCCGCCGTCGAACCGCAACTCGCCGCGCGCGTCCTCGCGGGTCTGCTCCAGCTGGATGAAGACGTCCGGCTCGGCCACGGTGCCATAGGTGCTGGACAGGTCCTTGTACGCGGCGCCGATGAAGCCGCGCGCGCCGATCCACGAGGCGCCCACGCCCCAGCTCTCCAGTTCCGAGAAGCTGTTGGGCTGGGTCCCGCCCGGCCCACGCGCGATTCCCTCGGCATCGGCCAGGCGCTGCGAGATGGCGGGCGAGGGAATGTCATAGTCGTCCGCCTCCTTCTTCACCCCGTCGATGCTGATGGCGATCGGGCCGAGGCCGAAGGTCGCGCGGGCGGAGGTCGACCAGCCCTGGTCGACGGTGGAGGTCTGGGCCGACACCAGCCCGTCGACGCCGTCGGGCATTTCCGTCGGGATGCGGTTGTCCAGCACATTGACCACGCCGCCGATGGCCGTGCCGCCGTAGGCCAGGGTGGCGGGCCCGCGCACGATCTCGATGCGGTTGGCCTCGGCCGGGTCGGTGGCCACCTGGTGGTCGGGCGACACCGAACTGGCGTCGATCAGGCCGATGCCGTTGGTCAGCACCTGGACGCGCGGGCCCGACAGGCCGCGGATCACCGGGCGGCTGGCCCCGGGGGCGAAGTCGGTCGAGCGCATGCCCGGCAGGCCGGCGACCAGATCGCCCAGCGAGGCGGCGGGGGCGGTGGCCAGGGCCTCCTCGTCGATCACCGTGGTGGCGATGGTCGTGGCCCGCGCGCTGATGCCGTAGGGTGCGCCGGTGACGATGACGTCGTCCAGGGCCGTCGCCGGCTCCTGCGGCCCGGCGACGGACTGGGCGGCGGCGGCGCCGGACATGACGCCCCAGCCCAGGGCGGCGGTCAGGGCGGTGCGGGACACGAGGGACAGCGACATGGAGAGATCCGGTACAGAGACGATGACTCGGTGTTACGAGATAACATCACAACGCGTCAAGCCGCCCTGTTGCGGGGGCGCCGCCGAGAGCCTAGCTCTTGGCGCATGAGCGAGCCCTGCCAGCACCATCACGATGACGGCCCGCCGGCCGCCGCCGAGGTCGCCCGCGCCATGGGCGAGGCCGACCGCCGCCTGACCGCCGAGGGCGAGCGGATGACGCCGGCCCGCCTGCGGGTGCTGGAACTGCTGCTGGCCGCCGGCGAACCTGTGAAGGCCTATGACCTGATCGCCCGCTTCGGCGGGGACGGCCAGCCGGCCAAGCCGCCGACCGTCTACCGCGCGCTGGAGTTCCTCGAGCGCAAGGGCCTGGCCCACCGCATCGCCTCGATCAGCGCCTATGTGGCCTGCACATCGGGCGGCATCGATCATGCCGCCGCCTTCCTGATCTGCGACTGCTGCGGCGCGACGCAGGAGGTGTCCGCCCCGGTCGCCAATGATCTGGGCAAGGCCGCCGAGGCCGCCGGCTACGCCATCGTCCGCACCACGATCGAGGCCCACGGCCGCTGCCCGGCCTGCGTCAACGGCTGAACCTGACGCCGGGTGAACTGGCGCGGCGGCCGGCGATCGCCTATCTGCCCTGCATGGACGCGATCCGGCTCTCCCCGCCCCGTCGCCTGAGCCTGCCGGTCTCCAACCGGTGGGGCGAGGGACGCATGAGCGTGCTGGATTTCGGCGACGCGACGCGTCCCGTCGATCTGGTCTTCGTCCACGCCAACGGCTTCAACGCCATGACCTACCGCACCCTGCTGGCGCCGCTGTCCGGCAGCCTGAGGATCTGGGCCCCCGACCTGCGCGGACACGGCGGAACCCGCCTGCCCACCGACCTCGCCGGGCGGCGTCACTGGCACGACCACCGCGACGACCTGATCGCCGTGCTGGACGCCCTCGACGGACCGCCCGTGATCCTCGCCGGCCATTCGATGGGCGGGACCTCCGCGCTTCTGGCCGCGGCGGAGCGGCCCGGGCGGGTCGCCGGCCTGGTCCTGTTCGATCCGGTGATCTGGAGCCGGCTGACGGTCGCCGCCTTCCAGCTGCCGATCTTCGACCGGCTGGCCTCGCGCATTCCCATGGTCCGCAACGCCCTGCGCCGCCGCGCCGTGTTCGAGAGCCGGGAACAGGCCCTGGCCGCCTACGCCGGGCGCGGCGCCTTCAAGGGCTGGCCCGAAATGGTGCTGGCCGACTATCTGGCCGACGGCCTGACGGAGACGGCCGACGGCCTCGTCCTGGCCTGCGACCCGGCGTGGGAAGCCTCCAACTATGCGGCCCAGAGCCACAATCCGTGGCGCGCCCTCAGGCGGCTGGACCGGCCCGTCCGCATTCTGAAGGCCGAAGCCGGCTCGACCTGCCGCCTCGGCGGGACCCCGCGCGGCCTGCCCCATGTCACCGTCGAGACCGTTCCGGGCGGGACCCACTTCTTCCCCATGCTCAAGGCCGACGTCGCGCGCGACGCCCTGTTCGACGCGGCGGTCTGACACTGGCGCGCGCGGACCCGTCGGGCTAAACCGCGCGCCAACCAGAACAAGCCTCCATCCAGGAAACGCTCCGATCATGCGCGACATCCACCACTTCATCGACGGCGCCTCCTTCACCGGCGCCTCGGGCCGCTTCTCCGACGTGTTCGATCCCAACACCGGCGAGATCCAGGCGCGGGTGCAGCTGGCTTCGGTCGCCGAGATGGACCGCGCCGTCCAGGCCGCCCGGCACGCCTTCGACGGCTGGTCCTCGACCAATCCCCAGCGCCGCGCGCGGGTGATGTTCGAGTTCAAACGCCTCGTCGAGGCCAATATGACCGAACTGGCCGAACTGCTGTCGTCTGAACACGGCAAGGTCGTCGCCGACTCGAAGGGCGACATCCAGCGCGGTCTGGAAGTGATCGAGTTCGCCTGCGGCATCCCCCACGCCCTGAAGGGCGAATACACCTGGGGCGCCGGCCCCGGGATCGACGTCTATTCGATGCGCCAGCCGCTGGGCGTGGTGTCCGGCATCACCCCGTTCAACTTCCCGGCCATGATCCCGATGTGGATGTTCGGCGTCGCCATCGCCGTCGGCAACACCTTCATCCTCAAGCCCTCGGAGCGCGATCCGTCCGTGCCGGTGCGACTGGCCGAGCTGATGATGGAAGCCGGCGCGCCCGCGGGCGTGCTGAACGTCGTGCACGGCGACAAGGTGGCGGTCGACGCCATCCTGACCCATCCGCTGGTCCACGCCGTCAGCTTCGTCGGCTCGTCCGACATCGCCCACTATGTCTACCAGACCGGCGCGGCCAACCATAAGCGGGTCCAGGCCATGGGCGGGGCCAAGAACCACGGCATCGTCCTGCCCGACGCCGACATGGACCAGGTCATCAAGGACCTGTCGGGCGCCGCCTACGGCTCGGCCGGCGAACGCTGCATGGCCCTGCCGGTCGTGGTGCCGGTCGGCAAGAAAACCGCCGACGAACTCCGTGAACGGATGATCGCCGAGATCCCGACCATGCGGGTCGGCGTCTCGACCGACGCCGGCGCCCACTACGGCCCCGTCGTCACGGCCCAGCACAAGGCCCGCGTCGAGGGCTGGATCGAGCAGGGCGTGAAGGACGGCGCCGAACTGGTCGTCGACGGCCGCGGCTTCTCGCTGCAGGGCCACGAGCGCGGCTATTTCATCGGCCCGTCGCTGTTCGACCACGTCACGCCCGAGATGGAATCCTACAAGGAGGAGATCTTCGGTCCCGTGCTGCAGATCGTCCGCGCCGCCAGCTTCGAGGAAGCCCTGTCGCTGCCGTCGAAGCACCAGTACGGCAACGGCGTCGCCATCTTCACCCAGAACGGCCGCGCGGCCCGCGACTTCGCCGCCCGCGTCAACGTCGGCATGGTCGGGATCAACGTCCCGATCCCGGTGCCGGTCGCCTATCACACCTTCGGCGGCTGGAAGCGCTCGTCCTTCGGCGACACCAACCAGCACGGCATGGAGGGGGTGAAATTCTGGACCAAGGTCAAGACGGTGACCGCCCGCTGGCCCGACAGCGATCTGGAACACGCGGACTCCAGCTTCGTCATCCCCACGATGGGGTGATGTTCGATGGAGCCCGTGACCCTCAGGGCCGCCGGGCCCGCTGACGCCGCCAGCCTGTATCGCCTCATGTGCGGCCTTGCGGAGAATCAGGGGGAAGAGGCCTGGCTGGCCGCGACCCCTGCCAGTCTGGCTGAAGCGCTCGCTGCGGACCCCCCGGCCTTCGGCTGCCTGCTGGCCGAACGGGACGGGCGGGATGTCGGCTATCTGACCTGGGTTCGCTGCTACGGCATCTGGCGCGGCGCCGACTATCTGAACCTCGATGACCTCTTTGTGGACGAATCCGTGCGGGGTCTGGGAGCCGGCGCTGCCCTGATGCGCCGGTTCGGCCAGTTGGCGACCGAGCAGGGGCTGGCCGCGCGCTGGGAGGTCAAGTCCGACAACCTGGACGCTCGCCGCTTCTATGCCCGCCTCGGCGCCGACCAGGAGGACAAGACTATCGTGCGTTGGTCAGTCGCCGCGATGCGCGCTTTCCCTTGACCGCTCGCCTCACAGGCGTGCGCGACAACCCAATTCGGTGCTAGGCGTTAACCTCTGCGAACCGTGAAGCTGGAGCGCCTCCCCCCAATGCGTCGCTTTTTCATCTGGTCGGCCCTGGCGGCCGTCATCGGCCTGATCCTCGCGGGCGTCGCCTACTGGGCGTACTGGACCTATTATGCGCGGTTCCAGCCGGTGACGGTGACCCGCAACCAGGCCGAAATCCAGCGCCTGCTGGACGAGGCGTCCTGGGTCTCGGCGGGCGGGGGCGGCGAGCCGCTCTACATCATCGGCTATCGCGACTCGGCGGCCATGGCCCGCTACGAGCGCGAGGAGATCCCCAAGCTGCGCGCCGCGGGCGTCGAGGCACGGACCATTCTGTTCGCCCGTCCGGACCGCGAGGGTCTGGCCCAGTCCACCGCCGCCGAGCGCGCCACCATCGCCGAGCTGTGGCTGACCCGCGACTGGACCCTGTACCAGCGCTGGACCGCCACGCCGGTGCGCAACTGGACGGCCGCGGGCATTCCCGCCGCCGACGGCAATCTGGCGCGCGGGGCGGTGGTCGAGGCCGGCCGCAGCTTCGCCGCCGGCCTGGCTGAAAAGCTCAACGAGGAAGGCCTGCAGACCCGCTATCCGCTGATCCTCTGGCGCGACCGCGAAGGCTTCATGAAGGCCTGCGCCTGTTCCGACCCGCGGTCGTGGGCCTTCATCCGCGACGATCTCGACGCACCGGACCGGATCGAAACGCCGGGCGTCGCCCCCGGGGATCCGGCGGCCGTCGCCGCATATCCGGGCGACGGAAGCCCCGAAAGCCTGCCCTACCCGACCCTGCCGACGACTCCGCCGGCCGCCGGCGTGGCGCCGGTCCCGACGTCCGGGACCGCGCCGATCGCGCCCCGCCCCACGACGCCTCCGGCTCCCCGCAAGCCGCCCGAACCGAAGCAGACGGAAGACACGACGTTTTTCTGAGCGACCCGGGCTGAACAGATCCGTGCATCCCGCCTTCGCGGGGATGCACGGATGTTGGCTGCGCTCTACAAAACGCGTTTGCAAGCCGCGATCAGCCGTTCGAGATCATCCGCGTCCTGGTACAGGCCGAAGCCGAAGCGGATGACGTCGTCGCGCACGTCGGTGACGACGTTGGCGTCCAGCAGGCGCTTGCGCCACGTCTGTGCATCCGGGTGACGGAAGGCGAGAAAGCGCGCGCGGCCGGCTTCATTGCCCACCGGGTTCAGCAGTTCCGCCCCCTCGAGCCGTCCGGCCTCGCCGCCGCCGACGGCCGCCTGGAAGCGCTGCATCAGGCCGCGGGCGTGGTCGGCGATCGTCGCCGTCGTCTGCTCCGCCTCATCCAGCATCCGCCGCACGCCGTTGAAGCGGTACAGCGGCGTCGCCTCGAAGGTGGCGCCCCAGAACCGGCCGGCGTCGCCCCGGTACTGCACGCCCTCGGGCGGCCCCATCAGATTGCCGAACTCGGCGAACCAGCCGGTCTCGACCGGACGGGGGCAGAAGCCGTCGGGCGCGTGCAGAATGCCGGCCCCCTCGCCGGACATGGCGTATTTGTAGCCGCCGGTGACGTAGAAGATCCGGTCCGCCACCGCTGACAGGTCGGTCGGGGTGGCCATGAAGCCGTGATAACCGTCGACGATCACCCACGGCCCGGCCGGATCGGCCAGGGCCGCCAGATCGGCGATCCGGCCGAACACCTGGCCCGTCCTGAAGAAGATCTGGCTGATCACGATCAGGTCGAATCCCCCGCTCTGCGCCGCTTCCACGAACCGGTCGTCGAAGGTCTCGAACGGGTGCAGCGGGACGCGCGTCACCACCGCCTCGCCGGCCTCTTCCCAGCGTTCGCCCTGACGGCGGAACGAATGGAACTCGCCGTCGGTTGACAGGATGCGGACCGGCTTCGTCTCGAAGCCGGAGAAGATGCGCAGCAGGAAGTCGTGGGTGTTGGGCGCGAACACCACCGTGTCGGGCGACGGCAGGTTCAGCTCCTTCGCCACATGCGCCTGGGCCTCCGGCACGACCTCGCCGAAGATCAGGTCCCATTTGCGGTCGGCGAATTTGTTCGCCTCGACCCAGGCCCGCACCTGGCCGTCGAAGCTGGCGTCGGGCCACAGGTGATGGCTGTGCGCCGCGAAATGCAGCCGCTCGGGGTCCAGCGACAGGGCGCGGGAGAACAGGGTCTTGCAGGTCATGCGCCGGTTTCGCACGGCTGACCGGACGCCGCCAGTCGTCAGGCGACGGCCGTGACCAGCCAGCAGGCGGCGGTCATCGGGACCATGCCATCCTCGACATGGCCCTCCAGACGGACGGCCACGGCCTCGGCGATCCGTCGCCGCACAGCCTCGTCCTGTCCCGGCAGAATGGTGGAGAGCAGGCCCAGCCGCAGGCTGAGGATCATCAGCTCGTCGAAGGACACCGGCGTGGCGACATCGAGCGGCTCGATCTCCACCCGACGCCAGCCGCTTCGGTCGAGGACGCCCCGGACCCGGTCCGGATCGGCGAAGGCGAACCGGCCCGGACCATCCGCGGGAATCCGGGGCGGTTCCGGCAGGAAGGGCGCGGCCGCCTCCAGCGGGACCAGGGACAGGGGGTTTTCAGCGGCGCCGCGCCAGCAGGCGAAGGTGAGTCCGCCGCCCGGCCGCACGGCCCGGCGCAGATTGGCGAAGGCGGCGTCCGGATCCTCGAAGAACATGACCCCGTATCGGGAGATCGCGGCCTCGAAGGCCGCTTCGCCGAACGCGTGGGTTCCCGCGTCGGCGCGCACGAAGTCGACGTTGGCGACGCCCGCCGCCCGGGCCCTCCGGCGGCCGAGCTCCACCAAGGCCCCGGAAACGTCGACGCCGGTGGAGAGTCCCTCGGGGCCCACGCGTCGCGCCATGTCCAGGGTGGTCGCTCCGGCCCCGCATCCGACATCCAGCACCCGCGCCCCGGGGCCAGGATCGGCGCGTTCGGCGACGATATCGCCGACGGGCTGGTTGATCCGGTCCAGCAAGGCCTGGTGCTCGACCCAGACGTCGCCGCCGGCGTCGTTCCAGTACGACTCGCTGAGGACCCCCGGCGCGGCCTTCGGCGTCATGTCGGTCTCCGTCCGGGTGATGGCCGTCTCGTCCGGCCGTCTAGATCAGGCTGCCGTGGCAGTGTTTGAACTTGCGGCCCGAGCCGCAGGGGCAGTCGGAATTGCGCGGCGTGCGTTCCCAGCCGGCCGGCAGCAGATCGACCGGCAGGCGGGCGCGGTCGTCGCCCGTCAGCTGGCCTTCCGGGTTCTGGGCCAGCGGGTCGGACATCTCGTTCTCGCCGGTGCCGGGGTTCAGGTGGATTTCCTGGAACTCGGGCATCTCCATCGGGGCCGGCTGTTCGAAGCGGAATTCGACCGTCATCAGCCAGCGGGTGACGTTGTGGCGCAGCTCGTACAGCAGCGTCTCGAACAGGTTGAAGGCCTCGGTCTTGTACTCGTTCAGCGGATCGCGCTGGCCATAGCCGCGCAGGCCGATG
>NZ_JBAZOS010000016.1:0-58684 GCF_041648615.1 Brevundimonas sp.
AGCCCCGTGGAAGCGTCTCCGGTGGTTGAGCCGAACCCGGTCGCCGCGCCGCCGGTCCCTCCGGCGGCGGCGACCCGAACGCCGCCCGCCGAGGCGCCGCTCGCCCGTCCCGCACCGGCCCCGCAGCGTCCGGCAGCCACGACCCCCGCGCGTGTAATAACGCCGCCAGCCGCCACGCCCGCCGCCACGCCGCCGCCGGTCGTCCCTCCGGTTCCCCTGATCGAGATCGCGCCGGCCCGGCCGGCCGGGCCGGTTCCGACCGAGGCGGAGCGGCCGTCCGCGGATCCCGACGCCCCGATCGCGACCCGTCCCCAGCCGATCGGCTAGGTCGATGGAGCCTGCGTCTGAATTTGACGCAGGCCCATGTTTCAGTGACCGAACCCCGTCGGGACCGGTCTTTGACAACTGAAGGCTTACGAAGCGCCGCCAGCCGCCATCCGGACGCTTCGGACTGTTTTTTCGGGCGCGCGCCCGATCAGCGGATGGCGATATAGCCGCGCTCGACCATCCGGCGCAGGCCCTCATAGGCCTCGGCCAGCTCCTC
Source organism: Brevundimonas sp. (assembly GCF_041648615.1). Lineage (GTDB taxonomy): Bacteria > Pseudomonadota > Alphaproteobacteria > Caulobacterales > Caulobacteraceae > Brevundimonas. The sequence goes on from NZ_JBAZOS010000016.1 coordinate 545, forward strand.
ATAGGCCGTCCGCGCCGAGGTCAGCCGGGCGATCTGGTCCGGGGTCGAGGGCGCGCCCGATTCGGACTGGCGCAGGCTCTCGGCCACCCATTTGCCCCGCGCCGTGGCCGTCATGATGGCCAGCTTCTGAAAGGTCGGCGCGTCGACCCGCGGCAGCATCTGGCCGATGATCTCGCGATTGGCGACGAAGGCGGAATAGTCGATCTGCTCCAGCAGGCCGCGCACCCGCCGCTGTTCCGCCGGATCGGCGTCCTGGGGCTCGAAATGATCGCGCTGGCGGCGATAGTTGCCGGTCTGGATGGTGGACATGCGCCCCTCCCGAAGGTCTGTATTCAGCCTGCGCCGTGTCGATTAACGCCCCGTTAGCCCTGTTTTCCGAGGTCGCCTGACCATGTCCCTGACCCTCTGGTCCCACCCCTACGCCGCATACGGTCAGAAAGCCTCCGTGGCGTTGTACGAGCTCGACCTGCCGTTCGAGCTGCGGCTGGTCGATGCGGCCGACGCGGCCGGCATGGCGGCCTTCCGCACCGTATCGCCGTTCGGCAAGATGCCCGTGCTGATCGACGGCGACCGCCGCGTGGTCGAATCCAGCATCGTCATCGAGCATCTGGACCGGCTCGCCGGCGGCGGGCGGCTGGTCCCCGCCGATCCGGAGGCGGCGCTGGAGGCCCGGCTGATCGACCGGGTCGTGGACACCTACGTCGGCGGGCCGATGAACCGCATCATCCCCCGCAAGTTTCGCCCGGCGGGAAACGAGGATCCCTTCGGAGACGCCCTGGACGCGGCGATTCTGGCCGACGCCTGGGACTGGCTGGAGCAGCGGCTGTCGGACGGCCGGACCTGGGGCGCGGGCGAGGCCTTCACCCTGGCCGACTGTGGCGCGGCGCCGATCCTGACCTATGCGCGGCGGCTGGTTCCGTTCGGCGAGCGGCCGTTGCTGAGGGCGTGGCACAGCCGGCTTATGGCGCGGCCTTCGTTCGTCCGGGCCCTGGAGGACGCGGCCCCGTTCGGCGACCTGATGCCGGCGCCGCCCGCGGGGGACTGATCAGTGCGCCTCGGGCGGCCGGGCGGCGGGGCTGAGGTATTCGTTCTCGGGCTGCGGATGCGCGTCCAGCACGAAGCGACGGTCGCAATAGGCGCATTCGACGAAATCGTCGCCGCCCATGTCCATATAGACCAACGGGTGGCCGAGGGCGCCGCCGCCTCCGTCGCACGCCACGCGCCTGGTCGGGACGACGATGTCCTCCGGCGGAGGGATGATGGCGTCGGGGTGGCGCGGCGGCATGGCGCGATCTCGGAACTGAAAAGCGGCGGAACCGATTCCCTAGGCGGGCGTGCGCCCGGCGTCAAACCGTCTGCCGGCGTTTGCGGAAGACCCGGTCCAACACCGCCTTGCGCCCCTTGAACAGGGACCAGCCCAGACAGCCGGCGGCGACCCACAGGCCGATCTCCCCCACGACGGCGGCGGGACCGCCGAACAACAGGGTCTCGCGCATCTCCAGCTGACCCATCCGGTTCAGGACGACGATGGCCGTAAACGTTCCATAGCCAAGGAGGCAGACGGCGAAGGCGGTCCAGCCGATCATTTTGGTGCGGTTCATAAGGTCGTTCCGTCAAGCAAGCTGTTCATAATGACAAGGACGCTAGACATATCGCGACATTATGTCAAGCGTCATTGACACTTCGGTCTCGCCCGGGGGGCGCGGCCTTGGCGACGGCGGCCGGCGCGCCTACCTAGGCCGGCCAGTCCAACGGAAAGCCCGTATGCCCGAAGTGAACGCCCTGCCCGTCAACGCCATCGAGGTGCGAGGGCTGGAAAAGACCTATGCCGGAACGAAGAAGGCGCCCCCCAAGACGGCGCTGCGCGGCGTCGATCTGGTCATTCCGCGGGGCTCGATGTTCGGCCTGCTGGGGCCCAACGGCGCCGGCAAGTCGACCCTGATCAACATCCTCGCGGGCGTGGTCAACAAGACCGGCGGCACGGTCTCGATCTGGGACCGCGACATCGATAAACAACCCCGCGCCGCCCGCGCCGCCCTGGGCGTGGTGCCGCAGGAGATCGTGGCCGACGTCTTCTTCACCCCGCGCGAGGCGCTCGAGGTCCAGGCGGGCTTCTACGGGGTGCCGGCCAACGAGCGGCGCTCAGACGAATTGCTGGCCGCGCTCGGCCTGTCGGACAAGGCGCACGCCTATGTCCGCGCCCTGTCCGGGGGCATGAAGCGCCGGCTGATGGTAGCCAAGGCCCTGGTGCACAATCCGCCCATCCTCATCCTCGACGAACCGACGGCGGGGGTGGACGTCGAGCTGCGCCGCCAGCTGTGGGAGTACGTTCGTCGCATCAACGCCGAGGGCGTGACGGTGCTGCTGACCACCCACTATCTGGAAGAGGCGCAGGAGCTCTGCGACACCATCGCCATCATGAACCGTGGCGAGGTGGTCGCCTGTGAGCCGACGCCCCAACTGCTGCGCCGGCTGGACACCCGCAACGTCGTGGTGACGCCGGAAGGCGTGCTCGACAGCCTTCCCGTCCTCAAGGGGTTCGAGGCTGTTGCGCGGCCCAACGGGGCCTTCGTGGTCACCTACCGCAAGGGCCAGTCATCGGTGGAGCAGGTGCTGGCGGCGGTGCGGGCCGCGGGCGTCACGATCGCGGACATCACCACCGAAGATCCCGATCTGGAAGACGTCTTCCTGGCGCTGACCTATGGAGACGCGGACCAGATCAGCCCGACGAAGGACTAGGCCTGCCGCCTAGACCACCATCACCGTCCCGATGAGCAGCCGCGCGCCGGCGCGGCCCATCACTGTATTGGTCGCCGCCTGGAGCTGTGCGACCAGCCGTTCGACGTCGGGCGGAGCGCCGGGCAACATGGCGACGGCGGCCTGCTGCACCACGGCGGCGTAGGCGGCGCGCAGCCGGGGCGTGGACTGGGCCACGCGGGCGCGCAGCGCGGCGTCCGCGGTGTCGACCCCCGTCTCGACCGTCATCACGCCGCGCCGGCCGCCGGGGCGGATGACGTTGGCGGTGATCGTCGGCAGGCGCAGATAGCTGGGCTGCGGCGCGGCCGATTCACCGCTGGTCCTGAGCGGTTGGGTCTTCAGTCCGAGGAGGTTGCGGCGATCCATGCGCCGACCCTCGCACACGGCGCTTAAGGCGTGGTTACGCCGCCGCCCCGACAGCTCCTACGGCCTTTGGCTCCATCGGCCTCAGGTCCAGCAGGGCGAACAGGGCCGCGTCCTCGTCCTGTTCGGGATTGGGCGTGGTCAACAGCTTGCCGCCGACGAATATGGAGTTGGCCCCCGCCAGGAAGCAAAGGGCCTGCATTTCGGCGCTCATCGTCTCGCGCCCCGCGGACAGGCGCACCATGGCGCGCGGGCAGACGATGCGGGCGACGGCGACGGTGCGGACGAACTCGATCGGATCGATCTGACCCTCGCCCAGCATGCGCTCGCCCAGCGGCGTGCCGGTGACCGGGACGAGGGCGTTGACCGGCAGGCTGTCGGGATGTTCGGGGAGGGTCGCCAGGGCGTGCAGAAGACTGGCCCGGTCCCGCCGCGCCTCGCCCATGCCGACGATGCCGCCGCAGCAGGTGCTCATGCCGGCGTCGCGCACGTGCTGCAGCGTGTCCAGCCGGTCCTGATACGTCCGCGTCGTCACGACCTGGGCGTAATACTCGGGACCCGTATCAAGATTGTGATTGTAGAAATCGAGCCCGGCGGCCTTCAGCTGACGCGCCTGATCGGCGTTCAGCATGCCGAGCGTCGCACACGTCTCGAGCCCCAGCGCCTTCACCCCCGCGATCATGGTCGCCAGCTTGGGCGTGTCGCGGTCCTTCAGCTCGCGCCAGGCCGCGCCCATGCAGAAGCGGCTGGCCCCGCCGGCCTTGGCCGCCATGGCCTCGGCCAGAACGGCGCTCGCGTCCATCAGCTTTTCGGCCTTCAGGCCCGTGTCGAAACTGGCCGACTGCGAGCAGTAGCCGCAGTTCTCGGCGCAGCCGCCGGTCTTGATCGACAGCAGTTGGCTCTTCTGCACTTCGGACGGATCGAACCATGTCCGGTGCACGGTCGCGGCGTCATAGATCAGGTCCATGAAAGGCCGGGCGAACAGGGCTTCGACCTCGGTCAGGGTCCAGTCGTGGCGGGGCGTCGAGAGGGCGGAGGTCATGGGGTCTGTGCTTAGCTCCGCCGTTCCGCCTCGCCAAGCCCGTCTTAGTCCTCGTCGCGGTACACCCGCCCGTCCCGCATCACGAAGTCCACCGAGGTCAGCACCGTGACGTCGGTCAGGGGGTCGCCATCCACGGCGATCAGGTCGGCGTGCTTGCCCGGCTCCAGGGATCCGACCTCGGACGACAGGCCCAGCAGGTCCGCGGCGTTGACCGTGGCCGCCTGGATTGCGCCCATCGGCGTCATGCCGTGCTGGACCATCAGGGCGAACTCGTCAGCGTTGCGGCCGTGCTTCGACACGCCCGCATCGGTGCCGAAGGCGATTTTGACTCCGGCCGGAACCGCGCGCTCCAGTGACTGGCCGGTGATGGAGATGCGCCAGCGGATCTTGGGCAGAACCTCGGGCGAATAGGCGTTGGGATCGGCGGCCAGCCGCTCGATGTAGCCGTTCACGGTCGACAGGGTGGGTACATAGTAGGCGCCCGACTGGCGGAACAGGCGGATCGTCTCGTCGTCGAAGATCGTGCCGTGCTCGATCGAATCCGCCCCCATCCGCAGCGCCATGTTGATGCCGTCGGCGCCATGGGCGTGGACCGCGACCTTGAGGCCGTACAGATGCGCCGTGTCGATCAGGGCCCGGGCCTCGTCGTCGAACATCTGGGCGCCCAGGCCGGCGCCGATGCGGCTGTTCACCCCGCCGGTGGTGGCGATCTTGATGACGTTGACGCCGCGTCCCACCTGGATACGCACCGCCTCGCGGCAGCTTTCCGGTCCGTTGCAGACATTCTCGTGCGGGATCGTCTCGCGCAGCTCGTCATTGAAACCCAGACGGCCATCCATGTGCCCCGAGGTGGTCGAGATGCTGCTGCCGGCGTCGACAATGCGCGGGCCGGGCAGGCGATGGGCCGCAGTGGCGTCGCGCAGGGCCATGGTCACGCCGCCGTCGTCGCCGAGGTTTCGCACCGTGGTGAAGCCGGCCATCAGCGTCTTCCGGGCGTTGTCGGCCGCGCGGTAGGCGTGGGTCGGCAGGTTCTCGGTGATCCCGGAGAGGAAGCCCGCCTGACCGCCGAGGTCCGAGACCAGATGCACATGGCTGTCAATCAGGCCCGGCAGGACGAAGCGATCGCGCTGGTCGATGACGGTCGCGCCGGGAAAGTCCGAGGCGTCGACGAAGCCGTCGCGGATTTCGGCGACCAGCCCGTCGCGCACCACCACGGTGGAGGGCCCGCGCGGCGCCTGGCCCGGGCGGTCCAGCAAACGGCCGGCCAGGATCAGGGTCGTCGGTCCCGGTTCGGGCGCCGCCTGCGCGCCCGCCGTCCCCGCCGTCAGACCCAGCAACGCCGCGCCGCCAAGGCTCGCCATCAGTCGGCTCATCGTCACCCTCCCCGGATTATCCGCCATGTTGAGCGTACTCGGGCGCGTTTCGCCAGAGCGGGCCTCACGGCAAACACATAAAGACATCCTTATGTGTTTCTTGCCCCCGGGCCGGGACCGGTCTATAGGCCGCCCGAACAATCTCCCGGAAGGCCCCGCTCCATGACCGACTACATCGTCCGCGACATCTCGCTTGCCCCCTTCGGCAACAAGGAGATCGCCATCGCTGAAACCGAAATGCCGGGCCTGATGGCGCTGCGTGAAGAGTTCGGCGCGCAACAGATCCTCAAGGGCGCCCGCATCGCCGGCAGCCTGCACATGACCATCCAGACCGCCGTGCTGATCCAGACGCTGGAAGCCCTCGGCGCCGACGTCCGCTGGGCTTCGTGCAACATCTTCTCGACCCAGGACCACGCCGCGGCCGCCATCGCCGCCAACGGCACGCCGGTGTTCGCCACCAAGGGCGAGACCCTGGAAGAGTACTGGGACTACGCTCACAAGATCTTCGAATGGGCCGACGGCGGCTATCCGAACCTGATCCTCGACGACGGCGGCGACGCAACCCTGCTGTGCGTGCTCGGCCCCAAGGCGGAGAAGGACCTGTCCCTGCTGGCCAATCCGCAGAACGAGGAGGAGGAAGCCCTCTTCAAGGTCATGAAGCGCTACATCGCCGAGAAGCCCGGCTTCTATTCGGCGATCCGCGACGCCATCGGCGGCGTGTCGGAAGAGACGACCACGGGCGTTCACCGCCTGTACGAAATGGCCAAGAAGGGCGACCTGCCGTTCCCCGCCATCAACGTCAACGACAGCGTCACCAAGTCCAAGTTCGACAATCTGTACGGCTGCCGTGAATCGCTGGTCGACGCGATCCGCCGCGGCACCGACGTCATGCTGTCGGGCAAGGTCGCGGTCGTTTGCGGCTACGGCGACGTGGGCAAGGGCTCGGCCGCCTCGCTGCGCCAGGGCGGCGCCCGGGTGAAGGTCACCGAGGTCGATCCGATCTGCGCCCTGCAGGCGGCCATGGAAGGCTATGAGGTCGTCACCGTCGAGGACGTGGCCGGCGAGGCCGACATCTTCGTCACCGCCACGGGCAACAAGGACGTCCTGACCGTCGATCACATGCGGGCGATGAAGAACAACGCCATCGTCTGCAACATCGGCCACTTCGATTCCGAGATTCAGGTCGCCGGCCTGAAGAACTTCAAGTGGGACGAGATCAAGCCGCAGGTCCACCACGTCGAGTTCCCGGACGGCAAGAAGATCATCCTGCTGTCGGAAGGCCGTCTGGTGAACCTGGGCAACGCCACGGGCCACCCGTCGTTCGTGATGAGCGCCAGCTTCACCAACCAGACGCTGGCCCAGATCGAACTGTGGACCAACGCCAAATCCTACGAGAACCAGGTCTACACCCTGCCCAAGCATCTCGACGAGAAGGTCGCCATGCTGCACCTGGGCAAGCTGGGCGCGAAGCTGACGACCCTTTCGAAGGAACAGGCCGACTACATCTCGGTCCCGACCGAGGGCCCGTTTAAGCCGGACCACTACCGCTATTGATCACGATCGACGATCGACGCTGAACGAGGCCGGGAACCTGGTTCCCGGCCTTTTTCACGGGCGGCCGGTCAGGCGGCCAGAATGACCTCGCCGGGGTCCTCGGCGCGCTCGGCCAGACCGGTTTCGAAGTCCATGAAGATGTCGATCAGTTCCTCGGGGCTGACGTTCGCCGCGCCGGGGCTGAAGCGGAACCGCCAGAAGCTGACGATGTGCTGGATCGCGCCCAGCTGCTCGCCCAGACGGTTGAACATCCGTGGCGCTTCCCGCAGGAAATCACGGAAGGCGGTCGGCTCACCGACGACCGTCAGGCTTGCGTAGGCGTCGTCATAGACCCGGAGCGTCAGGGACACCTCCTGACAGGTCTTCTGGATCCGGGCGCGAAGGACGGTCCGTCCACGATCCAGATATTCCTGCGCGGCCTGATCGGCCCGGCCGAGGGGCCGGACCGTGCTGATGGCCTGGGCGACCGAGGCGATGTCGGCGGCCAGGCTGCCGAGCACCCATTTGTAGTAGAGGAAGCCCTTCCAGCAGAAGATGCCCTCCTCATACTCGTCCTCGCCCAGAATCAGGGTCTGGCGCAGGGCCTCCATCCGGTCCCGGGGATCGTTGGACAGGATCTTTCCGGCCAGCCGGCGGGTCGACCCCACGGCCGCGAGGCCGTATCCCACGCTGAGGGTGACCAGGGGCCGGATTTCGTCCTCGACGAAGCGGATCATCCGCTCCATGTCGCGTTCGCTGATCGAGAAATAGCAGGGCGCCAGCTCGATCCCGGCCCGCCTGAGCTGTTCCCGAAGCAGGAAGGGGTCGAGCGAGGGCAGACGATCCAGCAGGGCGAGGGCGGCGATGTCCGGATGCTCGCGGTCGATTCCGAAGGCCTCGTGCATCATCCGTTCGTAATCGCGCTCGCCGACGAAGACGAAGTGGCCGCCGGCCTTCAGGTCGCTGGCGTCGATGGGCAGGACCACCTTGGTCGCGACCTGGCGTCGCAGCCGGAACAGGTCCAGCTCGTCGCGGCGCAGGCGGTGTTTGATGATCAGGGCCCGGTTCAGGGCGGGCGTCCGGAACAGGGGCCGGGCGATCCAGTCCGGGTCGTGTCCATGCTCGTTGTAGACGTTCAGCAAATTGAGCACGCGGGCGGTCGAGGCGGATCGCCGCAGGTGGGCCAGATTGCGGATCGTACGGTCGTTCATGGCTCCCTCGACGCGTTCATCGAACCACGAATTGATGACCAACGGCTTAGCCTGCGCTCCGACGGAGGTTGCGGCGTCGCGCGCGCTGGCCTCGCCGCCCCGGTGCGCCTAGATTGCCGCCATGGGCGACATTCTGAACATCCTGATCCTGCTGGCCATCGCGGCGGTGGCCCTGACCCTGGGCTTCGGCATCTATTCGCTGTACCGCGGCGGAGACTATGCGCGGTCGCATTCCAACAAGCTGATGCGGCTGCGGGTGGCCCTCCAGGCGCTGGCGATCGTGCTGCTGTGCGTCGGGATGTGGTGGAAATCCACCCATGCCGGCTAGAGCCCAGGGGGCCTGAAGCCGTGGTCATCCTGAACCGCATCTATACGAAGACGGGCGACGGCGGACAGACCCGGCTGGCCTCGGGCGCGCCGGTGTCCAAGAGCAATCCCCGGGTCGAGGCCTATGGCGCGGTCGACGAGCTGAACGCCGTCATCGGCGTGGCCCGGCTGCATTCGGGCCAGAACGATCGCATCGACGCCATGCTGGGCCGGATCCAGAACGAGCTGTTCGACCTCGGCGCCGATCTGGCCACCCCGCTGGAGCCGGCGCCGAAATGGGAGGCGCTGCGCATCGTCGACAGCCAGGTCGAGCGGCTGGAGGCCGAGATCGACTGGATGAACGAGAGCCTGAAGGAACTGGACAGCTTCATCCTGCCGGGCGGGTCGCCGCTGGCGGTCCATTTGCATCTGGCCCGCACCGTGGCGCGCCGGGCCGAGCGCGAGGCCGTGCGTCTGATGGAAGCGGGCGAGGCGGTGACGCCGGCGTCGGTCCGCTATCTCAATCGCCTGTCCGACCACCTGTTCGTCGCCGCCCGCCGGGCCAACGCCAACGGCGCGGACGATGTGAAGTGGAAGCCGGGGGCGACCCGCTAGTCCCGGCGGTCGGTCAAAACACCGTGCGCATAGTGCGCATAGTGCGCCTGAGACGGTTCTGCTTCCTCGCGTTTTCGATTGTCAAAGACCGGCCCTCACGGGCTCGGCCAGGTAAGCACGGCCGTGCGTCAGATTTGGACGCAGGGCCGCTGTCTATACCCGGACCGCGCCTATTGCGCGGCGAGGGCGGCGCGCTGGCGGTCGGCGTCGGCGTCGCGGGCTTTCTGCTGGGCGGCCAGGGAGTCCTCGATCGCCACCAGTTCGCGGTTCTTCGCCGCCGAAGCCGCGGCGCGCTCGCCGGGATTGGGGCGGCCAGTGATTTCGGCGATGGAGATGGGCTGGGCGCAGACCCGGTCCTGCGGGTCCCACCATTTGCCGCCGGCCTCGCAACGGTCGCCCGGCGCGACGACGAGGCTCTCATAGGCGAACATCCCGCCCATCAGCACGGCGAAGGCGCTCAGGAACAGGATGCTGAGCCGTTTCATGGTCAGGAGGCGGTGCATGATCGGTTTCCGAGGCTGGGCGGCGCGGAGGATCGGCTCCGTTGACGCGGCGTTACGTTGACAGGCCGGATGAGGCGTACCATTCCCTCACCCAACATTCCGGCGCTTTCGTGGATATTGCAATGAAGGTTCTCGTCCCCGTCAAACGGGTGATCGACTACAACGTCAAGGCTCGCGTCAAGGCGGACCAGACCGGCGTTGATCTCGCCAACGTCAAGATGAGCATGAATCCGTTCGACGAGATCGCCGTCGAGGAAGCCGTGCGCATGAAGGAGGGCAAGGAGCATCACGCCGCCGGGACCGCGACCGAGATCGTGGTCGTCTCCATCGGCGTGACCCAGGCCCAGGAGACCATCCGCACCGCCCTGGCCATGGGCGCGGACCGCGGCCTGCTGATCCAGTCGGACGCCGACCTGGAGCCGCTGGCCGTCGCCAAGCTGCTCAAGGCCGTGGTCGACGAGGAGAAGCCCGATCTGGTCCTGCTGGGCAAGCAGTCGATCGACGGCGACAACAATGCGGTCGGCCAGATGCTGGCCGCCCTGCTGGACTGGCCCCAGGCCACCTTCGCCGGCAAGATCGTGCTGGCCGACGGCAAGGCGACCGTGACGCGTGAAGTCGACGGCGGCCTGCAGACCCTGTCGGCGGCCCTGCCGGCGGTGGTTTCGGTCGACCTGCGCCTGAACACGCCGCGCTACGCCTCCCTGCCCAACATCATGAAGGCCAAGAAGAAGGAGATCGCGGTCAAGGCGGTCGCCGACTACGGCGTCGACACGGCGCCGCGCCTGACGGTTAAGAAGGTCACGGCCCCGCCGACGCGCTCCGCCGGGATCAAGGTGGCCGACGCCGCCGAACTGGTTGCGAAACTCAAGACCGCGGGGGTCCTGTAATGGCCGTTCTCGTCATCGCCGACCGCGACGGGGACTCCGTCCGCGACACCACCCACAAGACCGTCACGGCCGCCCTGAAGCTGTCGGGCGACGTCGATGTCCTGGTCATCGGCCAGGGCTCGAAGGCCGCGGCCGACGCCGCCGCGAAGATCGCCGGCGTGCGCAAGGTGCTGCTGGCCGAAAGCGCCGGCCTGGGCCACCAGCTGGCCGAGGCCGTCGAGGCGACCGTCGTGGGTCTGGCCGGCGGCTATGACGCCATCCTTTCGCCGGCCACCACCGACGGCAAGAATTTCATGCCCCGGATCGCCGCGAAGCTCGATGTCGCCCCGATCTCGGACATCATCGAGGTGGTGTCGAACGACACCTTCGTGCGGCCGATCTACGCGGGCAATGCGCTGGAGACCGTGCAGTCCTCGGACGGCAAGAAGGTCATCACCGTGCGTCCGACCAGCTTCGACGCCGCTGCCGAGGGCGGCTCGGCCAAGGTCGAGACCGTCGCGGGCGCGGACGCCGGCAAGGCGGCCTTCGTCAGCGAGGAAATGGTCAAGTCGGACCGTCCGGAACTGGGCGCGGCGAAGATCGTCGTCTCGGGCGGTCGGGCCCTCGGCTCGGCCGAGGAATTCCATGCCGTCATGGACCCGCTGGCCGACAAGCTGGGCGCCGCCGTGGGCGCCTCGCGCGCCGCCGTGGACGCGGGTTATGCGCCGAACGACTACCAGGTCGGCCAGACCGGCAAGGTGGTGGCCCCGGCCCTCTACATCGCCATCGGCATCTCGGGCGCCATCCAGCACCTCGCCGGGATGAAGGACTCCAAGGTCATCGTCGCCATCAACAAGGACGCGGATGCGCCGATCTTCCAGGTCGCGGATTACGGCATCGTCGGCGACTACAAGGTCGTGGTGCCGGAGCTGATGAAGGCGCTGGGGTAGGATCCGTCGAGATCTGGAGCCTTGTCATCCCGGACGCCGCAAAGCGGCGATCCGGGACGCACGGCGCGGGGACTCCATTGCTTCCGGACAGCCCGCTTGGGCTGAGCCGGAAGAAGGGCTGCCTCAGAACGGTTTGTTTGAAAGAGTCGCCACCGGGGTGACCTCAACCTGTCTCCCGGCTCAGCCCAAGTGGGCTGTCCGGGAGGGATGTTTGGGGTGGCGCGAGCCGTCCCGGCTCTCCGCTTCGCTTCGGCCGGGATGACAAGCAACACATTATCCGCAGACCGGACCAACACGGTGCTTTCGGTTCAGCGCCTTTCTCTTGGGCGGAGGGGAGAAAACCGATGCCTGATCTGCCAGACTGCGCGGATGTCATCGCACCAACGAGCCATAACCACAGCGCCACCCGAAGGCTGGTCGTTTACGGTAACGGAAGTGTCCAATGGGGCTTGGCGGGCCAGAGGCGTCGCCCCTGATGGACTCGTGATCGAACGCCACGGAACCGACGACCGCCGCCTGCTCGACCAGTTGATCGAGGATGCTCTGACGCTTGCATCGCCATGGCCCATCTCGCCGTCAAACTGACCCCCGGCGCCGCCGTCGACCGCATCGACGGCTGGGACGTGGACGCCGAAGGCCGTCCCGTTCTCAAGGTCCGGGTGCGCGCCCGGCCGGTCGAGGGCGAGGCCAATGAGGCCCTGATCAAGCTGCTGGCCAGGGCGCTCGGCGTGCCGAAATCCGCCGTGGTCCTCCAGCGCGGCGGCCAGTCCCGGACCAAGATGGTCGGGGTCGAAGGTCTGTCCGATCCCGAACTGAAAGCCCGCCTTACCGGTTTGTAATGTTTCCGGCTTTGACGGGACGCGCCGGACCCTTTTGTAATCCGCTCCGACATGCGCCGCCGTTCTTGAGGTCGGGCGTATCAGGGGGAGCGTTCGATGAGACTTCACGCCTTGCGGGGTTCCAGCCTCGCCGTCCTCGCCTGCGTGCTCGCGGGCTCTCTGGCCCTCTCGGCCTGCGCCACCACCGGGGGTGAGGACAAGCCCGCCGCGGACGGTTCGTCCGACGTCGAGGCGCGCCAGCCCCTGGCCCGGGGCCTGGACTATGCGGCCAACCCCGATCCCTTCCCCTCGACCTATCGCGGCCTGCCGCGCGAGAACATGGCCATCGTCGGCGGCACCGTCTTCGACGGCGCGGGCCGCAAGATCGAGAACGGGGTGGTCATCGTCACCGACGGCAAGGTGGCCGCGGTCGGCGACGCCTCGACCCCCGTGCCCGGCGGCCATCGCGTCGTCGATGCGCGCGGCCGGTTCGTGACCCCGGGCATCATCGACGTGCACTCGCACCTCGGCGTCTATCCCTCGCCCGGCGTGTCGGGGATGAGCGACGGCAATGAGGCGACCAACCCCAACACCGCCCAGGTCTGGGCCGAGCATTCGCTGTGGCCCCAGGACCCCGGCTTCAACGCGGCCCGCGCCGGCGGGGTGACCACCCTCCAGATCCTGCCCGGCTCGGCCAATCTGTTCGGCGGGCGCGGCGTGACGGTGCGCAATGTGCCCTCGGTGACCATGCAGGGCATGAAGATGCCCGGCGCGCCCTATGGCCTGAAGATGGCCTGCGGCGAGAATCCGTCGCGCGTCTACGGCGGCCGCAACACCTCGCCGGCCACCGGCATGGGCAATGTCGCCGGCTATCGCGCCGCCTTCATCGCGGCGCGCGAGTACAAGGCCAAATGGGACAAGTGGCGCGACGACGGCGAGGGTTCGCCGCCGACCCGCAACCTGCAGCTCGAGACCCTGGCGGGCGTGCTGGACGGCTCGGTCCTGATCCAGAACCACTGCTACCGCGCCGACGAGATGGCGGTGATGATCGATATCGCCAAGGAGTTCGGCTACCGCATCACCGCCTTCCACCACGCCATCGAGGCCTACAAGGTCGCGCCCCTGCTGGCCCGCGAGGGTATCTGCGCCGACATGTGGGCCGGCTGGTGGGGCTTCAAGATGGAGGCGCTCGACGCGGTCGAGGCCAACGCCGCCCTGGTCGACGCGCCCCAGGGGTCGTGCGCGGTCATCCACTCGGACGACGCCGAACTGACCCAGCGGCTGAACCAGGAAACCGCCGCCGCCCTCGCCGCCGGCCGCCGCATGGGGATGAACATCTCCGAGGAGCGGGCGATCAGCTGGATCACCCTGAACCCGGCCCGTTCGCTGGGCATCGCCGACCAGACCGGATCGCTGGAAGCCGGCAAGCGCGCCGACGTGGTGATCTGGAGCGCCAATCCGTTCAGCGTCTACGCCCGCGCCGACCAGGTCTTCATCGACGGGGGGCTGAGCTTCGACCGCATGAACCCGGCCTATCAGCCGCTGTCCGACTATGAGCTGGGCCAGCCCGGCTTCGGTCTCTCCGCCGCCAACGTCCCGCAGGGAGCCCGCTGATGCGCCTCAGGAACCTCATCCTCGGCGCCGTCTGCGCCGCAGCCCTCACATCGCCCGCCTTCGCCCAGTCCCTGACCGCGATCACGGGCGGGCGGGTGCTGACCGGAACCTCCGTCATCGAGAACGGGACGGTGGTGATCCAGAACGGCCGGGTCGTCTCGGTCGGGACCGGCGCCGCGCCCTCGGGCGCCCGCGTCATCGACGCCCGCGGCAAGGTCGTCGCCCCGGGCTTCGTCGCCGTGGACAGCGGCCTCGGCGCCTCGGAAATCTCGTCGGTCGGCGGGTCGGACGACCAGTCGAACGGCGCCAACTCCATCAGCGCCTCGTTCGACGTCAGCTACGGGCTGGACCCGTGGTCCTTCACCCTGCCGGTCGCCCGCCTGGGCGGCATCACCCGCGCCATCGTCGTGCCGAGCCATCCGGGCGGCGGCGGCGGCAACCACCGGGACGACGGCGACGCGGACTTCGCCGGCGTGGGCTCCGCCGGGCTGCAGGCGCCCAGCCTGTTCGCCGGACAGGCCGCGATCATCCACCTGGCGCAGGGGACCGACATCCTCGTCAAACCGCGCGTGGCCATGGTCGCGCCCTTCGGCGAGGCCGGCGCCGGCGTCGCCGGCGGCGCGCGCGGGGCCGAGTTCACCCAGTTCAAGGAAACCCTCGCCGAGGTGCGTCTCTATGCGCGCAACAAGGCGGCCTACGACCGCGCCGGCCTGCGCGATCTCAGCCTGTCGCGGGCCGATCTGGAGGCGCTGATCCCCGTCGCCAACGGCAGCCTGCCGCTGATCGTCACCGTGCATCGCGCGGCCGACATCCAGCAGGTGTTGCGGCTGGCGCGCGAGGAGGGGGTGAAGGTCATCCTCGACGGCGCCGAAGAGGGCTGGCTGGTCGCCGACCAGATCGTGGCGGCGGGCGTGCCCGTGCTGCTGAATCCGATCTCGAACCTGCCCGGCGACCTCGAGACCCGGGCCGTGCGGATGCAGAACGCGGCCGTGCTGGACGCGGCGGGCGTGGTCATCGCCATCAAGGGCAATGAGGGCTCGATCCACCGCGCCCGCGAGACCCGCTACAACGCCGGCAACGCCGTCTCGCACGGCCTGCCGTACGGTGCGGCGATCGAGGCGATCACGGTCAATCCGGCGAAGATCTTCGGCATGGCCGGCCAGTTCGGCGAGCTGCGCGCAGGAGCGGCGGCCGATGTCGTGGTCTGGTCCGGCGATCCGCTGGAGCCGCTCAGCATCGCCGAGACCATCTTCATCGGCGGCGCCGAACAGGCCCCGACCAGCCGCCAGTTCCTGCTGCGCGACCGCTATCGCGACGGCGGCGAAGGGGCGATGCCGCCGGCTTACAGCCGGTAGGGTGTCGGGTATGGGGTGTGGGGTGTGGGGTGTAGGGAAAGGCGGTCAGGTTTCACGGACAACATGCTCGGGGTATGAGCGGGCTGTCTTCCTAACCCCCACACCCCACACCCCACACCCCTCCCCGCCCATGACCGCGTCCGCCCTCCCCCGCATCTTCATCGACGCCGACGCCTGTCCGGTGAAGGACGAGGTCTATCGCGTGGCGGGGCGGTACGGCCTGCATGTGTTCGTGGTCTCCAACAGCTGGATCAACACGCCGCGGGAGGCGTGGATCGAGCAGGTGGTGGTCGACGCCGGGCCGGACATCGCCGACGACTGGATCGCCGAGCGGGCGGGGCCGGGCGACATCGTCATCACCGCCGACATTCCGCTGGCCGACCGCTGCCTGAAGGCCGGGGCGCAGGCGCTGAAATCGAACGGCCAGCCGTTCACGCCGGACTCCATCGGCTCGGCCCTGGCGGGGCGGATGGTCGGCGAGCACCTGCGGTCGATGGGGGTGGCCACGTCGGGCCCGCCGCCGTTCGGGCCGAAGGACCGTTCAGCCTTTCTGCAGGCGCTGGACCAGGCCGTGGTCCGCGCCAAACGGGTGGTCCGGTGACCGTCATCCCCGAGAATGAGCTGGAGTTCCGCTTCTTCCGCGCCGGCGGGCCGGGCGGGCAGAACGTCAACAAGGTCTCGACGGCCGTGCAGATGCGGTTCGACGCCCGCAATTCGCCCTCGCTGACCGAGCCGGTGCGGGCGCGGCTGATGAAGCTGGCGGGCAGCCGGCTGACCCTGGACGGGGTGATCCTGATCACCGCCGTCCGCTATCGCACCCAAGAGCGCAACCGCACCGACGCCATCGAGCGGCTGCAGGGTCTGGTCGACAAGGCCTCGATCGCGCCGGTCTATCGCGTGCCGACCAAGCCGACCCGGGCCTCGAAGGAGCGCCGGCTGGAGGGCAAGGCCAAACGCTCCACGATCAAGAGCGGACGCGGACGGCCCGGGTCCGACGACTAGCGCCGCCGGGCCTCGGCCCGCCGTTGCAGCGGCGTCTTCGGCAGGGTGGCGAGCGTCAGCCGGCCGTCGCGGTCGGCGTCGAGGGCCAGGAACCAGCGCTGCGTCGCCGTCGCCCATTCC
Organism: Brevundimonas sp.; assembly: GCF_041648615.1. Lineage (GTDB taxonomy): Bacteria > Pseudomonadota > Alphaproteobacteria > Caulobacterales > Caulobacteraceae > Brevundimonas. The sequence goes on from NZ_JBAZOS010000016.1 coordinate 16,973, forward strand.
GCGGCCGTGACCCGCTGGTCGACATTGACGTCGGCGGCCTTCACCGGCTGGGGCAGGTTGAAGAAGCCGGCGTCGGCGATGACGCCGTAGCCCTGCGGCCCGCGGGGGCCGCCGCCGCCCCGCGGCGGGCCGCCGCGCGGGGGTCCGCCGCCGCCGGGGCCCTGCTGCGTCTCGTCGGCGGCCAGGTTTTCCGCCATGCCGCCGCCCCGAGGGCCCTCGCCGCCCGGCCGGCCGAACGCGGCGGGGCCGCGCGGTCCGGACCCGAACCCGCGCAGGCTGGTCTCATAGGCCGCCAGTTCGGTCTGGTTCAGGCGCCCGTCGCGATCGGTGTCGAGCCGGGCGAACCATCGCGCGCCGTCGGTGGTGAATTCCTCGAAGGTCACGCCGCCGTCGAGGTCGGCGTCGGCGCCCCGGAACCAGTCCGCCACCGGCCAGGGCTGACCCGCAGCCGCGACGAAGGGCTCGCCGAAGGGGCTGATGAACAGGGCGGGGGCGGCCGGGCCATCCGGTCCGCGCCGGCCGCCGGGTCCGCCCGGAGGGCCTCCGGCGCAGGCGGACAGGGCGAGGGCCGCGACGACCGTCGCGGCAAGGGTCGAGGCGCGCGGGTTCGATCCCGCGTGGGGGTCACGCATGGCAGGCTCCGGCAGGGGTGGAAGGGCTGGGGGTTAGTCGGCGGGACGGAACAGCAGGGCGTCGACCTTGCCGCTGTCGTTGAAGCCGATGACCCACTGGGTCGCCGCGGTGGCGAAGGTCACGGCGAACAGGTCGGCGCCCTCCTGGCTGCCGACGAAGTCGAGGGCCTGGATCGTCCCGAACCCGGCCAGGATCGGCAACACCGCAGCCTCCTGTTCGCGCACCTTGGCGGCGAGGTCGTCGGTCATCAGGGCATAGGGAAGGGTCCCGGCCTGTCCGCCGGCGATGATCTCGCGCAGCACCTCTTCAGAGCGGGGATTGGCGGGGGTCGCCGGGATGGCGGGCGCCGCAGCCGCCGGGGACGCGGGGGCCGGAGCCGCCTGGGCGGCCGGACGGTCGAAGCTGTTGGGCATGGTCCCGGCGGCGACCTGGGCCTGGGCGGCGGCGGGGACAAGCAACAGGGCGGCGGCGATCAGAAGCGGCTTCATGGGGTCGTCTCCAGAACAGGCGTCAGACGATGGCGGGCCAAAGCGACAGAACAAGGGCGGCCGCGGAGGCGCATATTGCAAGCGTGACACATACGATCATCCAGGTCGGGGCCCGGGTCTCGCGAATGACCACCGTCTGTGTGCGGGGCGGGTCCTGCGCCAGACGGGCCAGGGCCTTCAAGGTGGCCCGCACCTCATCGAGGGCGTCGCGCACCTGGGCCTGCGGGCCGAGTTCGCGGCGGATCCATTGCTCGACCACGGGCCGCGCCGCCTCCCACAGGTCGTGGTCGGGGTTCAGCCGACGGGCCACGCCCTCGACCGAGACCATGGTCTTCTGAAGCAGGATCAGCTCGGGCCGCAGATGCATGTCGAACAGGTCGGTGATCTCGAACAGCTGGCCCAGCAGCCGGCCCATCGACACCTGGGAGGCCGCCTTGCCGATGACCGGCTCGCCGACCGCGCGCAGGGCCTGGGCGAAGGCCTCGACGGAGTGTTCGGGCGGCACATAGCCGGCCTCGAAATGCACGCGGCTGATGCGATCGTAGTCGCGGCTGAGGAAGCCCCACAGGATTTCCGCCAGATAGCGGCGCTCGCCATGGCCCAGCCGGCCGACGATGCCGAAGTCGATGGCGGTCAGCTCGGCCGGGGCGTGGCAGAACAGATTGCCCTCATGCAGGTCGGCGTGGAACGTCCCGTAATCGAGCGCCTGGGTCAGGAAGGCGCGCACCAGATTGTCGGCCAGGCCGTTCTTGTCCAGCCCCGGCTGTTCGGCGGCCAGCGGATCGGTCATGGCCATGCCGGGCGCCCACTCCAGCGTCAGCACCCGCTTGCCGACCCCGTCCCAGACCACGGCGGGGGCGGTCATATGCCCGCCGCCGGACGCGCGGACCTTCTCCATGATGTCCTTCAGCTCGGAAGCGGCGGCCGCCTCCAGCCGCATGTCGAGCTCCAGCTGCAAGGCCCGGGCGATGGTCTCGACGAAGGCGGAGGGCTCCAGCCGGCGCGCCAGCGGCACGAACCGGACGGCCAGTCGGGCGGCCAGCCGCATGGAGTCCAGTCCCTGCGCCACCCGGCGTTCGACGCCCGGCCGCAGCACCTTGACCGCCACCTTGCGGCCGTCGGCCAGCCAGGCGGGATGGGCCTGGGCCAGCGAGGCCGCGGCGACCGGCGGACCGAAGTCGATGAACAGGCTTTCGACCGTGCGGCCCAGGGAGCGCTCGATCTCGCGCCGGGCCTGTTCGACCGGGAAGGGCGCGAGCGCGTCCTTCAACCGGCCCAGATCGCGGGCGAATTCGACGCCGAAGATGTCGGCGCGGGTCGCCAGCACCTGGCCGAGCTTGATGGCTACGGGCCCCAGATGTTCGAAGGCCTTGCCCAGCCGCTGGCCCGGACGGCCGTCGCGACCCTCCTTGCCGGCGAAGGCGTGCAGCAGATGGGCGAGCCAGCGCACCCAGACCGGCAGCAGGCGGGTGATCTCGCGCGGCGCCAGGGCGTCGTGGCGGATCAGCACCCAGCCCCAGCCCAGCAGACGCAGCCAGGCCTCGACCGGATGGCGCACCGGCACGGTCGCCGGCGGAGGCGGCGGCGTCGCAGGATCGATCCGGCTGGTCAGATCGCCCACCCGTGATGGATGGCGGCCACGCCGCCCGACAGATTGGTCACCGTCACCCGGCTGAAGCCGGCGGTTTCGATCATTGACTTGAACGTCGCCTGGTCCGGGAAGCGGCGGATGCTTTCGACCAGATATTGATAGCTGTCGCGGTCGCCCGCGACCCAGCCGCCGATGCGCGGGATGGCGTGGAAGGACCAGGCGTCATAGGCCTTGCGGATCGCCGAGGCGGTCGGGCGTGAGAACTCCAGGCAGAGGAAACGACCGCCGGGCTTGAGCACCCGACGCGCCTCGCTCAACGCCTGCGGAATGTCGGCCACATTGCGGATGCCGAAACTGATCGAATAGGCGTCGACCGAGGCGTCCGGCAGGGGCAGGGCCATGGCGTCCCCGACGGTCCACGACATCTCGGGCTCGCCGCCCTTGTGGACCCCGGCCATGATCATTTCGGCGTTGTAGTCCAGCACCATGACCGAGGCGTCCTCGCCCCCGCGACGCTGCTGCGCGGCCCGGGCCATCTTCGCATAGCGCCGCGCCATGTCGCCGGTCCCGCCCGCGACGTCGAGGATGGTCTCGCCCGGACGCGGGTTCAGCTTCGCCGCCGCCGCGTCCTTCCATAGCCGGTGGACGCCCGCGCTCATCAGGTCGTTCATCAGGTCATAGTTCGACGCCACGCTGTCGAACACGCCGCGCACCATCCGCACCTTCTCCTTCGCGTCGACGTCGCGAAAGCCGAAGGAGGAGGTCTTGCCTGAAGGCTGGGCCGTGTCGGTCATGCGGGCGGTCTAGCGCGTCGCCGCGCCGCCGTCACCGGGCCGCGTGGTCGCGGCGGACAGACCCTGGAAAGAGGTCGCCTCAGGCGCCCGCTCCGGCCTTGGGGCGGGGCACGCCGAGATCCTTCATCAGTCCCCGAATGGCGCCGTAGCAACCGCAGGCCGCGTCTTCCAGGGCGGGTCGGTCGGTGACCTCGATCCAACCCCGACCCCGGCGGATCAGCCCCTTGTCCTCAAGCTCCGCCCCCACTTCGGACACGGTGGCGCGGCGAACGCCGAGCATGCCGGCGACATCGGCCTGGGTCAGGCGGAAGCGGTCGCTGTCGGCGCGGTCGTGAATGGTCAGCAGCCAGCGGGCCAGCCGCTCGTCCAGCCGATGCTGGGCGTTGCAGGCGGCGGTCTGCTGCACCTGGGCGAACAGGCTTTCGGTGAATTTGGCCAGGGCGGTGCGCATGGGCTCGCTGTCGCCCAGGGCGTCGGCGAAGACGTCGGAGGGACAGCAGGCGGACACGCCGTCGACCTGGGCGATGGCGCGGCTGGCGGCGCGGGCGTTCAGCGGGCCGCAGGTCACGCCGACCAGTCCCTCGCGGCCGATGGCGGCGGTTTCGATCATGCGGTCGTCATCAAGGATGGTCATCAGCGACACCACGCCGCTCATCGGGAACCACACCTCCTCGACCGCCTCTCCGGCGTCGTACAGCATCTGGCCCTGGGCGAAGGGCCGCTCATGCAGATGCGGCTCGATCCGCTTGCGGTCAGCGGGCCCCAGGGCGGCGATCCACATATTGTCCATGGCAGGCTCCCGTTCCTGAATAGCGACGCTCGGTAACGTCAAAGCTTCGCCGCGCGTTCCGCCGCTTGTGACAGCCCCTCTGGCGGGATAGGGCGGAGGGATGCGGAGGATGGCATGACCGACCGGATTGACGTTACGGAAGCCCTCAAGGGGCTGCCCCTGTGGGGCGAAGACGCCGGAGACCGGCCCGCCATCACGCGCAAGCTGACGTTTGCCGACTTCAACGCCGCCTTCGGTTTCATGACCCGCGTGGCCCTGAAGGCCGACAAGGTCGACCACCATCCGGAATGGTCGAACGTCTACAATCGCGTCGAAATCCTGCTGACCACCCACGACGCGGGCGGAGTGACGGCGAAGGACGTGGACATGGCCCGGTTCATCGACGAAGCGGCCGCCGAAGCAGGAGCGAAATGATGACGGGCAAGGCCGGACGGGTCGCGGGCAAACAGGCGCTGATCACCGGCGCGGCGGGCGGGCTGGGCGAGGCCATGGCCTGGATGCTGGCGCGCGAAGGCGCGAAGGTCGCGGTCACCGACGTCAACTTCAAGGGGGTCGAGGCGCTGGCCGCCGCCATCAACGCCGAGGTCCCCGGCTCGACCTTCGCCTTCGCCCATGACGTCACTGACGAGGCCGAATGGGTCTCGGTCATCGACCAGGCCGTGGCGGCCATGGGCGGGCTGTCGATCCTGGTCAACAACGCCGGCATCGGCGGCGACCTGAAATTCGTCGAGACCGACACGCTCGAGAACTGGCGGCGCGTCCAGGCGGTCAACATCGAGTCCGTCATGCTGGGCTGCAAGCACGCCATGTCGCATCTGCGGGCCTCGGCCGCCAAAGGACCGGGTGGGGCGTCGATCATCAACATCTCGTCGGTGGCGGGCCTCGCCGCCGCCCCGGGCATGGGAGCCTACAACGCCACCAAGGCGGCGGTGTGGATGTACACCAAGACCATCGCGCTCGAGGCCGCCAAGGGCGACTGGAACGTGCGCTGCAACTCGGTCCATCCGGTCTTCATCAAAACGCCGATCCTCGACCCCTTCATCGCCATGGCCGGCGGCGACGAGGCCAAGGCGCACGAACGGCTCAGTCGCGGCATCCCGCTGAAGCGGATCGGCGAACCCGACGACGTGGCGTATTGCGTCCTCTATCTGGCCGCGGACGAGAGCAAATTCGTCACCGGCGCCGAGTTCAAGATCGACGGCGGCATGCTGGCCCAGTGAGGCGCCTCTCGACGGCTGTCGCATTTCCGGCTTAGGTCCGCCCAACAAGGGAGAGGGCCTTCATGACCGACACACCCGCGAGCGCGCCCGTCAGCGGCGTCAAGCGCATCGAGCTGACGTTGCGCGCCCTGGTTCTGGGTTGCCTGCTGGCGGTGATCTTCACCGCGGCGAACACCTATCTGGGTCTGAAGGTCGGGCTGACCTTCGCCTCGGCCATTCCGGCGGCGGTCATCTCCATGGCCATCCTGCGATTGTTCAAGGATTCGACCATCTGGGAGAATATGACCGTCCAGACCGTGGCCTCGGTCGGCGGGGCCATGAGCTCGATCATCTTCGTCCTGCCGGGCCTGGTCATGGTCGGCTGGTGGCTGGAGTTTCCGTTCTGGGAGTCGGTGCTGATCTGCGTCTTCGGCGGCGTGCTGGGCGTGACCTTCTCCATCCCCCTGCGCCGCGCCCTCGTGGTCGAGGCCGGCCTGCCCTATCCCGAAGGCGTCGCCGCGGCGGAAGTCCTGACGGTCGGCTCGCGCGGGGCCGAACAGACCGAGAGCGCCGTGCGCGAGAACGCGTCCGGGCTGTGGGTCGTGATCACCGGGGCGGTGGTTTCGGCGGGCTACGCCCTGCTGGTCGCCGGACGGGTGTTCGCGGGCGAGGCGGCGCGGTTCATCAAGCTGCCGGCCGCCCTCGGCGGCGGGGCCACGGGCATCGGTTTCGGCATGCAGTTCGCGCTTCTGGGCGCCGGTCACCTGATCGGACTGGCCGTGGGCCTGGCCCAGCTGTTCGGGCTCATCCTCGCCTGGGGGGTCGCGGTGCCGATCCTGACCTCGCCGGACACCATCGCTTGGCTGACCGCCCATGGCATTCCGTCGATCGCGACGACCCTGCCCGCGGGCGTGGGCGCCGAGGAACTGGCGGGAACCGTCTGGAGCCGCGAAGTCCGCTTCATGGGCGCCGGCGTCATCGGCGTGGCCGCGATCTGGACGCTGATCAAGCTGGCCGGCCCGCTGGTCGGCGGCCTGACCTCGGCGCTGGCGGCCAACCGCCGCCGCCAGGGCGGCGAGGTGCTGGAACGGACCGAGCAGGACATTCCGATCAACATCGTCGCCGGCCTGTCGGTCGCCTGCCTGATCGGCATCGGCTTCATCCTGGCGTGGTTCGCCCAGAGCAATCCGACGCTGGCGGGATCGACGGCCCTGCTGGTCGGCGGGGGCCTGATCTATGTGGTCTTCATCGGCTTCGCCGTGGCGGCCATCTGCGGCTACATGGCCGGGCTGATCGGGTCGTCGAACAGCCCTGTGTCGGGCGTGGGCATCCTGGCCGTGGTGATCGCCTCGGTGCTGATGCTGGGCGTGCTGGCCCTGGCCGGCCTGCCCGCCGATCCGTCGGTGGTGGCCTTCGCCCTGATCGTGACCGCGATCGTCTTCGCCGTGGCGGTGATCGCCAATGACAACCTGCAGGACCTGAAGACCGGCCAGCTGGTCCAGGCCACGCCGTGGCGGCAGCAAACGGCCCTGATCGTCGGCGTCGGCGCGGGCGCGGTGGTCATTCCGCTGATCCTCAACCTGCTGAACAAGGCCTTCGGCTTCGAGGGCGGGCCTGTCGGCATCGCCGACGAGCCCCTGGCCGCCCCGCAGGCGACCCTGATCTCGGCCCTGGCGCGCGGCGTCATCGGCGGCGACCTGCGCTGGGACCTGATCGGTCTGGGGGCCGTCATCGGCGTCGTCATCATCCTGCTGGACGCGGTGCTGAGCGGCGCCACGAAGGGGAAGATGAAGCTGCCGCCGCTGGCCGTCGGCATCGGCTTCTATCTGCCCGCCGCCGTGACCACCATGCTGGTGATCGGGGCGATCTGCGGCTGGATCTACGACAAGGCGATCAAGACGACCCGCTTCGCCGACGTGGGCCGCCGGATGGGGGTGCTGCTGGCGTCCGGCCTGATCGTGGGCGAGAGCCTGTTCCTGGTCATGACGGCGGGCGTGATCGTCTCGACCGGCGATGACGCGCCCTTCGCCATGCTGCCCGAGGGCTCGACCTGGCCGGCGATGCTGGCCGGGATCGCGGCCTTCGTGGGGCTGACCCTCGTGCTGTACGGCTGGGTGCGCGGGCGAGCCGCGAAGGTCTAGGTCCGGGTTGGTCCAGCTCAGGGACAGGGCGGCGGACTGCGGACGACCGGGGGCGGGCCCTCCAGCCGGTACAGGCGCCACTGACGGACGGCCCCCACGCCGGCCGGCGCCGTCAGTTCGCCCAGGTCGCTGACCCGGGCCCAGCCGGCGAACCGGCCCGCCCCCGGGCAGGCGGCCACGGCCAAGACCACCCGATTCCGGGCGGCGATGGCGGTGAGCGGCCGGTCCATCTGGAAATGGTCCTGCGGCCCCTGATCGGGGGCCGGCCAGGCCGCGATCCTGAGCGACTGATCCCGGGCGTAGTAGAGCAGGGCCGAGGCGTCCCGCCGGCGCTCGGCGACGATGACATCGGCCCGGACCGCATGCGCGCGATCGACGACGGCGGCCCCGAACTGGCGCCAGCCCAGGGTGCGTTCGAACACGGGCCGCCCCCCGACGGTCAGGTTCCAGGCGTGGGCGTCGGCCAGGGGCAGGGCGATCTGGACGATCAGGCCGAACGCGAGGCCGCCGATCAGCCACCCGCGCCGCCGCCAGCGCAGCAGCAACGCCGGACCCAGAACGAAGACCGCGACCAGGCCCGTCGCCGCCCAGTTGGCGTTGGCGCGGGTGACGAAGGCCATGGCGATCAGCAGCAGGAGGATCGGGGCCGAGAAGACCAGCAGGAGGCGATCCTCCGGCTCTGTCAGCCGTCCGCGCGCCCACAGCCAGATCGCCGCACAGGCCGCGGCGAAGATCACCGGTCCGGCGAGCGCGAACTGGGCGGCGACGAAGGCGAAACCGTCGTCGAGCCCCGGCCCTCCGTTGCCGGAGGCGTTTCGGGCCGTGTGCTTCAGCGTGGCCAGTCCGTGGGCGGCCTGCCAGGTCAGGTTTGGCGCCAGCATGAGGGCGCCCGCCAGCACGCCTCCCCAGACGGGCGGGCGAGCCAGGGCGCGGCGCGAAGCCGGATCGGCGAGGGCGGCCAGCAGGAGGCAGCCCGGGAACCAGGCCATGGCGTATTTGGAAAGCAGGCCGAGACCAAGGCCGGCCGCCAGCAGGACGCCCCAGCGCCAGCCGCCGCCGGCCCTCAACCGCACGAAGGCCAGCAGGGCCAAGGACCAGAAGGCCAGAAGGGGGGCGTCGGTCGAGATGATCCGCGCCGAATAGGCGGCGCCCGGAGCCAGCAGGGCTGACAGTCCCGCCCAGAAGCCGATCGGGCGGCCGTACAGGGCGGAGCCAACGCCGGCGACGGCCCCCGCCGTCACCGCCCAGGCGAGGGTGGACGGCGTGCGGACACAGGCCTCGCCGGTCCCGCACACCGACTGCGACAGGCCGATCAACCAGGCGATCAGCGGTGGTTTGGAATAGTAGCCCCACGCCGGTTGCTGGGCCCAGCTCCAGTACTGGGCCTCGTCGACATAAAGATCGGTCGCCGCGAGGGAGAGGCTGACGAGGCGCAGCGCCGTGACGGTCAGGATCGCGACAGCCAGCGCCAGCCAGGGACGCCGATCGATCAGGGCGCCCCAAGGGGCCGTCAAGCCGTGGCCGGGGCGCCTTTCCAGGCCCTGACCCGCGCCCGGCGCGCCACGCCGGGCGCGCTGACCATCACGCGGAACAGAACCGCGAAAATCAATCCACTGATCGCCCATGACAACACGATGTCGGAGAGAAAATGGCCGCCGAAAGCGAGGCGGTTGAGGGAGAGCAGGAAGGCGTAACAGACCACCGGCGGCGCCAGAAGCAGACGCAGTCTGGGCGGAACCAGCACCAGGGCGGCCACCATCCAGGCCGCGGACGAGGCCTCTCCGCTGACGAAGGAACAGTTGGACTGGCACCAGTCGGTGATGCGCCAGACCGGCTGATACGGCGCCTCGCCGCCGAAGATGTCGACCATGACCGGCCGCGGCCGACCCCACCAGGTCTTGAACAGGCCGTTGACGATCAGTCCCGGTCCCACTGCGAGGGCCGCGAGCAGAAAGACCGAACGGCGGGCGAGGGCCAAGGCTTTCATGCCCCGCCGCGCGACCAGCCAGATCAGGTGGCCCAGCAAGCCGGTCAGCAGGATCGCCAGACTCAGGTCGGCGCTCTTCCGGAAGGCTCTCAACAGCGGGTCCTGGCTCAGGGCGAAACCGGCGCCGGTGCGGTAGAACAGCTCGCTGGCGGCCAGATCGAGACCGGGAAAGGCCAGAAACAGGACGCTGAACATGACCACCGCCGTCAGGCACAAGGCGATCGGCTCATGAGCACGAGGCAGGGTGGATATCAGCAAGCCCAGCCGGGAGATGGCGCGCGCGACCCGTCTCCGCAGGCCGGCGCGCGGTCCCGTGGCCGCCCGCCAACCGCCCAATTCAATCTCGGTCATGACGCCCTCGCGTTCCCGGATCCGGGATGACCGGGTTGTGCGTCACGCGACCGATGCTTTTGCTTCGTCCAGGTGTCCGTTTTTCGCCGTCCCGGCGACGGTTGGTCCGGACAAGGACGAGAACCGGACCGTCGGCCCGGCGGTCCACGGGGTCTGACCGCCTTCGCGCCGCCCTTTTCCTGGGCGATAGAGCCGCCGTTCCGCCCGTGCGTGTCCGACACGCACTGGCGTTTCCGCGTGCACCCCTGTAAGAGGCGCGCGCTCCCCGCACCGTCGCCAAAATCCAGCGGTCCGCTTTCGCCCGGCCGCCTTGCACGTCTGATAGTCAAATGAATCTGCGCAACGTCGCCATCATCGCCCACGTCGACCACGGCAAGACCACGCTGGTGGACCAGCTTCTGGCCCAGTCCGGCGTCTTCCGAGCCAACGAGGCCCAGTCCGAGCGGGCGATGGACTCCAACGACCAGGAGAAGGAACGCGGAATCACCATCCTGGCCAAATGCACCTCGGTGCTGTGGCACGGCGAGACGGGTGACACCCGGATCAACATCATCGACACCCCCGGCCACGCCGACTTCGGCGGCGAGGTCGAGCGCATCCTGGGCATGGTGGACGGCTGCGTCCTGCTGGTCGACGCCGAAGAGGGCGTCATGCCCCAGACCAAATTCGTGCTGACCAAGGCGCTGAAGATGGGCCTCAAGCCGATCCTTTGCATCAACAAGGTCGACCGGCCCCACGCCGATCCCGACAAGGTCCACAACGCCGCCTTCGACCTGTTCGCCGCCATCGGCGCGACCGACGAGCAGCTGGACTTCCCGCACATCTACGCCTCGGGCCGGGCCGGCTGGGCGACGATGGACCTGAACCAGCCCAGCGACAATCTGAACGCCCTGTTCGAGTTGATCGTCAAACACGTGCCGGAGCCCAAGGTCGTCGCCAACAAGGACAAGCCGTTCCAGATCCTGAACGTGCTGATCGAGAGCGATCCCTTCCTCGGCCGCCTGCTGACCGGCCGGATCGAGAGCGGCAAGGCCGTTCCCGGCATGGCCATCAAGGCGCTGGACCGCGACGGCAAGACCATCGAGCAGGGCCGGATCACCAAGGTGCTGGCCTTCCGCGGCCTGAAGCGCCAGCCGGTGGACGAGGCCGAGGCGGGCGACATCGTCGCCATCGCCGGCATGTCCAAGGCCACCGTGGCGGACACCCTGTGCGCCCTGGAGGTCACCGAGGCCCTGCCGGCCCAGCCGATCGATCCGCCGACCATCTCCATGACCGTCTCGGTCAACGACAGCCCGCTGGCCGGCCGCGAGGGCGACAAGGTCCAGTCGCGCGTCATCCGCGACCGCCTGCTCAAGGAAGCGGAAGCCAACGTCGCCATCCGCGTCACCGAGACGGGCGGCAAGGACGCCTTCGAGGTCGCCGGCCGCGGCGAACTGCAGCTGGGCGTGCTGATCGAGAACATGCGCCGCGAAGGCTTCGAACTGTCGATCTCGCGTCCGCGTGTGGTCTATCAGACCGGCGAGAACGGCGAGCGTCTGGAGCCGATCGAGGACGTCGTCATTGACGTCGACGACGAATACACCGGCGTGGTCATCGAGAAGCTGTCGGCCCGCAAGGCCGAACTGAAGGACATGGGCCCGTCGGGCGCCGGCAAGACGCGCCTGACGCTGAAGTCGCCGTCACGCTCGCTGATCGGCTACCAGGGCGAGTTCCTGACGGACACGCGCGGTTCGGGCGTGCTGAACCGGGTGTTCAGCCACTATGAGCCGCACAAGGGCGCCATCGAGGGCCGCCTGAAGGGCGTGCTGGTCTCGAACGGCGACGGCGAGACGGCCGCCTTCGCCCTGTGGAACCTGGAAGACCGCGGCATCATGTTCGTGGGCGGCGGCGAGAAGACCTACCAGGGCATGATCATCGGCGAGAACGCCCGCTGGGACGACCTCGACGTCAATCCGATGAAGGCCAAGGCGCTGAACAACATCCGCGCCTCGGGCAAGGACGAGGCCGTGCGCCTGACGCCGCCGCGTCGGCCCAGCCTGGAACAGGCCATCGCCTATATCGAGGAAGACGAGCTGGTCGAGGTCACGCCCAAGTCGATCCGTCTGCGCAAGGCCGTGCTGAACCCCTCGTTCCGCAAGAAGCGCGTCCGCGAGGAGTAGGAGGCGGGGCTTTCGCCCCGTCCCGCCTCAGTCAGACCTCGGGCTGGGGCGGCGCCGTTATGACCTCGACGTTGTCGTTCAGCAGATAGGCCAGTTCGTCGAGCGCCAGGCGGCGCTCGGCAGGAGTGGCCGCGGCCTCGAAGGCTGCGACCTTCTTCGGAATGTCTTCCGAGATGCCGCGCAGGATGCATTTGAGGTCACTGTCCGTCCCCCGCTGCTTGAGGATCAGGTGACCCTGCATGTCGCTCGCGGCCAGGGCCTCCGCCTCGGCCTTGAAGCCGGTAAAGGTCGGGCCGGCGGCGAAATCGGCCTGGTTCATCATTCCGGCTTCGATCCACCCCTGGACCACGCCCTTCAGCGCGCCGGACCGCGTCACGATGTCGGCGAACAAGGGTTCGGCGGCCACCGAAACCGGCGCGGAAACAGGCGCGGGCGGCTGGGCCGCGGCCAGGGCCACGTTCGGGTCGGAAAGAAGCAGGGAAACCGCCAGGACGACGCCGCAGGACATGGCGAACCTCATTAAGTTGGCCGAATCGAAAATCCGGCGTTGAACCGGCTTACGCCACACCCGTAAACGAGGGTTTACCCCGCTGTTCCGCGAGCTCCGCCGATGACCGCCCGCTCCCAGGCCCTCAACATGCTCCGAGCCGTCGCGCGCAAGGACGCGGGTGGACGCATCGCGCACCAGTTCGCGACCGATCCCGGCCGCATGGAGCGGATGGGGGTCGAGGCGGCCGGTCTGTATCTGGACCTGTCAAAACAGTCCTGGAGCGCCGAGGGGTTCGAGGCCGCCCTGGATCTGGCGCGGACCTGCGACGTCGAAGGTCGCCGTAACGCGCTGTTCGCGGGAGAAGCGGTCAACAATACCGAGGGCCGGGCGGTGTTGCATCCGGCCTTGAGGGCCGCTGACGGGGCTGATTTCAAGGCGCTGGGCGAGCCCGTCTCGGCCGGGGTTGATGCAGTCCGCGCGGCCATGGCCCGGTTCTCGGCGGATATCGGCTCGGGAGCCGAGACCGGCGGCACCAAACAGCCCTTCAACGCCATCGTCCACATCGGCATCGGCGGCTCTGATCTGGGGCCGCGCCTGTTGTGGGACTCGCTGCGGCCGCTGGAGCCGACGATCGACCTGAGGTTCGTGGCTAATATCGACCCCCGCGACATGGGCGAGGCCCTGGCCGGGCTTGATCCGGAGACGACGCTGGTGGTGGTTGTCTCCAAGACCTTCACCACGCAGGAGACGCTGGCCAACGCCGACCTGGCCAAGGCCTGGCTGGCCGAGAGTCTGTCGCCGCGGCGGATGGTCAGGCACCTGATCGGGGTGACGGCCGCGCCGGACAAGGCCGAGGCCTGGGGCTGCGGTCGGACGTTCGGATTCCGCGACTGGGTCGGGGGTCGGTATTCGCTATGGTCCGCCGTCAGCCTGTCGGTCGCCGTGGCGCTGGGCTGGGACGTGTTCGAGCGGGTGCTGGAAGGCGCGCGGGCGATGGATGTTCACTTCACCGAGGCGGCGCTGGAGGTCAATGCGCCGATCCTGCTGGCCATGGCCCAGGTCTTCAACGTCGAGGGTCTGGGGCGGTCGGCGCGGACGGTCGCGCCCTACGCCCACGGCCTGCGCAGGCTGCCCGCCTTCCTGCAGCAGCTGGAGATGGAGTCGAACGGCAAGCGGGTGAAGCGCGACGGCTCGCCGGTCGATACGGCGACCGGGCCGGTCGTGTTCGGCGAACCCGGCACCAACGGGCAGCACGCCTTCTTCCAGCAGATCCATCAGGGGCCGCAGGTCGTGCCGGCGGAATTCATCGTCGTGGGCCACACGTCGGCGGCGGCCGTCGACTCGCGCGAGGGCGACGCTCCGCTGTGGTCCAACGCCCTGGCCCAGGCCCAGGCGCTGATGCTCGGCAAGACCGAGGCCCAGGCCCGCGAGGAGCTGGTCGCCTCGGGCCTGGGCGCCGAAGACGCGGCCCGTCTGGCGCCGCACAAGACCTTTCCGGGCGACCGGCCCTCGACGACAATCCTGATGGACGCGCTGACGCCCGAGGCGGTCGGAGCCTTGCTGGCGCTCTATGAGCACAAGACCTTCGTCGAGGGTGTGATCTGGGACATCAACAGCTTCGACCAGTGGGGCGTCGAGCTGGGCAAGGTGCTGGCGAAAGCGATCCTGAAGGATGTCGCCGATGGCGAGCCTTCGCGGGACCTGGACCCCTCGACGGCCGAGTTGATGAAGCGGTTGATGGTTTGACGGCGGCGGGAACGGCTTTCCCGATTATCCCGCCGTCCAGTGAGGACCTGCTGACGCGGGCCGAAATGCACGGCAGTGGGGCAGTTGGACTGGTCCCTGGCGCTTGACGCCGGGCTCCCGCGCTCCTACTTCCCTGCCGCGTTAGCACTCTCAGGCGTCGGCTGCCAAAATGGTCGATCCGGAGCCGCTGGCGCAGATTTCAGAAGTCCTCATCGGAGAATACACAGATGGCGTTTCGTCCCCTCGGCGATCGCGTGCTGGTCAAGCGCGTGGAAGAAGAATCGAAGACCAAGGGCGGGATCATCATCCCCGACTCGGCCAAGGAAAAGCCCCAGGAAGGCGAAGTCGTCTCCGTCGGCCCCGGTTCGCGCGATGAAGACGGCAAGCACGTCCCCATGGATCTGAAGGCCGGCGACCGCATCCTGTTCGGTAAGTGGTCAGGAACAGAAGTGAAGATCGACGGTGCTGACCTCATTATAATGAAGGAGGCGGATGTACTGGGCGTGCTGTCCTAAGCACTCGTACATTTCTGTCTTTCTACTCAACTAAACAGAATCAGGAGCTGCCAGATGGCTGCCAAACAAGTGATGTTCTCCACCGACGCGCGCGAAAAAATGCTGCGCGGCGTCAACGTCCTGGCCAATGCGGTCAAGGTCACCCTGGGGCCCAAGGGCCGCAATGTCGTGATCCAGAAGTCGTTCGGCGCCCCGCGCTCGACGAAAGACGGCGTCTCGGTCGCCAAAGAGATCGAGCTCGAGGATCCCTTCGAGAACATGGGCGCCCAGATGATCCGCGAGGTCGCCTCCAAGACCAATGACAAGGCCGGCGACGGCACCACCACCGCCACCGTCCTGGCCCAGTCGATCGTCCAGGAAGGCCTCAAGGCCGTGGCCGCCGGCATGAACCCGATGGATCTGAAGCGCGGCATCGACAAGGCCGTGACCGTCGTCCTGGCCGACATCAAGGCCTCGAGCCGCAAGGTCAGCGCCAACTCCGAGATCGCCCAGGTCGGCACCATCTCGGCCAACGGCGACCAGGAAGTCGGCGACATGATCGCCAAGGCCATGGAAAAGGTCGGCAACGAAGGCGTCATTACAGTTGAGGAAGCCAAAACGGCGGAAACTGAACTTGACGTTGTTGAGGGGATGCAGTTCGACCGCGGCTACCTGTCGCCCTACTTCATCACCAACGCCGACAAGATGGAGGTTCAGCTCGAGGAACCCCTGATCATGCTGCACGAGAAGAAACTCTCGTCGCTGCAGTCGATGCTGCCGATCCTGGAAGCCGTGGTCCAGTCGGGCCGCCCGCTGCTGATCATCGCCGAGGACATCGAGGGCGAGGCCCTGGCCACCCTGGTGGTCAACAAGCTCCGCGGCGGCCTGCGCGTCGCCGCCGTCAAGGCCCCGGGCTTCGGCGATCGCCGCAAGTCCATGCTGGAGGACATCGCCGTCCTGACCGGCGGCCAGGTCATCTCGGAAGACCTCGGCATCAAGCTGGAGAACGTCACCCTCGACATGCTCGGCAAGGCCAAGAAGGTCACCATCACCAAGGACGACACCACCATCGTCGACGGCGTCGGTGAGAAGGACGCGATCGAGGCCCGCATCGGCCAGATCAAGAAGCAGATCGAGGACACCACCTCGGACTACGACAAGGAGAAGCTGCAGGAACGTCTGGCCAAGCTGGCCGGCGGCGTCGCGGTCATCCGCGTCGGCGGCTCGACCGAGGTCGAGGTCAAGGAGAAGAAGGACCGCGTCGACGACGCGCTGAACGCCACGCGTGCAGCCGTTGAGGAAGGCATCGTCCCCGGCGGCGGCATCGCCCTGCTGAAGGCGACCAAGGCGCTGGAAGGTCTGAAAGGCGACAACGCCGACCAGACGGCCGGCATCGCCATCATCCGCCGCGCCATCCAGGCCCCGATCCGTCAGATCGTCGAGAACGCGGGCGTCGAAGGCTCCATCGTCGTCGGCAAGGTGCTGGAAAACGCCTCGGCCACCTACGGCTTCAACGCCCAGACGGAAGAGTATGTCGACATGATCCAGGCCGGCGTCATCGACCCCGCCAAGGTCGTGCGCACGGCTCTGCAGGACGCCGCCTCGGTGGCGGGGATCCTGATCACGACGGAAGCGGCCGTGGCCGATGCGCCGAAGAAGGCCAGCGCCGGCGGCGCCGGCGGCGGCATGGGCGGCGGCATGGGCGGCATGGGCGATATGGACTTCTAGGAAGTCCGGTTGTCATCCCGGCCTTGAGCCGGGACAGAAGAGGGCGGGTCCGGTGACGGGCCCGCCCTTTTTTGTTGTCTGGTGACCAGCAACTGCTGACTCAAGTGGGATGTTGAGACGTCTGCAGCGGCGAGCCTATCGCAGCTTAGACGTAGAATTTGAAAGGTTGCCGTTCCGCGTCCTTCGCCGATCCCATGACCAGCACGTCGCCAACCTTGTCCGCGAAACGGACCGTAACCGGGAGGCTATCGTTGAAGTTGCAGGCGTTATAGTTGATTTTGGTCAACCCCATGATGTCGCGAAGCACGCCTTCGATCTTGGGGAACGCCTCTTTGCTACGCAGGACCGAGACGAACAGCGGGTTAGGCGTCTCGGGACCGATGTAAGTATCGAGCTGGGGCGCATAACCGTTGGTCCAGAGGTAGGCGTTCTGGTCGTCGAGAACGACAGCGGACCCCCGCAACACCGGATAGTCACCGTCCCGGTAGAGTTTCACATCGCCGTCGGTCGATTGGATGCGCACACCAACGACGTTCGTACCTTCTGGCACAGCGGAGGCGAATGCCTCCCACTCCTTGTTGTTGAAGAAGGTGCGCCCGTGAATGAAAATCTCACGGGGGTTCTCATTGTGCTTTTCGCGATAAGCCGCGACGACCATCTCCATAAGGGATGCGGCGGCTTCCGCACCGAGGTGGAACTCGTAGTCGCTAGTCTTCCACGGGCCGTTTGCGCCACGGAAGACGACACCGTCGCCTTCACTCAAAAACATCTGCGCGGCGCAGCAAACGAAGTCGCGTTTGTCGTTTGGGATGACTTTGTAGACGAGGCCGACATAGCAGACCCCGGGCCGTATGCCGGATAGCTTCCACGGCGGTGACGGTTGGGTCTTGTAGTACAACCCTGTGGCTAGGTTCCACGCGATGGTCGCGGGGTCTTGCGTCTTTCGGATCGGGTAGCCTGCTGAATTCGTGAATGCTTCCGGGGCTAGCGTCGTCTCTCGAAGAAGCTGGGTGGTGTGGCCAAGCTTCAAAAACTGCGCCTTCACTTGCCGGTGAAAATCGGGGACGTCGTCGAAGACGGATTCTTCGGTTTGGTCGAGGATGCCAGCGAAGAGCGGAGCCTCGAACCGTTCCTTTTGCCGGCCAGCAAACTCGCCCTTCAGCTTCGGAACGCCGGTCCGCTTGGCTTCCGGCTTGCAGCGCTCGAAGATCTCCTCCGGCAAAACGAATACCCAGACATCGATTGTCTGTTCTTCGTCCTTGTCGTGGCGTTTCACCCTGTCCGCATAGAGCCCTACGGTTTTTGCGACGGCTTCATGCTGGTTCAGCAGGCTAGTGGCGTCGGTGATGTGGGATTTTTCAAGCGGGTAGCAGACGAAGTCGTTGACTGCGTAGGAGATCGCGAAAGCCTCTTCGATGCCCGGAAAATTGGCGAGGTGGAGCCGGTTAGGTTTGTCGGTTTTACCGGGCGGGGGCACGTGAACCCGTCGCTTCAGCTTTTCAGCCCAAGCCTTGAAGTAGCCAATACCGGCATCAGTGCCGACGACGCCAACACGTATCTCCTTCGCCCGCTTCGGTCGCCGATGTGGGCCGTAGAGGTAAAGTCCATCTTTCGGATTCGGGCAGGTCTGGCCGTAAGCAAACTCGAGCGGGGGCTCCTCGATGAAGAGGGTTGGGAGGAACTTCTCGGGGAACTTCATTGCGCCTCCTCCGTCTCGGGACGCGATGCGTAGATGGTGGACTCATCGGTCTCCTCATCCTCGTCACCGAGGACGTTAGGCAGGGCAGTCGTTACTGGCATGGTGAAGGCAATGGGCGTTGCATCGAGGGTAAACGCCGCGTCGGAGCCGACATCCAAGCTGATAAAGGCGGACTCTCCAGACATGAGCTCAAGCATGGCCATCTGCCTGCCGTGCCATTGCTTGTTCCGCCAACCCTTGCAGACCCGGCGCCGCAGACGGTGCTGCTTTTTCTTGTCGTCGATCGCCGGGCCCGCCTCGCCGTTTGCCTCTTCCGCAAACAAGACACGGGCCTTCAGTTTCAGGTGTGGGTAAGGCCAAAAGGCCGGCTGGGCGCTGACGCCATACTGCCAGACATGCCCTTTGGCGATGTTCCGCAGCATGGAGGAGCGTTTGTCGCCTTGGCGGCCCCAGTTGAACTTCTTGCCCACGGGCGCGATGTCCTTGGTGGCGTGGAAACCGCTCGCCTTCGACCACTTGTATTCCAGAAGGCCCAACGCCTTGCACTTGTTGTTCCACGCCATCCGAAGCATCGACATGACGAGGTTAGACGCCTCGCGGCGATAGAGACCGTAGTCCTCGATCAATCCTTCCTGGACGAACTCCATGACGCCGGTTTCGAAAGCCAGGGTGAACTTGCCTGTGCCTCCGAAATGTTCGTGGACATCAAGCGAGTTCGCGAAGGTGAAGAAGCCTTGGTTGAAGACCTCCGCTGGGAAGCCGAATTTTTTGACGGCGTTGCGTAGAGCTTCGCGGCTTACGACCCCGGACGCCTTAAAATACCGGACGAAGGTCGGCCCCTCGACGATGCGCAGCCAGTTGCTCGTCAGCGTCTCCGGTTCGTTCTTGACCTCGATGGAAGCACGCTTGCGGTACTGCTCCCAATGCTGACTGATCGCTGGCCTGTCGGGATTACAGGGGGCTCGCTGCTTCTCAAGAGTCTCCAGAAGTCGGGCTAGCCCATCCGCCCAGCGGTCTGAGAAATCGACCCATTGCAGTTCGCCAATTCCGAAGACCTTCTTGTACCGCTCAAGGCGCAGAGGAATGATGAAATTGGGGTCGGACAACTCGCGAACGAGGTCTGACGCGATGCCGATCTCTTCCTGAACGCCATCCTTATTAAGGGTCACATCGTTGCAGCACAGGAGCATCTTTGCTGCTCGATTTTGAAGCGTGCTGGTGAGGATTTTCCGCCACCGGTCTCCAGCGTCAAGGCAGAGAATATCTGCAAAGACCTTGTACCCCGCCGCTTCCAGACGAGGCGCTATCCAAAGAACAAACTCGTCATCGTTCGGCGTGCCTTTGCTGATAAAGATCACGTCCCGCGACAAGTTCTGTTCTGCCGAAGCCATGTTCCCGCGCACTCAGAGGTTCGTTGCAACATTGGCTAGCATGGTTCGTTCGGTGAACAAATTGCGAACGAAATAGCCGGGACGAAATACCAGCGCGAGACAAGCTGGGCGCTAAGCGCTACCGTAGGTTCAGCGGGTTTGCCACGCCAAGGCCGAGCTCCAGAAGCAGCCAACGGGACGAGCGGATGTCCGAGACCTTTAACTACATCGCCTTCGGCGACCGCAATTTCGTCCAAAGCGATGTGGACGTCATCGAAATGAATCGGGGGCGGATGTTTGAATACACCCCGCCGACGATCGCGACGGCCCTCGAGTCGCTCGACAGCGATGCCGTCACGTTCCTAGAAAAGCTGCCGACCTTCCTGTGCAGCGAGATCGGCGGCGAATTCGGCGCGATGGTGATGGTCGTGAAATACGGCCGGATTGAAGGGCTCATCCCCTCGTCGCGGGAGGTGTCGGCACGGTTCAAGACGCTGATCGACTTCGGGGCCCTAACTTTTCGCACCTTGGACGAGGCCAGGGCCGTGTTCGGGGCAGACAATTTCCAACTCTATCGCACACACTGGGCTGTCAGACAGGGGGACGCCCAGTCAGTCCTCGAACGTCTTCAAACGCTCAAACCAGCCGTCCAGACAGCCGCTCCAGTTGCTGATCTCTTGGGGGAGATCGATCCGAATGCTGCACCTCCACCCGCGCGGAAGAAGCCGATAGGTGCCGCTGAGTCGGTCGAGGATTTCTTGAAGTTGCTGTACGGATGGCCCGCCAAGGCGGACACCGAGACCTTCTTTCGGGGTCACGACGACGCGGCATACCAACTGACACCGTCTCTTCTCCGCAAGTGGCCGAACGGTGATTGGCAGTACCTGCCGAGCGAAGACCGGCTGTGCAAAGAACTTCTGATTGCCCACCACGGCGAGTTTCAGGCCGACCAGTACTGTTTCGACCGACTGGTGCGGATGCAACACTACGGCCTTCCAACTCGCCTTTTGGACATCTCTAGCAATCCACTCGTCGCCTTATATTTCGCCTGTCAGGGCGACCCAAAGAACAGCGACCTCGATGGCGAGGTGGTCACCTTCCGCGTTCCCGCTGATGATATAAAATACTACGACTCAGACACGGTTAGCTGCCTAGCAAATCTCTCTAACTTGACGAACAGTCAAAAGAACGGGATCGATCTCAACCTTGATTTGGCGACCTTCAATGCGGCAACACCAGTGCTGAAGCTTCTGCACCACATCAAATCTGAAAAGGCATTCTTCGAGGACCGCATTGTACCTGATGACCTGCGGTCAATCATCTGCGTGAAAGCGAAACGCACCAACACTCGGATCAAGTCCCAGTCCGGAGCATTTCTTCTGTTCGGTCATGAGGCCACCCTCGATGAAGAGGGCCAAGCCGGTATCGAGATCGCCCGCATCACGGTTCGGAATAAGGCGAACATTCTCGGCCAATTGGATCGCCTGAACATCAATGCGACCACCGTATACCCGAGCATCGAACAGACCGCAGTTCATATCCGCGAGCAGCGGAAGGCACCGGAACCGAAGCCTGCGCAATGAGCGTTGGGCGATGCCCGGAGTTGGCGAGTGCGCTCCCGTGCCAGAGGGCCACCCGCCCCGGCGCGCCTCAAGGACGCTGCGCGCCGCTCGCGCGGCAGGCCGGGACGGCCTGTCCTTGACCCGCGCCGGGTCGGGCGACCGGGGCCGGGCGTGTCGGGCGCGCGGGGCGCGCCGAGCTTTGGTGGAAAGGGAAGGCTGGCGGGGAATGAGCCGGTGCGGCGGAGAGAGCCCCCTCATCCGGCCCTTCGGGCCACCCGTCGTCGGATCGCATGCGATCCTCCTCCACCCCCGAGGGGAGAAGGGGCGCTGTGGCGTGAACCCGGGCTCGCGCGGGGCGTTCGGCGGGGATGGGACTGCGTGTCCACAGACCTGCCGCCGGGCCCTGCGCGAGATCGGGGAGATCGCGGCCGTGGCGGGGCTGGAGGGCGGGCGGATGACCGACCAGGAGGCGCTGGCCAGCATCGCCGCCATCGCCGAATGGGTGATGGACGAGGCGCCGGGGGCGCGGGCGGACTGCGGCGCCGTGGTGCGGCGGCTGGAGCGGATGACGGCCGGGGTGGACTTCGAGGCCCTGGAGGACCGGGCGGCGCAGGGGCTGTTCGGCGAAGTGCCGGGGGTGTTGGAGGGGGCGGGGGCGTGACGGGACGCTCTGCTGACAATCCGACCGATCTATAGTCGCATTCGGCGGAAAAAGACGGGCCTTCTCAAGCCTCTGACGGATTCTCGCGGCGATCTGCCAGCCGCAGGAACGGATGGCCCCAGACTCTCCGGTCCATGAGAGGACACGGGAGCGGCAGGGTGGTGGACGAAATCAGGGGCGGGATCGGCAGCGGATTTGAAGGCGGGGTGGTGCGGCGGACCCACGCCCGGGGGCATGTGAAGCTGGGGCCGCGGATGTGGGCGCGCGTCCGGCGCGAGTATGCGGCGGGGGCGTCGGCCCCCTGGCTGTCGGACCGGTACGGGCCGAGCCGGCGGACCATCGAGCGGCGGGCGAAGGCGGAGGGCTGGCGGCGCAAGGACCTGGCGGAGGCGGCGGACGCCGGGCTGGAGGCGGCCGAGGCGGAGGGGACGCTGGATCCCGTGGCGGAGCCGGCGATCGGCAAGGGGCTGGGGATGGACGGGACGGCGGGGGCGGAGGCGGCGGCCTTCGCTGCGGCGCTGGCCGGGGTGGACGAAAAGGCGCGGGACGGGGCTGCGGTCGAGGCGCTGAATCGAGCGGTGGCGTGGATGAAGCGCGGGGATGCGTCGGCGGCGATGGTGTGGGCGCGGCTGGCCGGGACGCTGGAGGGGCTGGCGAAGGGGGATGGGACCGGGGGCGGCGGGGAGATGGATCCGAACCATCCGGGACGGGTCGCGGCGCTGGAGTTTCTGCGGCGGAGGGCGGCGGAGAGGGCGGCGGCGGAGGGGGGTGAGGGTGAGTGAGGACGCGGACTCTCCCTCCCCCTTGTGGGGAGGGATGTCGGCGCGGAGCGACGACAGGGTGGGGAGGGCTCGGCAGGACGAGAGTCGGTGCATGGATCGCCGAAGCGCCCCCGCCCGGTCGCTTCGCGACCACCCTCCCCACAAGGGGGAGGGAGATGTCCATGCGTGGATGACAGAGGACGAGTTCGCGCGGGAGCTTTGGCGGGAGGACGCGCATGGCGGGCAGATACCGCGCACCGACGACTGGCGCACATGGGTCTTCCTCGGCGGACGGGGGGCCGGGAAGACGCGGGCGGGGGCGGAGTGGGTGTGGGAGACGGCGCGCAGGCTGGGGGCGGGCGGACGCATCGCCCTGGTGGCGCCGACGATCCGCGACGCGCGCACGGTGATGGTCGAGGGGCCGTCGGGGCTGCTGGGGCTGCCGTGGCGGTTCGGGGCGCGGTTCCGGTCGTCGCTGCGGCGGGTCGAGTTTCCGGGCGGGGCCGTGGGGCTGCTGTTCTCGGCCGAGGAGCCGGAGCGGCTGCGGGGGCCGCAGTTCCACGCCGCCTGGGGGGACGAGTTCTGCGCCTGGGGGCGGTGCGAGGAGACGCTCGCCATGCTGCGGCTGGGGTTGCGGCTGGGGGACGGGCCGCGGCTGGTTTTGACCAGTACGCCGAAGCCGGGGCGGGTGTTGCGCGGGGTGCTGGCGGAGGACGGGTGCGCGCGGACGCATGCGCCGACGGCGGCCAATGCGGAGAACCTCGCGCCGGGGTTTCTGGCGGCGATGCAGGGGCTGTACGGCGGCACGCGACGGGCGGCGCAGGAGCTGGACGGGCGGGTGCTGGAGGGGGACGGGGCGTTGTTTACGCTCGTGGAGATCGAGAAGGCGCGGAAAGGGTGGGCGGCGTTTACGCGCTCTCCCTCCCCCGAAGTGGGGAGGGTGGTCGCGCAGCGACCGGGTGGGGAACGCCGGACGCACCCCACCCTGTCGTCGCTCCGCGCCGACATCCCTCCCCATGAAGGGGAGGGAGAACCCTTCGACCGCGTGGTGGTGGCGGTGGATCCGCCGGCGGGGACGCTGTCGGGGCGGGCGCGGGATGCGTGCGGGATCGTGGTCGCGGGACGGCGCGGGGACCGGGTCGCGGTGCTGGCCGACTGGACGGCGCGGGGGCTGTCGCCGGAGGGCTGGGCGGACCGGGCAAGGCGGGCGGTGGAGGCGTTCGGGGCGCAGAAGGTGGTGGTCGAGAGCAACAACGGCGGGGCCATGGCCGAGGCGGTGCTGAAGGCCTCGGGGCTGTCGGTTCCGGTGAGGCGGGTGCACGCCTCGGCGGGCAAGGTCGCGCGGGCCGAGCCCGTGGCGGCGCTGTATGAGCAGGGGCGGGTGGCGCATGCGCCGGGGCTGGAGGCGCTGGAGGAGGAGCTGATGGGGCTGGGGAGCGAGGACGCGGGCGGGGGCAGTCCCGACCGGGCCGACGCCCTGGTGTGGGCGGTGACCGCGCTCATGCCGGCGCCGGGCGGGCGGGGGCCGAACGTGCGCTGGCTGTAGGGGCGAAACGGGCGGCGGCCGCAACCGTTTTCGCGGGACGGCGTTCCCCCCGGTCACGACGGCTGGGCTTGAGGGGCGAGGCGCTTTGGCGTTACGGAATACAACCAGCGCGGCGGCGGCCCTGCTGTGCGCCGCCGCGATGACGGCGGGCGCGGCGGCGGCGGGGCCGGCGGACGGGGCCTCCCCGGCGGCGCAGGGCGCGGGGCCGGGCGAGCCGGACCTGTCGCGGCTGTCGCTGGAAGAGCTGGCCATGGTCGAGGTGACCTCGGTGTCGCGGCGGCCCGAGGCCCTGGCCGACGCGGCGGCGGCGATCTTCGTCATCAGCGGCGAGGACATCCGGCGCTCGGGCGCGACCAGCCTGCCCGAGGCGCTGCGGCTGGCCCCCAATCTGAACGTGCAGCGGGTCAATGCGGTCGACTATGCGATCTCGGCGCGCGGCTTCAACGGCTATGAGCCGTCGAACAAGCTGCTGGTGCTGGTGGACGGGCGCAGCCTCTATTCGACGCTGAGCTCGGGCGTGTTCTGGGACGCCCGCGACGTGATGCTGGAGGACGTCGAGCGGATCGAGGTGATCAGCGGGCCGGGCGGGGCGCTGTACGGGTCGAACGCCATGAACGGGGTGATCAACATCATCACCCGCTCGGCCAGGGATACGCCGGGGACCCTGGTCAGCGTCGGAGCGGGAAACGAGGACGCGACCTTCGCCGTGCGCCACGGCGGGCGGCTGGGCGAGGCGGGGGCGTGGCGGGCCTATGTCAGCGGCTTCACGCGCGACGACAGCTATCGGCTGACCGGCGGGGACGCGACGGACGCGGCGGCGGGGCTGCGCGGCGGGGCGCGGGCGGACTGGACCGTGGGCGAGAACCGGCTGACGCTGCAGGGCGACGTGTTCGACCATGAGGTGGCGGTCAATGAGGGCTTCACCGGCGAGGAGACGCGGGTCAGCGGGCGCAATGTCGTGGGGCGGTGGACGCGGCCGCTGGCGGGCGGGGAGCTGCAGGTCCAGGGCTACTATGACCGGTTCGAGCGGACGGAGTCGGGCGGGGTCGAGGACTCGGACACCTGGGACGTCTCGGTGCAGCAGGCGTTCGGCCGGGACCGGCACCGGCTGGTGCTGGGGGCGGGGTACCGGACGGTGCAGTCGCGCTTCGTCGCGGCCCCGGGCGGGGCGTTCCTGGACCCGGCCGAGCGGACGCTGTCGCTGACCCATGTCTTCGCCCAGGACCAGATCGCCCTGACGGAGGCCCTGACGCTGACGCTGGGGATGAAGTTCGAGGACAACAGCTTCACGGGCCAGGAGTTCCTGCCCAATGTGAGGCTGGGCTGGGAGCGGCCGGGCGGGGACCTGGTATGGGGCGCGGTCAGCCGGGCCAGCCGCACGCCGAACCGGATCGAGCGCGACCTGACCCTGCCGGGCTTCCTCGTCGGCGGCGATTTCCAGTCCGAGTCGCTGACGGCCTGGGAGATCGGCTGGCGCGCCAGGCCGCGGGCGCGGATGTCCGTCTCGGTCTCGGCCTTCTACAATGTCTATGACGCACTGAGGACGGTCTCGATCGACCCCGTCACCGTCTTTCCGCTGACCCTGACCAATTTCGGCGCGGGCGAGACCTGGGGCGTCGAGGCCTGGGGCAGCTATGATGTGACCGACCGGTGGCGGGTCAGCGCGGGGCTGAGCACGCTGAACAAGGACCTGGGCGCGGAGCCGGGCATGGACATCAGCGCGCTGGCGGCCGCCGGCGACGATCCGGAATACCAGGTCCTGCTGACGTCGCAGACGCAGATCACCGACCGGCTTGACCTCGATGTGCGCCTGCGCGCCGTGGACGCGCTGACGCCGTCGGGAACGGACGGCTATGTCGAGGCCGACGTCCGGCTGGGCTGGCGGTTCACCGATGCGCTGGAGCTGGCGCTCAGCGGCCAGAACCTGATCGGGGACCGGCGCGTCGAGACGGGCGATCCCGCCCGACAGCGGGCCTTCGGCCGAAGCGTCTTCGTCTCCCTGCGGGCAGGCTTCTGAGATGACGCGGACCCGGCGGACAGCGGCGGGTCTGGCGGCGGTCTGGGGCCTTGCGCTCCTGATCGCGGCGACGCCCGTGGCCGCATCCCACGGCCTCGAATACGCGGTCAAGGCCAACTATCTGGTCCGGTTCGCCGCCTTCGTCGAATGGCCGCCGCGGGTCTTTTCCAGCGCCCAGGCCCCGGTCGTCATCTGCGTGGTCGGGCGCGATCCGTTCGGCCGGACGCTGGACACGGCGGTCCGGTCCCAGACCGCCTACGGACGGCCGCTGGCCGTGCGACGGCCCGCGGCGGCGACCGAGCTCGCGGGCTGCCAGATCGTCTATGTGGGCGAGGGCGGCGCGGCGGCCATGACGGCGGCCGAGAGCCAGCCGGGCCTGCTGACGGTGACCGACGAGGCCTCGTCGGACGAGCGGGGCGCCATTCATTTCGTCATCAGCCGGGAACGCGTGCGGTTCCATATCGACCAGACCGCGGCGATGCGGCGTGGTTTGACGATCAGTTCGCGGCTGCTGAACCTGGCTCTGACCGTGAGGGCTCGATGATGGCGTTCGTCGATCGACTGCGGCGCGGCCGCTTCCCGCTGATGGTGCTGGCCTCGCTGCTGCTGTTGCTGATCGCCGGGGTGGCGACGACCGTGGTCAGCGAACGGGGCCTGAAGCAGCAGCTGGCGCGCGAGGCCGAGGCCCAGGCCGACCTGCTGGCCTCGGCGGTCAGCGGCGCCCTGGCGTTCGACGACCGGGCCGCGGCTCAGGACTATGTCGACGCCGTGCAGGTCAATCCGAACGTCATGGCCGCGGCGGTCTATGATGAGAACAACCGGGTCGTGGCCAGTTTCGCCCGACCGGGCGAGACCATCTCCACCATCGCCACTCCCCGCGACCGAACCACCCGCTTCGAGGACGGTCGTCTGTATGTCGTGCGCCCCGTGGAGGAGGCCGGACAGCGGCTGGGCACGGCGCGGCTGCGTCTGCTGGACACGCCGCCGTCGCAGCGTTTCAGCCGCTACGTCGGCCTGCTGCTGGTGCTGGGTCTGGCGGTGCTGGTGGTGGTGGTCCTGGCCGTGGCCCAGGGGGCCCTGAGGCGCGCCAACCGGGAGCTGGAGCGCCGGGCCGAGGCGCTGGCCGAGACCAATCTGCTGCTGCAGCAGCAGATGACGGAGCGGGAGAAGGCCGAGGAGGCCCTGCGCCAGAGCCAGAAGATGGAGGCCATCGGCCGGCTGACCGGCGGCATCGCCCACGATTTCAACAATCTGCTGATGGTGGCGTCCAGCGGCATCGAACTGCTGGACCGCACCGACGATCCGAAGAAGCGCAAGCGGCTGAGCGAAGGGGTCCGTCAGGCGGTCGAGCGCGGCGCGGCCCTGACGCGGCAGATGCTGGCCTTCTCGCGCCGCTCGCCCCTGAAGGCCGACGTGCTGGATCTGCCGACCCAGGTCGAGGGTCTCAGATTCCTGCTGGAACGGTCGCTGCGCGAGGATATCGAGGTGATCGTCGACCTGCCCGACGGCCTGTGGCGGATCGAGGCGGACGCGGGGGAGCTGGAACTGGCCCTGCTGAACCTGGCGGTCAACGCCCGTGACGCCATGCCGAACGGCGGGACGCTGACCCTGTCGGCGCAAAACGTCCCGGGCGGGGAGGGGGCGCACGACACCGTCTGCCTGACCGTGGCGGACACCGGCACGGGCATGTCCCAGGCGGTGACGTCGCGCGTGTTCGAGCCCTTCTTCACCACCAAGGAGGTCGGGCGCGGCACCGGCCTGGGCCTGTCGCAGGTGTATGGCTTCGCGCGCTCGTCGGGCGGCGAGATCAGCGTCGAGTCGGCCGAGGGCGTGGGGACGACCTTCACCCTGTGCCTGCCGCGCAGCGAGAAGCCGGCGACGATCCCGGGCCCGGCGCAGACCCCGGCGGCGGAAACCGGCAAGGCGCGCAGGCGCGGCGGCAGGCTTCTGCTGGTCGAGGACGATGACGCGGTCGCCGCGGGCGTCGGCCACATGCTGCGCGACCTGGGCTACACCTATGTGCGCGCCGCCCAGGCCGCGGACGCCCTCAGCATTCTCGAGGGCGGCGAGCGGTTCGACCTGGTGTTGTCGGACATGGTCATGCCGGGCGAACTGGACGGCCTGGCCCTGGGCAATGAGATCCGTCGCCGGCACGCCGGTCTGCCGGTGGTGCTGACGACGGGATACAGCGAGGCGGCGTCGGCGGCGTCGGCCGAAAACTTCCGCCTGCTGCTGAAACCGTACGGGATCGGCCAGATGGAGACGGTGCTGGCCGAAGCGATCGGCGAAGGCCGGGCCGGGGTCTGACGCCGTCGCGACGGACTCCGACGGCTGTCCGCGTTAAGGTCTCCAGCAACCGGAGACGCCCATGCCGCCGTCCGCCGCCGAAGCCGCCGCCGTCGCCGTGACCCGTTTCGGCCTGGGCGCCCGGCCGGGCGAGATCGAGCGGGTCGCCGCCGATCCGCGAGGCTGGCTGGAGGCGCAGGTGACGCCCGGGGGCGCACCCAATCCGGCGGGCCGGTTCGTCGCCTCGGCCGAGCGCATGCAGCAGCTGCTGGCCTATCGCGCGGAAGCCGCCGCGACGCCGGCGACGGACGCCGCCATGACCCCCGGTTCCGCCATGGCGCAGGAGTCCGCCATGGGTGATCCGGCGGCCGAGGCGGCGCTGGCCGCGCGGCGCGACAGCCGGCGGGATATGACGCTGGACACGGCGCGGGAATTCCTCGCCCGGGCGCAGATGGGCGCGACGACCGAGGCAGGCTTCGCCGAACGCTGGGCCCTGTTCTGGGCCAACGCCTTCACCACCTCGGCGACCAAATTCCAGTCGGCGGTCTTCATGGGGCCGTACGAGCGCGAGGCCATCCGGCCGCATGTCTTCGGCAAGTTCGAGGATTTGGCGGTCGCGGCGGAACAGCATCCGGCCATGCTGCTGTATCTCGATCAGGCCCAGTCGGTCGGGCCGAACAGCCAGGCGGGCCAGCGCCGCAACGCGGGGCTGAACGAGAATCTGGCCCGCGAGATCCTGGAGCTGCACACCGTCGGCGCCGACGGGGGCTATTCCCAGGCCGATGTGACCGAGTTCGCGCGCGCCCTGACCGGCTGGTCGACGCCGACGCCCCGAGATCAGGCGCCGGGCGATCCGGGCATGGCGGGCGGAAACCCCGCCGGCCAGGGGCGGCGGGCGCGGGCCATCCGGGCCGCCATGGCCGGGGAGCCGGGCGAGAACGCCTTCGTCTTCCGTCCGGTGGTGCATGAGCCGGGCGCCCGCACCGTGCTGGGCCGGACCTATGCGCCGGGCGGACGCGAGCAGGGCGAGGCGGTGCTGCGCGATCTGGCCCGACGCCCCGAGACGGCGCGGCGGCTGGCGCGCAAGCTGGCGGTCCATTTCACCGTCGACGATCCGCCGCCCGCCCTGATCGACACGCTGGAGGCGGCGTGGACGCGATCGGACGGCGATCTGGCGGCCGTGGCCCGGACCCTGATCGCGGCGCCCGAGGCGTGGAGCCCGCGGCCGGTCAAGATGAAGACGCCGTATGACTTCATCATCTCGACCCACCGGGCGCTGGGCTCCAGCCCGGCGCGGGTGCAGCCGCTGCAGCAGGCGCTGATCTCCATGGGCCAGCCGGCCTTTTCGGCCCCCTCGCCCGAGGGCTGGCCGGACACGGCGGCCGACTGGGCCGGACCCGACGCCCTGGTCAAGCGGCTGGACTGGGCCAGGGCCGTGGCCGACCTCGCCGCGCCCGCCGCCGACCCCAATGCGGTCGCGGCCGGGGCGCTGGGCGCGCGGCTGGGCGAGCGCACCCGCCAGTTCGTCGCCCGGGCCGAAAGCCGGCCCGAGGCCCTGACCCTGTTTCTCATGTCGCCGGAGTTCCAGCGCCGATGACCCGATCCTTCTCAATCCATCGTCGACTGCTGATGGGCGCGGCCCTGGGCGGCGTCAGCCTCGCCTTCGCCGGACGCGCCTCGGCGCGTGAGGCGGGACGCAGGAAGCTGGTGGTCATCATCGCTCGCGGGGCCATGGACGGGCTGTCGGTGGTCGTCCCGCACGGAGACGCTGACTATGTCCCGCTGCGCGGATCGCTGGCGGTGGCGGCGCCGGGTCAGGCGGGCGGGGCGCTGGACCTGGGCGGCGGCTTCGGCCTGCATCCGGCCCTGGCCGGGCTGCATGCGCTGCATGAGGCCGGGCAGATGCGGTATGCGCCGGCCGTGGCCATACCCGTCCGGGTCCGCTCGCATTTCGACGCCCAGGACGTGCTGGAGAACGGCGGCGAGGGCCTGCGCCAGCAGGACGACGGCTGGCTGAACCGCGCCCTGGTCGCGGCGGGCGGCCCCAGCGGGCTGTCGATCGGGGCGCAGACGCCGCTGATCCTGCGCGGGGCGGCCGCGACCTCAAGCTGGTCGCCGGGCGGTCAGGTCACGGGCCAGGACCGGATCGCGGCCCTGCTGCAGGACCTGTATGTAGAGGACCCCCTGCTGGGGAACAGTCTGGCGCGGGGGCTGGAGACGGACGCCATGGCCATGACGGTCGGGGGCGGAACGCCGCTGCGGCGCAACGACGTCAACGGCCTGGGGCAGGCGGTGGCGCGGCTGATGACCGGCGAACAGGGGGCCGATGTCGTCGCCCTGTCGGTCGACGGCTGGGACACCCACGCACGCCAGAACGCCCAGTTGCAGATCCGGCTGACCGGGCTGGATCAGGTCGTCGGCGGCCTGCGCGAGGGGCTGGGCGAACAATGGGCCGACACCGTCGTTGTGATCGCAACCGAGTTCGGCCGGACGGCCCGCGCCAATGGGACGCAGGGCACGGACCACGGCACGGCCTCGGCCCTGCTGCTGGCGGGCGGGGCCCTGAAACCGGGCGGGCTGATCGGCGACTGGCCGACGCTGGCCGACAACCGGCTGTTCGAAGGCCGCGACCTAGCGCCGACGCTGGATGTGCGCTCGGTGTTCAAGGGCGTGCTGCGCGACCACCTCGGCGTCGACCGGGCGGCGCTGGACGCGCGCGTCTTCCCCGGCAGCGCGGCCGAGGCGCCGGCGCTGGACGGCCTGGTCTAGTCTTCCTCGAGCGGCGGCAGGCCGGCTTCCTTGCGGGCGGCGGCGGCGGCTTTCTTCTCGGCCTTGGCGGCGGCCTTTTCGGCGGCCTTCTTGGCGTCGGCGCGATCGCGTTCCTGACGCTCGAAACTGTAGTTGGGTTTACGGGCCATGGGCGGCTCTTTCTCTTTTTGTGGCGCTACCGCGCTTCGCGCTGCTTGAACGCAGGTTGGGCGCTGCTGCAGCGCCTTGTGTTCCCCAAGGTGGGGCAAGCGGGGCGGCGGGGCAACCGTCAGCGTTCAATCGACGGCGACGATCTCGACCGTCTGGCCGGCGACGACCGCCTCGTCGCCGACGGTCTTGCCGATCAGGGCGACGGCGAGGGGCGAGACGTGGCTGACCGAACCGGCGGCGGGATCGGCCTCGTCCTCGCCGGTGATGCGCCAGGTCTGGGCCCGGCCGTCCTCGCGTTCGATCGTGACCGAGCCGCCGAAGCGGACGCGGCCGTCGGCTTCGGTCTCGACCAGCTGGGCCGTGGCGCGGCGTGCGGACCAGTAGCGCAGGTCGCGGGTGGCGCGGGCCATGGCGGTGCGGTCGGCCTCGATGTCGCCCCTGGCCTGGGCGGCGGCGTAGGCGGCGCGGGCCGAGGCGAGGGCGGCCTCGATCGCGGCCAGGCCCGGGGGCGTGACGAGGTTCGGGTGCGGGGAGATGGGACGGTCGGGAAGATCGGCGGCCGTGGCCTCCAGATCCTCCTCGCGGGTGAAGGCGACGCTCATGGGGGATGAGCGTATGGCGGCCCGGGGCGTTCCGGTCCATCAGGGAGCGATGAACGACGTGAAGACTGTGCATGTGATCGGGGCCGGACCGGCCGGGCTGATGGCGGCCGAGCGGCTGGCCCAGGCGGGGCTGGGCGTGGTGGTGCATGAGGCCATGCCGTCCGTGGCGCGAAAATTCCTGATGGCCGGGCGGGGCGGGCTGAACCTGACCCATTCCGAGGGGCTGGAGGGGTTCGTCGGCCGCTATGGCGCGGCGGGCGGGGCGGTCGCGGCCTGGCTGGAGCGGCTTTCGCCCACGCATCTGATCGGCTGGGCCGAGGGGCTGGGGCAGGCGACGTTCACGGGTTCGTCGGGGCGGGTGTTTCCGCGGGCGATGAAAGCCTCGCCCCTGTTGCGGGCGTGGCTGGGGCGGTTGAACGGGCTGGGGGTGGAGGTGCGGACGCGGTCGCGCTGGGTCGGGCGCCGGGACGGGGCCTGGGTGTTCGCGACGCCGGAGGGCGAGCGGGTCGAACGGCCGGACGCGGTGGTGCTGGCCATGGGCGGGGCCAGCTGGCCGCGGCTGGGCTCGGACGGGGCGTGGGCGGCGATGCTGGAGGGGGTCGAGGTCGCGCCGTTCCGGCCGTCGAACGTCGGCTTCGACGTGGCGTGGTCGGAGGTGTTCGCCGAACGGTTCGCCGGGCAGCCGCTGAAACCGGTCGCCATGACGCATGAGGGCCAGACGGTGCGCGGCGAGGCCATGCTGACGCGCTACGGGATCGAGGGCGGGGCGGTCTATGCGCTGTCGGCGGGGCTGAGGGACGCGATCGAACGGGACGGGTCGGCGGTGCTGACCGTGGATCTGCGGCCCGATCTGTCGGTCGAGGCGCTGGCGGGGCGGCTGGCGAAACCGCGCGGCAAGGACAGCGTGACCAACTGGCTGCGGAAGGCGGGCGGCCTGTCGGCGCCGGCGGTCGGACTGCTGCGGGAGATCCCGGGCGAGCTGCCGGCGGGGTCGGACAAGCTGGCGAAGCGGATCAAGGCGGTGCGGCTGACGCTGACGGGGGTGCAGGGGCTGGCGCGGGCGATCTCTTCGGCGGGCGGGGTGAAGCTGGATCAGGTCGATGAGGGATTGATGCTCAAGGCCATGCCCGGGGTGTTCGTCGCGGGCGAGATGCTGGACTGGGAGGCGCCGACGGGGGGCTATCTGCTGCAGGCGTCGATGGCGTCGGGCGCAGTCGCGGCGGACGGGGTGGTGAGGTGGCTGGCGGCGCGGTGACGCGGGGCAGGCAGCGGAGCGTTGGAATTCAGCGCAGATTTTGCGCCGCCTGTGCCATAGGAAACCAATGTTCTTCCGCCAGAAAATCTCAACCGCCGCCATGATCGCCCTCGCAGCGTGGAGCGTCGGCGCCCCCGGCCGCGCCGGGCCTCAGGACGAGCCCGCGCAGACGCCACGGGAGGCGCTGGCCCTCGCGGCGGGCGGCGATCTGGTCCTGCATGACGCCGCGATGATCAAGGTCTTCACCAGTCTCGCGCCCCGGGCGGTCGTAAGCAGTCCGCTGCACATCACCGGCATCGTCGAAGGCGGGATGTTCCAGGAGGGCGTCTTTCCGATCTACCTGATAGGCGAGGAAGGCTGCGTTCTGGCGATGGCTCCCGCCCGTCCGTTGACGGACTGGATGACGGGAGGCGAAGTGGCTTTCGAAGCGACCCTGGTGTTCAGCGCTCCGCCCGGATCACAGGCGACGCTCGTGTTTGAACAGGATGTCGAATACGCGAATGCGCCGGAGCCTCTGGACGTGCGAACGCGGGTGACGATCGCCGGCGCCGAGGACCCCGAATACCTTGTTCCGCGGCCCGAAGACTGCACAGGATCGTCGGCGGAGTAGGGCATCCGCCGCGACCCACCCATGACGGACCGCCACGACGTCCCCCGTCTTCTACCGGAAGCGACGGCACGTCTGGCCTTCGGGTCAAGCGCGAGGGGTGACGGTCCCGGATCGAAGGGGCTAGAACGGTCGCATGACCCAGCACCGCATTGTTCTCGCCGCCGTCGCCGCCCTGTTGTCGGCCACTCCCGCCCTCGCCCAGCAGGCCGAAGGGGCGCGGCTGAACGCGCATGTGCGGGTGCTGGCCTCGGACGAATTCGAGGGGCGCGGGGTGGCGACGCCGGGCGAGCAGAAGACCGTCGACTATGTGGTGGCCCAGTTCGAGGCGCTGGGGCTGGAGCCCGGCGGGCCGGACGGGTCGTGGGTGCAGGCGGCGCAGCTGGGACGGACGCGGCAGGACGGGCCGGCGACGATCACGGTGTCGAGCGGCGGGCAGACGCGGGCGCTGGAGCGGGGGCCGCAGGTGCTGGTGTCCAGCGACCGGCCGGTGAGCCGGATCACGGTGACCGACGCGCCGGTGGTGTTCGCCGGCTATGGCGTCGACGCCCCCGAGCGGAGCTGGAACGACTTCAAGGGCATGGACCTGAAGGGCAAGATCCTGCTGGTCATCGTCAACGACCCGGACTTCGCCGCGCCCGAGGGGCATCCGGTGGCGGGCCGGTTCGACGGCAACGCGATGACCTTCTACGGCCGCTGGACCTATAAATTCCAGGAGGCGGCGCGGCAGGGGGCGGCGGCGGTGCTGGTGATCCACGACACGGCCGGCGCCGGCTATGGCTGGAGCGTGCTGGAGGGGTCGTCGACGGCGCCGAAATTCGACATCGTCCGCGCCGATCCGGACGCCGAGCGGGTCCCGGCCCAGGGCTGGATCCAGGGGCCGGTCGCGGAACAGCTGTTCGCCGACGCCGGCCTCGACTACGCGGCCCTGCGCGAGGCGGCGCGGACGCCGGAGTTCACGCCGGTGACGCTGGACGGGGTGACGATGTCGATCGACTTCGGCCAGACCGCCGACCGGATCGAGAGCCGCAACATCCTGGCCCGCATCCCCGGCTCGGAGCATCCGGAAGAGACGGTGCTGTACGGCGCCCACTGGGACGCCTTCGGCCGGGCCACGCCGGTGGGGGACGACGACATCTATAACGGCGCCGTCGACAATGCGACGGGCGTGGCCGGGCTGATCGAGCTGGCGCGGCTGTTCCAGGCGGGCACGGCGCCGAAGCGGTCGGTGGTGTTCGCGGCCTGGACCGCCGAGGAGGCGGGGCTGCTGGGGGCCGAATACTACGCCGCCAATCCGGTCTGGCCGCTGGAGACGACCGTGGCCAATATCAACATGGATTCCTTCCTGCCCGGGACCGAGGTCTCGCCGCAGATCGTGGTCATGGGCGCGGGCAAGAGCCAGACGGACGCCTGGCTGGAGCGGCGGGCGACCGAACAGGGCCGCGTCCTGATCCCCGACCCGGCGCCCCAGGCCGGCGGCTTCTATCGCTCGGACCATTTCCCGCTGGCGAAGAAGGGCGTGCCGGCCCTGTTCGGCGCGGCGGGTTTCACCGGGCACAACGAGGCCAGCCGGGACTATGTGGCGAACCGCTATCACAAGCCGTCGGACGAATGGACCAGCGACTGGGTGATGGACGCGGCGGCGGTGGACGTGGACCTGCTGTACGCCGTGGGCCGCGATCTGGCCGACAGCGGCGACTGGCCGGAATGGAACGCGGGCGCCGAGTTCGAGGCGGCGCGGGCGGCCTCGGTCGCGCGGCGGCAGTAGGTGACGCGCGCCGGGCGGGCCGGTAGGACATACTCATGATCCCCCTCCCCGATATCCACGGCGTCTGCCCGCCGCGCTTCGCCGCCGTGAAGGACGCCTTCGCGGCCAATTTCACCGATGCGCCCGAGGGGCTGAACGAGCAGGCGGCGCGGTTCAGCGTCTGCGTCGGCGGCGAGACGGTGGTCGATCTTTGGGGCGGCTGGGCCGATGCGGCGAAGACGGTCCCCTATGGCGAGACGACGCTGACGCCGGTGTTCTCGACCGGCAAGGCGGTGATGGCCCTGCTGATCGCCACGGCGGTCGAGCGGGGCAAGCTGGCCTATGACGAGGCGGTCGCGGCCGTCTGGCCCGCCTTCGGCCAGGCCGGCAAGGCGGGGATCACCGTGGCCCAGTTGATGAGCCATCAGGCCGGCCTGCCGGGCTTCGCCGAGAGCGTCGATCCGGCGATCTGGTTCGACCGTCAGGCGGTGCTGGAGCGGCTGGCGGCGCAGGCGCCGATGTGGCCGCCGGGGACGGCGTCGGGCTACCACCCCATCACCATCGGCTTTCTGGCGGGCGAGCTGTTCCGGCTGGCGGACGGGCGCAGCATGGGAACCGCCCTGCGCGAGGACTTCGCCGGCCCGTTCGACCTCGACCTGTGGATCGGCCTGCCCGAGGCCGAGCATGGCCGGGTGGCGGCCCTGAGAAAGCCCGCCTCGGCGCCCGATCTGGGGACCATAGACGCGGTCAAGACGTCCGCCTTCCTCGACCGGGGCTCGGCGCCGGGCGGGCGCGGCTCGACCGAATGGCGGACGATGGAGATGCCCTCGGCCAATCTGCACGGCACGGCGCTGGCCCTGGCGCGGATCATGGGCGTGCTGGCCAACGGCGGAAAGCTGGACGGCCGGACCATTCTCTCGCCCGGCGTGCTGGCCGAGATGCTGCGCGAGCGGATCCATGGGCGCGACAAGGTCGTGCCGTTCGACGTCAGCTGGGCGGCGGGGCTGATGCGCAACGAGGGCCTGCACATCTTCGGTCCCAATCCGACGGCGGTGGGCCATTGCGGCTGGGGCGGGAGCTGCGCCTTCGCCGATCCGGACGCGGGCGTGTCGGGGGCCTATGTGATGACGCGCCAGTCGCCGTATCTGGTGGGCGACCCGCGGGCGCAACGGTTGATCGACGCGTTGTACGCGGGGCTCTAGACCGGCTCGGCCGACCGCTTCAGGGCTTCCCGCGCCGCGCGAACGCGGAAGAAGGCGGCGGCGGCGAACACCGCCGCCCCGCCCCAGATGAAGGCGAAGCTGATCACGCGCAGGGGCGTCAGGGCCTCGCCCGCCCAGACGCCGACGCCGAACTGGATGGTCGGGGCGAGGAACTGGATGAAGCCGATGGTCGACAGGGGCAGGCGCCGCGCCGACCAGGCGAACAGGGCCAGGGGCAGGACGGTGGCGGGGCCGTTCGCCAACGCCCAGGCCGTGTTGACCGGGTTGTCGAAGGCCACGCCGGCGCCCGTGTGCTGCAGCCACAGCACCCAGGCGAGGCCGAACGGGACCAGCAGCAGACACTCGACCAGCAGGCCGGCCTGGGCGTCGACGGGGACGCGTTTGCGGATCACGCCATAGCTGGCGAAGCTGAAGGCGAGGACCAGGGAGATCCACGGCGGGCGGCCGAGGGCGAGGGTCTGGAACAGCACGCCGACGGCGGCCAGGCCGATGGCGACCCAGCCCCATCTGTCGATCTTCTCGCGGAACAGCCACAGCCCCACGACCATGTTGAGCAGGGGATTGATATAGTAGCCGAGGCTGGCTTCGAGCGTCGCCTCATGGGTGGTGGCCCAGACGTAGAGGCCCCAGTTGACCCCGATCAGGGCGGTGGACAGGGTCAGCCAGCCGAGGGTCTTCGGCGAGGTCAGGACGGCGCGGACCTGGTCGCCCTGGCCGGCGACGAACACCAGCAGGCCCGCGACCGCCACGGCCCACAGGGCGCGGTGGGCGAGGA
This sequence comes from Brevundimonas sp., assembly GCF_041648615.1. Lineage (GTDB taxonomy): Bacteria > Pseudomonadota > Alphaproteobacteria > Caulobacterales > Caulobacteraceae > Brevundimonas. Next base: position 54,594 of record NZ_JBAZOS010000016.1, read on the forward strand.
TCTCGAACGAGTCGAAGCCGACCGCCGCCTGGGCCATGAACAGCAGGGGCATGAAGCCCCACATGACATAGCAGCCGAAGGCGGAGATCAGGGCGGCGCGGGGCGTGGCGGGAGCTGTCATGGCGACGATTTCGTTTCCTTCTCCCGTTGGGAGAAGGTGGCGCGTAGCGCCGGATGAGGGTCGGGTGGTGGAGCGGCGAAGCCGCCCCGGGACGGGAGCCCCTCACCCTTTCGCGCAAGAACGACGGCTTCGCCGCCGTGCGCTCAAGCCCTCTCCCGCCGGGAGAGGGAAGGTTAAACCGTGATCGTGCGATACCCCGAGGCCGGCTTGATCATGCCGGTCTCGTCCAGCAACTGGGCGATCTGGACGGCGTTGAGGGCGGCGCCCTTGCGCAGGTTGTCGGAGACGATCCAGAGGGACAGGCCGTTCTCGACGGTCGGGTCCTTGCGGATGCGGCTGACATAGACGGCGTGTTCGCCGGCGGCGTCGACGGGGGTGATGTAGCCGTCGTGCTCCTGCTTATCGATGACCATGACGCCGGGGGCGTCGCGCAGGATGGCGCGGGCCTCGTCAGGCGAGATGGGACGGTCGAACTCGAGGTTCACCGACTCGGAGTGGCCGACGAAGACGGGCACGCGCACGCAGGTGACGGTCAGCTTGATGTCGGGATCGAGGATCTTGTGCGTCTCCTTCCACATCTTGGCTTCCTCGTCGGTGGAACCGTCGTCGAGGAAGGCGCCGATGTAGGGGATGACGTTGAAGGCGATCTGTTTGGGGAACAGCTTGGGCCGCGCGTCGCCGAGGCCGTAGATGGCCTTGGTCTGGTTCCACAGCTCGTCCATGCCCGCCTTGCCGGCGCCCGAGACCGATTGATAGGTCGAGACCACGGCGCGCCTGATCTTCGCGGCGTCATGCAGGGGCTTGAGGGCCACGACCAGCTGGGCGGTCGAGCAGTTGGGGTTGGCGATGATGTTCTTCTTCGTCGCCAGCTTGATGGCGTCCGGGTTCACCTCGGGCACGATCAGGGGCACGTCCGGGTCCATGCGGAAGGCCGAGGAGTTGTCGATGACGATGGGGCCGGCCTTGCCGATCTTCTCGGACCAGGCGCGCGAGGCTTCGCCGCCGGCGCTCATCAGCACCAGGTCGACGGTCGAGAAATCGAACAGTTCGATGTCCTCGCATTTGATGGTCTTGTCGCCCCAGGACACCTCGACGCCCTTGGACTTGCGCGAGGCGACGGCGTGCATGGTCTCGACGGGGAAGTTCAGCTCCTCGAGGATGTTCAGCATTTCCCGGCCGACGTTGCCGGTGGCGCCTACGACGGCGACGCGATAGCCCATGGTGGTGTGTCCTTCGGACGCGCTACGCTCGGCTCGCGGAGCCTCGCTGCTTGAGCGCGGGTGATGTGTGGATATCCGGCGGACCGGACGTAGCTGCCTATGTGGGCCTTCGCAGCCGCGAAGCAATCGCTTTTCAGCGAGGGCCGGCCCGGCTAAGCCCGAGAACAATGCCCTCACGCATACGCAAAGCTTATGACCGTCGTTTGGCCGACGGCCGGCTGACGCCCGATCCGTCGCAGGTTCCGGTGGTCGAGGCCCTGTCGCGGCTGGAGAAGGACCTGCGGAAAAAAGCGCCGCTGGGCGGGCTGTTCGGCCAGACCGAGGTGCGGGGCGTCTATCTTTGGGGGCCGCCGGGGCGGGGCAAATCCATTCTTATGGATCTCTTTTACGCCTGCACGCCCGAGCCGCGGAAGACGCGGGCCCATTTCCACGCCTTCATGGCCCGCGTGCACGACCTGATCGGCCAGTGGCGCAAGGGCGATGCGAAGACGCGCAAACGGGTGTTCGGCCAGTCGAAGGGGGACGATCCCATCCGGCCGGTCGCCGAACTGATTGCGTCCGAGGCGCGGCTGCTGTGTTTCGACGAGTTGCAGGTCACCGACATCGCCGACGCCCTGATCCTGGGCCGGCTGTTCGAGGCCCTGTTCGAGGAAGGCGTGGTGCTGGCGGTGACGTCGAACCGGGCGCCGGATCAGCTGTATCTGAACGGGATCAACCGCGAGCTGTTCACGCCCTTCATCGATCTGATCGAGCAGAAATGCGCCGTCGTCAGCGTCGCGGGTTCGCGGGACTGGCGGCGGGACCGGCTGCTGGGCGACAAGGTCTGGTTCGCCCCGGCCGACGACGCCTGTCGCGCCGCCTTCGAGGCCCTGTGGTCCGACCTGAAGGGCGAGCAGGAGGAATGTCCGGCGCATCTGAAGGTTCTGGGCCGCGACGTGGTGGTCGAGCGCACCGACGGCGGGCTGGCGCGGGCGACCTTCGACCAGCTGTGCGGCGCGGCGCTGGGGCCGCAGGACTATCTGGCCGTCGCCGAGCGGTTTCACACCCTGTTCGTCGAGAGCATCCCCGTGCTGGGTCCGGCCAAGCAGCAGGAGGCGCGGCGGTTCGTGACCCTGATCGACGCCCTGTACGAGGCGGGGACGCGGCTGGTGGTGCTGGCCGGGGCGGCGCCGGAGGCCCTGTATCCAAAGGGCGTCGGGGCCTTCGAATTCGAGCGGACCGTGTCGCGCCTCAACGAAATGTCAGGCGCGGCGTGGCTGGCGCGCGAAAGAACGGCGTAAGGTCCGCGCCACAATTCCGCTCGGCCCCGTCGTCCAGGGTCGGCGGTTCCCGGAGAGACATCATGCGCCTGCCCGTCCTGTTCGCCGTTCTCGCCCTGGGGGCCGCCTCGCCGGCCCTCGCCCAGACTCCGGCGGCGCCCGCCGCGCCGGCCGCCGCGGCCAAGGGGGTCGCCGTCGCCGACGCCCGGACCTGGCTGATCGGCCTGGGCGGGACGGTGGCCGAGCCGGTGTCGGCCGAAGGGGCCCAGACGTTGAGCGTCGCGGACCAGCCGCTGCCGTGGACCCTGACCTTCTACAACTGCGCGGGCGCGGGTCTGTGCGACGACGTGCAGTACAGCGCGGTCTTCTCAGGGCCGATCACCCTTGAGCAGATCAACGCCTGGAACCGCGAGAACCGCTATCTGAAGGCCTTCTTCGTCTCCGGCGCGACGCCGGAAGCGGCCGGGGCGGTGGCGCAGTATGACGTGGTCCTGACCGCGACGGGGACGGAGCCGCTGCAGGAGCCGACGGTGATCTGGCTGCAGATGCTGCGGACCTTCGCGCAGAGCCTGGCGCAGGCGGCGGCTCCGGCGGCTCAATAACTTTCGTCATCCCCCGGTCTCGCTGCGCTCGCCGGAGGATGACGAAAGAAAGAAAAAGGGCCCCGGAGCGATCCGGGGCCCTTTCGTTTTCTTCGACGCCAGAAGCCCTAAGCCAGGCTGCCGTCGATGTCCTTGCAGGCCTGGATCAGGCCGTTCACGGACTCGACCGACCTGGCGAACATGGCCTTCTCTTCGTCGTTGGTGGTGAACTCGATCACCTTCTCGACGCCGTTCGCACCGATCATCGCCGGCACGCCGACGTAGAGGTCCTTGAGGCCGTATTCGCCCGACAGCCAGACGGCGCAGGGCAGGACGCGCTTCTGGTCGAGCAGATAGGAGCGGGCCATGGCGATGGCGCTCTCGGCCGGGGCGTAGAAGGCCGAACCGGTCTTGAGCAGGGCGACGATCTCGCCGCCGCCCTTGCGGGTGCGGTCGACGATGGCGTCCAGCTCGGCCTGGCTCAGGAAGCCGGCCTTGACCGCGTCGGGCAGGGGCAGGCCGCCGACGGTCGAGTGGCGCACCATCGGCACCATGTCGTCGCCGTGACCGCCCAGGGTCCAGGCGTGGATGTCCTGGACCGAGACGCCGGTCTTTTCAGCGAGGAAATACGCGAAGCGGGCCGAGTCGAGCACGCCGGCCATGCCGACGACCTTCTCCTTCGGCAGGCCCGAGAATTTCTGCAGCGCCCACACCATGGCGTCGAGCGGGTTGGTGATGCAGATGACGAAGGCGTTGGGGGCGTGGGCCTTGATGCCCTCGCCGACGGCCTTCATGACCTTCAGATTGATGCCGATCAGGTCGTCGCGGCTCATGCCCGGCTTGCGCGGCACGCCGGCGGTGACGATGCAGACGTCGGCGCCCGCGATGTCGGCATAGTCGTTGGCGCCCT
>NZ_JBAZOS010000017.1:0-58294 GCF_041648615.1 Brevundimonas sp.
CGGTGCGTTCGGCCAACTGCCTGAAGAACGACAACATCGTCTACATCGGCGACCTGATCCAGAAGACCGAGGGCGAAATGCTTCGCACCCCGAACTTCGGCCGCAAGTCGCTGAACGAGATCAAGGAAGTCCTGATGACGATGGGGCTCAGCCTCGGCATGGATGTGCCGAACTGGCCGCCTGAAAACATCGAGGATCTGGCCAAGAAGTTCGACGACCAGATCTAGTTTCAACCCTCCGCCCTTGGTTCTGTCAGGTTTTCTGGCCGGATCGCGGAGCGGTTAGAATGAGAAAGCCCCAGGTCCGCGAGCCGGATACCAGGGTTGAGTAGGAGAGACCCCGATGCGCCACGGCGCCGCCTATCGCAAGCTCGGTCGTACGAGCGCACACCGGACCGCCATGTTCGCCAACATGGCTGCGTCGCTGATCAAGCACGAGCAGATCACGACCACGCTTCCCAAGGCGAAGGAACTGCGTCCCTTCGTCGAGAAGCTGGTCACGCTCGCCAAGAAGGGCGATCTGCACGCACGCCGTCAGGCCATCAGCCAGGTCCGCGACGTGCCGCAGGTCGGCAAGCTGTTCGAGACGATCGGCCCGCGTTACGCCGACCGTAACGGCGGCTACATCCGCATCATGAAGGCCGGCTATCGCCACGGCGACAACGCCGCCATGGCCGTGATCGAGTTCGTCGATCGCGACGCCGACGCCAAGGGCCTGGACTCGGGTCCGGTCTACGCCATCGAGGGCGACGAAGAAGCGTAAGCTTCAATCGTCGGGGCCACGACAAAAGGGCGGCCGGTGCGAACCGGCCGCCCTTTTTCCTTGTCCAGAAACCAATACATTTGGGGCGATACATCCTCGACATCGCGGTGACGACATGGGCGACAACGACCACATCCGGGATATCCCGCCGTCGGCCCGGCCATGACCCTGGTTCTCCGACCCTACCGACCTGACGACGCCGGCGCCTGGCGATCGCTGAATGAGGACTGGCTGGTGGCCGGCGGCTATGCGCTGGAGCCCAAGGATCAGCTGGTGCTCGGCGACCCGCAGGGGGCGATCCTCGACAAGGGCGGCTTCATCTTCATCGCCGAGCGGGACGGGGCGCCGGTCGGCTGCTGCTCGCTGATGGCCATGGCGGACGGGGCCTATGAGGTGGGCAAGATGGCGGTCCTCGCCGAGGCGCGCGGCCTGAACCTGGGCTGGCGGCTGCTGGAGGCCTGCGAGGCGGCGGCGCGGGCGGCCGGGGCGCCGCGCCTGTATCTGGAGACCAACAGGGCCCAGACCCACGCCATCGCCCTGTACCGCCGCTTCGGCTTCGTCGACCTGCCGCCCCGGCCGACGCCCTACGCCCGCTGCGACGTGTGGATGGAGAAGCGGCTCTGACGCTAGCGCCCCAGCGCCTCATAAAGCACCGCCGCCCAGATCAGGATGGCGCAGAGGCCATGGAGGATGTGGTCCCACAGGGATCGGCGCGGCGGGGGTGGTCTGTCGAACAGCGGCATCGACCAGTTTCAAGCCGAATTGCATGGCCGTGAAAATCGATTAAACGGGCGTATGTCTGTGAGCTGAGATCACATGAGCCGTCCCGTCCCGCCGCCCCTGAACAGCCTGCGCGCCTTCGAGGCCTTCGCGCGCCACGGCGGCATGACCGCGGCGGCCGCCGAACTGTGCGTCACCCATGGAGCGGTCAGCCGCCAGGTCGCGGCCTTGCAGGCCCATCTGGGAGTCGCTCTGGTGACGGGCCCGCGCCACCGGCTGAGCCTGACGCCCGCCGGCGCGGCCCTGGCCGCGAGTCTGTCGGGCGCCTTCGCGGCGATCACCGACGCCGTGGCGTCGGCGCGGGGGGATGCGCGGCGCGAGATCGAGATCTCCTGCCTGGGCACCTTCGCCCTGAAATGGCTGATCCCCCGGCTGCCGGGGTTCGTCGCCGCCCATCCGGACATCCGCGTCCGGGTCTCGGAGTCCTGGGCCGCGATCGATTTCGCCCGCGACCGGGTGGACGGCGCCATCCGCATCCTGAACCCGGACCAGGCGCCGGCGCGGCAGGAGATCACGCCCTTCCTGCCCCAGTTTCAGGGGCCCGTCGGGGCCCCGACCGTGACGCCCCCGGGCATCACCATCGAGGCGATGGGCCGGCTGCCCCGGCTGCACGCCGCGACCTTCCGCGAGAGCTGGTCGGTGTGGGGCGAACTGGTCGGGGTCGGCCTGCCGCCGGCGCCGCTGGAGCGGGAGTTCCAGCACAACAATTCCATGATCGAGGCCGCCGTGGCCGGCATGGGCGTGGCCATCGCGCCCTGGGCCTTCGTCGCGCCGGACATCGCCGGGGGACGGCTGGTCGCGCCGTTCGGGTTCGCCGAGCGGCCCTCGCGCTTCGTATTCCTGCGCCCCGAGCGGAGGCCGGACGCCTCGGTCGACGCCTTCCGCGACTGGCTGGTCGCGGAAGGCGCCGTCAGTCCGTCGCCTATTCCTTCGACAGGTCCTGCCGGGGGAACCAGGCCAGGGCCAGGGCCAGTGGGCCCAGCGTCCATAGTGCGAGGCTGAGCCACGCCTTCAGCGCCATGCCGTCGGGCAGGGCGGCCGCGCGGGCGCCGCCCTCGATCACGGCCTGGACCGCCTCGGCCGCCGCGCCGGGATTGATCAGCACCGACAGCCAGGCGTCGGGCAGGACGCCCATGGGCATCAGCATCTGGGGCGAGAAGAACTGGGCCACCCCGACCACCAGCGGAATGAACAGGGCCGCCAGCAGCGACCGCGTCACCACCGCCGCCAGCATGCCCATCATGGTGAACTGCACGATCCGCAGCCACGACAGGCCCGCGAAGCCGAGGAAGCGGCCGACCATCTCTCCGGTCATGGAGAAGGTCAGGGTGCGTTCGAACACCGCCGCCTTGATCAGGTTCTCGGCCACGCCGGCGACCAGCATCAGGGCCATGGCCGCGAGGGCCAGCCCCGCCACCACGGCCAGCTTGCCCAGCAGAAGGTTGGAGCGGCTGTTGCGGGCGCTGATCAGCCGCCAGGTCTCCCAGCGATAGTCGCCGGCGTAGATCGTGGCCGCCCCGATCAGGACGAACAGCAGCACCAGGGGGTTGGCCAGGTTGCCGGCGCCGGCGACGAGGGCCTCGCCCATGTCCAGCGTGCCGCGGGCCAGGGCTTCCTTCAGCTCGGCCGGCATCTGGGCGTCGCCCAGAATCTTCGTCTCGCTGCCCTTGAGGACGAAATTGGTGATCGCTCCGATCACCAGCGTGACGATCGGCACGAACGCCAGGCTCCAGAACAGGGCGGTGCGGTTCTTCGACAGGCGGAAGCCTTCGGCGCGGACGGCGTCAACCAGCATGGGTCATCTCCTGATGGCCGGTCTCGGTCATGAACACGCTCTCGAGGTCCGCGCCGACCCAGCGCGCCTCGTCGATCTCGATCCCGGCCTCGACAAGCGCCTTGATGAGGGCCGGCGCCTCGGCGCGGGCGACATTCGCCAGAACGGCCGCGCCGTCGCGGGCGCCCTTTGCGCCGAGGATCTCGGCCACGCGCTCGACCGGCCTGACCGCCAGCCTCAGGCGTTCGCCCGTCGCCGTCAGTTCGCTGACCGCGCCTTCGCGCACCAGCTTGCCCCGGTTCATGATGGCGACGCGGTCGCAGACGCGCTGGACCTCCAGCAGCTGGTGGCTGGCCAGGACCACGGTCACGCCGTCGTCGTCGGCCAGCGAGCGGATCAGGGCCCGCATCTCCTGGATGCCGGGGGGATCCATGCCGCTGGTCGGTTCATCCAGAATCACAAGCTCCGGCTTGCTCAGCAGGGCGCCGGCGACGCCCAGACGCTGCAGCATGCCGACCGAGAAGCCGCGCACCTTGCGGTCCGCCGCCTCGGTCAGGCCGACGCGCTCCAGCCAGCGCGGAATGTCGGCCTCGGCGGCGACGCCGTGCTCCAGCGCCAGCCAGCGCAGCACCTGGCGCGCGGTCATATAGGGCGGGAAGCGCGGGGTCTCGATCATCGAGCCCATGCGGCGCATGGCGGCCACGTCGCCGACCCCGCCGCCCATCACCGTCGCCGTCCCGTCCGAGGCCCGGATCAGACCCAGCAGGATGCGGAACAGCGTCGACTTGCCGGCCCCGTTCGGCCCCAGCACGCCATAGACGCCCCCTCGCGGGATGGTCAGGTCCAGCCCGTCGAGGGCGCGCACGGTTCCGTAGGTCTTGGTCAGCCCACGGGTCTCGATCACGGTTGTCATGCCCCAGCTTGGCCTTGTGTCGTCGTTTCGCGCAAGGCGTCGCGGGATTAAGCTTTCGCAACCTCGGCTTGCGGAATTGGCATGCCGAAGGCGATCAGCTCGCCGTCGGGGGCCAGCACCAGCAGTTCGCGCTGGTGGTAGGGCTTGTCCGCCGGGCCGTGCACGTCGGCAGGGGGCAGGGTGTCGAGCTTCGGCTTCAATTCGGCGTAAAGGGCGTCGACGTCGCGCACGTCGATATAGTAGGCGAACCGCCGATGCGCCGGTGTGGCCTCGCAATCCTCCGTCTGCAGCAGCCGGAACCCGACCGTCTCGCGATGGACGTAGGCGTAGCCCGGCTGCCGGAACGGCACGGTGAAACCGAGAATGTCCGTAAAGAAGCTCAGCGCCTTCTGCAGGTCCGCGACGTGCAGGAAGGGCGTTACCTGAAGGAAGTTGGTCATGGCGTCCTCCCGGCCAATCATAGCACGGGGCTGACGGGAACGCTCCTGTCCGCTAGAAGGCCCGGCCCTCCGCAGAGCCGTTCCATGTCCGCCCTCAACCGCCTCCGCACCCGTCGCGCCGCCCTCGCCTTCATCTTCGTGACGGCGGTGCTCGATATCGTGGCGATGGGCATCATCATTCCGGTGCTGCCGCAGCTGATCGAGGACTTCGTCGGCTCCAACGCCCGGGCCGGGATCATCAACGGCGTCTTCGTGGCCCTGTGGGCCGGGATGCAGTTCGTCTGCTCGCCGATCATCGGCTCGCTGTCCGACCAGTACGGCCGGCGGCCGGTGATCCTGATCAGCTGCGCCGGCCTGGCCCTGGACTATGTGCTGATGGCCGTAGCCCCGAACCTCTGGTGGCTGGCCCTGGGGCGGATCATCGCCGGGATCACCTCGTCCAGCTTCACCACGGTCTACGCCTATATGGCCGACATCACCGCGCCCGAGAAACGCGCCCGGGCCTATGGCCTGATCGGCGCGGCCTTCTCGGGCGGCTTCGTGCTGGGGCCGGTGCTGGGCGGCTTCCTCGGCGAGTTCGGACCGCGCGTGCCCTTCTGGTTCGCCGCCGGCCTGTCGGCCGTGGCCTTCCTTTACGGCCTGCTGGTCCTGCCGGAGAGTCTGCCGGTCGGGAAGCGGATGGCGTTCAGCTGGAAGCGGGCCAATCCGGTCGGCTCGCTGATCCTGCTGCGCCGCCATCCGGAGCTCAGCGGCCTGGCCGTGGTGAATTTCCTGCTCTATTTCGCCCACCACGTCTTTTCGGCGGTGTTCGTGCTCTACGCTGCCTGGCGGTACGGCTGGGGTCCGCGCGAGGTCGGTCTGTTGCTGGCCCTCGTCGGCGTGCTGGACATGCTGGTGCAGGGCGTCCTCGTCGGACCGGTCGTCAAACGGCTGGGCGACCGGACGACCATGGTGCTGGGTCTGGTCGGCGGCACGATCGGGATCGCGGCCATGGGCTGGGCGCCGGACGGCCTGATGTTCATCCTCGCCATGCTGCCCAACGCCCTGTGGGGTCTGGCCATGCCGACCCTGCAGTCGCTGATGACCCGCCGCGTGGGCGAGGACGAGCAGGGCCAGCTGCAGGGCGCCAACATGAGCGTGGCCTCGATCGCCGGGGTGATGTCGCCGCTGTTCTTCGGCTGGGTCTATTCACTGTCGGTCGGCGAGCATGCGGTGATCCAGATCCCCGGCCTGGCCTTCTATCTCGCCGCCGTCGTCCTGCTTCTGGCGGCGGTCATCGGCTGGCTGGTGGGGCGTGGGCAGGAACGTCGCGACGCCGTGTCCGTTCAGGCCCCGCCCACGCCTTGATCCTGTCCAGAATTCCGGGCGGAATGTCGGCGCCCGAGGCTTTCTGACTGAACCGGATGACCATGAAGACGCGCACGCTCGCCCTCGCCGCCGCCCTGATGCTCTCGGCCTGCGGCCAGTCCAACGACACCAAGGCCCAGGACGGGGTCTTCGCCGACAACCGGGTCATTCCCGGCGACTCCATGTCGATGAAGGCCAGCTTCGCCCCCGTGGTGCGCACCGCGGCGCCGGCCGTGGTCAATGTCTCGGCGCGCGGGGTGCAGCAGGTGCGCGACCCGTTCTGGGGCATTCCCGGCCAACGCCAGACCGGCTCGGTCGGGTCGGGCGTCATCGTGCGCGACACGGGCGTGGTGGTGACCAACTATCACGTCATCAACGGCATGCAGCAGATCAAGGTGGTGCTGAACGACCGGCGCGAATTCGACGCCCGGGTGGTGCTGGCCGACGAGCGGTCCGACATCGCCGTGCTCCAGCTGGAAGGCGTCAACGAGCGCCTGCCGACGCTCAATATCGACGACCGCGAGGAGCAGCAGATCGGCGATCTGGTGCTGGCCATCGGCAATCCCTTCGGCGTCGGCCAGACGGTGACCAACGGCATCATCTCGGCCCTGAACCGGACCGAGACCGGCATCAGCGACAGCGGCTCCTTCATCCAGACCGACGCGGCCATCAACCCCGGCAATTCCGGCGGGGCGCTGGTGGACATGGACGGCGACCTGATCGGCATCAACACGGCGATCTTCTCGCGCTCCGGTTCGTCGTCGGGCGTCGGCTTCGCCGTGCCGGCCTCGGCGGTGAAGCGGGTGGTGGATTCCGCCGTGGGCGGGGCTACCGCCGTGGTCCGGCCGTGGCTGGGGGTGAAGGGCGAGGCCGTCAGCGCCGACGTCGCCCGCAGCCTCGGTCTGGATCGGCCGCAGGGGCTGGTGGTGACCGAGGTCTGGCCGGGCGGTCCGGGCGCGCGGGCGGGGCTCAGCGAGGGCGACGTCATCACCGCCATCGACGGGGCCGAGATCAACGACCAGGGCGGGCTGAACTTCCGCGTCGGCACGCGTGAGCCGAACGAGACGGTGAAGGTGACCGTGCTGCGCGACGGGCAGGCGCGGACGCTGGACGCGCGGGTGCAGAGGCTGCCAGGAAATGCGGACCTGAAAGACGCCACGGTCATCCAGTCCGGGGGTCTGTCCGGCGCGCAGGTCCTGGGCCTCAATCCGGCGCTCGCCGACAGCCTGGGCGGGGACCCGTTCGCCAGCGGCGTCATCGTGGGCCGGGTCGCCGGCAACAGCTATGCGAGCCGGGGCGTGGGCGTCCGGGCCGGCGATATCATCATGGCCGTCAACGACCGCCCGGTGACCTCGGCCCAGCAACTGGCCAACCTGCCGCGCGGCTCGCAGTTGCTGGTCGAGCGCAGGGGGCAGCGCGGCGTTCTGGTGGTGCGTTAGGGCGCCTTGAGCGGCGATCCGATCGACCAGGTATGGCCGAACGGGTCGCGCAGCTGGCCGTAGCGGTCGCCCCAGAACTGGTCGGCGATCGGGAACAGGGGCACGCCCCCGGCCAGGATGGCGCGGTTCCACCATTCGTCGGCGTCGTCGACCTGCAGGTGGATGGTGACGCCCCTGGGGACGATGTCCTGCTCGCCGTTGAACTCGGGGAATTCGTCGTTGAGCATGACGCCGCCGCCGTTGATCGTCAGATACGCATGCATCAGCCGCTCGCCGTCGTCGGCCGTGTGCCGGCGGACCTCTTCGGCCCCGAAGGCGCGGGTGTAGAATTCGATCGCCGCCTGGCCGCCGCGCGAGGGGATGGTCAGATGGGGGGTGACGCCGGTGTCGGGGCCTTGCGCCTTGTCGTGGGTCATCGCCGGGTCTCCTGCGTTCGAGCGCATACTAACGCGTGAAAAGCGCGCCGCGAACGCCTATCTCTGGACGTCCATGACCGACCTGTTCGAAGCCTCCGGCATCCATCCCCCTGACGCGCCCCTGGCCGACCGGCTGCGGCCCCGCACCCTCGAGGAGGTGGTGGGCCAGGATCATCTGCTGGGCGAGGGCGGGCCGATCCGGCGCATGGTCGAGGCCGGGCGTCTGGGCTCCATGATCCTGTGGGGGCCGCCGGGGACCGGCAAGACCACCATCGCCCGGCTGCTCGCCCAGGCCGCCGGCTATCAGTTCCAGCAGATCAGCGCCGTCTTCTCGGGCGTCGCCGACCTGAAGAAGGCGTTCGAGGCGGCCCGCATGCGCCGCGCCGCCGGCCAGTCGACCCTGCTGTTCGTCGACGAGATCCACCGCTTCAACCGCGCCCAGCAGGACGGCTTCCTGCCGTTCGTGGAGGAGGGGGTCATCACCCTGGTCGGGGCCACGACCGAGAACCCGTCGTTCGAACTGAACGGCGCCCTGCTGTCGCGGTCGCAGGTCTATGTGCTCAAGCGGCTGGATGACGCGGCGCTGGATCAACTGTTGATTCGAGCCGAGGCGCAGGAGGGCAAGACCCTGCCGCTGACGCCCGAGGCGCGTCACGCGCTGACGGCCCTGGCCGACGGCGACGGCCGCTACCTGCTGACCATGTCCGAGGTGCTGTTCGACCTGACCTCGACGGAGCCGCTGGACGTCCAGGCCCTGGCCGGCATCCTTCAGAAGCGCGCGCCCGCTTACGACAAGAGCAGAGAAGAGCACTACAACCTCATATCCGCGCTGCATAAATCGGTTCGAGGGTCCGACCCCGACGCCGCCCTCTACTGGCTGGCGCGGATGCTGAACGGCGGCGAGGATCCGCTGTATCTGGCCCGCCGGATCGTGCGCATGGCGGTCGAGGACATCGGCGAGGCGGACCCCTTGTCGCTGCTGGTCGCCAATGCGGCCAAGGACACCTACGACTTCCTCGGCAGCCCCGAGGGCGAACTGGCCCTGGCCCAGGCCGTGGTCCACCTCGCCACCGCGCCCAAGTCGGTCGGCGTCTACGAAGCCTTCAAGGCGGCGAAGCGGGCGGCTGCCGAGACCGGCTCCCTGATGCCGCCGGCTCACATCCGAAACGCCCCGACGAAGCTGATGAAACAGCTCGGCTACGGCAAGGGCTACCAGTACGACCCCGACACCCCCGAGGGCTTCTCGGGCGCGAACTTCTTCCCCGACGAAATGGAGCGCCGCGTCTTCTACGCCCCGAAAGGCGAGGGGCATGAGGCGAAGGTGAAGGAGCGGCTCGAACGCTGGGCGGCGATGCGGGCGAAGGCCTCCGACGCCGCGCCCGACTGAGCGTTGCCGTAACGCTGGTTTTGGGTTTAGCCTCCCCGGCGTCGATCAACCTTGGGAGGGGACAATGACCGATACGATGACAACCCGCACGCCGTGGCACCTTTGGGTCGTCGGCGTCGTGGCGCTGCTGTGGAACGGTTACGGCTGCGTCGACTACACCATGACGCAGACGCAGGGGGACGTCTGGCTGACCAGCCAGGGCATGACCGAGCCGGCGATCGCCTATTTCCACGCCATGCCGGCCTGGACCCACGCCGTCTGGGCCATCGGCGTCTGGGGCGGCCTGCTGGGCGCGCTCCTGCTGCTGCTGCGCCGCAAATGGGCGACGCCGGTCTTCGGGGTGTCGTTCCTGGGCTGGCTGGCGGGCGCGATCTACACCTTCGCCCTGTCGGACGGGATGGCGGTCATGGGCGACATGTGGCCGATGCAGGTCGTCATCGGCGGCGCCTGCGTCTTCTTCATCTGGTACGCCTGGACCATGGGCAAGAAGGGCGTCCTGCGTTGAGGACGTTTTGACGGGCTGACGGGCGGTCGGTCTTTCGCGTATGCACGCGCGGTGACCGACCGCTCTCCCGTTTCCCTGTCCGATGACGACATCGCCGCCGTGCGCTCGTGGGTGATCCACGAGGACGAGGCCGTGATCGCCTTCAACAAGCCCGCCGGCCTGTCCAGCCAGGGCGGCCGCATCCAGGCGCATACGCTGGACGACCTGCTGTGGGCCTTCGCCCGCTCGAACGGCAAACGGCCCGATCTGGTGCACCGGCTGGACCGCGACACCTCGGGCGTCATCCTGGCCGCGAAGACCAAGCCGGCGGCGGGCTTCCTCGGCAAGGCCCTGCAGGCGCGACGCTTCAAGAAGACCTATCTGGCCCTGGTGTCCGCCGCGCCCGAGCCGAAATCCGGCGTCATCGACAAGCCGCTGCTGCGTCAGGAGATCGGCCGCGAAAGCTATATGCGCGCCGTCACGCCCGAGACCCCCGGCGCCCAGGCCGCCCTCAGCCGCTACCGCACCCTGTCTGCCTCGGAGGACGGGGCGCTGGTCGAGCTGGATCCGGCGACGGGCCGCATGCATCAGCTGCGCGTCCACATGGCCGCCATCGGCCGTCCGCTGGCGGGAGACGCCCGTTACGGCGGCGCCCTGACCTTCGCGGGCCGCGCCGCGCCCCGGCTGATGCTGCATGCGGCCAGGCTGGTGTTTCCACACCCGGAAGGCGGCTACCGCACCGTGGAGGCGCCCCCGCCGGAGGATTTCGAGGCGTTGAAGGCGGCGGCGGGGCTTTAGGGAACGATCCTGCGCCACAGAGCGCTAATCTCCACACGCCCGGAGCCTCGCCATGAAACGCCTGACCCTGCCCCTGATCGCCGCCGCCGGCCTCGTCCTCTCGGCCTGCGCCAGCCTGGCCCCCTATGGCGCCCAGATGGGCCCGGGCGGGCAGGGCTATGCCGAGCAGCGGATCGAATCCAACCGCTTCCGCGTCACCTACAACGGCGTCGGCGCGCCCGGCCCCGTCGCCGACATGGCCCTGCTGCGCGCGGCCGAGCTGACCACCGCCGAGGGCTATGACTGGTTCGAGGTCACCCAGCGCTGGATCGACGGCCGCCCCGACAGCGCCGGCGGCATGCGGCCCAGCGTCGGGGTCAGCTACGGCTCCGGCCGGTCGTCAGGCCGATATGGAAACTATTCCAGCTCGGGCGTCGGCGTCGGCGTGGGCCTGAACTTCAGCGGCCCATCCCCGACCTCGACCACCCTGGAAGTGGTCATGGGCAGGGGCGCCCGGCCTGATCGCCGCGACGCCTATGACGCCCGCGGCGTGCAGGACGCCCTGCGTCCGCGCCTCCAGGCCCGCTAAAGACCCATCACGAACGCTCCCACCGTTCGCCAGAGTTCGGCGTCATGGCCGATCCACAGGTGACCGCCGTCCGGATACATCACCAGCCGGGCGTCGGGGATGCGCGCCGCGACGTCGACGGCGGCCTTGTCGGTCTCATAGAGGTCGCCGCGCGCACCGACGATCAGGCTGGGGCAGGCGATCCGCTCCACGGGCCAGGCCGGCGGCGCGCCGGCCGTGGCCGAGTCCATCAGCAACCCCTCCCGCCGGGCGGTGACCGGCAGGATATGAAACATGACCGCGCGGGCCCGCTGTCGCTCGCTGTCGGCGGCGGCCTTCACCGTCGCGGGGTCGGTGGCCAGCACCATCCGGGTCATGAAGTCCGGCGCGGCGCGGACGCCGGCCCAGAACAGCAGGTCCGATCCCAGAACGGCGTTGATCATCCGCTGCGTGCCGGGGTCGGGCGCGGCGTTGGCTCCCGGCAAACGGTCAGGAGCGTGGAGGGCCGGGACCACCAGGACGAGACCGCGGCACCGCTGCGGATGTCGCAGCGCCAGCTGGGTCGCCGACAGGGCGCCGGCCGAGCCGCCGATGATGACGGCCTGCTCGATCCCCAGGCGGCGCATCAGCCAGTCCAGGGCGTCGGCCTGCATCTCCACCGTCGCGCCCTCGGGCATGGCGCTGCGCAGATAGCCGAACCGCGACGGGGCGATGATCCGCACGCCCTCGCCCGCCAGCGGGGCGCTGAAGTCCAGTCCCTGGTCGAAACCGCCGCCGCTGCCGTGGATCATCAGGACGGGCGGGCCCGCGCCGACATCGGCGTATTCGATCGGCCCCCAGGGACTGTCGACCACCTGGCTGCGCCCCATCGTGTGGGCCCGGGCCTCGGCCATGTCCCGGCGGAAGGCCAGGGACACGGTCGCGGCGACGACGATCACCGCCAGCGAGACGATGACCACCGCCAGCCGGCGTCCCCGCGTTTTCGCACGGGGGCGGCGCATCCGCGGGCCGTCGAACGGGGTCATGGTCGCCTCCGGTGTGGACGGGAGCCTGTCCCACCTCGCCCGAGGCGTCCTTGACGCCGGTCAAATCGTGAGGATCAGCGTCCGCCGCGCGTCAGGGCCCGGTATTCGACCAGCCGCTCCTTGTCGCGCCGCACCTGGTCGGCGACGGCGTTGTCGACATCCAGCGAGGCGTAGCGGACCCAGCCGTCGACGCCCAGCTTGTCCTGGATCGCCCCGACGGGCGTGCGCCAGCGGTAATAGGACAGCCAGCTGACCAGCACGCCCAGCACGATGGCCAGTCCCTGCAGGCCGCGGAAGCCGGCCTCGCCGACGGCCGGCGCGGGCTCCAGCGCCAGCACGGCCAGGCCGACGATCAGCACCAGCGGCGTCATCAGCCGCTGCGCCCATCGCATCCAGTAGCGCTCGCGACGCACGCGCCACAGCTCCATCTGGACATACTTCTCAAGGTACTCCATCCGCGCGCCCAGCCACATGGTCAGCCGGGTCAGATACATGGCGCGCTGGCCCCAGCCCTTGCCGTCCTGCTGGAACTGGGTCTCGGCCTGATCGGCCATGGCGCGGGCGGAGGTGAACAGGTTCTGCAGCTCGCGCGTCCGCTGCACGATCTCGCGCGAGAGCTCGTAGGAGTCGTTCTCCAGCTGGAACCGGTACTGGATGAACAGCACCGCCTGCAGTCCCCAGTAAAGGCCGAAGGCGGCGATCATGGCCCCCGCGGCCAGGCCCAGGCCCATGGCCTGGGAGCCGGTCCAGCCCGCGAACAGCCCCGGGCCAAGCAGGGCCAGGGCCGCGAAGGCCGCCAGCGCTCCGGCCTGGCTCAGCCGTTTGACGGTGACGTGGACGATCAGGTCAAATCGTGAGGATCAGCGTCCGCCGCGCGTCAGCGCCCGGTATTCGACCAGCCGTTCCTTGTCGCGCCGCACCTGGTCGGCGACGGCGTTGTCGACATCCAGCGAGGCGTAGCGGACCCAGCCGTCGACGCCCAGCTTGTCCTGGATCGCCCCGACGGGCGTGCGCCAGCGGTAATAGGACAGCCAGCTGACCAGCACGCCCAGCACGATGGCCAGTCCCTGCAGGCCGCGG
Source organism: Brevundimonas sp. (assembly GCF_041648615.1). Classification (GTDB taxonomy): domain Bacteria; phylum Pseudomonadota; class Alphaproteobacteria; order Caulobacterales; family Caulobacteraceae; genus Brevundimonas. Next base: position 13,193 of record NZ_JBAZOS010000017.1, read on the forward strand.
AAGCCGGCCTCGCCGACGGCCGGCGCGGGCTCCAGCGCCAGCACGGCCAGGCCGACGATCAGCACCAGCGGCGTCATCAGCCGCTGCGCCCATCGCATCCAGTAGCGCTCGCGACGCACGCGCCACAGCTCCATCTGGACATACTTCTCAAGGTACTCCATCCGCGCGCCCAGCCACATGGTCAGCCGGGTCAGATACATGGCGCGCTGGCCCCAGCCCTTGCCGTCCTGCTGGAACTGGGTCTCGGCCTGATCGGCCATGGCGCGGGCGGAGGTGAACAGGTTCTGCAGCTCGCGCGTCCGCTGCACGATCTCGCGCGAGAGCTCGTAGGAGTCGTTCTCCAGCTGGAACCGGTACTGGATGAACAGCACCGCCTGCAGTCCCCAGTAAAGGCCGAAGGCGGCGATCATGGCCCCCGCGGCCAGGCCCAGGCCCATGGCCTGGGAGCCGGTCCAGCCCGCGAACAGCCCCGGGCCAAGCAGGGCCAGGGCCGCGAAGGCCGCCAGCGCTCCGGCCTGGCTCAGCCGTTTGACGGTGACGTGGACGATCAGGGCGCTGAAGACGCGGCGGCCATAGCTGTGGATCCGGCTGCGGATGTCGGTGTCGACCGGAAACCGTTCCTCGATCTGACGGCTGAACAGGACGTGGAACCGGTCCGGCTTTCCGTCGGTCTCCCAGAAGGGGAAGATGTCCAGCGGCTGGTTGAAATATTCGTCGATGTGGGACGAGACGATCGCCTCGGCCTCGGGTGTGGCGGCGAAATATTCGCTTTCCGAGATGGGGCGCAGGATGCCGTCGCCCGAGCGCAGCGGCCCGCGGCCCGAACCCGGCGTCGGCGGCACGGGCCGGTTGGCGCTGTCTTCGGCGCCGGGCGGCGGGGGATTGGGCGTGGCGTGCAGCCGGGCGTCCTCGCCATGGCCGCCGTGGCCGCCGTCCGGCGGCGTGTCGGCGGGGGCTCCGTGGCCGTGAGTGTGATCGTCGTGCGTCATACGCTTGCGGCGGTCCCTTGAAACGTCAGCCCGTCAGTATGGCAGATCGCGCCGCCGGGCCGACGGCGTTCCCTTCTGACGCGAAGCGGCGCCGTCACACCCAGATATCGGCGTTAACCCTGTCCCTCGGCAAGTGAAGTTTCAGTCAGAACCGATATCGCGCCCTGGCCGCGGCCGCGCCTCCCTTCGCTTTGCCGTCGGGTGCAGTATAAGCCCCGCATGTTGACACGTCTTCTCATCGTCGCCGCCGGGGGCGCGCTCGGCGCCATGGCCCGGTACGGCGTCGGCGTCTGGGCGCACCGCCTCATCCCGACGGCGGCCTGGCCGTGGGCCACGCTGACGGTCAATGTCGTCGGCGGCCTGCTCATGGGGCTGCTGGCCGGCTGGCTGGCCTTCCGCGGCGGCGCTCACGGCGAGAGCCTGCGCCTGTTCGCCGCCGTCGGCGTGCTGGGCGGCTTCACCACCTTCTCGGCCTTTTCGCTGGAGGCGGCCCTGATGATCGAGCGCCGTCAATTGGCCATGGCCGGCGGTTATGTCGCCGCCTCGGTGGTCCTGTCGATCGCCGCCCTGTTTATCGGCCTGATGGTCGCCCGCCGCGCCTTCGGAGCCGCCCTTTGACTGACGAACCGATTCAAGAGTCCGAACCCGCGCCCAAGCGCGAGGTGCTGACGATCTATGTGGCCGAGGCCGAGGACGGCATCCGTCTCGACCGCTGGTTCCGCCGGCGCTGGCCGCACCTGTCCAACATCCAGGTGCAGAAGATGGCCCGCAGCGGCCAGATCCGCGTCGACGGCGCCCGCATCAAGCCCGAGGGCCGCCTGACCGCCGGCGCCGCCGTGCGCGTGCCGCCGATCCCGGACGACACCTCGCGGCAGGCCGGCGACGTCCACACCCTCAGCGCCCAGGACATCAAATTCGCCAAGTCGCTGGTCCTCTACGAGGACGACATGGTCATCGCCATCAACAAGCCGCACGGCCTCGCCGTCCAGGGCGGCACCAAGACCAGCCGTCACGTCGACCGGCTGCTGTCGGCCTGGGGGGAGGGGATGGACCGCCCGCGTCTGGTCCACCGCCTCGACCGCGACACCTCGGGCGTCCTGCTGCTCGGCAAGGGTCCGGAGGCGGCCAAGCGGCTGGCCGGCGCCTTCGCCCGGCGTCAGGCGAAAAAGACCTACTGGGCCATCGTCATCGGCAATCCCAAGCCCGCCGCCGGCCAGATCGACATGCCGCTGAAGAAGACCGGCATCAACGACTTCGAGATGATGCGCCCCGCCGACCGCAAGGACCCGCGCGCCGAACCGGCCGAGACGGCCTTCGCCACCATCAGCCGCGCCGCCCACCGGGCCAGCTGGATGGCCCTTCGCCCCTTCACCGGCCGGACCCACCAGCTGCGCGCCCACATGTCCGCCATCGGCCACCCGATCCTCGGCGATCCCAAATACGGGGACGAGAAGTCGAAGGAGCTGTCCGGCCCGTTGAAGCTGCAGCTGCATGCCCGCAGCATCGAGCTGGAGCATCCGCGCGGCGGCATGCTGAAGGTCGAGGCGCCGCTGAGCCCGGAAATGCGCGCCGGCATGGCCCATTTCGGCTTCGAGGAGGCGGAAGGGGACGAGAGCGATCCGTTCGAAGGGGTGCGCCGCCAGCGATGAGACCCCTCGCCGTTTTCGACATCGACGGAACCCTCGTCGACAGCCGCGCCTCGATCCATCGCGCCGCCTGCGAGGCCGCGCGCGACATCGGCCTGCCCGAGCCTGAGTACGACCGCGTCCGCCAGATCGTCGGCCTGTCGCTGGAGCACGCCATGGCGGTGCTGGAGCCCGGCCTGGACGCGCCGACGCTGGCCCGTTTCATCGCCGGCTTCCGCGCCAGCTTCAACCGGATGTACGAACAGGGCCACGAAGAGCCCCTCTATCCGGAGGCCATGACCACCCTGCGCCGCCTGCATCGCGACGGCTGGCGGCTGGCGCTCGCCACCGGCCAGAACCGCCGCGGCGTGGCCCGCAACCTGGCCCGCGAGGGCTGGGCCGACCTGTTCATCTCGTCCCACTGCGCCGAGGACGGGCCTGGCAAGCCCGACCCCGCCATGCTGCACGCCGCCATGGCCGCCTGCGACAGCGAACCGTCGCGCACCGTGATGATCGGCGACACCGCCCACGACATCGCCATGGCCCGCAACGCCGGCGTCCTGCCGCTGGGCGTGGCCTGGGGCTTCCACACCGTCGAGGAACAGCAGGCCGCCGGGGCCCGCCACGTGGCCCGATCCTTCGCTGAACTGACCGTGGTGCTGGACGGCTTCGCCGACCTGACCCGCGCCGCCTGAGACCCGGAACACAGCCGGAGGCCTGAGGCGGTGCGTCCTTGATCCGGATCAAGGACGCACCGCCCGGGTTCGGCCAAGGTGGTTGTTGGCGCGCTTGGCGGAGACGGGTGATGGCCGACATTCTTGTGACGTGGTTCTCGCGTTCGGGATCGACCGAGCGACTGGCCCGGGCCCTGGCGCAGCGGCTGGGCGCCGACGCCGAACCGATCCTGGCTTCAGGATCCTACGCCGGTGCGACAGGGTTCGTGCGCGGCGTGTGGCAATCCCTTCAGCGCCGCATGCCCCCGGTCCGGTCCGGCGCCGATCCCGGCCCCTACCGGCTGGTCGTCGTCGGCGCCCCGGTGTGGGCGGGACGGCCCGCGGCCCCGGTGCGGTCATATCTGCGCCAGCACGGACCGCGGATTCAGGGCCTCGCGGCCTTCTGCGTGTCCGGCAGCGGCGCCGCCTACGACGGCGTCTTCGATGACATGGCGGAGCTGGCCGGACGCCGGCCGATCGCGACCCTCAGCCTCGCCCAGAGACAGGTCCTGGCGGACGAGGCGGACGCCGCCATCGAAGGCTTCGCCGCCCGCCTGCACGAGGCCGGCGCCGCGGCCGCCTGAACCGGCGGCTGGACCGGGGCCGGGCGCGGGGGTAGAGGCCGCATCCCGGAGGACCCATGAGCCACATCCCGCCCCTCGATCCCAATGTCGCCGCCCGCAAGGGCTTCCGCGAGTCCGAGGAGCGGCTGAAGCGGTTCTGGAAAGCCGTCGATGTGGCGGAAGGGGAGGGGGGCTGGGCCGTCACCCTCGACGGTCGGACGCCGAAGACGCCCGCCCATGCCCGTCTTGTCCTGCCGACCGAGGCGGCCGCCCGCCTCGTCGCCGACGAATGGGCCGCCCAGGGCGAGTTCATCGACCCCGCCACCATGCCGGCCACCCGTCTGGCCTCCACCGCCATCGACCGCGTCAGCCAGGTCCGCGAGCCGGTGGCGGACGAGATCGCCGCTTTCTCCGGTTCGGACCTGCTCTGCTATCTCGCCGACCATCCGACCGCCCTGGCGCTCGAACAGGCGCGCGAATGGACGCCGTGGCGCGACTGGGCCGCGCTGGAGCTGGGCGTGGTTCTGGAGCTGGCCGAGGGCATACGCCACCGGGCCCAGGACCCCGCCGCCATCGCCCGCGTCCGCGACCTGGCCCTGCGGCTGGACGACTTCGCCCTGACCGGACTGGCCATGGCCGCGCCCCTGCTGGGCTCCGCCGTTCTCGGCCTGGCCGTCCAGCGCGGCGTGCTGTCGGGCGAGGCCGCCTTCGACCTCAGCCGCCTCGACGAAGCCTTCCAGGAACGCCAGTGGGGCGTCGACGCCGAGGCCGCCGAACGCACCGCGGCCCGCCGCGCCGAGGCGGTGCTGCTGGACCGGTGGTTCAGGGCGCTGGACTAACTTTCCAGTCTGGAAAGTTTCCACTTGACGATCTGGAAAGTCACCGTCACTTTCCAGAACAGAAAGTGAGGATTGTCCATGTCTGAAGACCCGACCCCCGCCGAGGCCCTTGAGGCCATCGCCCGCTCGCGCCGCGCCGTACACGACCGCGTCGCCACCGGCGGCTGGCGTTACGACCTGACCTACGCCGCCATCATGGCCGGCATGGTCGGGGGCCAGGCGTTCGACATCCCGTTCAATGTCTTCGCCAGCACCTTCGGCGTGCTCGCCCTGGCGGTGATCTTCCAGCACGAGAGCCGCCGCACCGGTCTGCGCATTACGGGCGTCTCGCCGCGCCGGGCCCGCTGGGTCGCGATCGCCATGGGACTGGTCTTCGCCGCCGTCATGCTGGGGATCGTCTATCTGAGGCGCACGGCGTCGGATGTTCCGGTCGCCCTGATCGTCGCCGTCGCCGCGGGGATCGCCTTCGTCCTCGCCCTGGTCGGCTCGCGGGTCTGGCGGCGCGTCTACCGGGCGGAGATGGGGACGGGCGAATGAACCACGTCCCGCGCTTCGACCCCGTCATCCACGCCCCGGGGCGGCTGCAGATCTGCGCCATCCTGTCGGCCGCGGACGAGGCCGAGTTCGCCATGGTCCGCGAGGCCATCGCCGTGTCCGACTCGGTGCTGTCCAAACACCTCAAGCAGCTGGAGGAGGCGGGCTATATCCGCCTGCGCAAACAGGCCCACGCCGGCCGCCAGCGCACCTGGCTGGCCCTGACGCCGGCGGGCCGCCAGGCCTTCGCCGCCCATGTCGCGGAACTCCAGCGGCTGGCGGGGATGACGGCGTCGCCGATGCCGGGCGAGGGCTTCTCGGGCTAGGGTCCTCGCCCGCAGGGGGAGGGGGACCGTCCGAAGGACGGTGGAGGGGGTGCTTGCCTCCGCCCCCGGCCGTCCTTAAGCCTCGCGCTCAAGGAGACGCCGCATGAACACCATCCTCGAACAGCTGGAACAGCGCCGCGCCGGCGCCCGCCTCGGCGGCGGCGAGAAACGCATCGCCAGCCAGCACGCCAAGGGCAAGCTGACGGCCCGCGAACGCATCGACGTCCTGCTGGACGAGGGCTCCTTCGAGGAGACCGACATGTTCGTGGAGCACCGCTCGCACGACTTCGGCATGGAGACCCAGCGCATCCCCGGCGACGGCGTCGTCACCGGCCGCGGCACCATCGGCGGCCGTCTGGTCTATGTCTTCTCCAAGGATTTCACCGTCTTCGGCGGCTCCCTGTCGGGGGCGCACGCGGCCAAGATCGTCAAGGTCCAGAAGATGGCCCTGACCAACGGCGCGCCGATCATCGGCCTGTTCGACGCCGGCGGCGCCCGCATCCAGGAGGGGGTCGAGAGCCTCGCCGGCTATGCCGACATCTTCCTCCAGAACACCCTGGCCTCGGGCGTCATCCCCCAGATCAGCGTCATCATGGGCCCCTGCGCCGGCGGCGACGTCTATTCCCCCGCCATCACCGACTTCATCTTCATGGTGAAGGACACGTCCTACATGTACGTCACCGGCCCCGATGTGGTGAAGACCGTCACCAACGAGGTGGTCACCCATGAGGACCTGGGCGGCGCCCGCGTCCATTCGCAGAAGTCCGGCGTCGCCGACGGCGCCTTCGAGAACGATCTGGAGGCCCTGTCCGAGGTCCGCCGCCTGATCGGCTTCCTGCCCCTGTCGAACCGCGAAAAGCCCCCGGTCCGCGACTCCTACGACGACCCGCTGCGCGACGAGGCCAGCCTCGACACCCTGGTCCCGGCCAATCCGAACCAGCCCTATGACATCAAGGAGCTGATCCTGAAGACGGTCGACGAGGCCGAATTCTTCGAGATCGCCCCCGACTTCGCCAGGAACATCGTCACCGGCTTCGGCCGGCTCGACGGCCAGACCGTCGGCGTCGTCGCCAACCAGCCCCAGGTCCTGGCCGGGGTGCTGGACATCGACTCCAGCCGCAAGGCCGCCCGCTTCGTGCGCTTCTGCGACGCCTTCGACATCCCGCTGGTGACCTTCGTCGACGTCCCCGGCTTCATGCCCGGCACGCGCCAGGAGTACGGCGGCCTGATCAAGCACGGCGCCAAGCTGCTGTTCGCCTATGCCGAGGCCACGGTGCCCAAGCTGACCGTCATCACCCGCAAGGCCTATGGCGGCGCCTATGACGTGATGAGCTCCAAACACCTGCGCGGCGACGTCAACTACGCCTGGCCCTCGGCCGAGATCGCCGTCATGGGCGCCAAGGGCGCGGTCGAGATCATCTTCCGCAAGGAGGCCGGCGACCCCGAGGCCCTGGCGGCGCGGGAGGCGGAGTACAAGGAACGGTTCGCCAATCCGTTCGTGGCCGCCGGGCTGGGCTATATCGACGACGTGATCATGCCGCACGGGACGCGGCGGAGGCTGATCAAGGCGCTACGGACGCTGAAGAACAAGCAGCAGGAAAATCCGTGGAAGAAGCACGATAATATCCCGCTTTAGGTTCCCGTTCAGAAAGAAGAATGATGTTTGGTTTCGGGGGAAGAGACGCCCAACTCAGGCGACGCAGACGTAAGCTCGTTGAGCGCTTTCGGTCCAAATTGGCAAATGCGAGCGAATTTTCCACCAACTCGGCAGGAAACAGGTGCGCCTCTTCGAAGTGCGCCTTTGAGTATTCTTTCGAACGCTTCTCAGCCGATGAATATGTCCTGATGGTCGTAAATCCCGCAAACTCCGCCCAAGCGATGCACTCGTTTCTGCTAGGCCTGATGTACGGTGTAAGGACAGGTGGTACGCCAGAAGAGATTGCCGCTGCGATAAGCCGACACTTCCCATCTTTGCTAGATGGCGATTTCTCTCTTCACTCGAGATACCAGAGCGAGGAAGGAGTGCTCATGGACGGCTTGATTAAGGCCCAGAAGCTTGATCAGGCCCACCCAATCCGGCGAAAGATCGAAGCCGCAGACGTTACATGGCTCGAGGATTTAAAGCACCTCTGACCAACCTCCTCTTCCTCAGCGCCCGCAACCGTCCCGGATAGCGCCTGCGGCGCTTCCGGGATGACAAGGCATCGCGCGCTTCCCTTGTCATCCCGGCCGCAGCGAAGCGAAGAGCCGGGACGGCACGCTCCCCCACCCCCTGACCGCTCCCGGACAGCCCGCTTGGGCTGAGCCGGGAGACGGGTGGCGGCGACGCGAGTGGATGACGCCTGGCTGCGGCGTTCAGGCTTGGTCCCGGACATCCCTGCGTCCGCAGGCTGTCGCCCGGCTCAGCCCAAGGGGGCTGTCCGGGCGTGGCCAGGTAAAGGGGCCAGCTCCGTCCCCGATCTCCGCTTCGCTCCGTCGGGGATGACAAAAGGGCGATCTCCGCTTCGCTCCGTCGGGGATGACAAGGCTCCCGCACAATCTTGACGCCTGTTTCTACGCGCGACTAGGTTGTTTCGTGATGGGAAAGGTCGACCACCACTACTGGGTATATATCGTCGCCAGCGGGCCGTGCGGCTGGCTCTATGTCGGCATGACCAACGATCTGGTCCGGCGGATCGGCGAACATAAACACGGTCAGATCGACGGCTACAGTCGCGAGCGCGGGACCGATCTGCTGGTCTGGTACGAACCTCACCGCTACGTCGATCAGGCGATCCTGAGGGAGAAGCGGATCAAGCGCTGGCTCCGGCACTGGAAGTTCGCCCTGATCGAGGCGCAGAACCCCCACTGGAGCGACCTGTATCCGGGCCTGCTCTCCCAAACAGTGTCTTCTCGCCCCGTATTATCTCGCCCCTCGGCGCCTCCAACGGTGCCCTCCCGACCCTGCGGACCAGCGCCCCGTCCCCCCTGCGACCGTATCTGACGCAGGCATGTGCATACTGGTCAAATGCCCGCCGGGCCGGTCTTTGACAGTCCTTCACACCCCCGCCGCGTCCGCCCAGGACCCGGCGCGCACCCTTCGACCCACAAGGGTCGGCGTGCTGAAAATTCGGCCCGCAATTTTCAGAGCAAAACCGTACCCTTTCGACCCTTCAGCCGACCAGCGCCGCCCGCTCCTCGGCCGTCAGCATCCGCCACTTGCCCTCCGGCAGATTGTCCAGCTTCAGCGGTCCGATCCGTACACGGATCAAATCAACCACCTCGAGGTCGACCATCTCGCACATCCGCCGGATCTGGCGGTTGCGTCCCTCGCGCAGGATGAATTTCAGCCGGAAGGATTCCATCCGGCTGACCCGGGCGGCCTTCAGTTGCCGGCCGTCCAGCATCAGGCCGAAGCGCAGCAATTTCAGCTTGTTCTCGGTCACGTCGCCGGCGACGCGGACCAGATATTCCTTGTCCAGATCGGACTGGGGCCCGATCACCGCCTTGGCCACCACGCCGTCGGACGACAGCAGCAGCAGGCCGCGCGAATCCTCGTCCAGCCGCCCGATCGGAGGCAGGGAGGCGTCCTCGGCCGGGACCGCGCCCGGACCGACGCGGTTGGCCTCGGTGATCAGCCGCACCGCCGGGATCTTGTCCGGCTCGGGCTGGCCCGAGACGAAGCCCAGCGGCTTGTGCATGACGATGGTCACGCCCTCGGCCAGGGTCGCCGTGGCCCGGTCGTTCAGGGTCAGGGTCTGCCCGGGCTCCAGCTTGCGGCCCGCGTCCGCGACCACCTCGCCGTCGACCGAGACCAGGCCGTCGGCGATCAGGGCGTCCGCCTCGCGCCGCGAACAGACCCCGGTCTGGCCCAGCCATTTGTTGATCCGGACCGGCTCGTCGCCGTCATAGGTTCGGGAAAACGCCATGCCGGTCCGTAGCGGTCGGGCGCAGCCGGGTCCAGCCGCCCGGCTAGCCGCCGATCACGGCGGCAATGGCCGCCCGCGCGACCTCGTCGTCCTGCGCCGAGGACGCGCCCGACACGCCGATGGCCCCGACCACCCGGCTATCGACCACAATGGGCACGCCGCCGGCGACGGGCACGATCCCGTCGATGGCCAGCAGGGCGATGCGCCCGGCGGCCAACCGCTCTTCCGCGGAGGCGGAGGAAGCGCGGAACCGGGCCGCGGACCGGGCCTTGGCCTGGGCGACGTTGATCGAGCCGTACTGGACATCGTCCATCCGTCCGAAGGCCACCAGCTCCCCCGACGGCTCGACCACGGCGATGGCCAGACGGAAGCCGCGGGCGCGCGCCGCCTCGACGGCCCGATCGACCAGCGCCTGCGCCGTCTCCAGCCCGATCGGCGGGCCATAGGACAGGGGCGGAGCCGGGGCGGCGGTCGGCGCGGCCGTCGGCGGCGTCTGCCCCCAGGCCGGGGCCGCGGTGGCCAGAACGGCCAGTAGAAGGAGGAGACGTTTCATGTCGGCGCTTTCCATCAGGCTCTGCCAGCTTCGCCGGGATGCCGCCACATCCCCGCCGGAAGCACAAGGGCGCTCAGACCCGCCGGAACAGAAGCATCAGATTGTTCGCCGGCATCTCCACCCGCCGGGTCAGCGCCAGCCCCCCGGCTTCGGCCGCCGCCGTCACCGCGTCGCGGTCGCGCAGCCCCCAGGCCGGATCGCGGGCCTTCAGGCTCTCGTCAAAGGCCGCGTTCGACGGGGCCAGCGGCGCGTCCGCCTCGCGGTACGGCCCGTACAGGACCAGCAGGCCGCCCGCCGCCAGCCGGCTCCCCGCCAGGGCCATCAGCCCTTCGGTCGCCGCCCAGGGGCTGATGTGGATCATGTTGATGCAGACCACGGCCTGCAGCGGCCCGTCGGGCCAGGTCGCCGGGTCCAGCACGTCCAGCGCCAGCGGCGGGCGCAGGTTGGGCAGGTTCGCCGCCGCCGCCCAGGCCGCGATGCTGTCCCGCGCCCCGGCGCTCGGGTCGCTCGGCGTCCAGTCGAGGCCGGGCAGGGCGCCGGCGAAGGCCACGGCGTGCTCGCCCGATCCCGCGGCGATCTCCAGCACCCGTCCGCGCCCCGGCATATGCGCCTTCAGCACCTCCAGGATCGGCCCCGTGTTCCGCGCCACGGCGGGCGAGGCGAGGCCCCCCCGGGAGGTCGCGGCGATCGGGTCCATGGTCTGCATGCCCGCCTCGATACCCCGCGCCGCGCTCCGCCGCGACCGGAATTATGCAGGCCGGGCCGGGCGTCCCGCTCGCGGGAGGTTGAAACGTGCATTGGTTGACGCCGCCCCCGCCCGGCGCCATTCCGGCTGAAACACTGCGTGATCTCACGCAAGGGAAAGCCACGGCGGCGTCAGATCGCCGGGCGACGTTCAGGAGAGTGATCGTGTCTGCATCCGCTGTTCCGGGTCTGCATCCGGCCCCCACCCGCCACGCCGGCCTGATCGCCTGGGTCGAGCAGATCGCCGCCCTGACCAAACCCGCCCGCGTCCACTGGTGCGACGGCTCGGAGGCCGAAAAGGCCGCCCTCGTCGCCGACCTGATCGGCAAGGGCACGCTGCGTGAACTGGACCAGACCCGGCGCCCCGGCTGCTACTACGCCGCCTCGGACCCGAAGGACGTGGCCCGGGTCGAGAGCCGCACCTTCATCTGCCCGGCCAATGAAATCGACGCCGGCCCGACCAACAACTGGGCGGATCCGGTGGAGATGCGCGCCCGGCTGAACGGCCTGTTCGACGGCTGCATGGCCGGCCGGACGATGTATGTCGTGCCCTTCTCGATGGGCCCGCTGGGCTCGGAGCTCAGCGCCCTCGGCGTCGAGATCACCGACAGCGGCTATGTCGCCGTCTCGATGGGGATCATGACCCGCATGGGCCAGTCCGTGCTGGACCTGATGGGCGAGGACGGCGTCTTCGTGCCCGCCGTCCACACCCTCGGGGCCCCGCTGGCCGAGGGTCAGGCCGATGCGCCCTGGCCCTGCAATGACGACAAATGGATCGTCCACTATCCCGAGACCCGCGAGATCTGGTCCTACGGCTCGGGCTATGGCGGCAACGCCCTGCTGGGCAAGAAATGCTACGCCCTGCGCATCGCCTCGGTCATGGCCCGCGACGAGGGCTGGCTGGCCGAGCACATGCTGATCCTCAAGCTGACGGATCCGAAGGGCCGCGCCAAATACGTCGCCGCCGCCTTCCCCTCGGCCTGCGGCAAGACCAACCTCGCCATGCTGCAGCCGACCATTCCGGGCTGGAAGGCCGAGACCATCGGCGACGACATCGCCTGGATGCGCTTCGGCGACGACGGCCGCCTTTACGCCGTGAACCCCGAAGCCGGCTTCTTCGGCGTCGCCCCGGGCACCAGCCGCAACACCAACGGCAACGCCCTGGCGACGATGGCGACCAACACCGTCTTCACCAACACGGCCCTGACCGCTGACAATGACGTCTGGTGGGAAGGCCTGACGAAGGAAGCGCCCGAGGGTCTGACCAACTGGAAGGGCGCGGCCCACGATCCCGCCTCGGGCGAGCCTGCCGCCCACCCCAACGCCCGTTTCGCCTCCCCGGCGTCGCAGTGCCCGACCATTGCGCCGGAATGGGAAGACCCCAGGGGCGTGCCGATCGACGCCATCCTGTTCGGCGGCCGCCGCGCCTCGGCCGTGCCGCTGGTGACCGAGGCCTTCGACTGGGAGCACGGCGTCTTCATGGGCTCGACGGTCGCCTCGGAGGGCACCGCCGCCGCCGAGAACGCCATCGGCGCCCTGCGCCGCGATCCCTTCGCCATGCTGCCCTTCTGCGGCTACAACATGGGCGACTATTTCGCCCACTGGCTGTCGATGGCCGGCAAGACCGAGGCCGCGAAACTGCCTCGCCTCTACTTCGTCAACTGGTTCCGCAAGAACGAGGACGGCAAATTCGTCTGGCCGGGCTTCGGCGACAACGCCCGGGTCCTCAAGTGGATCGCCGAACGTCTGGACGGGGAGGCCGAGGCCGTCGACACGCCGGTCGGCCGCGTTCCGACCCGCGAGTCCCTGGACCTGTCGGGGCTGAGCCTGTCGGACGCCGATCTGTCCATCCTGCTGGACGTCGAGGCCGAGGTGTGGGCCGAGGAGGCCTCGCTGATCCCGGACTTCTACGCCCGGTTCGGCGACCGCCTGCCGCAGACCCTGTGGACCCAGCACAAGGCCCTGACCGCCCGCATCGAGGCTGATCGCGCGGCCGCCATCGCCGCCGAATAGGCCGGCGAAACGCCGCTCGCGACAGAGCCCCTTGCAAAGCGGTCGCGGGCGGTCGATCAGATCGCCCGTGGCTTCCTCTCCAGACGTGATCGTCATCGGCGCCGGCGTGCTCGGTCTCTGCACCGCAGCGGAGCTTGGCGCGCGGGGCCATGCCGTGACCGTCATCGATCCCGGCGGAGCGAACGCCAGCTCGGTGGCCGCCGGGATGATCGCCCCGGCCCTGGAATCCCTGCTCGACAACCTGTCGCCGGAACGCGCCGCCCTGCTGAAGCGGGCGCGCGACCTGTGGCCCGCTGTCGCCGGGGCGCATGACCTGAAGCTTCACCGCGACGGCGCCGACTGGCGCGGTCCCGATCCGGACTCCGCCCTGGCCCGGCTGCACGCCCTCGGCTTCGGGGGCCGGTCGGTCGACGGCGGCCTGACCACGCCTGACGACTGGCGGATCGACGTCGGACCGGCCCTGACGGCTTTGGCCCGGGCGTCCGGCGTCACGACGGTGCGCGGACGGGTCGCCCGTCTGGCGGACGAGGGGAGGCGCTGGCGGGTCGAGGCCGGCGACGGTCGTGTCTGGTTCAGTCCGACGGTGGTCCTGGCCACCGGCGCGGAGCCCGCGATCCCCGGTCTTCCCGATCCGGTCGCGGCGATCGTGTCGGGCGTCCAGCCGATCCGCGGTCAGCTGACGGCCGTCGCTACGGCGGTCCCGCCCCGCGTGATCCGGGCGGCCGGCGTCTATGTCGCCCCGGGCGAGGGCGGTGTCGTCATCGGAGCCACCATGGAGCCGGGCCGTCGCGATCTTGAACCCGACGCGGCGGAGTCCGCGCATCAGGTCGAGGCCGGGCTGGCCTTGCTGGGCGGAACGGGCGAGTCGGGGGCCGTGCGGGTCGGGATCCGCGGAGCCACGGCCGACGGCCTGCCTCTGGCGGGGCCGGCCGGCGCGCCGGGCCTGCACCTTGCGCTGGCGCCGCGGCGCAACGGCTGGCTGATGGGGCCCCTGGTCGGGCAGGTCGTAGCCGACGGGATCGAGGGCAGGGCGCCCGTGGCGGACGCCGCCGCCCTCGATCCGCTCAGGGTCGCCTGATCAGTCTTCCGGCACGGTGAAGCGCAGGTTGATGCTGACCCGCGAGCCCTCCGCCGCGCCGTCGACGGTGCGCGGATTGACCCGGAAATGGCGCGACAGGCTCTGGGCGGCCCGGCCGAAGCCATAGCCGCCGGGCGTCTCGCGCGTGACGTTGCAGTCCGTCACGGCTCCGGTCGGCAGGACCAGGCAGTTCAGCGACGCCGACCCTTCGACCTCGGCCTGAAGCGCCCGCTTGGGATAGGCGCCCATCATCTGGTCGGCCGAGGGCTGGCGTGACCAGCTGGGGTTCCGGATCACCGGTGCGGCGGGCGGCGTCGCCACCGCTTCCTTGACCGGGCTGTTGTCTGCGGGAGTCTCGACAGGCTCGAACGTAACCGTCGTCGACTGGGTGGGCTTGTCGGCCGACTCGGCCGGCAGGGTCTCGACGGGCGTCCGCGGAGCCGGCGTATCATTGAGGGGCAGGTTCGGCGCCGGCGGGACCTTCGCCTCGACCGGCTCCGGAGGCGGGGGGCGGTAGGTCAGGACGTTGATGATCGGTCCCTCCGGCGGCGCGACCGTCGGCGGCATTTCAAACCGCTGATAGTAGAGAGCGACGCCCAGCCCGGCGTGGGCCGCCACCACGATCCCCGTCGCAATCCAGGTCGCGCGGGAAAACCGGGGCCGTTTGCGTTCATTGAAGTCGAGCGGGTGCACCAGTCCGGGTCCGCCAGCAGTCATCATCATGGCCGTCACTCCCTGTCTCTCGCCGTCCCCACAGCGTCCCACGGACAAGTTGAGCGCCGCGCTTGCGGCAAGTTTGGGACGAGCGTGGCCATGGAAACGACACGGACCGCACCGGCGGCGAAGGTTAAGGGACTGTGGACGTTAATCCCGGCGTTAGGATTTGATTAACCACGGTCGCCCAGCCTCGTGACTCATGAACATCGGAGTGATTCCATCCTCTGGCGGAGTCGAGGCGGCCATCCGGCGCGCCTCGAACGCCACTGGCGTGGACGCCGACTTCCTGGTCCGCACGGCGCGCCGCGAAAGCGCGATGAACCCGTCAGCCAAGGCCCGGACGTCGTCGGCCGCGGGCCTGTTCCAGTTCATCGAACAGACCTGGCTGGGGACGGTGAAGGCGCACGGGGCCAAGCATGGCTACGGCCAGTACGCCGATCTGATCTACCGTGGGGGAGACGGTCGCTGGCGGGTCGAGGGTTCGGCCCGCAATGTGGTGCTGGATCTGCGTTTCGACCCCCAGGCCGCTTCCACCATGGCGGCCGAGCTGACCGCCTCCAACGCCGCCTATCTGCGCGGCCGGTCCGGACGTGAGCCGGGCGCCGGAGACCTGTACGCGGCGCACTTCCTCGGCCCGGCGGGCGCGGCCCAGCTGATGGACGCCATGGATCGCCGACCGGGCAGCCCCGCCGCGGCGATCTTCCCCGAGGCGGCCTCCGCCAACCGTTCGATCTTCTACCGTGACGGCCGGCCGGCCACCGTGGCCGAGGTTCACGCCAATCTGCAGCGCAGCGCCGGAGACGGGGCGCCGGCGGCGGCGTCCGGATCCGGTCAGTCGGCGCCCGACCTGACCGAACGCGACCAGATGCTCGCCGCCCGCCTGGATCGTCTCAAGCAGGATCAGAGCCTGCTGGCCTTGCTTCTGGGCCAGGATGGGGACGGCAAGAACGGCGGCTTCGGCGGCGCCTTCGGGCCGGACTCGGAGACGCGCATCTGATCGCGAATCCGGCGATGGTAAACCGCCCGTTAGGGATGACGGGTCGATGTTGCCGGCAATGCTCTGGATCCGCCCATGACCGCCTATCGCGCCCGCCTGACCGAGACCGACATCCATCGCCTGATCAAGGCGACCGATGAGGACGAGCGCGCGGCCGCCGCCCACAAGCTGTGCCGCAGCATGGACAAGGCCCGGTTGGGCGAGGACGATCGTGCTGCGGCGCAGAAGATCCTGCGCATGCTGTCGCAGGATGCAGCCGAGCTGGTGCGCCGGGCCATGGCGGTCACGTTGAAAGCCTCGGACCTGATTCCCCGGGATGTGGCGCGGCGCATGGCGGCGGACGTGGACAGCGTGGCCCTGCCGATGATCAATTTCTCGCCGGTCTTCACCGACGAGGACCTGATCGAGATCGTGCGCGCCGGATCGGCTGTGCGTCAGGTCGCCGTGGCGAGTCGGCCCAGGGTGGGCCGCGACGTCGCCGAGGTCGTGGCCGAGGTGGGCTGCGAGCAGGCCGTGCGCGCCCTGGCGGCGAACGACAACGCCGATGTCGCCGAGACCGCCCTTGGGCGCTGTGTCGACCGTTTTGGCGCCTCGCCCGAGATTGTTGCGGCCATCGCCTATCGCCAGGTCCTTCCCCTGACTGTGACCGAGCGGCTTGTGGAGCTGGCGTCGGACGCCGTCCGCGAACACCTGGTCACCCGCCACGCTGTCGCGCCCGAGACGGCGATCCGTCTGGCCGCCTTCGCGCGCGAACGGGCGACCGTCGACCTGGTCGACCAGGCCGCCAGCCAGGCCGACCTGCCGCAGTTCGTGGCCGGGCTGAACGCCCGTCGCGCCCTCACGCCGTCCCTGCTGCTGCGGGCTCTGGCCCGGGGTCAGATGGCGCTGTTCGAGCACGGCATGGCCGAACTGGCCGGCACGCCGCTGGCCCGCGCCTCGCTGATGATCCACGACGCCGGCCCGCTGGGCCTCAAGGCTGTCTATGACCGTGCGGGTCTGCCGCCGCGCCTGTTCCTGGCCTATCGGGCCGGGGTCGACACCTGGCGCCAGCTTCAGGCCGAGGGCGTGGATACGTCGGGCGACGAATTCCGTCACCGGATGCTGGAACGCTTCCTGACCCAGCGGCCGAACGCGCCGCGCGAGGATCTGGCCTATCTGATGGAGCGGCTGGACCAGGACCCGCTGCCGGCCCGAGCCACGCTCAAGGCCGCCGCCGCCTGACGGCAAAACGCCCGCCGGTCAGGCGGGCGCTGGCTTTGGCCGGGCCGAGCCGTTCAGCCCAGATGTTGGGCGACCTTGGCTTCCAGGGTTTCGGCCAGAATCTTGCCGACCGGATGATCGTCAGTCTGGATTTCGTCGCGGACCACGGCCTTGATGGCGTCTATGTGGGCATCCAGCAGCACGACCGGGGCGGCCATGCGTTTGGCCGGGTCGTCCATCATCTTGCACAGCGAACCCGCCAGCCGGGTCACCAGCGGATACTGATAGGTCGTGCCCAGGCCCTTCAGATCATGGGCGCGGAAATACAGCGCCTCGGCGGTCTGTGGGTTGTAGCCCTCGTTGCGGATGTCGGCCTGGGCCTTGTCCAGCTTGACGATCTCATCCTGCAGCCACTGTCCGAACTGGGACGACATGGCCTTGAGCGCGGCTTCCGCCTTGGCGATGGCGCCGGCGTCGATCCCGCCGAAGGCTCCGCCGACCTTCATGCGAAGGGTGTTGGGCGGACGAATGACCTGGGCCGGGTTGCTCACGACGGGCTCCTGAATGCGGATGGACGCCAGTCTGGGCCGACGTCCCTAAAAAACCGTGCACATCTCAGGAGGCGAATTGTTCAGCCAGGACCCGCTCTTCGAAAGACCGGCCGGCGTCGAACAGCATGGTCAGGGCGATGTCGCGGCGTTCCCGGACCTCGACGCGCGCGACGCGGCGGACCTCGAAACTGTCGGCTGTGGCGCTGACGGGCCGTTTGTCCGCCTCGAGGACCTCGAAACAGACCCTGGCCTGATGCGGCAGCAGCGCGCCCCGCCACCGGCGCGGGCGGAAGGCGCTGATCGGGGTCAGGGCCAGCACCCGGGAGTCCAGGGGAATGATCGGCCCGTGCGCCGACAGGTTATAGGCCGTCGACCCCGCCGCCGTGGACAGCAGGCAACCGTCGCAGGACAGCTCCTCCAGCCGCACCCGACCATCGACGCTGATGCGCAGCTTGGCGCTCTGACGGGTCTGGCGCAGAAGGGAGACCTCGTTGATGGCCAGTCCGCTGTGGACCTGACCGGCCTCGGTCCAGGCGTCCATCTGCAGGGGATGGATCACCGCCCGTCCGGCCCCGGCCAGCCGCTCCAGCAGCCCCTCTTCGCCGTAGTCGTTCATCAGGAAGCCGACCGAACCGCGGTTCATGCCGAATACCGGGACGCGCCGGTCCATGACCGTGTGCAGGGTCTCCAGCATGAAGCCGTCGCCGCCCAGCGCGACGATGACATTGGCCTGCTCCGGCTCCACCGAACCATAGAGCGACATCAGCCGCTTTCGGGCGGATTGGGCTTCCGGCCGGTCCGAGGCCACGAAGGCCAGGCGCATATCTGTAATGGAAAGGTCGCTCACCCGCTCACGCAAGCCGAGCCGGCCCGCGAAGTCAAACGGCGGCTTTGAATTCGCGGTGGTTGTCGGCGATCAGCACCCGGAAGGCGCGGGCCGCCGAGTTTGACGACAATGCGCCGCGAAGCCAGATCGGTTCACCCCCTTCGCCGGGGAGCGACTGGTTCAGCTTGCGCAGTTCGGCCAGCAAGGTCGGGAAGACCGCGCGGTCGATGTTGACCGCCGCGCAGGCGTAATAGAGCGCCTCGGGCGTGGGGGCCGCCAGGGCCTCGCGGACGTCGTCGGCCGCGAAGCCGCCCAGGGCGGCCAGTCCGTGCACGAAAAGGCTCAGACGCTTCTCGCGGATGGCCCGGATCAGGAAGCCCGCCCGCAACTGTCCGGCGGATTGCAGTTTGTCGATCAGCCGCCGTTCCATCTCGTCGCGGTCAGGATCGTCCTGCGCATTCTCGTCCGGGCGGGCCTGGCGGAGGACGCCCTCGACGGCGTCATAGACCGCGTCGCCCAACACCCGGTCATCCACATTGAAGCGGGCGGTGATGGACTGGCGCAGGGCGGTTCCGACCCAGTGATACATCTGCTCGGCCAAGGCTTCAGTCAGGCGCGGATGCCGGGTCAAGGGCGCGCGCAGGGCGGCGATGCGGCGCGAATGTTCGACCAGTCTGCGGACGCTGTCGACGCTCAGGTCGGCGGTCCTGTTTGTGGCGAGAGCAGTCAGCACCGCCGGTTCACCCCGTTCAATCACGGCGTCGGCGACCCGACCGCTGATCTGCGGTCGGCGGGCGATGGCGATCTGGTGCTCGATCGAGGCCTCGATCATGATGCGCAGCAGGTCGTCGTCCTGCAGGATGGGGCTTGAGGTCAAAACGGGGCGGGCGATCTCGATCTCGTCCAGCGCCAGCACGTTGACCAGGGCGACCGGGGCCCAGTCGGCATGGGCCAGCTTCTCGGACAGCGCCTTGCGGACCTCGCGCTCGGCCTGGCGCGCCAGCGTCAGAAAGATTTCACCCAGCACCGGCGAGAGCTCGCCCGAGGGCGGGCTGGCGTCGCAGAGAGCCGCAACACCCAGCAGCAGCCGCTGCCGCGCGTCCGGACTGGCGTCCCGGGCAAGGGCCAGCAGGTCCCCGGCGCTGGGAGACCCGGCCTCTGGCCGGGCGGTAGGGACCAGTTGAACGAGGACCACGGACGTCTCCGGCGAGCCAATGGGGTTCGACGTGAACGAGCTAACAAGCGGGACGCTAAGACGCGGTTAATGGAAGCTGAATCTTGACGTTGACCCGGTCTGGCGCGAGCGTGCGCCACCACAAGGAAGACGATCATGGCCGACGGCGCGATTACATCATTGAAGTCGAGGGTGTCTGAGGCGGAATGGACCACCCGCGTCGAACTGGCCGCCCTGTACCGTCTGGTGGCCCTGCACGGCTGGGACGACATGATCTTCACTCATATCTCGGCCCGCGTGCCGGGGGCCGAGCATCATTTTCTGATCAATCCCTACGGCTACTATTTCGAGGAGATCACCGCCTCGTCGCTGGTGAAGGTCGATCTGGAGGGGAACATCGTCCAGGAGACGACCAGCTTCATCAATCCGGCCGGCTTCACGATCCACTCCGCCATCCACGGCGCGCGGGAGGATGCGCGCTTCGTCATCCATCTGCATACGGTGGCCGGCGTCGGGGTGGCCGCGCAGCAGGAGGGGCTCCTGCCGATCGGCCAGAACGCCTGCCTGCTGCAGCATCAGGTCGCCTATCATGGCTACGAGGGGCTGGCCCTGAACCATGACGAGCGCGCGCGGCTGGTCGCGGACCTCGGCGACAAGCCGCTGATGCTGTTGCGCAATCACGGCACCCTGGCGGTCGGTCAGACGGCGGCGCAGGCCTGGATCGGAATGTTCTTCCTCGAGCGCGCCTGCGCCCAGCAGGTCGCGGCGCTGTCCGGCGGGCGCGAGCATGTGCTCTTCGCGCCCGACGCCGCCCAGGCCGAAACGAAGGAACAGGGCAAGGGCATCGGCTTCATCTCGGCCCTGGCGTGGCCGGGCGCGCTGCGGATGCTGGATCGGAAGTCTCCGGGCTACGACAGTTGAGTCCGGTCCTGTGAAACCGGCCGGGGGGCTGCTGATCGGACTGGCGGCCCTCGCGGCGGCCGGCTCCGCCGCGGCGGGACCCTGGGCCCAGCCCCGGGGGCATGGGCAGGTGATTCTCAAATACGAGGACATGCGGGCCGAACGCGGCTTCGACATGGACGGGGCCTTGGCCGATCTCCCGGGGGATCGCCGGGACTCGGCCGTCAGCCTCTTCGCCGAATATGGCCTCACCGACCGGTTTACGGTGCAGTTCAAGGGCGACTGGCAGTCGGGCGAGGACGCGTTTGTGGACTATGAGGGGCGAGGCCCGCTTGAGATCGGCGTCACCTGGCAGGCCTGGCGCGACGACCGCGCCGCCGTCAGCCTGTACGGCGGCTATGCCGATGGGGGCGAAGGCCGGAATGCCGGCTATGCTTCGCCGGGGCAAGGCGACAGGGACTGGGAGGCGCGCGCCTCGGTCGGACGGTCGTTCGGCGGCTGGAGCGGGACATGGGCTCCAGGCGGCGGCTTCGTCGAACTGCAGGCGGCTCGCCGTATGCGACAGGGACTGCCCGACGAAACCCGCATCGATGCGACCGCCGGCGCCCATTTTGGCGACGACTGGATGGTTCTGGCCCAGGCCTACGGCGGACAGGCCGACGAGGGCGGGCCCCGCTGGCTGTCGGTCGAGGCCTCGGTGGTTCGCGACATGGGCGACTGGAGTCTGCAGGCCGGGTGGCGTCAGGCGATCGCGGGACGCGAGACGCCGGAAAGCGGCGGACCCGTCATCGCCCTGTGGCGGCGGTTCTGAGCGCGACATTGAGGCGCGCCTTCCGGCGACGGAAACCGGAACAGCATCCGTTACAAGGACTTTAGTTGCGTCGACGGCGTCAGCCGCTAAGTCGGCTCGTTCCCCCTGCCAGAGAGCGTCCCGCGTGATCAAACGCCACTTCTTCCTCGTCGCCGCCGCGGTCCTGCTGGGCCTGATGGTGCTGGCCGTCGTTCTGAAGATGGCCTTCGCCGGCGACGAGAAGGCAGGCGGCGGCCCGGGCGGTCGTGGCGGACCCGGGGGCGGTCGCGGGCAGGCAGTCTCCGAGGCTGTGGTCGGCGCCCGGTCCTTCACTGACGAGATCCGTGTGCTGGGCGTGGCGCGCGGCCGCCGGTCGGTCAATATCACCTCGTCCACCAGCGAACTGATCACCCGCGTCCTGTTCACCGACGGCCAGCGGGTTGCGGCCGGCGCGCCCCTGGTCGAACTGCAGGCGCGCGAGGAAGACGCCGGCATCATCGAGGCCCGCGCCCAGGTCGCCCAGGCCCAGCGTCAGTACGACCGCTTCAAGGGTCTGGCGGATCGCGGCATCGCTCCGCGCGTCACCGCCGAGGATGCGGAGACTGTGCTCGCCACGGCCCGCGCCTCGCTGACGGCGGCCCAGGCGCGCCGCGGCGACCGGCTGATCCGGGCTCCGTTCGCGGGCGTGCTGGGTCTCAGCTCCGTCACGGCCGGGACGCTGGTCAATCCGGGCGGGATCATCACCACCCTGGACGACATCGACGTCGTTCGTGTCGATTTCCCGGTCCCCGAACGGTATCTGGGCGTGCTCAGAACCGGAACGCCGATCACGGCCACCATCGACGCCTATGGCGACGAGGCGTTCGGCGGACGGATCGCCCTCATCGACACCCGCGTCAACGAACAGACCCGCGCCGTCACCGCCCGCGCCGAGATCCCCAACCCGGGCGCCCGCATTCGTCCCGGCATGGCCGTGCGCGTCGCCGTCCAGCAGGGCCAGCGCACCGCGCCGGCGGCTCCAGAGGCGGCGGTCCAGTATGAGGGCGACGGCGCCTTCGTCTATCGCATCGCCCGGGGCGACAAGGGCTCGACGGCCCAGCGCGTCGAGGTCGAGACCGGTTCGGTCGAGGGCGGCTTCGTCGAAATCGTCTCCGGACTGAACGTCGGCGACCGCATCGTCGGTTCGGGCCTGAACCGCATCCAGCCGGGCGCGCCGGTCAGCGTCGCGGGCGCGCGTCGTCCGGCCGGCGCCGCGGCTCCTGCACGGGGCGCCGGCCAATGATGCTGTCCGATCTCGCTGTCCGCCGCCCGGTGTTCGCGGCGGTGGCCGCCATCGTGCTGTGCGTGATCGGGGCTGCGGCCTTCTTCTTCCTGCCGGTGCGCGAGCTGCCCGACGTCGATCCGCCGATCGTCTCGGTCAGCACCAGCTACGCCGGCGCCTCGGCCGAGGTCATCGAAAGCCGGATCACCGAGCCGATCGAGCAGCAGATCGCCGGCATCCAGGGCGTGGAGCGGATCAACTCCTCCAGCCGTGACGGCCGTTCCAACGTCTCGATCGAATTCTCCCTGGACCGCAACATCGACGACGCCGCCAACGACGTGCGGGACCGCGTATCCCGCGTCGTCGGCCGCCTGCCCGATCAGGCGCAGCCGCCGGAGGTGTCCAAGGCCGACACTGACAGCCAGCCGATCATGATCCTGTTCCTGCGCTCCACGGCCATGAACCGGCTGGAGCTGACGGATTACGCCGACCGCTATCTGATCGATCGTCTGGCCACGGTGCCCGGCGTCGCCCAGGTGCAGATTTATGGCGAGCAGCGCTACGCCATGCGGATCTGGCTGGACGCCTCGGCGCTGGCGGCGCGCGGCCTGACCGTCACCGACGTCGAGACAGCCCTGACGGCCCAGAACGTCGAACTGCCCGCCGGCCAGCTGGAGTCGGGCCAGAAGGACTACACGGTCCGCGTCGCCCGCACCTACGCCCGGGCCGAGGACTTCCGCCAGTTGCCCATCGGCACGCGCGGCTCGGGTACGGCCACGACGGCCCAGACGGGAACGGCGTCCAGCGCCACGGCCCTTCCCAGCGGCGCTTCGGGCGCGATCCAGGGCCAGTCCGCCTATGTCACCCGTCTCGGCGACATCGCCCGCATCGAGGAAGCTCCGGCCGAGGACCGCCGCCTGTTCCGCGGCAATGGACAGGACCAGATCGGACTGGCGGTCACCCGTCAGGCCCAGTCCAACGACCTCGCCATCTCCAAGGGCGTCGAGGCGATGCTGGAGGAGGTGCGGCCCAGTCTGCCGCAGGGCACCGAACTGGTCGTCGGCTCGGACAACTCCGTCTTCACCTCGCACGCCATCGAGGAAGTCTGGATCACCATCGGCATCTCGCTGGCGCTCGTCGCGCTGGTGAACTTCATCTTCCTTGGCAGCATGCGGGCAGCCTTCATCCCGTCGATCGTCGCGCCGATCTGCCTGCTGTCGACCTTCATCGTCCTGGCGCCCCTGGGTTTCTCGCTGAATCTGCTGACCTTGCTGGCGCTGGTCCTGGCCATCGGCCTGGTGGTCGACGACGCCATCGTGGTGACCGAGAACATCCAGCGTCGCCTTGACCACGGCGAGCCGCCGCTGGTGGCCGCCGAGCGCGGCACCCGACAGGTGTTCTTCGCGGTGGTCGCCACGACCATCGTGCTGCTGGCCGTGTTCGCGCCCCTGCTGTTCCTCCCGGGCTATGTCGGTCGGCTGTTCGTCGAACTGGCGGCGGCGATCGCGGCGGCCGTGGCCTTCTCGGCCTTCCTCGCCCTGACCCTGTCGCCGATGCTGGCCTCGCGCATCCTGAAGCCGGCCTCGGGCGGCGGCTGGGTGGCGCGCCGGGTCGATCGGGGCATGGACGCCCTGCGCAACTCATATGGCAATTCGCTTCAGGCCCTGCTGGGCAAGCGGATCGCCGTCGTCGGCGTTTCCGTCCTGGTCCTGGGGGTCGCCGGCGGCGCGGCCGCCATGTTCTTCGCCCTGCCCAACGAGCTGGTGCCGGCGGAAGATCGCGGCCGGGTGCAGATCCGGGTCCAGGGGCCCGAAGGGGCCGGCTTCGACTACACCCGCAACATCATGATGGGGATCGAACCCATCCTTGCCGAGTACAAGGCCAGT
This sequence comes from Brevundimonas sp., assembly GCF_041648615.1. GTDB lineage: Bacteria > Pseudomonadota > Alphaproteobacteria > Caulobacterales > Caulobacteraceae > Brevundimonas. Next base: position 37,380 of record NZ_JBAZOS010000017.1, read on the forward strand.
GGCGAGGCGGACAGCTATCTGATCTCCGCGCCCGGCTTCGGCGGCGGCAGCTTCAACTCCGGCAACGGCAGCCTGATCCTGGCCGACTGGTCGGAACGCGACCGGGCCGCCGACGAGATCGCCCAGGAACTGAACGGCAAGCTGCGCGGCCAGACCGACGCCCAGGTCAACGCCTCGGTCCCCGGCGCCTTCCAGCGCGGCGGCGGCAACTCCAACTCCATCGAAATGGTCGTCACGGGCGCCGAATACGAAGACATCTACAACTGGCTGCAGCCGGTGCTGGCCGCCTCGCTCGAGAACCCCGGCTTCTCGCGGCCGCGCCTGAATTACGAGCCCAACGCGCCGCGCCTGCTGGTCGATGTCGATCCGGAGAAGGCCGCCGCGCTGGGCGTGTCGTCCCAGGCCATCGGCCGGACGCTGGAGACCATGTTCGGCTCCCGGCGGGCCACGACCTATCTGCGCGGCGGCCAGGAATATGACGTCATCCTGCAGACCCGGCGCGACGACCGCCGCAGCGTCGGCGACCTCGAGGCCCTGTATGTCGCCACCGGCTCGGGCCAGCTGGTGCCGCTGTCGGCCGTGGTCACGACCCAGACGTCGGGCGACACCCCGGACCGCCGCCGGCTGGACCGCCAGCGCGCCATCTCCATCTCGGCCGACCTCAATCCGGGCACGACCCTGGCCGACGCCACCGAGTTCATGACCCGGGTGTCCCGCGATCAGCCGCAGGGCGTCGTCACCACCCAATGGGGCGGGGCGGCGCGAGACCAGCAGGAGGCGGGCGGCGCCGTGGCCGCGGCCTTCGGACTGGCCCTGCTGCTGGTCTTCCTGGTGCTGGCCGCACAGTTCGAAAGCTGGATCACCCCGGCGGTGATCATGCTGACCGTGCCCCTGGCGGCGGCGGGGGGCCTGTTCGGCCTGATGATGGCCGGCTCGAGCCTGAACATCTATTCGCAGATCGGTCTGATCATCCTGATCGGAGTGGCGGCCAAGAACGGCATCCTGATCGTGGAATTCGCCAACCAGCTGCGCGACCAGGGCCGGTCGATCCACGAGGCGATCATCGAATCGTCGACCCTGCGCCTGCGCCCGATCATCATGACCTCGATCGCCACCGCCTTCGGGGCCCTCCCGCTGGTGCTGTGGCAGGGAGCGGGGGCGGGCAGCCGCCAGACGATCGGCGTGGTCATCTTCGCCGGAGCCATGTTCGCGACCCTGCTGACCCTGTTCGTGGTGCCCGTGATCTATGGCGTGCTGGCGCGATTCACCCGGTCGCCCGAATATACCGCCCGCAAGATCGAGGAGTGGGAAGCCACCGAGGCGACGGCCAATGACGCCCTGCCGGCGGCGGCGGAATAGGCGTCAGCTGGCGGCCGGCGGCGCATAGCCCGTCTCGACCTTCAGCCAGGCGATGACGTCGCGGCGGTCGGTGGCGTCGGGAATGCCGGGGAAGCTCATCTTCGTGCCGCGCAGGAAGGTGCGCGGATTCTCCAGCCAGTGATCCAGGTGGTCGGCGTCCCAGACAAAGCCCGCGTCCCTTACGGCGGCGGAGTAGTCGTATTTCGGCTGACTCCCCGCGGGTCGACCGAAGACGCCGTACAGATTCGGCCCGGTCATGTTCGGTCCACCCTCGGTGACGGTGTGGCACGAGCGGCAGCGAGCGAAGACCCGGCGACCGTTCTCCAGATCGGCCTCATTGTAGGGAGAGGGAAGGGCGGCCAGCAGAGCTGCCTTTTCCGCCGCCATCGGGGCGGGTCTGGCGGGGGGCGATTCGCTGCCTCCTCCGGCATCGGCTTGACCACAGCCGACCAGGGTCAGGGCGGTGAGGGCGGTCAGGATGAGGCGGGTCATGGGCGGCTCCGGCGCTATCCGCCCTTGATAGCCGAACCGCGACGCCCGGCAACCGGTGCGACGTCACGCCGGACTGGACGGCGGCTGTTCGCACCTGATAATCAGTGTCAACAGGCGCGGCTAGCCGCCTTGATGGTTACGAGCGCAATGACCGAGATTCAGAAACTGAGCCAGGCGAGATCCGGAGACCAGGGCGTGATCGTCCAAGTGGGCGACGCCATGCATGCCGATGAGCACGCGATGGAGCTGGAGCGGCGCTTGCTGGAGCTTGGATTCGTCGAGGGCGCCCGGATCGAGGTGCTGCACGAAGGCCTGTTCGGCCGCGACCCGATGGCGATGAAGGTCGACGATATGCGGGTGGCCCTGCGCCGCCACGAGGCGGCCCGCCTCACGGTGCGCTTCGAGACGGCGGTCGCGGTTGAGGCCGCCGCCTTGTTTCCGGAACAGGCCGCCGCCTGATGGACATGGCGGTACGGAGCGCGCGGGTCGCGCTCGTCGGCAATCCGAACAGCGGCAAGACCGCCCTGTTCAACGCCCTGACCGGCGCTCACCAGAAGGTCGCCAACTACGCCGGAGTCACCGTCGAGCGTAAGGAGGGTCTGATCCGCTCGGCGGACGGCCGCACCCTGTCGGTGCTCGACCTGCCCGGCACCTATTCCCTTCGCGCCCGCAGCCCCGACGAGGAAGTCACGCGCGACGCCGTTCTGGGCAAGCTGGCGGGAGAGACGCCGCCCGACGTGATCATCTGCGTCGCCGACGCGACCAACCTGCGTCTGGTCCTGCGGCTTGTCCTCGAGCTGAAGGCCGTCGGCCGGCCGATGGTGCTGGCGCTGAACATGTACGACATCGCCCAGCGTCAGGGCCTGCGCATCGATCTGGACCGGCTGTCGGCCGAGCTGGCCGTGCCGATCGTCACCACGGTGGCGACGCGCAAGCGCGGCATCGAAGACCTGATCGCGACCGTCGCGGGCGTCATCGACGCCGCGCCGCAGACCGCGGCCAACGCCTGGGCAGCGCCGGACGCCGACGCCCTTCGCACCGCGGCCCGCGAGGCCGAGCGGATCATGAAGGCCTGCGTCCGCCCGCCCGAGCGGCCCGACACCCTCACGGGCAGGATCGATTCGGTCCTGCTTCACCCGGTCGGCGGCCTGGTCATTCTGTTGGCCCTGCTGTTCGTCATGTTCCAGGCCGTATTCGCCTGGGCCACGCCGCTGATGGACGGGATCGAGGGCGTTCTGGGCGCGCTGGGCGTCGCGGTCGCCGCGATCATGCCGGACGGCATCTGGGAAAGCCTGATCGTCGACGGCCTGATCTCGGGTGTCGGGAGCGTGCTGGTCTTCCTGCCGCAGATCCTGATCCTGTTCCTGTTCATCATCCTGCTGGAAGACTTCGGCTACATGGCCCGCGCGGCCTTCCTGATGGACCGGATCATGGGCGGGGCGGGGCTGCACGGCCGCGCCTTCATTCCCCTGCTGTCCAGTTTCGCCTGCGCCATCCCGGGTATCATGGCGGCGCGGGTGATCGATTCGAAGCGCGACCGCCTGACGACGATCATGGTCGCGCCGCTGATGACCTGTTCAGCGCGCATTCCGGTCTACACCCTGATCATCGCCGCCTTCATCCCCAACCAGCAGGTCTGGGGCTTCGCCAGCCTGCAGGGGCTGGTGATGTTCGGCCTCTACGCGGCGGGCATCCTCAGCGCGCTGGCGGTCTCGTTCGTGATCCGCAAGGTGTTCTGGAGAGGGGCGGTCGAGCCCTTCATGATGGAACTTCCGGCTTACAAGGCCCCGGACATGAAGAGCGTCCTGTTCAATCTGTGGGTCCGGGCGCGCATCTTCCTGGAGCGGGCGGGGCGGATCATCCTGCCGCTGATGATCGTCGTCTGGGCCATGGCCACCTTCCCCTATCCGCCGGAAGGCGCGACCGGGCCGGCCATCGACTACAGCTTCGCCGGCATGCTCGGCCACGCGCTCGAGCCGATCTTCGCCCCCATCGGCTTCAACTGGCAGATGGTCATCGCCCTGGTGCCCGGCATGGCCGCGCGGGAGGTGGCCGTGGCGGCGCTGGGCACCGTCTACGCCGTGGCCGACGCCGAAAGCGCGACCAGTCTGCTGGGCGCGACCCTGGCGGCCCAATGGTCGCTGGCGACCGGCCTGGCCTTCCTCGCCTGGTACGTCTTCGCGCCCCAGTGCGTGGCGACCCTGGGCGTGGTCAAGCGCGAGCTGAACTCATGGAAATGGATGTGGGTGATGGTCGTCTACATGTTCGGCCTGGCCTGGCTGGCGGCCTTCGTCGTCTACCGGATCGCGGTCGCGCTGGGCGGCGGCTGACGGGGGCGCTGGTGCCGGCTGCAGGAATCGAACCCGCGACATCCAGTTTACAAAACTGGCGCTCTACCAACTGAGCTAAGCCGGCCGCCGTGGCGACGGGTCGCCCTTATGCTGGCGCGGCATGAAGGACGTCAAGACAGCGGGCCCGACTGAAATGGGCGCCGGACCGCCCGACAGGGTCGAACGGCGGGCGGATCGACGGCTGGCCCCGAACCCATTGCGCCGACCGAGGTTTTTCGAGATGCTGCCGGGCTGACCATCCGGATGGAGCGCCGATGGCCGATGAAACGAACGACCTGCAGGAGGCCATTCGCGCCGTCCTGGGGTGCTCGCCGGATGTGGCGGGGGCCGTAGCGGCGCATGCGACGGCGCGGGACTACCCGGCGCGCGCGGTGATCCTGCGCTGCGGCGACCGGTGGAGCCAGGTCTGGCTGGTCATGGCGGGACGAGCCCAGGCGCTGGTCTACGGGCTGGATGGCCAGATGGTGCTGGTTCATGAGTACCGCACCGGTGACCTGTTCGGCGCTGTCGGGGCGCCCGACGCCTGGCCGGTCGAGGCCGATGTCGTCGCCGCCGACCCGACACGCGCCGCCTGCGTGCCCGCCGCTGATTTCGTGGTGCTGGTCGATCGCCATGGGTCGCTCGGACTGCTGTTGGTCCGTTCGCTGCTCGGGCAGTTGCGCGCGACGAGCGCGAGGATGGTGGATCGCACGACGCTGTCGGCTCCCGGGCGGGTTTACGCCGAGCTTCTTCGCCTCGCGCGTCGCGGCGACGGAAGCACGATCCGGCCCGCTCCCGTGCACGCCGCCCTCGCGGTCCGGGTCCAGAGCACGCGGGAAACCGTCTCGCGCGCGGTCAGCGCTCTTGAACGGCGCGGGATCGTACGCCGGGAGAACGACGCCCTCGTCATCGTCGCGACCCAGCGTCTCGAAGAGATGGTGGTCTAGGGCCCGGCCCGCGTGAGCGCGTACAGCGGGATCACCTCGCCGGACCTGGACAGTTCGCCGACGTACGGAGTCTCGCCGATCATGACGCGCGTCCAGCTGTGCAAGGCGGCGGTGAAGGACTCGCTCAGGTGGATCGCGCCGGGGGGCGTCGACGCCAGCATGTCGGGAGCGACGGCGGTGGCGGCGCCGACCAGCGCCGGCGGGCCGCCAAAGGGGTTGTCGGCCAGTCGCGCGACGCCGTAGTGGGCCGCCACCCGGGCCGGGGTTGAGCCGAAGGCGCGGACAACTAGAGCGGCCGCCGCGGCCGCTTCCGCCGGGTCGGCGAAGGCCAGATTGAGTGTCTGCCCCGCCAATACCGGAGTCGCCAGCGGGCGGGCGCAGGCGGCCAGAGCCTGGCCGATACGGTCGAGAACGCCGGGGTCCGGCGCGTCCGCGCCGCTTCCGTCCTCGCAATCGAGGGCGACCGCCAGCATGGCGGCCATCACGCCTTCCTCGGGGGCTTCCCGCAGGGGCCTTATCCGTGCCGCGGGGGCCTCTGGCCGGGGGACCTCCAGCTGTAACTGGCGGCGGCCGCTTCGCCGCCAGTGCTGGCCAATCGCCGCCGTCGCGCCCGTCGCCGCGCCCGGATCGATGAGCAGGAGCTGGACCGCCTCGCTGGCCAGCGAGGCCGCCTTCATCACGGCCTTGCCCATCGCCACCTCCGCCGCCAGACGGATGTGGAGCATGGTGGTCGTGGCGAGCCGCGCCTCAACCACCGACAGGGTGGCGGCCTCGGCGAGAACCGCATCGTAACGCGCCGGCCAGTCGCCGCCCAAAGGCACGGCGGAGTCGGCCCGGAAGACCTCCGGCGGCGCGGGCAGCACCAGGTGCAGCTCGGCCCCCCGCGCCAGGACCGCCTCCGAAATGATCAGGTCGGCCCCTCCGGCGAGGGCGCCGTAGGCGAAGCCGATGCGCTCTTCCGCCAGAGTCGCCTCGATGCGCCCGCGAAGGCCCGCGTCGTCGGCGATGGCGAGATGACCCGCAAAATGCAGGCTGCGCGGCGGCTGCATCGGGCCCAGCCAGGCGGCGTCCTCGCCGAAGGCTTCGAGGATCAGGGTGAACTGACGAAGCGTGGAGGCGTGATCTTCCCATGCTTCGGGAGCCTGTTGGAAAGCCTCGCGGAGCGCGACCTTCGCCTCGCCGGTCCGGCCCAGCAGCAGCAACGCTTCCGCGCGTGTGGCCCCCAGATAATAGGGCGTCTCGGGGCCGGTGTCGCCGACGTCCAGCCTGGCCAGCACGAGGTTCGCCCGCTCTTCGGCCGTGGTCCGGTCGCCGGCCAGCAGGGCCAGGGTGGCGGCGTTGATCAGATGATACGACGCGCCGCTCAATTCGGCCGCCCGGGCGTAGGCGTCGCCCGCCTGGCGCCACAGGCGGCCGCGATCATCCGCGGCCGCCCGCCGCGCCTCGTCCTTGAGGAGCCGGCCCAGCACGCCGAGCGTGGCCGGGTCGTCGGTCACGGCCGCGAGGCCCGCTTCCTCGAACAGCCGCCTCGCCCGGTCCAGGGCTCCGGACCGGGCGAGAGCGATGATGGTAAGGAGTGAGGCGGGAGGGGAGGTCGTCAACGCGCTCGTCTCATACGTCGGCCTCATCGATCTGACCTGGGGCGTCCCACTCCGACACCAGGGGAAATTTGCCGCCGTCGTTCGGGATGTCCGGGTCGATCTGATCGGGATCCTGGAGCCCATGCTTTCCGGAAACGACATGGAACCGGAATTCCTGGTGTTCGGCGGTGTCGCGGGCGTTCACGCCGAAGTAGAGGATCCTGCACCCCTCGCCGGTCGGGCCGAGGTGCCCCTCAAGCTTGCCGTCCGGCATGACGTGCACAAGACCGCCGTTGTCATCGCCATACGCGTGCTTGGCCGTGATTCCGGGCTGCTTGGGCTCGAATTGCCAGTCGAACAAGCCGTCGAGTTCCATGACGACCCAGCAGGGCGCGCCGACATAGGTGTTGATCGGCCGGTCAGGTCGTGAACTGGTGGCGTTCCAGTGGCGCGTCCGGACGTGGCCGGGAAGCGGAAGGCCCGCAAGCCGGGCTCGAACAAAGCTCTCAACGTCCGTCTGGCGCACGACATAGCTTCGGGGCGACGCCACCACCGTTCGATCCGTCGGGTCGAGCGTCAAGCGGGTGTAGACAATCTCCTTCGGCGTCCAGCCTGGCCGCATTCCCGCGGTCAGCCTCACGTCCCCGGACGATGCGCGAGGCTCTACAGTATCGGTCATTGCAGTTTCTCCCTCTGTATCTGTTCCAGCACGACAAGGTTGTCGGCGATCTTCCGGCGCAGCGCGGCCCACCGTTCATTGGCGGGTTCATGGGCGACCATCACGTCGACCGCCTCCAGCGCGGACTCCAGGCGCTTGCGCGCCAGGTCCGGGCGTCCGTCGCCCAGCTCCAGCGCCGCCAAGGCGCGTTGGCCGGCGACCCGCCTCTGGCGGACTTCCATATTGGCTGGGTCGCGCGCGGTCTGGCGGCGTACGATCGCCTCCTCGGCGAGTCGATGCTGGCGCGCCTTGCCGTTGTCGCCGTTGGCGCGCCAGGCGTCGGCCAGCCACGCATGCCGGTTGGCGAGATCGAGGGCCCAGGCGTCGGGTCGCGCCGTCGCCGCGACGGCCTCCTCCATCCGTGCGAGGGCGATCCGGCAGTCGGCCAGGGCGTCTTCCGGGCGAGACGGCTCCGCGAGGGCCAGACTGCACAGGTTGCCGCGGGCAAAACCGGCCTCCCGCAGATAGACGGCGTTCGCCGGCTCCCGCTCCACCAATCGCTCGGACAGATCGCGATAGGCTTCGAAAGCGGTCCGGGCCTGATCCTGGTTCCGACGCTCGAACGCGATCACGCCCACCGCCTGTTCACTCTGGGCGTGAGCCCACATCCGATCCGGGTTGTCGGGGTCGGCGGCCAGCAGGGCGGCGGTCGTGCGCCGGGCCTGCTCGAACTGACGCATCGCCGCATCCAGTTCGCCGCGCGTATGGAGATCGGCGCCGATGGCCAGCAGCACGCGGGCGCGTCGCTCGAGCGAACCGGGCGGGAGCCGGCCGATGTCCTGGCCTTCGTAATATTTCAGCGCGCGGGCATTGACGGCGTCCAGCGCGTCCAGCCGCCCGACTCCTTCCAGGGTGTCTCGCAGATCGGTGAGCATGAACTCGACCATTCCTTCGGCTTCGGCGCGCTGCCGATCCGCCTCCCGCCGTGCCCCGATGGCCATGGCGGTCAGCAAGGTCATGGCTAGCATCCCCGCCAGGGCCACGCCCGTGACGGCCGTCACGGCCCGCAACCGGCGCTGGGCGTCGCGCTGGACCAGTTCGTCCAGGCCCACGCCGACGAGACCCGCGACCAGTTTGAGAAAGCCGAGACGGGGTCCGTCTCCGGCCGGTTGAAGATCGGCGGCCAGGGGTTCGCGGGCCGCGTTCCCGAGGAGGGCGTCAGGGAAGGAGTCCGCCGGCGCGCCCGCGATCAGGGCCGCCAGCACGGGCCGGTTCGGGTGCAGCGCACGGAACAGGCCGACCTCGCGCGACACCCAGGGCGATTGCCTTGCGGCCGGCGAGCAGACCACGATCAGGCTGGCGGAGTCGGCCAGCGCCGTCCGCACCTCCTCGCTGAGGCTGTCCGCCGCGGGCAGGTCCTCGCGATCCCGGAAGATCGGGCCGAGCCGGCGTGGAACGAAGCCCCGGGGCGTCGGTCGCCCGACCAGCCGCTTCGGCAGGACGTACCGCTCCAGCCGTCGGTGAAGACGACGGCCGGCGGCCGCGTCCTGATGGCTGTAGCTGATGAAGGCCCGATATCGCGCGGGACCGCCGCCGCCCTCGTCCATCGTCCCCTCCCGGGGACACGCTGCCAGAGACCGGCGTTAGGCACAACCGAAGCGTGACGGCCGTCACGCGTGGCGGAGTCGGGGCCGGCGCAGTCTTCCGACGTGGCGGCCGGCGGGCGTAGCGCCTTGCCGACAGACCACGCGGAGAACGACCATGACCGAGGAAACAGAGTTCGACGGCCTGCTCTATCTGGGAGACAACATTCCGCCTGCACCGCCTTCCGGCGAAAGAGCCGGCCCGGACGAGGCCTGGTGGGGAACGGGTGTTCTGCACCACTTCGACCCTTCGAGGGCCGCGACCGGCGTTTTGTACGAACGGGCGCTTCTGAAGACGAAGGACCCGACCACTCCCCCCCACGTCCGCAAGAAATGCGTCAAGAAATTCAAATATCCCGGCGGCTGGACCTGCATCGGGTGGAAGATCGAGTATCAATGGTTCTACGTGATGGCGACCCTTCGCGTTACGACCAGGACCGACGTGGACATCAGGTCCGCCGTGGAGGACTGCCTGAAGCAGGGGGCGATCGCGGCGGCCATTGCGGCGATCGTGACGGGCGGCAGCGGGGCCCCGGCTGCGGCGGCCGCCGCCATCAAATCATGCTTGATGGTCAAACTGGGGGAGACCCTGCTTCACGTCTCGATCGATCTTTCCCATGAATGGGGCAAGTGGGAATAGTCAGGTCTGGCCTGACCGCCGTCAGGGGCGCCGGCCGTGCCCTGCCGTTCTCTCCCGGCCCGATGGACGTGAATTCGCATAAAGCGACCATCGGCGGGGACACGGCGAACGCCGGCGCCCTTTCGGCGCCTGAGGCGCCGAAGCCGCCTCAGGGAAGTTGACGGCGGCTGACGGCCAGGGGGCCGGTGTAGGTGTCGATCTGAAGGAGAAAATCGCGCATCGGCATTTCTGGTCCTCAAGACAGGAGAGTTCGGCGCCGCACCGAGCCGCTCGGGACCTGGATTTCGCTTAAACGCCCCCGGGGACGCTCGGACTGCGGCAGGTGTCGTGTCAGCCCGCTCAATCAAAAATATCGAAGATGTCGCGGCGCTTCTTCCTGCGGTAGCCCTCGTCGCGGCCGTAGTCGTCGTCGCGATCCCGACGGAAGTCGCGGGTAGCGTAAGCCGTCGGCGCGGGCGATGGACCGCCCTGGCCGCCTCCGTCCTCGATCAGCTTTTCCAGTTCGCCGCGATCAAGCCAGACGCCCCGACAGACCGGGCACATGTCGAACTCGACGCCGCTGCGGCTGACGGTCGTCATGGAAGCGTTGTCGTTGGGGCAGAGCAGAAGGGGCATTCATATCTCCGGAGGCGGGTGATGTGTCAGCGACGCTGGCCGAGGAAGACGAGCAGGAACTGGAACAGGTTGATGAAATCGAGATACAGGCTCAGCGCGCCGAAGCTCGTGGCGGAGGCCGTGGCGGCATTGTCGCCGCCGAGCTGGTGATAGGTCAGTTTCAGGCGCTGGGTGTCATGGGCGGTCAGGCCCGCGAAGATCAGAACGCCGACGCCGCTGATGGCCAGCATCAGTGTCGAGGACTGCAGGAACAGGTTGACCACGCCGGCGATGATGAGACCGATCACGCCCATGATCAGGAAGGTCCCGATCCCGCTCAGGTCCCGTCTGGTCGTGTATCCGTAGAGGCTGAGCGCGCCGAAGGCTGAGGCCGTGACCAGAAACGTCGAGGCCAGGCTCTCGCCCGTGTAGCGGAGCGCCGTCGCGCCGAGCGACGCGCCGATCAGCGCCACGACGGACCAGTAGAGCAGGCTCGCCATCCGGGGCGAGGCGCTGCGCACCAGGAAGGCGGAGCCGAGCAGGACAACCAGCGGCGCGAAGGCCAGCCCCATGCCTAGCGGCGTATAGCCGGTCAGGCGCCCGTCTGCGACGACGAACAGGATGTCGCGGACCGGCGCCACCGAAGCGGTCGCCCAGGCCAAACCCGCGGAAACCACGAGGCCGAGACCCATCTTGTTGTAGACGCCGAGCATGAAGGCGCGCAGTCCGGCGTCGACTGACATGTCGGGCCGGATAGCGGGACGATCGCGGAGGGTGGTTTCGAACCTGGTCATTTTGGGATGGGCCTCGGGATCCGGATGAAGGGTCTAAGGGAAAAGGCAGCCGCCGCAGGGTCAGCGGGCGCGCCGTGACCTGGCGCGGGCAGACCGCATGGCCCTCACCAGCGACGAGAACGCGGTCATCAAGCCCGGCGCCACAAGGGTGCTGTATCGCCTGAGCTGACGGCTGGGTCTGGTCGCCATTGAGCCTCTCCTCTTTCGAAAGGGTGCGCTCTTTGCCGGGCCTGGGGACTTTGGATGGACTGGACCCCGGCATCGAGCGCACCCGATGCGGACCGACATCACGATCACAGTGATCGTCAGAGGGGCCCGGGCCGCTCATTCACATTGAATGCGCCCCTCGCGCCAGACCAATGAGTTGTGCTCATTCGGGCGATAAGCATCGACAATGGATCCGGCTAGACGGCCGCCAGCTCGCCCGAGGCAATGCTGAACTTCCAGACCGACAGCGACAGATGTCCGGCCTTTTCGGCCTCCCGTATCCACGGGAACGTCCTCAGGTTCGTCCGCGACTGTCGGAGCACGGCGTCCTCGATCGCCGCCTCGAACGCCTCGCCGGAGCCCTGCTCGGGCATGGGCCACATCACCGGCTCGGCGATGTCCACCCACGGCCCCAGGAAATCGGGGGCGTTTCGCAGGGGGCCATGGATCATCGCGTGAATGCCGTCGCAGCGCGCATGCCCGAGCAGGACGAGGCGTCGGACCTTGAGGATCTTCACCGCATATTCGAGCGCCGCGCTGGTCCCGTGACATCCTCCGTCCGGCGCATACTCCGGGACCAGCCCCGCCACATTGCGGATGACGAACAACTCGCCCGGCCCGGCGTCGAAGATCGTCTGCGGATCGATCCGGGCGTCGGAGCAGGCGATCACGGCTGTGGCCGGTTGCTGGCGTCGCCGGGCGAGTTGGGCATACCGTTGCGCCTGGCCCGGCCAGACCGATGCGCGAAAACGCTGGTAGCCCGCCATCAACGGATCGTCGGTCCGGCATCATGGCGCCGCTGCGTCGGGCGGGGCGGAACGGGTGCGCCATACCGACCAGAGAATGCCAACCGCGAGGATGGCGAAGGTGATTCCGAGCGAGACGTCTGCCGGAAACTTCTCCCAGCCCATCAAATCGGAGATGAAGATCTTCGAGCCGATGAAGATGAGCAGGAGCGCAAGGGCGTATTTGAGATAGGCGAAGCGCGGCAGGATGGCCGCCAGCGCGAAATACAGCGCCCGGAGCCCCAGGATGGCGAAGATGTTCGAGGTGTAGATGATGTAAGGATCGGTCGTGATCGCGAAGATCGCCGGGACCGAATCGACCGCGAAGATCACGTCGGCCACCTCGATCAGAACCAGGGCGAGGAAGACCGGCGTCGCGAAAGTCGCGATCCGCCCCGTCTTTGGATGGGGCAACCGTACGAAGAACCGTTCGCCGTGCAGCTGTTCGGTGACCCGTAGACGCCGTTTGAGAAACCGGAGCAGCGGATTGGCGGCAAGGTCATGCGTCTTGCCGGACATGGCGATCATCTTGACCCCGGTCGCCACGAGGAACAGGGCGAAGATGTAGAGCACCCACGGGAACTCCGACACCAGGGCCGCCCCGCCGGCGATCATGACGGCCCGCAGAACGATGACGCCCAGGATGCCCCAGAACAGGACCCTGTGCTGGTAGAGCCTCGGAATGGCGAAGTAGGTGAAAATCATGGCGATGACGAAGATGTTGTCGATCGCCAGGGACTTCTCGACCACGAAGCCGGTGAGGTATTCGATCCCCGCCTGCTGGCCGAGGCTGAACCAGACCCAGCCGCCGAAGCCGAGGCCGAGGGTCAGATAGCCGAGCGACATCAGCAGGCTTTCACGCACGCCGATCTCGCGGTGCTTCCTGTGCAGGACGCCGAGGTCGAGCGCGAGAAGGACGATGACGAGCGTCAGAAAGGTCGCCCACATCCAGACCGGCTTGGTCAGGACGTCCTGGGTGAGAAATTCCATTGATTCAGAGTTCCAGTTTGGTCCGGCGATCAGACGCGGATGTCAAAGGTGTGCCGGCTGGGTCGGCGGGTGACCGTGTCGTCAGTGATCGCACCCGGGGGCTCCACGGGGCGGGTCGTCGGCGAACTCCGATGTGCAGCGACGCGGCATGTCATCTGCGAAAGCTGAACCGCCAGGCCCTGGGCGATCGGCGCCGAACTCGGGCTGATCCTCATCGCCGCCCACCCGCGCCGGAGATCAGGTCGTAGCGCGCGGGATCGAGGTCCAGCAGCCGGCAGAGACGCAGAATGACCTCACGCTCCTCGGCGTCGAAACCCCCGTCCGCTTCCGCGACCGAACACGCCGTTTCGATCAGCAGATGCGAAGGTCCCGGCTGACCACGGAGGACAGCGATCGCAGCTTCCGCCGCAGCCTCACCGTCCTCCATATCCCGGTCAAACCGCATGTTCAGGGCCTCGAAACCGACCGTCACCTCATGCAGTCCGAAGAAGCGGATGCTCGGCGACTGACTCATCCGGTCGATCATCCGCCTGCGTTCCTGGGCGGTGACCCAGCCGTCGGCCTGGGCGACCAGAGCGCAGGCCGCGACGACCGCGTCCATCTGGGCGACGTCGCCCAGGGTCCAGACATCATGCGGATCGACCGGAAGTCGTCTTCGCTGGATTTTGCTTGTTCTGGGCATCGAGTCTCGCTTCGCATCGCCGGCCAGGCAGCGATGACGTGTGGGTGTGATTGAACGATCGGGTCGGCGTGCAGGGGGAAGCCGCCGACCCTTCCGGCGCTAGTGCGACGCCGACGACGTCTGGCGACCGTCAAAGCCCGCGAGCCGGTCCTTGATGACCAGCTTCTTCTTCTTGATCCCAGCGACGGTGCGGTCGTCCGGGCGCGGGCGCGCCCGCTCATCCTTCAGCGCCATCTCCAGCAGGGTGTGCAATCCCCGCAACCGGCGCGCCAACACGATAGACATGGAGCCACTCCTTCCCGGAAGGGGAGCGCTCGACGCAGAGACCGTCCGTTCGAAGGGGACAACAATCCGGACCCGTCATCGAGCGCACCCGATGCGGTCCGACATCACGATCACAGTGATCGTCAGAGGGGCCCGGGCCGCTGAGTCAGAATGCCTTTGACGCCTGTCGGCCGCCAATCAGATGTGTTGATACGCGCCATAAGCGAGCGTCATGCCGGCATGGGACCGCGTTCCAGCGCTCGCAAGACCTCTTGCGCAAGCAGGCCGGCTGGCCCGCCGGCGCCCCGGGCGGAAACCAGGGCGATCTCGCTGTCGGCAAGGGTGGGGAGGGGCGCGCCCAGCACGGCGAGGTCACGGGGCGCCATGGCGGCGGGAAGAACGCCGACGCCGAGGCCTGCGCGCAGGGCCGCCATCTGCCCGGCGAGGCTCGGCGAGGTGAAGGCCGCGCGAAAGGGGACGCCTGCGTCCGCGAGCGCGCCCAGGGCGCGTTTCCGATAGATGTCCGGCGCCGGCGCGATGATCAGCGGCAGCGACCCCCCCTCGATGATCGAGGCGTCGAGCGCCACCCAGACCAGGGGCTCACTCCAGACCCGAACGCCCAGTTCGGGCCCGACCGGTTCGCGCTTGATCAGCGCCAGATCCAGCATGCCCCGCGACATCTGGTCCAGCAGGTTGGCGGTGTAGTCGCAGGTCACCGACAGCTTGATGCGGGGATGGCTGCGCGCGAACGCTCCCAGGATTCCGGGGAGATGCATGGTCGCGATGTCCTCCGGAGCGCCGAACCGAACCTCGCCCTCCAGATCCCCGTCTCCCAGAGTCGATACGATCTCGTCGTTCAGCCGCAACAGCCTGCGCGCCTGCGGCAGCAGCGCGGCGCCCTCCGTCGTCAGACCGACGCCCTTGCCCCCGCGATCGAACAGCGGGGATCGCAACTGATCCTCGAGCCGGCGGATCTGCAGGCTGACGGCCGGCTGGGTCCGACCCAGCAAGGCCGCCGTGCGCGTGAAGCTGCCGGTCTCGACGACCGTCACGAAGGCGCGCAACAGGTCGATGTCCAGGTTGACCAGTCGATCAGCCATGTCATTAGCGTCCGTTATAACCTGCATTAGATCAATAAACTGGATCGCCGCCCTGGTCGAGGTCACTCCGACCCACCTCCAGCGAGACCGGTTGACGCATGCCTGACTTCTCCACCAGCCTGACGCTTCTGACGTCGCCGGCCATCCTGTTCTTCTTTGTCGGCGCGGCGGCCGCGTTCGCGCGCTCGGACCTCGCCATTCCCGAGCCGGTCGCCAAGGCCCTCTCACTCTACCTGATGCTTTGCATCGGCTTCAAAGGCGGGGTGGAGGCTCGCGCGGCCGGGCTCAACGGGGATTTCCTGGCGGCGGGGGCCATCGGGATCGCCCTCAGCGCCCTCATGCCGCTCGTCGCATTCTTGATCCTGAAGCGCATCCCGAGACTCGATCGCCCCACCCTGTGCGCGCTGGCGGCGACCTACGGGTCCGTTTCGGTGGTGACCTTCGCCGCCGGTCAGCAGCATCTTGAGGCCGTCGGTCTTCCCTCCGGCGGCTACATGGCGGCCGTGCTCGCCCTGATGGAGACCCCGGCCATCCTGACGGCCCTTGTCCTGCTGAACGGCGCGTGTCGTGGCGAGCCGGGGCGGCGAAGGACGATCCTGCGGGAGGTGTTCGTCGGCGCGGCCTCCGTGATGCTGCTCGGCAGCTTCCTGGTCGGGCTGATCTCCGGCGAGGCCGGCATGGCCCGGCTGGATCTGTTTGTCGGGCCGCTGTTCCAGGGCGCCCTGTGCTTCTTCCTCCTCGACATCGGCCTGGTCGCCGCCCGCCGGCTGATGGAAGGCGGACGAAAGCTGACGCCGGGCGTTATCGGTTTCGCCCTCGGCTTTCCGTTGCTCTCGGCGGGCGTGGCGCTGGGTCTGGCGCGTCTCGCCGGACTGGAGGCGGGCAATGCCGCTCTCCTGACCATTCTCGCAGGTTCGGCCTCCTACATCGCCGTTCCCGCCGCCATGCGGCTGGCCGCTCCCAAAGCGGACGCCGGTGTATTTGTGACGGCGTCCCTGGCGATAACTTTCCCTTTCAATCTCACCCTTGGCATCGCCCTCTACACCGCCTCCGCAGTCTGGCTGTGGCGATAGCTCCGGTGATTTGTCGTGTTTTTGGCGATGCGCAAATGACGGGTTCTGGCGCAAAGCTGATCATGAGGGCCCCCAGGGGCGAGCGCCGTCCTTCTTCTGGACCAGCTTGATCTTGCTCCACGCCTCCTGGTGTTCGCGCCACCGCTTCATGTTGAACCCGGGCGTCCTGCGGATCTTGTCATCGGGAAGCACGGCGCCGATCATGTCGCCCATGCGCTGCTCGCGTTCCATATCCTCTTCGTAGAAGTGGCTGTACCGAACGTCTGGATGACCGCCAGCAGCATGAGCTCGACGAAGCCCAGGCGGCGTGGCTTGAGTATCGTGACCGGCATTCGAGCTTTGTCGCCGGCGAGTATGAGGGCGGCTCTATTCTCCCTCTAATCCAAGCTTTGGGATCGACGATCCTCACCAATGAGAGAACCGCCAGTTGGCGGCAATCAACGCCGACAGGCAAAGCCGGTGCGGATAAAAAAGCGGTGCAACATCGAGTGATACACTGACGCACCGGGGGCCACCGAGGGCCTGATTTCATTGCATTTGAGGAAAGTGGCGGAGAGGGTGGGATTCGAACCCACGGTGCCCGCAAAGGCACGCCGCATTTCGAGTGCGGTACATTCGACCACTCTGCCACCTCTCCGCGGGGCCGTAGGACGCTTGGTCGAGCGAGCGGCTTCTCTAATGGGGACCGGGCCGCGCCGCAAGCGGCCGGTTGAGAAATCGCGTCAGCGCTGCGCGGGCAGCGGCAGACCCAGGGCCTCGCCGGTCGACAGGTCGCCGTCGATGACCCGGAACAGTTCGGCCGGACGGCCGCCCGTGGCGGCGGACAGGCGGCCCGTGGGCTGGACCAGGCCGGTGCGTTCGACGCCGCGGCGGAAATTCTGCTTGTGCAGCGACAGGCCGGATACGGCCTCGGCCGCGGTCTGCAGCTCGGACAGGGTGAAGGTCGCGGGCATCAGGTCGAAGAGGACGGGCCGGTACTTCAGCTTGCTGCGCAGGCGGCCGAGGCCGGTGGCGACGATGCGGCGGTGGTCGGAGGCCATGGCGCGGCCGGGGGCGGCGGCGGGAACGGGGCGGTCCTGGTCGCGGGCGGCCTCGGCGACCAGGCCGGCTTCGTAGAGCAGTTCGTAGCGGTCGAGGACGCGGCCCTCGTTCCAGCGCTGGGCGGGGGTGGTGGCGAAAAGGGTCTCGACGCGGGCCTGACGGCGGGGATCGGCCTCGGCCCAGGCGGTCAGTTCGGCGATCAGGAGGCCGACGCAGGCGGGAGCGCCGTCGCGGCGGTCTTCCCACGGGAAAATTTCGAGCACGGGGGTCCAGCGAGCCTCGGCCTGGGGAGCGTCGGCGGCGTCAGCGGTGAGGGCGAGATAGCCGACCGAGACCTCGCGATGCTGTTCCGGGCCGGGGGTGGCGCGGGGACTGGCCCGGCCGAGGTCGCCGAAGGTGTAGAGCTGTTCGACGAAGCCGAGGCGGAAGCCGGTCTGGGCGGTGACGAAGTCGCGCAGGGCCCGCTCGAAGGTGCGGTCGCGGGCGGGGTCGAAGGGGCCGAAGGGCAGGGCGGCGGCGCCATCCTCGCCCGTGGTGGTCAGGACGCAGGCCTGGCGGTCGCGGAGCGCGATGACGACGGCCGAGAGGCCGATGCGGACGCCCTGCTCGCCCGGACCCGCCATGGCTATTCCGTGTGCCAGGCGTCGGGGGCGGGGACGATGCCGGTCGCCTCGGCGAGGACGCGGTAGCGTTCGAGATAGCGCTGCTGGGCCACGGGGGCGGGCAGGGGGTCGATGACCAGGTCGTAGCCGGGAGGCGGGGCGCCGAAGAGGGACAGGCCCTCCTTCCTGCTGAAGCCGGCCAGCTGGGTGGCTTCGAAATAGGCGCAGGCGACGTCAGCCTTCTTGATCAGGGTCTTGATCTCGACCGGGTTCTTCGGCGGCAGGCCGAAGCGGAGGTGGATGGCCCCTTCCAGCCGGGCCTCGAAGGCCTTGTAGTTGACGCCCAGCGCCGCCTTGAAGGGCGAGATCATGTCGCCGATGACGTATTCGGAGGCGTCGTGGAGCAGGGCGGCGAGGCGCCATTTCGGCGCGAGCCCGGGTTTGATGTGGACGGCGATCTCCTCGACGACGCAGGAGTGCTGGGCGACGGAGAAGGCGTGTTCGCCGACCGTCTGGCCGTTCCAGCGGGCGACGCGGGCGAGGCCGTGGGCGATGTCCTCGATCTCGATGTCGAAGGGCGAGGGGTCCAGAAGGTCGAGGCGGCGACCCGACAGCATGCGCTGCCAGGCGCGCGGCGGTTTCGCGGAAGGGCGGGGCTTGGCGGCCAAGATCTCATCCTGCTGTCGTGGGCAGGGTTGGTGACGCATCGCGGCGATGCGATCAAGACCGTAGGGGTTTATTCGCCGACGTTGAGGGTGACGAGGTCCCTGGCGTCCTCGAAGGCGCGGTTGCGGTTGGTGTCCTTGGAGCGGACGGTGGCGACGACCAGCGGGCCGCCGACGGGGCCGCGGGCTTCATAGCCGACCAGACCCCAGCCCGATTCCTGGTCGCGGTTGTCGGTCAGGATCCAGCTGGCGCGGGTAGCCTCGCCGCCGGCGCTGGTGCGGATCTCGGCGGCGTTGTTGAGGGCGTTGACGCTGACGCTGTCGCCGCGCCCGCCGCTGGCCGAAGAAGCGCTGGTGACGCGGGTCGAGCCGTCGCTGTCGTTGGCGTTGATATGGAGCCCGCCGATGCGGACGCTGGCCTGATCGCCCTTGGTTTCAATGTGCATGCCCGGCAGGCGAACGACGGCGTCGTCGCCATTGGCCTCGATCCTGACG
The DNA here is from genome assembly GCF_041648615.1 of Brevundimonas sp. Classification (GTDB taxonomy): domain Bacteria; phylum Pseudomonadota; class Alphaproteobacteria; order Caulobacterales; family Caulobacteraceae; genus Brevundimonas. The sequence goes on from NZ_JBAZOS010000017.1 coordinate 56,321, forward strand.
CCGGGGGCGCGGACGCTGGCCCGGTCGGCGGAGGCGGCGGCGCGATCGGCCCGGGCGGCGGCCTGGTCGGCCGATCCCGCGGCGGCGTCAGCGGCGACGGCGGCCGTATCGGCGGCGGCCCGGGCGGCGTCGGCGGCGCCCCGGGCCTTTTCAGCCTCGGCCGAAGCCCGCAGTTCGGCGACGGCGGCGGGGAGAGAGCCGGACAGGCGATCCTCGAAGCTCTTCAGCGCCTCGGCCGGGGTCGCGCCGTCCAGGGCGACCAGATGGAGGCTGACCTCGGCCCCCTTGGGCCCGACGTAGGTGCAGACCTTGCCGCCGTTCTGGGCCGAGCCCTTGCGGGTCAGGGAGCCCATGGTCCGGGGGCATTGCAGGGCCTCGACAACCTTGAGCACGCCCTTGGCGTCATTGTTCTCGGTGCGGGTCGAGGAGATGCGCACGGAGTTGTCGCCGTCGCAGGCCGAGGTCAGCGCCAGGACGCAGAGGGCGGGAAAGAGAAAGGGACGAAGAAGCATCGTCGGGTATCCTGTACGTGATCTCATCCTGCGCGCGCGGGGCCGATAATCCAGTGAAATCGCGGTAAGGCGGGTGTTCAAACCGGCCCCCTGATGTGTTCAGCCGCCGGGCCGCGCGCCTTCGCGGCGGCCGAGGAAGGCGAGGCGTTCGAACAGGTGGACGTCCTGTTCGTTCTTCAGCAGGGCGCCGTGGAGGGGCGGGATCAGCCTGTTGGGCGACTTTTCGCGCAGGGTGGCGGGGTCGATGTCGTCGACCAGCAGCAGCTTGAGCCAGTCGAGCAGTTCCGACGTCGACGGCTTCTTCTTCAGGCCCGGGGTGTCGCGGATTTCGTAGAAGGTCTTCAGCGCTTCCGAGACGAGGCGCGGCTTGATGCCGGGGAAGTGGACCTCGACGATGGCCTTCATCGTCTCGTCGTCCGGGAAGCGGATGTAGTGGAAGAAGCAGCGGCGCAGGAAGGCGTCGGGCAGCTCCTTCTCGTTGTTGGAGGTGATGATGACGATGGGGCGGACCTCGGCGCGGATCGTCTCGTCCGTCTCCTGGACGTAGAACTCCATGCGGTCGAGTTCCTGCAGCAGGTCGTTGGGGAATTCGATGTCGGCCTTGTCGATCTCGTCGATCAGCAGGACGGGGCGGTTCGGGGCGGTGAAGGCCTCCCACAGCTTGCCGGGCTTCAGGTAGTTGCGCACGTCGTGGACGCGGGCCTCGCCCAGCTGACTGTCGCGGAGGCGGCTGACGGCGTCGTATTCGTACAGGCCGTTGTGGGCCTTGGTCGTCGACTTGATGTGCCAGGTGATGAGGGGCGCGTTCATGGCCCGCGCGATCTCATAGGCGAGAACCGTCTTGCCGGTGCCGGGCTCGCCCTTGATCAGCAGCGGGCGTTCGAGGGCTACGGCGGCGTTGACCGCGATCCTGAGGTCGTCGGTGGCGATATAGTTGGACGTGCCTTCGAAGCGATCGGTCGAGCGGGGCATGGCGGTTCCGGCTGGGGTTTGTTCCGGGTTAGCGAAGGCGGGGCGGGTTAACAACGATCATGTTGTTCGGCATCGCCTTCGGCATCCGAGCGCCGTTCCATGGCCTCGAGCTGGAACAGCGGCTGTGAGAGGACGAAATCCTCGATGTCCGCCGGCAAGCCGGCGCGGATGAGGCGCAGATACATCTCCTCGCGGTTCGAGAGGGGTTGGTATTCGCCGGAGGGAAGGCCCTTGAGGCGAATGAGCTGAAGCGCCCGGATAAGGTCGCGGTCAGTCACCCGGGGTGATTTGCTGCGGCGGGTCATGGGGAGTCCTTTCGATCAGGCAGGGGAGAACAGCAGACGTGCGTCATCGCTCTTCGGCGTTTCCGCGGAAGAGGTCGGGGAGGGCGCGGGGCGACCGGGCTCGCCCGGTGCGTTTGAGTAGTTACCGTTTCGACGAGACAGCCGCCCCGCGTCGTCGTTTTCCACGCGCCCGCCGGCCGCCGGCC
>NZ_JBAZOS010000018.1:0-53475 GCF_041648615.1 Brevundimonas sp.
GTGCTGGAGAACATCGATCTCGACGTCCACGCCGGGCAGGTGTTCGGCGTGGTCGGCCCCGACGGAGCGGGCAAATCCACCCTGCTGCAGATGCTGGCCGCCATCCTGCGCCCGAGCGCGGGGACATGCCAGGTTCTGGGGCGCGACGTCCGGCGCGATCCGGCCGGGGTGCAGGCGCGGGTCGGCTACATGTCGCAGGGCTTCTCCCTGTACGATCGCCTCACCGTCGCCGAAAACCTGGCCTTCGCGGCGGACATCCGCGACGTCACCGGACCGGACCGGGCCGTGCGCGGCGCCGAGCTGCTCCGCATGGCCGGGCTGGACCGATTTCAGCACCGCCGCGAGGGACAACTGTCGGGGGGCATGCGCAAGAAGCTGGCCCTGTGCGCCAACCTCATGCACGAGCCCCCGCTGCTCATCCTCGACGAGCCCAGCCTGGGCGTGGACCCACTGTCGAGACGGGAGCTGTGGCGAATCCTCGACCGGGCGCGAACCGAGGGCCGGACGATCGTGTTCGCGACCTCCTACATGGACGAGGCCGACGCCTGCGACCGCGTCCTGCTTCTGCGGGATGGAAAGCCCCTCGCGCTTGGAGCCCCGCAGGAGTTGCGACGCGACGTGGCCGGGCAGGTCTACAGGATCACCGGTCCGGCCCTGGACCGGATCGAGGCGGCGCTCGAGACCGACGTCGGCGTGATCAGCTTCCAGCGCCGCGCGGGCCGGGAAGTGCGAGCGCAGGTCCGGGACGGGTCGAGGCTGGCGCCGATCGAGGCGGCCGTGGCGGAGGCCGCCGTTCCCACCATGGAGGACGTGTTCACCTTCGCCTCGGCGCCCCCGCCCGCGCCGCCTGGCGCGGCCTCCGCCGCGCCCCCGCAGCCGCCGCCGCCGCGCATCCGGAATGACGTGATCGTCTCGCGCGGCGTCAGCGTTCGGTTCGGGGATTTCAAGGCTGTGGACGATGTGACGATCACGGTCGCCGAGGGGGAGATCCTCGGCCTGCTCGGCCCCAACGGCGCCGGCAAGACCACCCTGATCCGCATCCTGTGCGGGCTGCTCTCGCCCGGGGAGGGGACCGCCGAGGTGGCGGGGTTCGACGTGGCGCGCCAGAGCGAGGCGGTGCGCGCGCGCATCGGCTACATGTCCCAGCGGTTTTCCCTCTACCCCGACCTGAGCGCGCGCGAGAACCTGACATTCTTCGCGCGCGCCTATGGCGTGCCCCGATCCGAACTGCACGGCCGAATCGCCTGGGCCAGTGCGCGCGCCAGTCTCGAGGACGCGGGGGAGGGCGCGGTGCGGGACCTGTCCGGGGCCACGCGCCAGCGGCTGGCGCTGGCCTGCGCCATCGTCCACCGGCCCAGGGTGCTCTTCCTCGACGAGCCGACCTCCGGGGTCGACCCCCTGTCCAGATTCCGGTTCTGGCGCCTGATCGCGGCCCTGGCCGCCGACGGCGTGGGGATCGTCGTCACCACCCACTACATGGAGGAGGCCGCGTTCTGCGATCGTCTGGGGCTGATGATGGACGGCCGGCTCATCGCCCTGGGCCCGCTGACGAGGCTGACCGACGAGCTTGGACTCGTGACGCCCGATGTCGAGGCGGTCTTTCTCGGCTTCATCGAGCGAGAACGCACCGGGCAGGGGAGGGCGGCGTGAAGGCGCGGCGCGTTCTGGCCTTCGCCCGCAAGGAGGTGCTGGAGATCTCGCGCGACCGCTTCACCATGGGGGTGGCGCTGCTCATGCCCCTGATGATGCTGTTCCTGTTCGTCTACGGCATATCGCTGGATGTCGACCGGGCGCCGCTGATCGTGGTGGACCATGACCGGACCGCCGCCAGCCGGGAGCTGCAGGCCCGGTTTCTCAACTCGGGATATTTCATCCTCCAGGCGGCGCCGGAGGACGAACGCTCGGCCGAACACGCCCTGATGCGCGGGACGGCCCGGGCGGCCCTGTTCATCCCGCCGGGCTTCTCCGGCCGCCTTGGACGCGGCGAGGACGCGCCCGTGCAGTTCGTGGTCGACGGCACCTACGCCAGCACGGCGGCGATCCTGTCGGCCTATGGCCGGGCCATCCTCCACGCCTATCCGGAGGAGGTGCGCCTTCCTCTCAGGCCCGAGGTGCGCGTCTGGTACAATCCGCAACTGCGCAGCCGCAACTTCATCGTACCGGGCCTGTTCGCGGTGATCCTCATGGCCTTTCCGCCGTTGCTCACGGCGCTGGCCGTGGCGCGCGAAAAGGAGCTGGGCACCATCGCCCAGATCTACGCCTCGCCCCTGACCGGGAGCGAGTTCATCGCCGGCAAACTGCTGCCCTACGCCGTGATCGCCTATGCGGAACTTCTCCTCGTCGTCTTTGGCGGGGTAGTCTGGTTCGAGGTGCCCGTACGGGGAAGCGTGGGGCTGCTCCTCGCCGTGGGGCTTCTCTACGTTCTTTGCACGGTTTCCATCGGACTGCTCGTCTCCACCCTCGTGCGCACCCAGCTGGCCGCCATGTTGACGGCCCTGATCGTGACCCTGATGCCGGCCTTCCTGTTTTCCGGCTTCGTCTATCCGCTTTTCACCATGCCGCCGGCGTTTCAGGCCTACGCCTCAGCCCTGCCCACGCGGTATTTTCTCGAGTTCTCACGCGGGGTCGTGCTGCGGGGCGCGGGGCTCGGGGACCTCTGGCCCAACGTCCTCGTGTTGGCGGCCTATACCGCGACGGTGTTCGCGCTCGCCGCCTGGCGGTTCCGCAAGAGGATCGCCTGATGCTGTCCGGCCGTCTCGCGGGATTGATCACCAAGGAATTCGCCCAGTTTCTGCGCGACCCGGTGATGCTGTTCGTGGTGATCTTTCTCTACACGGCCGAACTGGTCATGTGCACCATGGCCCTGGGTTTCGACGTCCAGCATCTCAAGCTGGCCGTGGTCGATCACGACCGCTCCGCCGTCAGCCGCGCCCTGATCGAGGAATTGACCACGGGCGACAATTTCGTGCTCGCCGATCAGTTCACCAGCCTGCGCGAGGCGGAAGACCGGCTGCGGCGCGGCGCGCTCGACGTGGTCGTCGAAATACCGCCGCGCATGGGCGCCCGGCTGGCCGCCGGACGCCCGGCGTCGTTCGGAGTCGTGGTCGACGGATCCAACGGCAATGTCGCGGCGCGCGCGCGCGCCTATGTGATCGAACAGAGCGCCCGCTTCGTGGAGAGCCGGCGTCCGGCCGGGGATCGGCGGGCCGCCGTCCGGCCGGAAGTGCGGGTCTGGTACAATCCGGACCTGACCAACACCCGGTTCATGGCCCTGTCGATGCTGGCCCAGGCCGGTCTGATGCTCGGCGTGGTCCTGCCGGCGGCCGCGATCGTTCGGGAAAAGCAGGAAGGCACCATCGAGCAACTTCGGGTTACTCCGATCCGCGCCCACGAATTGTTCATCGCCAAGATCACCCCGACCCTGGTGATCTGCACCGGCGCGGTGTTTCCCGCCCTGGTCATCATGACGCTGATGGGCGTGCCGATGCGGGGCGATGTGTTCATCCTGCTTATTCTCACGGTCGTCTACCTGTTGAGCGCCGTCTCGCTCGGCACCTTCGTGGGCGCCATCACCCAGACGCTGCAGCAGGCGATGCTCGTGGGCTTCTTCGGCCTGTTTCCGCTTCTCTTCCTGTCCGGGAGCATCGCCCCCATCGAGAGCATGCCGCCGTGGCTCCAAACCGCCTCGCTGGCCAGTCCCCAACGCCACTATGTCGAGATTGTATCGGGGCTGTTCCTGAAGGGGGCGGGACTGGCCGAACTGTGGCGGCAGGCGCTGGCCTTGGGGGCCATCAGCGGCGCTATGTTTCTGAGCGCCTGGCTGGTCTTCAGGCGCCGCTGGTAGGACAGGGAGGGCCCGAAATGAAGATCGTGATTTTCGAAACCGAGCAGTGGGAGGCGGCCGCCTGCGCCCGCCTCGCCGGGCCCCATGCCCTGGCCTGCACTCCGGAACCACTCCGCCCGGACAACGTCGCCCGCTTCGCCGATGCGGAGGTGATCAGTCCCTTCGTCCATTCGAACCTCGGCGCCGCCGTTCTGGCCCGCATGCCCCGGCTGCGGCTGATCGCCACCCGATCGACCGGATACGACCATGTCGATCTCGCCTATTGCCGAGAGGCCGCAATCACCGTTTGCAATGTGCCGGACTACGGCGATCATACCGTCGCCGAGCACGTCTTCGCCCTGCTGCTGGCCTTGTGCCGACATATTCCGGAGGCGACGGAGCGGGTGCGCCGGGGCGATGTCCGGGCGCGGGACCTCCGCGGGGTGGAGCTTACGGGAAAGACCCTCGGCGTGATCGGCGCCGGCCGGATCGGTCGCCGCGTGCTCCAGATCGCGCGCGGCTTCGGCATGCGGACGCTCGCTTCCGACCCGTCTCCGGACGCCGCAGCGCGAAAAGATCCCGACTTCCACGCTGTTTCATTGCCGGTGCTTCTCGCCGCCTCGGACGTGATTTCGCTGCACGCCCCGGGCGGCTCCGGCCTGCGCCTGTCGGATCCGGAGTTTGCACTCATGAAGACCGGCGCCCTGCTCATCAACACGGCGCGCGGCGGAGCCGTCGATCCCGCCGCCCTTCTTCGCGCGCTCTCGTCGGGCCGGCTCGCGGGCGCCGGCCTCGACGTCATCGCCGAGGAGCAGGCGTTTGGCGATGAGGCGGAGATCTTCCGGCAGGACGCCCAGGTCGACCCCGCCCGGCTGCGCGCCTTGCTGGCGGATCACGCCCTGGTTCGGCTGCCCAATGTCCTGGTCACGCCCCACATCGCCTACAATACCCAGGAGGCGGTCGACAGGATCATCGAGACCACCCTTGGCAACATCGAAGCCTATGCCGCGGGCGCGGCCCGGAACGTGGTGACGGCGGTCACGCCGGCCTCACCATCGCCGGGGGGGCCGACCTGAGCGTCGTCGGACATGCGGTTCCGACCGCCGGAGCCGCATCCTTCCGCGCTCGCCGACACCCGCTTTCGCGATCAGTCCGGCGCCGCAGTAAGATTTCACGCGCGCCTGCGTCTGTCGGAGAGCCTGCCGGCCGTCCGCCGGTCCATCGGAGGTTCTCGTGCGACTGATCGTGCCGCTGCCTGGAAATGAGGCCTTCGCCGAACGGCTCGCCACGGCCGGCGGGTTCGAATTGGGCCGTCTCGAAACCCGGCGCTTTCCGGACGGGGAGAGCTACGTCCGTCACCTCTCGGATATGGCGGGTCGGACGGTCGATCTGGTCTGCAGCCTGGCCCGCCCGGACCCCGGCTTTCTGAGCCTGCTGTTCGCGGCCGACGCCGCGCGGGATCTCGGCGCCGCGCAGGTGAGCCTGGTCGCGCCCTACCTCGCCTATATGCGCCAGGACCGGCGGTTCAAGCCCGGAGAGGCGGTCACCTCGCGCCCGTTCGCGCGTCTGCTGTCCGGGGCGTTCGACCGGTTGATCACGGTGGATCCCCATCTGCACCGCTATCCGGATCTGGCGGCGCTGTACGCCATTCCGACCGCGACGCTGCATGCGGCGCCCGTGCTGGCGGACTGGATCGCGGCCGAGGTTCCGGATGCCCTGATCATAGGTCCGGATGAGGAGAGCGAACAATGGGTCGCGGCCGTCGCCGCCAGGGTGGGAGCCCCGCACATCGTGTTGCGCAAGATCCGCCGGGGCGATCGCGAGGTCGAGATCGTTCTGCCCGATCTCGGCGCCTGGACCGGCAGACGGCCTGTGCTGATCGACGACATCGCCTCCTCGGGTCGGACCCTGATCGAGGCTGCGCGACGGCTGCAGGCGCAGGGCCTGAAGCCCCCGGTCTGCGTGGTCGTGCATGCTGTGTTCGCCGATAACGCCTTCGAGGAACTGGCCCGGATATCCGATCAGGTGGTGTCCACTGACAGCGTGCCGCATCCGAGCAACGCCATCTCCCTGGCGCCGCTGCTGGCGTCGGCGCTGCGTGAACCTGACGCAGCGGGGCCGGCCCGCCGCCGCCGCAGGTCCGAGTCCGGCGCCGTGACCACCGAGGGTCCGGGATGAACATCTCGCAAGGGAGAGGCGAATGAGACGCGGACAGTGGAACCTGGTTCGTTCCCACTTCATCGGCGCCCGGAGGCTCGCCCGGGCGAGCTTGCGGCACGGCCGCAGATCCCTCTCGTTCGGAATGTCAAGCCGGGGTTTGAGCGGAGCGCTCGCCGTCTTGACACGCCGGAGAGCGAAGCGGAACGTCGATGGCATGTGGCGCATCGTTCGCACGCTTTTGTTCGCCCTCGCCCTGGCTGGCTCCATCGGCCAGGCGTCGGCGTTCGCCGCGCCCCAGCGGCCGGGCGTGACCGCAGACGCCATGGCCGCCATGCCGGATTGCGCCGAAATGATGATGCAGGCAGGCGCCGAAGGTCCGGCGCCCTGCGATGACTCTGGGCCCCACTGCCTGGGCCTCGCTGCCTGCGCGGCAGTCGCGGTTCCTCTTCCGTCCGACGCGGGCGTCACGGCCCGGCCGTCGGCGCCGCATCGCCAGCAGGTCGCATTGAGCGCCGATGACACCCGTGCAGGGGAGCGGCCGACGCCCCTGGGCGACCCTCCCAAGTCTCCGGCATAGCCCGACTTCGCTGACCATGGCCCGCGCTCGCGTGGGCGGTGATCGAACGACTAGCATCCCGCGTCGCACCAAGGTGATCGACGCGGGGCTCGAGGACATTCCCATGAACTCCGGCTCTCGGACGGCTCCAGGCCGTCACATGTCGAGCGCCGCGGTCGATCCCGATCGCGGAAAATCACTCCAGTTGGCCAGGATCGCCCCCAGGGGAACGGTGGCCGCTGCCGCGGCCGCCATCGGCTTGTTCGCCGCCATTGGCATGCCCGCTGCGGCGGAGCCGATGACTTTCGACGAGGCCCTCGCGCTCGCCGCAACCACCGCTCCGCAGCTGCGGGCCAGCGCCCTCGGCGTGGAGGCGGCCTCGGCGGCCTCGGCGGCCGCGGGTCGGCTCCCGGATCCACAGCTCCGGTTCGGAATCGACAACCTGCCGGTCTCGGGCCCCATGGCCGGGCGGTTCGGCGACGACGAAATGACCATGGCCCGCATCGGCCTCATGCAGGAGGTCCCCAGCCGCGCCCGGCGACGGGCGGAACGCGCCATGGCGGAGGCCGACATCGACGTGGCCGCCGCCGCCGACGCGATCGCGCGCCGCGAGGCGCGGGTGGCCGCCGGCGTGGCCTGGCTCGATCTGCACTACGCCGGGCGCCGGCTCGCGACGCTCGAGGAGGTGCTGTCGGCGCTGGAGCCGCTCTGGGAGGCCGCCCCCGCGGGCGTGGCCGCCGGAACGGACCGGCCGGCCGGCGCCCTGGCCCCCGTCGTGCTGCAGGCCGCCCTGCAGGACAGGCACAGCAGGCTCATGGCCGATGTGGCGAGGGCGCGCGCCGAACTGACGCGCTGGACGGGCGACGCGGACCCGGCGGCGAGCGGGCCGGCTCCCGACCTCGAGATCGACCCGACCGGTCTGAGGGCGGGTCTTGAGCGCCTTCCGACCCTGCAGGCCTGGCGGGCGGCTGGAAGCCGCGCCGATGCCGAGGTCGCCCTCGCCCGATCGGGGCGACGGCCCGATTGGGCCTTCGAGGTCAGCTACGGTCGCCGCGATCCGATGTTCGGAGACATGCTGTCGGTGGGCGCCAGCGTCCGTTTGCCGCTCTTCGCCAATCAGCGCCAGGAGCCGCTGATCGCCGCCCGCTCGGCCGACGCCCTGGGCGTCCGGCTGGAGCGCGAGGCCGCGGCGCGCGAACTGCGCGCCTCCCTGGACGCCGACCTCGCCGATCTCGCCGCACGCCGCGACCAGTGGGTCCGGTCGCGCGATGTCATCGTCCCGGCCGCCCGCCAGCAGGCCGATCTGGAAACCGCCAGCTACGCCGCCGGGCGGGCGGGCCTGGCGGATGTCCTGAACGCCTTCACCGCCCTGGCCGACGCGCGTCTGGAAGCCCTCGACCGCGAAGCCGCCGTTGCTCGCGACACCGTCCGCATCACCCTCGCCTACAGGAGCGACGACCAATGACCGGTTCCAACCCTCGCGTCGCGCTCGTCGCGGGCGCTGTCCTGGTCCTCGGCGTGGGCCTCGCGGCCGGCCTGATCGGCCGCCCCATGCTGGAGCGTGCGAATGGGGCCGCCGCCGGCCAGACCGCATCCGCGGAGCGCGAGATTCTCTACTGGTACGATCCGATGCTGCCCAATGAACGCTACCCGGGTCCGGGCCGCTCCTCGATGAACATGGAGCTGATCCCGAAATACGCCGACGAGGCGGACGGCGCGCCCGGCGTGCGCATCGATCCCTCCCTGACCCAGAATCTCGGCATGCGTCTGGCGACGGCGCGCCGGGCGTCGCTGGAGGGCGATCTCAACGCCTCCGCTGTCATCGACTACAACCAGCGCGACGTGGCCATCGTCCAGGCCCGCGCCGCCGGTTTCGTCCAGCGAGTCTACAGCCGCGCGCCCGGGGACGTGATCGCCGCCGGCGCCCCCCTGGTCGACCTGCTCATCCCGGAGTGGGCGGGGGCCCAGGGCGAGTATCTGGCCGTCCGCCGGACGGGTGACGCGGCCCTGATCGAGGCGGCCCGGCGGCGGCTCCTGTTGCTCGGGATGTCCGAGGCGTTGATCGTCCAGGTCGAACGGACCGGACGGCCGAGGACCACGGTGACCATCGTCAGTCCGTCCGCCGGCGCCATCCGCACCCTGGGCGTTCGGGCCGGGATGAGCGTCACCCCGGGCATGACCCTGGCCGAGATCAGCGGACTGTCGACGGTCTGGCTGAATGCCGCCATACCCGAGCTCCAGGCGGGCCGGCTGCGCCTTGGCCAATCCGTCGAGGTCGCGCTCTCGGCCTTCCCCGGCGAGCGGTTCAGCGGACGTCTGACGGCGCTGCTGCCCGAGGTTTCCGGGGACAGCCGCACGCTCACGGCGCGCATCGAGATGGCCAATCGCGCGGGACTCCTGCGGCCCGGCATGTACGGGCAGATCACCTTCGGCGGCGGCGGCGGAGAGGTGCTGGTGGTTCCGTCCGAGGCCGTGATCCGAACGGGCGAAAGAACCCTCGTCATGCTGGCCCTGCCCGAGGGGCGCTACCAGCCGGCCGAGGTTCGGACCGGACGGGAATCCGGCGGGATGACCGAGATCGTAGCCGGGCTGGCGGAGGGCGAACGCCTCGTGGCTTCGGGTCAGTTCCTGATCGATTCCGAAGCCAGCCTGTCCGGGATGGCGGCCCGCCCGATCTCGGGCGAGCGCCCGACTGTGCCTCCGGCTTCATCCGCCACGCCCCCTGCGCCGGCCGCGGCGAACGGGCACGCCGGCCACGGGGGAGCCGCGCAATGATCGCCGCCCTCATCCGCGCCTCCGTTCGCGCTCGCTTTCTTGTGCTCATGGCCGCTGTCGCCCTGGCGGCGGTGGGCCTCTGGGCGGTGCGGACGACCCCGGTCGACGCCCTGCCGGATCTGTCCGACGTCCAGGTCATCATTCGCACCAGCTATCCCGGCCAGGCCCCGCAGATCGTCGAGAACCAGGTCACCTATCCGCTGGCGACCACCATGCTGTCGGTGCCCGGCGCGCGCACGGTGCGCGGCTACTCCTTCTTCGGCGACAGTTTCGTCTACGTCCTGTTCGACGAGGGGACCGACCTCTACTGGGCGCGGTCGCGGGTTCTCGAATACCTGAACCAGGTGCAGGCCCGCCTCCCTGAGAGCGCCCGTCCCGCCCTGGGTCCGGACGCCACCGGCGTCGGCTGGGTCTATGAATACGCCCTCGTCGACCGCTCCGGCCGCCACGACCTGGCCCAGCTGAGAAGCCTGCAGGACTGGTTCCTCCGATATGAGCTGAAAACCGTTCCAGGCGTGGCCGAGGTGGCCAGCATCGGCGGCATGGTCCGGCAGTATCAGGTGGTGCTCGACCCCGTCCGGCTGGCCGCCTATGGCGTCACCCACCAGGCCGTGGTCGAGGCGATCGGGCGCGCCAACTCGGAGACCGGCGGGTCGGTGCTGGAGCTGGCCGAAGCCGAATATATGGTCAGAGCCAACGGCTATCTGACCAGTCTCGATGACTTCCGTGCCGTCCCCGTCCGCACGGCGGCGGGCGGTGTGCCCGTCACCCTCGGCGACGTCGCCACGGTTCAGGTCGGTCCCGAGATGCGGCGCGGGATCGCCGAGCTGAACGGCGAGGGCGAGGTGGCCGGGGGAGTGGTCATCCTGCGCTCGGGCGGCGACGCCCGGGCCACCATCGCCGCCGTCGCCGACCGGCTCGAGACCCTGAAGGCCGGATTGCCTCCCGGGGTCGAGGTGGTGACGACCTATGACCGCTCGCAGCTCATCGACCGCGCCATCGCCAATCTCAGCACAAAGCTGATCGAGGAGTTCATCGTCGTCGCCCTCGTCTGCGGTCTGTTCCTGTGGCACGCCCGGTCCGCCCTGGTGGCCATCCTGACCTTGCCGCTCGGCGTGCTCGCCGCCTTTCTGGTCATGAACCTGCAGGGGGTGAACGCCAACATCATGTCGCTGGGCGGCATCGCCATCGCCGTGGGCGCCATGGTCGATGCGGCCGTAGTCATGATCGAGAACGCCCACAAGCATATCGAGCGATGGGAGCATGAGCACCCCGACGAACCACTCGCGGGAGAGATCCGCTGGAAGGTGATCACCGACGCAGCGGCGGAAGTCGGTCCGGCCCTGTTTCTGAGCCTGGTGATCATCACCCTGTCGTTCATTCCGGTGTTCAGCCTGCAGGCCCAGGAGGGTCGGCTGTTCGCGCCGCTGGCCTTCACCAAGAGCTACGCCATGGCGGCGGCGGCCATTCTTTCGGTCACCCTGGTGCCGGTCCTGATGGGCTACCTGATCCGGGGGCGCATCCCCGCGGAGCAGTCCAATCCCGTCAACCGATGGCTGACGCACGTCTATCGCGGCCCGCTCGACTGGGTGCTGCGGCGACCGCGGACGACCCTGGCGATCGCTGTCATCGCGTTCGCCACCACGGCCTGGCCGCTCAGCCAGATCGGTGGCGAGTTCATGCCCGCCATGGACGAGGGCGATCTGCTCTATATGCCGTCCGCCCAGCCGGGTCTGTCGGCGGCGGCGGCGTCAGCGCTGCTGCAGAGGACAGACCGGATGATCCGCACCATTCCCGAGGTCGCCACCGTGTTCGGCAAGGCGGGGAGGGCGGAATCCGCCACCGATCCAGCGCCGCTGGAGATGTTCGAGACTACGATCCAGTTCAAACCACGCGACCAGTGGCGCCCCGGCATGACGCCGGAGAAGCTGGTCGAGGAGCTCGACCGCGCGGTTCAGGTTCCGGGCCTGGCCAACGTCTGGGTGCCGCCAATCCGCAACCGCATCGACATGCTGGCGACCGGCATCAAGAGCCCCATCGGCGTCAAGGTCTCCGGGGCCGATCTGGCCCTGATCGACCGCATCGCCGGCCGCGTCGCCGAGGTCGCGGGGGATGTGCCGGGGGTGAGCTCGGCGATCGCGGAGCGCCTGACCGGCGGCCGGTATGTGGATGTCGATATCGATCGCGCCGCCGCCGGCCGCTACGGGCTCACCATCGCCGATGTCCAGTCGATCGTCGGCGGCGCCATCGGCGGCGAGACCATCGGTCAAACCATTGAGGGGGTGGCGCGCTATCCGATCAGCGTCCGCTACCCCCGCGAACTGCGCGACAATCCCGAACAGCTGCGGAATCTTCCGATCCTGACCCCGGCGGGCCAGCAGATCACCCTGGGCGCGGTCGCCGACATCCGCATCGCCGACGGGCCGCCGATGCTCAAGTCCGAGAACGGACGGCCGTCGACCTGGGTCTATATCGACGTCCGCGGTCGGGATCTGGCGTCGGTGGTGGGGGACCTGCGGCGGGCGGTCGCTGCGGAGGTCGATCTCGGTCCCGGGGTGAGCATCGCCTACTCAGGCCAGTTCGAATATCTCGAGCGCGCCGCCAACCGCCTGAAGATCGTCGTGCCGGCGACGCTCGCGATCATCTTCCTGCTGCTCTACCTGACCTTCGGCCGTCTCGACGAAGCCGCCCTGATCATGGCCACGCTGCCCTTCGCCCTGACCGGGGGCGTATGGATGCTCTACCTGCTCGGCTTCAACCAGTCCGTCGCGACCGGGGTGGGGTTCATCGCCCTGGCCGGCCTGTCGGCCGAGTTCGGCGTGGTGATGCTGATCTACCTCAAGCACGCGTTGAGGGATCGGGGGCCCCACCCAGACGCTTTGCAGGTCGAGGATGCGGTCCGGGAGGGCGCTCTGCTGCGGGTTCGGCCCAAGGCCATGACCGTGGCCGTGATCCTGGCGGGCCTGTTCCCGATCCTGATCGGCCACGGCGCCGGCTCGGAGATCATGAGCCGGATCGCCGCGCCCGTTATAGGCGGCATGATCACGGCGCCTTTGCTGTCGATGCTCGTTATCCCCGCGGGCTATCTGCTGCTGAGGCGCCGCAGGTTCCGTTCGACCCCCGTCCTTCGAGGAGACACACAATGAAGCGCCGTATAATCCTGCTGACCGGTATCACTGCCGTTCTGGCCGCCTGCGGTCAGCAGGCGGAACCCGAAAGCCCGGCGATCCCGATGGCCCAGCCCGGATCACCGACGGTTGGCGCGGGTGGCGCCTCGACGCCGCCGACCGCCGACGCCACGACCGCAGACGGCGCGGGCGTCATCACAGCCGTGGACCCGGCGGCGGCGACGATCACCATCAACCACGAGGCCATCCGTTCAATCGGATGGCCCGCGATGACCATGACGTTCAAGGCTTCGCCGGCTGTGTTGCGGGAGGCCGCCGTCGGTGACCGCATCCAGTTCGATCTGACAGTACGGGACGGAGCCGGAGAGGTGACGGCGATCTACCCTCACTGATCCCCGGAGCGTCATGCGATGAGGACGGTCCATCGATCAGGTTGGAGGATGGCGCCGGGCCGGCCACCGATGTTGTGCCCAGCTCAAATGGCGGAACCGGTTCGGCCCGTCTGCCCCATGCAACGTCCTGCGTTGTGGAGGCGACGATCTTTTCACCCTTGCCGGCATGCGGAGCATGCTTGCCGGCGTGCTGAGCATTGAGCCGACGGAAGACGTAGAAGCCTCGCTCTACCAAGGCCCTCACCAGGTCTTCGGGGTCAGGTGAGTCCTGGACGGAAGGCGGGGTTTGCGCGCCAGCGAGGACGACATTTTTCACGGAGTTTCCGCTCCCGATAGGCGTCGAAGGTCCAACGGGTGCGCCACGATGACATTGATCGAGATCAATGCCGGGCGCCTCGTCGAGGATCAGGCTGGTTGATGTGCGGTATGGAGAGCGTCTTGAGGCTGATCGCGATTGCCGCCGTGTTGATGCTGACGGGATGTACGGCTGGTCCCGAATTTCGCGAGGCTGCTGGCACGGCTGAAGCGGCGAAATACTATCCCAAACAGGCTGTGGACCTCGCCTCGGCGGCGCGGGGCCGAGCGCTCGTGCAGAGCCGGTGCGCGGCGTGCCATTCGGTCGGGCCGACCGGCGAAAGCCCGGTGGCGGCCGCGCCCCCGCTCCGCCACCTGGGAACCCGTTATCCCGTGACGGATCTTCAGGAAGCCTTCGCCGAGGGCATAACCAACGGCCACAGGAAGATGCCGGAAATCACCCTGGAGGGCGACCAGATCGCGGATTTGATCGCCTACCTTCAGGATGTGCAGAACCATTCGAGACCTTAGCCGGCCAGCGGGCGCCGGCCGATGCTTCAACGGCGCCCCGCCTTATCGTTCTGGCCGAGGTCGTCACAGTACCGGTCTTGGGCGGAGACAATTCGCAGACGAAGCGACCGCGACTCTCCTATCCCTCCGGGATGTCGGGCGGGCTTGCGGATGAGAGGAATGACTTGACGCAGACCGCTCCCCTCAGAACATCTGGCATGCAACCGACGTCTCGGACGCCAGAACCAGGGTCGTTGTGTCGGCGGGCGGACGGCAGGGGCGAACCAGGCTCAGGCTGTCGCAGCCAGCCAGATGACCCATGCGCATGACCTCCGAGACGAGCTTGTCGGCGACAGATCGGGGGGAAGAGACGTCAAAGCTCACCAGTCGCTCGATCTGCACGCACGGCCTGGCCGCGATGCAGGCGGAATGCGAATAGAGCACCAGACCATTCAGGCGCCCGACGGCGTCCCGGGCGATCAGGATGCCCCCGGTGGCAGCGCTACGGTCAAGCTGTCGCCGCGCAGCCCGTCGCCAGGCGATCAAGGTCAGGTCGGGGTATCCCAGGCGCGCCAGGACGAAGGATTCGTCAATCGCGGCTCGGACCAATCGACTAACGACAGCGGCGGTCATCCGGTCAAACTGGAACGTCCGGGGTCACCGCGCTTTGATTCACGTCAACAACATCTGAGAGCGGAACCGCGTCCGACGCCATGGAAGCCAGGACGACACCAAGGCTGGCGCTTACCACCCTTCCAGCCGGGTGTGCGGATCGGCGACCTTTAAACGTCTGTGGTAGCTGTGGGGCGCGAGCCTTCAGCGTTTGCGGCAGCACAGACGATATCGCCATGGATCGGCTCGCAGCCATTGCTGAACCCGTCATGCTCGCGGCGGGTGAGGTCCTGATCCGTGAAGGCGACCGCGCGCCGCATATCTTCAACATCTCCTCGGGTTCGATCAGGGTCTACAAACTCCTGCCCGATGGTCGCCGTCAGATCATCGGCTTTCTCTTTGCGGGTGACTTTCTCGGTCTGGCCGTCGGTGACGCCTATGTCTTCTCCGCCGAGGCGATGGAGCCGGCGTCGGTATGCCGGTTCCGGAAAACCGCATTCAGGTCGCTGATCCAGGACTGTCCCTCCCTGGAGCACGCCCTGTTGAACCGGACCTCGCATGAGCTGGCCGCCGCTCAGAACCAGATGCTCTTGCTCGGGCGCAAAACGGCGATCGAACGCGTGGCCTGGTTCCTGCTCGATCTCCCCGGCCACGACCCGTTGCGTCCGACCCGGGCCGATCATGTCAGGTTGGTGATGACGCGCGGCGAGATCGCGGACTATCTGGGTCTGACAATCGAGACCGTGAGCCGCGTTCTGACCAGGTTGAAAAAGCAGGATGTCATCCAGCTGTTGTCACGGTCGGAAGTCAGAATCGTCCATCGTGAGATGTTGCGCGCTCTCGCAGACGGCGAACCGCAATACGCCGGTGGTGCTTGAGCCAGATCAAAGCCGTTGTCCCTGAGCCGGGCCAAGGGTGATTCAGCGAGGAATTTTTCCGATGCCGATCCAGGACGTCACGCCGGGCTGTACACCCATCCACGGGCGGGCGGTCGACGCCGTTGTGGTCCTTTTGACCAGCGAACGATTGATGAGCCTGGGCGTCAACCGACCGGACGGATGGCCCCAGGTCACGACGCTGAGTTATGTCAACGAGGGGCTCAATCTGTATTTCGTGACCGCACGGGACAGTCAGAAGCTGGCGAATATTCAGGCCGATCCCCGCGTTTCCGCCGCGATAAGAAGCGAGAGCGCCGCGGACGGCGCCGTGGGGCTGTCCCTGGCCGGCAGGGCGGAAGAGGTGACCGTCGCCGAGGATATCGAGCATCTGAACCAGCTCGTTTTCTCGCGCTATCCGGGCCTCAGTGTCTATTGCCCATCGGGCGACTCGGTCGCCCTGATCCGGATCAAACCCGAGATCATCTCGGCCGTAAGCGTCAGCCAGGGCCGCAGTCGATCAGAGTGTTTCTCCGTCGGCGCCGCCGGTCAGGAAGGCGGCGCGGTGAGGCCGACACCAGCCGCGCCGACAGGAAGGAATATCCGATGATCGCACACGACCGGATTGTGATCGTCGGTGCAGGCCACGTCGGATCGACGGCCGCCTATGCGCTGATGCTTCGCGCGTTGGTCCGCGAGATCGTCCTGATCGACAGTGACGCCGGGCTCGCCGAGGCCGAGGCCGCCGACCTCTCCGATGCGAACGCCCTTGCCAGACCCGCGCGCATCTGGGCGGGAAGCTACGCCGATGCGGCAACAGCCCGGATCGCCGTCATCACCGCCGGAGCAGCGACGCACGGCGCGGAAAGTCGCCTGTCGGTCGCGTCGCAAAGCGCCATGATCGTCTCGACCTGCGTCGGAGAACTGGTCCAGGCCGGTTTCACGGGGATCATCCTTGTCGCCGCCAACCCGGTGGATTTGATGACGCTGGTGGCGCTGCGGCGCTCAGGCTTGTCCGCAGCGAGGGTCATCGGCACGGGCACATTGCTCGATTCCAGCCGTCTCAAACAAGCCCTCGCCGAGAGCCTGAGGGTCGCGGCCGGGTCCATTGATGGGGTCGTTCTGGGTGAGCATGGCGATACCGAGGTGGCCGCATTCTCTACGGTCCTGGTCGGAGGGCTGCCGCTAAGCGATTTCTGTCCTTCGGGACAGGAACTCGACCAGGACCAGATCGCCACGGAAGTGCGCGACGCCGGCTACCGTATCGTCCAGGGAAAGGGCTACACGTCCTTCGGCGTCGCGACCGCGATTGTGCGGATATGCGAGGTCATACTGCGCGATGAGCGGGCGGTGCTGCCGGTGTCGACGCTGTTGACCGGACAATACGGCTTCGCCGATGTATGCCTCAGCCTTCCGTGCATCCTCGGGGCCGGCGGGGTCGAGAGGATTTTGCTGCCGGCGCTGTCCCCCGCGGAGAACACAATGCTGGGTGCATCCGCAAAGGCTTTGCAGCAAGCTCTCGCGAGTATGGACCTGGCCGGCTGACATCCTGACCTCGCCAGGCGCCGCCGCCGGCAAAAGTCATCGGCTCCGCCGAGGGGCCGGAGTTGCAGTCATTGAACAGGATTGTCCGCCGGTCGGCTGACGCTACGGAACGGCAGCCTGATGAGGCAGTTGACGCCCTGCGGTGCATAGGTCGAGGCGGCTTTACCGCCATGGGGGCCAAGGCTGCGAGCGATAAGTTCGCTTCCAAATCCCCGGCGCGTCGTGCGACAACCGTGGGCCCGCCCCGTTCCTCCCAGAGGAGTTCAATCAGAGGGATTGCGTCCGCCGACACTTGCCAATCCACGCGCAGCAGCCCGGCTGACGTTGAAAGCGCGCCATACTTGGCCGCATTTGTCGCCAGTTCGTGGAGGACAAGCGCCAATGCCACGGCGACCTGCCCATCGATACTGATATCCGGTCCTGTGAGGGTGATCTTTCCCTCGCTGTCCTGGTAAGGGGCCAGCTCTGTTTCAAGGAGAAGGCGAACGCTGGCCTCGGTCCATGAGCCGCGAATAAGGGAATCGTTCGTGCGCGATATGGCCGCGAAACGCCCCAACAGCGCCTCTTTGAATTCGGCGACAGACGGCGCCGTCCGGGCGGTGAGCGTCACGATCGAATCGACGACCGCCATAGTGTTCCGCAGGCGATGAGCGACCTCGTTCGCGACGACCTGACCCTGCCTTTCCGCAGTTTTCCGGTCACTGACATCACGGACCACGGCCGTGACGATGTGTTGGCCCCCGATCATTTGCCGAGAGAGCGTCGCCTCGATGGCCAGTTCCCGACCGTCCTTTCGTCGTCCGAGGACTTCGCGGCCGGCCCCCATGGATCGGCGCAACGGGGCGTTTGACGAACAGAAGCGCTTGACGTCTTCGCGATGGTGGTCATGAAAACGCGCTGGAATGAGAGTATCGATTGAATAGCCAAGCACTTCGTTCATCGTGTAGCCAAAAATGTCTTCGGCCGCTCGGTTGAACAGAATAATGCGACCATCCTGGTCGGTGCTGACCACGCCATCCCCGATCAAGGACAGGATGGTTTGAAAATCTTCGCCGAAGGGGAACTCTGCCGGAGGCCGCTTCTGGTCCGGGGTTACGCGGTCGCTGCGTTTCATCTGTTTTCGCCCCGCAACGCGACGCTTGCAGCGAAACGAAAGTGATGTCCAGTGACGCTCGACAATGGGCCGCTCGCCACGCCTGTCGGCGCAGTGTCAAAAGCCAACGCAAATGAGCGCGACTGAGTAGAGCGCGCGTTACGCGCCTGAATAACATCTGGCGCGCGCCGCGGGCGTCGTCGCCGCCGACGAGGAATTGGCTATGGTCGTCCTGAGCAAGTTAAGCCGGTGTGAGGCGTGACCTCAAGGGAGGCGGGCGCACGCCTACCCGTTGCGTCGACCTCGGCTAAGACAATGCTGACCGTCAGTTACCTGATCAAGACGGAGGCGACTCGAGGTGGAGGATAAGGGGGGCCTCGGAAGCGAGCGGGTATGGTCGGCCACCGACGATCAGGATCATCGGTTCGCCGACTTCCAGGGAGGCTTCGAGTTGCTGATTGACCTGGTCTACCCTGACGCTCAGGCGTCGCCCTCGCCACTGGACGCTGAAGCTCAGGCTGGACCAACTTGCGGGCAAGTGCGGCGCAAAGGCGAGGCCGTCGCTCCGCAACGACAGTCCGGCGAACCCAAAGACCGACATCATCCAGAGGCCGCCTTGGGCCGCGATGTGAATGCCGCCGCCGATCGCCACCTTGGTGTCGGCGAGATCGATCGCCGCCGTCCTGTGGAAATAGTCCAGGGCCATCTCGACATCGCCTAGGCGTGCGGCGACGAGCCCGTGCAGGGCGGTGCTCAGTGAACTGCCGTGACCGCACCGTGGTTCGTAGTAATCGAAGTTTTTCTTGCCGGCGGCGCCCGCGAATTCCTCAGGCAGCAGGGCCAGCAGAGCCACGACATCGGCCTGTTTGATCACTTGGGACTGCTGCGTGCGTTCGCGTCCGAGGACCACGTCCATCGGGACAGTGCGGCCCGCGTAGGCCGACAAGTCCACGTCCTCGAGATCGAAATAGCCCGTGAACTGCTCGAACAGGCCCGTGCCCGAACCCAGGCCGGTCGCCATCGTCTCCGCGACGCCGGTCCAGTGTTCGAGTTCGGACTCGTTCAGGTCGAGGCGGCGGGAGAGGGCGGTCCATTGTGCGGGCCACTGCTCGCGCAGCATGGCCGCGACCTCAAGTGCGCGCCGGATGTTCCAGCGCGCCATGACGTTGGTGAAGGCGTTGTCGTCGATATTCTCGTGATACTCATCCGGGCCGATGACGCCGCGGATGTGGTGCAAGCCGTCCGCCTCGGGTTGGGCCCGACTGGCCCAGAAGCGTCCGGTTTCGAGAAGGATTTCCGCGCCGGCCGCGACCAGGAATTCGTCGTCGCCCGTCGCCTGCCAGTATTGCCAGACGGCATAGGCGACGTCGGCGCTGATGTGTTGCTCCTGGGCGCCGGTGAGGATGTCGATGATCTGCCGGTCCGGACCGACGGCCTGCTCAGGTGTCGCCTCCAGGCCGGTGTCGGTGGACTCCCAGGCGTAAAAGGCGCCCCGCCAGCCCCTCTCGGCCGCCTTCGCTCTCGCGCCGTCCAGGGTATGGAAGCGGTACATCAGCAAGGACCGGGCCGCCTCGGGCCAGGTCAGGATATAGAAAGGCAGCAGGAAGATTTCAGTGTCCCAGAATACATGGCCCCGGTAATCGGCTCCGGTCAGGGCCCGGGCGCCGATCGAGACTCGCGGATCCTCCGGGTTGGCTGCGCCGTTCAGATGATAGACCGCGAAGCGAAGAGCCTTTTGCGCGGTGCCGTCACCTTCCACCTTGACGTCGCTGCGCGACCAGCGGTTTGACCAGGCCGTTTCGTGTTGCTCGACAACGCGACGCCAGCCCTTTGTCCGAGCGCCATCGAGAACATTCCGCGCCCTCTCGCCTGGGTCCTGATCGGGAGCATCACTTCGGGCCAGAGCAACCAGCCGGTCGAAGCAGACGACCTGTCCGGGTCGCGTTCTCCAGGTCCAGGACCATCTGAACGGGCTGAGCACGGTCGGAAGAAGTGTCTGGCCGTCGATCCGCAAGGCCACGGCGGCGGACATGGCGAGGCCTTTTCCGGAAAGATGGGTGCGCCAGACGCCGAACTCGTGCTCAAGACGCTCGGACGTGAGATCGCTATCGAACCCGTCCATGGAGGCTTCGAGCGTGATCTCGGTCTCGCCCTCGTCGGTCTCCAGGTGAAGCAACTGCAGACCCAGCGCTCGCTGGTCTTGTGAGGTCAGTCGTAGCAGGCGCAGGCGGAGGCTCACGGCCGACCCTTCCACCAGGCGACATTCGGTGAGCAGCAGGCCTCTGCGCATATCGAGTGTCAAAGGATGCGACGGCCCGGGCCCGAAATGCTGGATAAGGGGGCCTCCCGGCAAGGAAACGCGGATCTGAAGCCAGTCCGGTGCGGGGACCAGTTCCGGCACCGGGCGCTCGATATCGCGCGTGTCGAACAGCCCGGCGACATAGGTACTCGGCGGAGCGATGCGCTGCCGTGATTGATTGATCGCCCGAGAGGCCCGGGCGGCCAGGAAACCGTTGCTGACGGTGAAGCGGGTTTCGCGATCGCTCTCCCGGAGCGCGTCGCAGCCATCGTCAACAAGAACCCATGCAGCGTCCGCTGTTGGTTCAAGCGTCTGTTCCATGGTCCCTGGTTCCTTCACGGTGTCCGAGCCTTGAGCCGGCCTTGCGCAAGATCGACCAGCGCGATCTCGTCCAGGGTTTCGACCACAAGATGCGAACCTGCCGTCCGCAGTTGATCCGCGTCGCCCAGTCGAGCCACGCCGAGCGCCGCCATCCCGCCCGCGCGAGCGGCCTGAATGCCGGCCGGAGCGTCTTCGACCACCAGACACCGGGTCGGCGACACGCCGAGTTCGTCGGCCGCGATCAGGAAAAGCTCCGGGTCCGGCTTGCCGTGCTTCACCTCTCGACCGGAGACATTCACGCGGAAGATATCCAGCAGGCTTTGGCCGGTGCCCAGGCGGATTGATCGCATCATTTCGGTGGCGTTTCTGGACGATGAGGCGGCGGCCACGGGCCAGCCGAGGGCGGCGACCGCCTCGATGAAGCGCAGGGCGTCCGGGAAGGCCTCGATCCCGCCGGTCCGCATTAGTTCCTCGAGGCGAGCCTGTTTGCGTTCTGCATAGGCGACCGCGTGGCGCCCGGCGTTGTTCACGCCCAGGGCCTCAAGCGCCGATCGAGCGCCGTCGAGTCGTGGCTTGCCCGCGATCTGGGACTGATACATCGCCGTCGTGAAGCGCTCTGTTTCGGCGAAGCCGGCAAGCGCCTCACGCCACGCGCGCTCATGAGGCGATGCGAGCAGGACGCCATCGACGTCGAAGATGGCCGCGGTCAACATCCGCGACGATCCATCCACGATGTCGTGTCTTTGATCGTATGCGTCGGACATTCCGTCTCATCCATCATTGCAGACTTGCATGCGTCGGCACAGCCACGCCTTGATGTGCATCAAGGCGTGGCTGCTTCATCTCCTGTTCTGTGAACTCACAGAAGATGAAGTCGCTATGATCAGACCAACCCGGGTTGCCGTGAAAGGATACGGCGTCATCGGCAAACGGGTCACTGATGCGGTCCGGGCCCAGAAGGACAGGACCCTGGTGGGGGGCGCTGACGTCGCGACGGACTGGCGCACTCGTGGGCGCTGTCAGTTCAACGCTAACTTGTCTCCACCGGGCACAACTAGGGCAGGGAGCTCATCGTCAGGCGGCGAGCGTGTTCCATTCGGCAAAGGTGGCCGTGCTTCGGGCTTTGAAATCGTCTCGGCTGATGAGGTGGCGGTCCTGGTTGAAGTGGTTGTAGAAGGCGTCGTGGACGGAGCTGAACTTTGCAGCGTCTTCATCCGCCGGAAGCGGAGCATGGCCCGTTCTCGTCGTCGAAACGGCAGATGTGAGTTCTCTGCCCTGTTGCAGAGCCAACGGCCGAGCACCTGCTTTTCAGCGTTCCCCAGCTGCTTCATCGCGACCTTGTATGAGCGGAGCCTGTCGGTGACGACGACCTTGGGTCGGCCGTGACGCTTCATGGCTTTCTTGATGAATTTCAGCGCTGCGGGTTTGTCTCTGGTCCGCGTGACAAAGGATTCCAGCACCTCGTCCTCGCGATCCACGTTTCGCAGCGACAGCGGGTACTTCACGTACATCAGCACTATGAGGCGGATCACCTCGGGCGAACTGTCAAACCAGCGGAACGGGTTGGTCGATTTGGCCATGCCATGAGCCTGGCGCGAGCCGTCTTACCGGGCGGATAAAGTTTGGGCTGACAGGGCCGACCGCGGCAATCGCTGACGAACTGATGAGCGCGCGCTAGAGCAGAAAACGGACCCGCCGCTAACCCGAAGGCCGGCGGCGGGCGCTGGCCTCAGTGCTGGTGGGCCGGTTCAGCCGCGGCGGCTGGGGCCGGGTCGTTCGCACCGTGGTCCATACCCGCCAAACCGCCGGCACAGGCCGCCATCATGGCCTCGTGCTTCGCCTTCATCGCCGCACGCTCTTCGCTCGACATGTTGGAATGGTCCATGCCGGCCATCATGGTCTGACGTCGTTCCATCATCGCGGCCCGCTGCTCGGGGGTCATGGACGAATGATCCATACCCGCCATGCCTGCCATACCGGCTCCATCGGCCGAGGCCGCGCCATGGGTGGCCATCATGGTCCGATGTCGTTCCATCA
The DNA here is from genome assembly GCF_041648615.1 of Brevundimonas sp. GTDB lineage: Bacteria > Pseudomonadota > Alphaproteobacteria > Caulobacterales > Caulobacteraceae > Brevundimonas. The sequence continues at coordinate 22,421 of NZ_JBAZOS010000018.1, forward strand.
TCGCGGCCCGTTGCTCGCTCGTCATGGACGAATGATCCACGCCGGCCATGCTGTGACAGGCCGACATGTTCGTCGCCGGCGCTTCAGGTGCCGCCTGGGCTGCTGCGGCGTGGGCGGCGTGGGCGTTGGCCGCCGGAGGCGCGGTCTGGGCGGCGACGGGACCGGACGCCAGCGCAGCCAGCAGACCGGCGATGGCGAGCGACGAAATTCGGGTTCTGGTCATGAGGTGTCTCCAATGATCACCGCCGGATGGCCATGCCATCGGGCACGGTCTCGACCGATCAGTTTTCTCTAGGTTCTACGCACCGCCGGCCGTCTGCCCCCAAGGATAGCCGGCACTGCGGCCGCATGCCGCAGTGCCGGTGCAAATGATCTTTTATCCCTTCAGCCGCCAGGTTGCGCCGCCGGGGGCTGTCCATCACCAACACGTTCAGGGCGTTGAGCCTGTCGCGGAACGGCTTACCGAGCGACTAAAGTTTGGGCTGACGGGACCTCCAGGGACGACTAAGCCGATCCAGAAACTGCTTGCCTCAATTAAAGAACCTACATCAGCATCACGAGGCGGATCACCTCGGGCGAACTGTCAAACCAGCGGAACGGGTTGGTCGATTTTGCCATGCCATGAGCCTGACGCGGAACGGCTTACCGGGCAGATAAAGCTTGGGCTGGCAGAGCCATCAGAATCGTTCAGGTCATAGGTTCCCGATTCCGTGCCACATGACCAACAGATCGAGCCGTTGAAGTTTCCCGACCGGTGCGGTATATGCGTGGGGAAGCGGTTGTTGAATGATTAGCGCGGTGTAGGGTCTTTCATGACTGACTAATCTTCTCGACCCGGCTATTTCCTTGGCGGATGTCGTGGATGTGCTGACCCGTGTCACACTGACAGTCTAGGTAACCGTGCTCCGGACAGGTCAGGCAGACATCCTCCAGGCGAGTCTTGAGCGCCCGGCGGGCGCGGTGGAGTTTGACATTGACGTTGTTCAAGTTGAGTCCAACGCTCACGGCGACCTGATCGCGCGGCTCACCAAGCAGATCGATGCGCCAAATAAGGTCGCTATAATCCGCCTTGATCGTCGGCAGGAGTCGATAGAGACAGTGGCAAACGGCCGCGTCAATTTCGTCGTCGGGTTCGCCGACAAAATCTTCCATCTCACTGGGTTCGCGGAGCGTTTCTTTGCGGCGCGACGTCCGACGATAATGGTCAATGAGCGTGGTGGCTAGAACCCGGCTCAACCAGCCACGCAAGGACTGGATGTCTCGCAGGTCGCCGGCGCGCCTCAGCGCACGTTCCATGAAGTCCTGCAGAACTTCCTCGGCGTCCGCTTGATTGCTGACGCGCCGGCGCAGGAACATCAGAAAAGCGCGATGGCATTCGACCAATTCTTGTCGCACAGCGGCGTCGGTGACATTGGCCACATCTTTGGCGTCATCCAACGAAAAATCTGACTCGTCACTCGGCATTGTCTTCAACAATTCTCGCACCACCTGAACACTGACGCACTGCCAAGCTTACTGGTGCGCCCTTTCTCGCGAAAGGGACAAACCTCCTCAATGGAAAAATCTTCGATCCTTTTGTCTACCCAAAGGAACCAGGAAGGCCAGCGGCTTCCGGGCGGCGAGCAAGTTGCAGCGCGGTCTCAACTGCCGTCTCGAAATCTCGCTCCACTAGCGCCTGAGCAATGTGCGTTCGAAGGTGATCGGCCCAGCGGAACTCGCTAAAGAGGCCTGCGGACTTGCTAAATCCACCCTGGTGGCGGAGGGCGCTGGCCAGGCTTCGAAAAGGATCATCACCAAGCTCCACCAAGCGTTCTGGCATGTGGCGGAAAGCGCGCCGTTGGCCGTTGGCATCATAAGGTCGGCACCAACCAAGGTGATCCATCCGTCGCCAAAAAGCAGCGTGAGGCAGGTGCTGCAGGTCCTCAACAATATGAACCTCTGCGACCGTTTCGCCCTGCTGTTGTCGGGCGCACAAGCTATGGTGACAGTCTAGGACATAGGCGCTGCCCTTTGGGCCGATCACTGCCGGGGCGCTCCTTGCCGCGGTTCCGAGGCCTCGTCGGCGTTTTTCCGCAACTTCGCGCCAGCCGACAGTCATTTGGGTCGGCCGAAGTAGCGCGAGGGGCCAAAGATATCGGTCCGCGCCGAGCCGCACGGGGCGCGCGAGCGAACTGGACAGCGCCAGCGACTCGGCTGGCTTTAGAGCACAGGATGGCACGAGCGCCGTCTTACTTGGCCAGCCCGTCGGGGTCGTGATAGTTCGAGATGACCATAGGATCGGCCGGCGGGCTGTCCTTTCCCTCGAACTCGAAGCGCGAGACCAAGTCGCGAATGAGCGCCACCCGTACGGCGCGCTTGTCATCGGCCCTGACGATGGTCCAGGGCGAGATAAGCGAATTGGTGCGGGCCAGCATGACGTCGCGCGCGGCGGTGTAGTCGTCCCATCGCTTGATCGCGACACGATCAATGTCGCTCTTCTTCCACTGGCTCAAGGGATCCTCCGCCCGCGCGCGTAGGCGTTGGCGTTCTTCATCCTTGGAGACGTCCAGATAGTATTTGATGAGTTTGACGCCGCAATGGTCGAGGAGGTTCTCGAACAACGGTGTGGTGATCAGGAATTCTTCGTATTCCTCGTCGGTGCAAAAACCCATGACGTGTTCGACGCCGGCGCGGTTGTACCAACTGCGGTTGAACAGGGCCATCTCGCCCGACACTGGCAGGTGCGCCACATATCTCTGGAAATACCAGGCGCGCCGCTCACGATCAGAAGGGGGATCGAGCGCAACCACCCGGGTTTCGCGAGGGCTGAGATGGCGGATGATCCGTTTGATCGCCCCATCCTTTCCTGAGGCGTCCCGGCCTTCCAGCACTACCAGCACCTTCAGGCCGTCCCGGATGATCTGGTTCTGCAGGCGGGTCAGCTGAATTTGAGCCGCCTTTAGGTCTGCCTTGTAGGTGGATTTTTCCGATACTTCCGTCTTCGTCTTCGTCTTCGTCTTCGTACTCATGGCAATGGGCCCCAATCGGTCATTTGGCTGGCACCAGCGCGCTGCCTGAAGGGTAAGACGCCTGCGAACCGGCAGGCTTACACTCGGTCGTCGGCTGGAGTGGAGGCCTTCTGTTGAGGCAGGCATGCTCGGGCTGCCCGTCGAGCCCGGAGCCACCTTAATCCTGCTCGTTTGGTGTCTCTTAGCGAGCCAACGTGTTGATGCGGCGAATCCTATAACTGACTGTTGCAGCAGCTTTCAGTCGTCTGCCTGCTTGATCCTCGGTACATTTGAACTGCCGCGCCAATGCCGATCGCATTGAACCTTCGAGGAGCGCTCGGTTAGCGTTCTGGCGTAGGCCGTCGAGGTCAATCATCCGAGCTCCGAGTGCTCGAGGTCGGGGTGGATCATCTGCTCCCCGGCCTCTAGCGCCGAGTGGAGGACGTTCTCAGGGGCAGGTCAGGTTCCCAAAGGACTGATCGTTTACAAGCTGTTCGAATACGGTCGGCGAATCCTCTTCAAAAAGAGGACGGGGTGTTCCTGTCGGACAGCCAACAATTGAGAGCCGAAAAGTCCACGGCATCGTAGGTTGCGAAATGGCCCAGGCCGCTTGAATGCCCAGGACCGTTTGTGACTCGCCCCGCGATTTCGCTCCAACGATTTTTGCTTACCGCGACTGTAATGCACCGGTGATTCCGCCGTCTGATTAGTGAAATCCCGTCGCCGATCCGACAGTCAAGGAGAGACCACCTGATGCTGAAAAGAGCCCTGCGCGCTGTCTTGCCAGATCGGGCTGCCTTCACTGTGCTGGCCCAGGTGCTGGAACGGGCGGTTCAATACGGTACGCTCGTCGTCGTCGATCCCTGGGAGGGGCGCCATGTCTTCGGGACGGGCGAGGCACCGTTCGTGACCGTGCGGCTGACCAATCCCCACGAACCGGCCCGATTGCTCGCCAGCCCCAGTCTTCGGGCGGGCGAAGCCTATATGGACGGCGGCCTCCTCGTGCAGGAAGGCACGTTGCGCGACTTTCTCCTTATCGCGGTCGCCGCGGCCGAGACATTGACCAAGGAGGCTCAGACGGTTCGCGCTTTCGCCGCGCCGGTCCAGAAGCTTCAGCGCCGCAATCCGGTCGAGCGCGCGCGCGTCAATGTCGCTCATCACTACGACCTGTCGAAAGAGCTCTACAAACTCTTCCTCGACGACGACCTTCAGTATTCCTGCGCCTATTTCCAGACTGGCGATGAAACCCTCGACGAGGCGCAGTTCAAGAAGAAGCGGCACATCGCTGCGAAGCTCTGCCTCGAACCTGGTGCTCGCGTTCTCGACATCGGTTCGGGATGGGGAGGGCTCGCGCTCGACCTTGCGCGGCGTCATGGGGTCGAGGTCGATGGACTCACCCTGTCGCAGGAGCAACTGGCTGTTGCGCAAGAGCGCGTACACGACGAGGGAATGGATGATCGCGTGCGATTTCATCTGCAAGATTATCGACATTCGTCAGGCACTTTTGATCGAATTGTCTCCGTCGGCATGTTCGAACATGTCGGGGAACCGCATTTCAGCGAATTTTTCGACGTGATCCGTTGCCGGCTCGCGCCGGATGGCTTGGCCGTGATCCACGCGATCGGCCACCGCAATCCACCGGGCGACGCCGACCCCTGGCTCGACAAGTACATTTTCCCGGGCGGCTATTGCCCATCGCTGTCTGAGGTATTGGCCAGTGTTGAGAAGAGCGATCTGTGGGTGACTGACGTGGAGATTCTGCGGCTGCATTATGCCGAGACCCTGCAGCGCTGGTCTGAACGCTTCCAGGCCCGGCGCGCACAAGCCGCCGCCCTCTATGACGAGCGGTTTTGCCGGATGTGGGAATATTATCTCGCCGTCTGCGAAGCTGGGTTCCGCGTCGGTGGCCTAATGGTGTTCCAGATTCAGTTGGCGCGGCGAGTGTCCGCCGCTCCCCTTACACGAGACTATATGTTTGATGCGGAGCAATTCCACACCTCCAAATCAACTGGCCAAAAAACCAATACTGCCCCATCCAGCGCCACCTTGAAGCAAGTCGATCCATGAGGGCACTTGAACAGATCCGAGTAAGCGTCATCGAATTCGACGTGTTTCGCAAATATGTAGTATACACTATAGCGCCCCCAAGGGAGGCGCTCCGGAAAGATTTTGCGAACTTGAGCGCTGAATTGCGACTTAAGATGACCGCAGTCAGAATCCGCAGATCTCTAGCCACGATGTGGTGTCTTCGATCATATGCGTCCGACATCCCGTCCCATCCGACATCGTTCCAGACTTTCATGCGCTGGCGCGGCTACGCCTTGATGTGCATCAATGCGCGGCCGGTTCGTCGCCTGTTTTGTGATCGAACTGGAGAGGTGTTGCCATGACCAGACCAACCCGGGTCGCCGTGAATGGATACGGCGTAATCGGCAAACGGGTCGCCGATGCGGTCCGGGCCCAGAAGGACATGACCCTGGTGGGGGTCGCAGACGTCACGACCGACTGGCGCACCCGTGTCCTTCAGGATTCGGGCGTGCCGCTGTTCGCCGCCACAGCCCAGGCGCTGGATGAGCTCCACGTGGCGGGCGCGCCGACTGCCGGCCGCCTGGACGATCTGTTGGACGAGGTCGATGTCATCATTGACTGCACGCCCAAGCACGTGGCGGCGGACAACGTTCCCCTCTACCGAGCCCGGGGCCTGAAGTTCATCCTTCAGGGGGGAGAGAAGCACGCGGTCACCGGCCATTCCTTCGTCGCGGAGGCCAATTTCGAGACGGCGGTCGGGCGCCAGTCGACCCGGGTGGTCTCCTGCAACACCACAGCGACGGTGCGGACGCTGGGTGCCCTCAAGCGCGCGGGATTGCTCCTCCGGGCCCGCGGCGTCCTGCTTCGACGCGCGACTGATCCGTGGGAAAGCCACCTGGGCGGCATCATGAATACCCTCGTTCCGGAGCCCGAAATCCCCAGTCACCAGGGTCCCGACGCCCAAACCGTCGATCCGGACCTCGATGTGGTGACCATGGCGGTCAAGGTGCCGGAGACCATCGCCCACCTGCACTACTGGTCGGTCCAGATGACCCGACCGGCGGCCAAGGAGGAGGTGCTCGACGCCTTCCGATCCTCGTCACGCATCCTGCTGATGAAGGACGAGTATGGTCTGGACGCCCTCAATGCCGTCAAGGAGCTGATGGCGGATCGGGGCCGATCCCGCAGCGACCTCCATGAGGTGGCGCTCTGGGCCGACATGCTCACGGTGCAGGGCGATGAACTCTTCTACGCCTATATGGTCGACAATCAGGCGATCGTCGTGCCGGAAACCATCGACGCCATAAGGGCGCTCGACGGACGCGAGACGTCGGGCCGCCGGTCGATCGCCGCGACGGATCTGGCCATGGGGATCGACAACGACCTGTTCGCCGGGAAGCGGGTCTGGACGTCGGAGACGCCGCTGCCCGAGGTGGATTTGTAACGAGAGCCGGGTCGTCGCCGTCAGAGAGGGCGAAGACAATCGAGCGGGGTGTCCTTCGGACGTCCCGTCACCAGTCAGAAAGCAGCCATGACCACCCGCACACTCGACGTCGGCAATCTGTTCTCCGTCCTTGGCGCGCGCGGGATAGAGCGACAACTGCGCCGCATCGACGGCGTCGGCCGCGTGTCGGTGAACCCGGTGTCCGGCTCCACGACGGTCGCCTATGACGCGGCCAGGACCAGCCTGTCCGATATCAGGGCGGCCATCGAGGCCTGCGGCTTTCACTGCGCCGGCGAGGCCCTGCCCAAACATGTTTGCCAGGACCACCCGGCGCCGGCCAAAGGCGCCCCGGAGCCGGGCGGATCCGCAGCCGCCGCAGCGCATCGAGGGCATTCCGGGAGCGCATCCGCCGAGGTGAAGCCCGTCGCGAAGAAGGGGAAAGACCCGGCGCACGGCAAGGCGCAGAAGGACGCCATGGCCCATGAAATGGGCCATGGATCCGGCAAGGACATGCAGTCGATGGTGCGCGACATGCGCAACCGCTTCTGGATCGCTCTGGGCTTCAGCCTGCCCATCTTCGCCTTCTCGCCGATGGGCATGGACTTTATCCGGGTTCCGCCCCCGTTCGGTCTGAGGCTGGACCTCGTCCTGTTCATTCTGGCCAGCGGCGCGATCCTCTATCCGGTCTGGCCGTTCGTCGTCGCGGCCTGGCGCTCGCTTCGGAGCGGCGTCGCCAACATGGCGGTGCTCGTCGTCCTAAGTGTGGGCACGGGCTATTTCTTCAGCGTCGGATCGACCTTCATCTACGGCGGCCAGCAGTTCTACGAAGCATCGTCCATCCTGCTGGTCTTCATCCTGCTGGGTCACTGGCTTGAGATGCGCGCCAGGGCAGGCGCGTCTGAGGCCATCCGCGCCCTGATGGATCTGACCCCACCCATGGCCACCGTCCTGCGCGACGGCAAGGAACTGGAGCTGCCGACCGCCGAGGTCGTCTCCGGCGATACGGTCGTGATCCGCCCCGGCAACAAAATCCCGGTCGACGGAACCGTGCTCGAAGGGGCCTCGCTCGTCGATGAATCGATGCTGACCGGCGAGTCGATGCCGGTGGAAAAGAAGGTCGGCGACACCGTCATCGGCGCGACGATCAACAAGAGCGGCACGTTTCAGTACAGCGCCACCAAGGTCGGCGCGGACACCGCGCTCGCCCAGATCGTCAAGCTGGTCCAGGAAGCCCAGAACTCAAAGGCGCCGTCGCAACTGCTGGCGGATCGCGCAGCGCAATGGCTGGTCTGGGCCGCGATACTCGTCGGGCTGCTGACCTTCGTGGTCTGGTTCTGGGTCATCGGCCAGCCCCTGCTGTTCGCCGTCAGCCTGACGATAACCGTCTTCGTCATCGCCTGTCCCGATGCGCTGGGCCTGGCGACCCCGATGGCGATCATGGTCGGAACCGGGCTCGGCGCCATGAACGGCATCCTGTTCAAGAACGCGTCGGCGCTTGAGGACGCGACCAAGCTGGACGTCATCATCTTCGACAAGACAGGAACGCTGACGATGGGCCAGCCCGAGGTGGTCGATCTGGTGACGGCGGACGGCGCCACAGAGCATCAGTTGCTGGCCACGGCCGCGGCCGTGGAGGCCGGATCGGATCATCCCCTGGCCCAGGCCATCCTGCGCCGGGCGGCCAAGGTCAAGGCGCCCAAGGCGACGGGCTTCACCAATATCGATGGCAAGGGCGCTCGCGCCAGGATCGGCGGCAAGACCGTGCTGCTGGGCAACAAGCGGCTGATGACGGAGAACAAGATCGGCCTGGGCGAGCTCGGCGGCAAGTCCGAAGCGCTGCAGGGCGCCGGCCGGACCGTCGTTCACCTGGCCGTGGGCGGCAAGCTGGTGGGTCTGATCGCCATTGCCGACGCGGTGAGGCCGACGGCGATCGAAGCGGTCAAGGCCCTGCGCGCCCGGGGCGTCGAGGTCATCATGCTGACCGGGGACAACCAGGGTACGGCCGAACGGATCGCCAAGGGTCTGGGCATCGACCGCGTGTTCGCTGACGTCCTGCCCGGCGACAAGGCGAGCAAGGTCAAGGAACTCCAGGCCCAGGGCAAGAAGGTCGGCATGGTCGGCGACGGCGTCAACGACGCGCCCGCCCTGACCCAGGCCGATGTCGGCTTCGCGATCGGCGCCGGTACAGACGTGGCCATGGAAAGCGCCGACATCGTGCTGATGAGGAGTGATCCGTTCGACGTCGTGGGCGCCATCGAACTGTCGCGGGCCACGCTCAGGAAGATGCACCAGAACCTGTGGTGGGCGGTCGGTTATAATGTCATCGCCTTCCCGCTGGCGGCCGGCGTGTTCTATCCGTTCCTGCTCGGGCCGAGCATCGCCGCCATCGCCATGTCCGGCAGCTCGGCCCTGGTGGCGATCAACGCCCTGATGCTGAAGCGGACCAGGCTGACCGGCATCCGCCGCCCGGGCGAGGCGTCCAACCCGGCAGCGTCTCCCGGGGAGGCGGCGGCGTGAAACGCCGCGCTCAATCAAACCTCTCTCTCGCGGCGATGGCCGTGTTGATGGCGTCAGCCTTCACGGTGTCGATGGGCTTCGGAGTCGTCCTGCCCCTGCTGCCCTTCCTGATTGAACGCCTGCTTGGCGGGGGGGCTGAGGCAGGACAAATCTCCCGGGCGACAGGCTTGCTGACCGGCCTGTACATGCTGTCGCTGTTTCTCTTTGCGCCCATGTGGGGACGCCTGTCCGACAGGTATGGACGCCGTGTCGTCCTGCTGATCGGCCTGATCGGCTTCGGCGCCACCATGCTGGTCTTCGCCTTCGTCGAGAGCCTCGTCGCCGTCTACGCGGAGCGTGTCCTGAGCGGCCTGTTCGCCGCAGCCGTCACGCCGGTGGCGCTGGCCGCCATCGGAGATCTGGCGGCGACCGAAGAGGCGAGGGCGCGCCGCCTGACCTTCGTCAGCCTGGCGGGGATTTCGGGATTTCTACTGGGACCCATGCTGGGCGTCTTCATCGCTCGCGCCGGCGCCGACATGGTCGCGACCGCCGATCCGATGGCGTCGTTGACGTTTCCGCTGGCCGCGACGGCCGTTCTGGCGTTTGCCATCGCCGGCGCCGCCGTCTTCGCCCTGCCGCGAACCCGGCGCCAGGGTCGGCTCGCCAGTCCGGATCCCACCGTATCGCCGACAAGCCGATGGCTGATCCCCAATCTCCTGATCCTCGGGTTCATCGTCGCCGCCGGAGTCGGTGTATTCGAGGTCGGGCTGGCGCTGCGCGGGAAACAGGAACTGGGCATGACCCCCACCCAGATCGCCCTGATGTTCACGGAGTGCAGCCTGGTCATGCTCGTGGTGCAGGCCCTGGTGTTTTCGCCCTGGGTCAAACCCTCGACGACCCGCTGGCTGATCGCGCCGGCGCTGGCTGTCCTGGGGATCGGGCTGTTTCTGCTGCCGCGCGCCACCGATTTCAACCTGATGCTCGCGGTGATCGGCGCGGTGGCGGCCAGCGCCGGCATTCTGGCGCCGATCCTGACCTACTGGACCTCCAGCAAGGCCGGCGAGGCTCAAGGGGCGCAACTCGGCAAGCAGACAGCCGCTGCAAGCCTGGGGGCGGCCGTCGGTTCGGCGGCGGGAGGGTTGTTGTACGATGTCGCCTGGTTGCCCGACGCGTCATTCCTCATCATGGCCGCGGTGACCGGTTTGGGCGTTGTGCTCAGCCTCGGCTTGCCCCGGATGCTCGGCCAGCGCCGGCCGGCTGACAGTTCAGGCGCACCTCGCCTGGCGAACTGAACCAACGGCGCCGGTGTTCGTTGAAATGGCAGTCGCCGCGGTCCGGTCGTCACGTCCGGTTGGCTGGTGGCTCGATCCAAAGGATCCACCGCCATGTTCACCTTCACAGAACGGCCCGTCAGGCGGACCGCCATTGCCTTGTCGACGCTTTTCTTGCTCGCCGTCGCCGGGTGCGCCGCCACCGCGTCGGACTCCGGTATGGCGATGCCGGATCGGCCGATGGCCGGCATGAGCATGCCACAGTCAGCCTCGAGCAGCGGCATGATGGGCCAGGATCATGCGATGCCGCCGGGGATGAACATGCCTCGGACCGTCTTCTCCGAGGCCGAGATGGGCATGCACCGCGCCATGATGATGGCGACCGACGTGAACACACAGCGCACGTGGGCCCGCAAGATGATCGCCCACCACCGGGGGGCCATCGCGATGTCGCAGGCTCTGCTGGGAAGTGATGCCACCGATGCTGAAGCCCGCCGCATGGCTCAGGCGGTCATTGACGCGCAGACACGGGAAATCGCGGAACTCGAATCCTGGCTTGAGCGCCATCCCGGTTGAACTCTTGAGGGCGGTGCGGCGGTGTCCCGACACCCTCTGCCTTCGCGGTCCGACGCCCCTTGCAATCTGGAGGATTTGAGTTGGACCTTGAACAGAGGGAGTTGATCCTCTCCATTCTCAGCCGGGCAGACACCCTGACCGTGGCGACGGTCCGTGAGGACGGCTGGCCGCAGGCGACGGTCGTGAGTTTCGTGAACGACGACCTCGACCTCTATTTCGGGACGACTTTTCACTCGCAGAAGCTGGAAAACATCGCCCGGGACTCCCGGGTGTCCGCGACCGTCACCCCGGAGCATGGGCCGTCGAAACCCATCCAGGCGATCTCGCTCGCGGCGGTGGCGCAGCGGGTTACGGACCCCGGGGAGCTGTTGAACGTGGCTGGACTGGTTCTGAAGAAGTTTCCCCGACCGGGGCCTCCCGCGCCGGCTGGGGTGTTGGAGGGTGTGGCGGTCGTTCGCCTGCGCCCCACCATCGTCTCGCTTCTGGACTACAGCCGATCCTTTGGTCAGACGGATCTGATCGAGCTGGGTGACCGTCAAGCCTCGCCCGATCACCGGGACGAACGGCTTCCGTGACCGGGATGACGTTGCGCACGCTCGCGACGGGTGCGCTCGCCCTGGGGGGAATGATCCTCATCGGCATGGGACTCTGGTTCGTCTTCCTGCGACCGGCGCTGCTGCCTGAAGACGCCAGATACATGGGGTCCACCGTGGCGCAGATCCAGGACATCCTGCCCCGGCTGGCCCCGTGGCTCCGGCGCGTCTTCGGCGTGCTCGGGGGCTATATGCTCGCCACCGGTCTGCTGACCGTCCATGTCGCGATGACGACTTTCCGGTCCGCCCGGCCCGGGGCGACGATGGTCGCGGCCGTCTCGGGGCTGGTATCGATCGGCGGCATGGCGGTCGCCAACTTCGCCATCGACTCCGATTTCAAATGGCTGCTGTTGGCCTTCACCCTGCCGTGGGTGGTGGCCCTTGCGCTGTCCCGGGCCGACGCGAGGCGCATGGACCCAGGCGCATGAGCTGTCGCGGCGCGCCGGGCGTGGGCGATGAAAACCGGGATGTCAGGACCGGGGTCGGTCACTCAGGCGGCAGGCGCCGGTCCTGGAGCCGGTGATCCTGTCGGCCGTCTATCCGCCAGATGTAAGCGTTCCGGGGGGCGGGCGTCATATCTCCGGAGCGGGCACGGCGCCCGTCTGTTCGTGGCAAGGCGCTATCGTGTCGATCACCTGGGCTGAAACGTGGAAACCCGGCTATGGGCCTCTGGTCCGGCAAGCCGACACCGTCACGCGGATCGAGGACATGGCGCAGCGTCTCGTGCGCCGAGGCGTCTGGCCGGACGAGGAGTCGGTCTACCGTCTGGTGGCCGCCGCCGATCGGCTGGCGAGCGCCGGCATGTGGCTGGTGGCGCACATGACCTATGTACGCCGGGTGGATCTGTCCGGAGCGCCCTTGCCGACGGAAGCCTTCAAGGACTTGCCGGAGGGCCATACCGGCGGCTCGCTGAACATGGTCCCGGCCTTCGTCGGCTATTTGCTGGCGAACGCCCTGTCCGGCGTCACGCGGTCCTGGATCATGGGCCAGGGGCACTGCGTGGCTGCGATCGAGGCGGTCAACGCGCTGACCGGCGATGTCTCTGCCCGGCAAAAGGGTCGGTACAGCCGCTCGGACGCCGGCCTGTCCCAGCTCGTTTCGGACTTCTACAGCTACGCCATTGGCGCCGACGGCCGGCCCGCCGCGCCGCTTGGCAGCCATGCCGGGCCGGACACGGCCGGGGCCGTCTCGGAGGGCGGCTATCTCGGGTTCGCCGAGCTCGAATATGTCCATATGCCGCTGGCCGGCGAGAGTCTGGTCGCCTTCCTGAGCGACGGCGCCTTCGAGGAGCAGCGTGGCTCCGACTGGTCCCCGCGCTGGTGGCGGGCGGAGGACAGCGGCCTGGTGACGCCCCTCATGATCCTCAACGGGCGGCGCATAGAGGAGCGCACGGAGATCGCCCAGGACGGCGGCGCGGGCTGGCTCGAACGACACCTGCGCCTGAACGGTTTCGACCCGATCCAGATCGACGGTCACGATCCAGCCGCCGTGGCGTGGGCCATTCTCGACTCCGAGGAGCGATTGAAGCGCTTCACAGCGGAGCCCGACCGGGCCTATCCGGCGCCATTGCCCTATGTGATCGCCCGGGCGGTCAAGGGGTTCGGCTTTCCAGGCGCCGGGACGAACCGCGCCCACAATCTGCCACTGGACGGCGATCCTCGAACGGACGAGCAGGCGCGGGCGGCGTTCAACGCCGCGGCGGCGGCGCTGTTCGTACAGGGAAGCGAGCTCGACGCCGCCCTGGGGGTTCTCACGACCCACGACCTGCAGCGCCGGCCTTTGGAAAGCCGCCATCCGGCCGCGCGGCGCGCGCCGCCGCCGCCCGTGCGGCCCATTCCGGACTGGTCGGACACGGCGAGGTCCCCGATGGAGGCGATCGACGCCTGGTTCGTGGAATTCGTCGACGCCAACCCGGGCTTGCGCGTCCGCCTCGGCAATCCCGACGAGCTTCGCAGCAATGGCATGGGGCGTACGCTCGACCGGCTTGGCCACCGGGTGAACCGACCGGAACCCGGCGTTCCCGAGGCGATCGACGGGGCGGTGATCACCGCCCTCAATGAAGAGGCGGTGGCCGGCGCCGCGCTGGGCAACAAGGGCGGGCTCAATCTCATCGTCAGCTACGAAGCGTTTGCGGTGAAGATGCTGGGTCTCCTGCGCCAGGAGGTGATTTTCGCGCGCCATCAGCGCGAGAGCGGCCAGGTCCCGGGATGGCTCGCCGTCCCGTTGCTGGCCACATCCCACACCTGGGAGAACGGCAAGAACGAACAGTCGCACCAGGATCCCACGCTCGCCGAGGCCCTGCTCGGGGAGATGTCGGACACCGCCCGGGTGCTGTTCCCGGTGGACGCCAACAGCGCCGTCGCCGCGCTCCGCGGGGTCTACGGCCGGCGCGGAGAGGTCGCGTGCCTGATCACGCCCAAACGGACGCTGCCGCAGGTGCTCGACGGGGCCGCGGCCCAGGATCTTTGGGAGCGCGGCGCGGCGCTCATCGGCGGGGACCTGGACAGGGCCGAGATCCAGATCGTTGCGGTCGGCGCCTATCAGGCGCGGGAGGCGCTGGCGGCGGCTGCGCGACTCACGCATCATGGCCGCCGCGCCTGTGTCACGGCTCTGCTCGAACCGGGACGATTCCGGGCCCCGAGGGACGAGATCGAGGCGGCGCACGTGGTCTCGGCCGAGGCGCTGGAAGCGCTCTTTCCCCAACGCCTGCCCCGTCTGATCCTCACCCACACCCGCCCGGAGCCGATGCTCGGACTGCTGCGCCGCCTCGACGGAGGGCCCGAGCGCACCCGGGCGCTCGGCTACCTCAGCCGTGGCGGGACGCTCGACACCCCCGGCATGCTGTTCGCCAACCGCTGCACCTGGGCTCACGCCGCGGTCGCCTGTGCGGACCTCCTCGGCGCCGACGCGGCCGACGTCCTGACACCCGGGGAGATGGCCGCCGTCCGCGGCGAAGCACACCCCCGCATCCTGCAAATCTCACCCCCGGAAGGATCTCCATCGTGATCAGTCTCACCAGCCTCGGCGGCGCCGGCACCGTCACCGGATCAAAACACCTGCTGGAGGCCGATGGCCGCCGCATCCTGATCGACTGCGGCCTTTTCCAGGGCCTCAAGACCCTGCGCGAACAGAACTGGGCCCCCCTCCAGGTCGAGCCCTCAAGCATCGACGCGGTGGTCCTGACCCACGCCCACCTGGACCACTCCGGCTACCTGCCGAAACTGGTGAAGGACGGTTTTCGCGGGCCCATCCTGGCCAGCGCCGCGACGCGGGATGTCGCGGAGATCATCCTGCGCGACAGCGGCCATATCCAGGAGAAGGACGCCGAACAGGCCAACCGCTACGGCTACGGCAAACACAAGCCGGCCTTGCCGCTCTATGGCGTGCACGACGCCGAACGCGCGGTGGAGCGCTTTACCCCGATCGCGTTCCACACGTCGGTCCAGCTGCCGGGCGGAGCCAGCCTGACGCTGCGGCGCGCCGGGCACATCCTCGGCGCGGCCACCGCCGAGGTGACCTGGAACGGGACGAAGATCCTGTTTTCCGGCGATCTCGGCCGCTACGGCGACGCCACCATGGTCGATCCCGAGCCGGTGGCGGAGGCCGACTATGTGGTCGTGGAATCGACCTATGGCGACCGGCGCCACGACCCCCAGGACCCCACGGAAGCCCTCGGCGAGGTCATCGAACGCACCACCGCGCGCGGCGGGACCGTGGTCATTCCCACCTTCGCCGTCGGCCGGGCCCAGTCGCTGCTGTACCACATCTGGCGGCTGAAGCAGGCGGGGCGGATCGGCCTGACGCCGATCTATATGGACAGCCCCATGGCGATCAACGCCACCGACCTCCTGTGCGCGCACCTGGAGGACCACCGCATGCCGGCCGACGTGTGCGACGCCGCCTGCGGCATCGCCACCTATGTGCGCGATGTGGACGCCTCCAAGAAACTCACCGCCAGCCCCATGCCCAAGGTCATCCTTTCGGCCAGCGGCATGGCCACCGGCGGGCGGGTGCTCCACCATATCAAGGCCTTCGGCCCGGACCGGCGCAACACCATCCTGTTTTCAGGCTTCCAGGCGGCGGGAACCCGCGGGCGTTCGATGGTCGAGGGCGCCAAGGAGGTGAAGATCCACGGTCAGTGGGTTCAGGTCAAAGCGGAGGTGGCCAACCTGCCGATGCTCTCGGCCCACGCCGACTACGAGGAAATCCTGCGCTGGCTTTCCGGCCTCAAGCGACCGCCGCGCAAGACCTTCATCGTTCACGGCGAGCCCCATGCGGCGGACGCCCTGCGGGTCCGGATTCAGGACCGGCTCGGATGGGACTGCGTCATCCCGCAGATGATGGAGCGGCACGAGCTGTGAGCAAAGTGGTCAAGACTGCACCCCATGCGGCGGCGCCCCTCAAGGCGCGCCGCTTCGGCCTGTACGCCCAGCACGAGTCGATCGTGCTGATGCGGCGCGACTGCCACGTCTGCCGCTCCGAAGGCCTGTCGTCCCGCGCCCAGGTGGTGCTTTCGGCCGCCGGCCGGGAGGTCTACGCCACCCTGTACCAGATGGACGGCGACGTTCTCGGCCTCGACGAGGCGGCGCTCTCCGAAGAGGCCTGGCGGCAGTTGGCGGTGGCGCCGGGCGATCCCGTCGTCGTGCGACACGCTCCGGCCATCGAATCCATGTCCAGCGTTCGCCGCCGGATCTATGGAGCGCGGCTGGATGAGGCCGCGATCCGGGGTGTCGTCAGGGACGTGGCCGCCGGGCGATACACGCCGATCCATCTCGCGGCCTTTCTGACCGCGACATCGGTGCTGCCGATGGACGACGCCGAGACGGGGGCGCTGACCCGGGCCATGGTGGACGTCGGCGACCGCCTGAGCTGGCCGTCGGATATCGTCATGGACAAACACTGCATCGGCGGACTTCCCGGCAACCGCACGACGCCGATCGTCGTCGCCATCCTCGCCGCCTGCGGCCTGGTCACGCCCAAGACCTCCTCGCGGGCCATCACTTCACCGGCCGGCACGGCCGACACCATGGAGACCCTGGCGCCGGTCGATCTCGATCTGCCCGCCATGCGCCGCGTGGTGGAAGCCGAGAACGGCTGCGTCGTCTGGGGCGGGGCTGTGAAGCTCAGCCCGGTCGACGACATCTTTATCCGCGTGGAGCGGGTCCTCGACGTCGACACCGAAGGCCAGCTGATCGCCTCGGTCCTGTCCAAGAAGATCGCGGCGGGTTCCACCCATGTGGTGCTGGACATTCCCGTAGGCGCCACCGCCAAGGTGCGGACGAGAGAGGCGGCCGCGAAGTTGGCGCAACGGCTCGTCGAGATCGCGGCCCGGTTCGACCTGAAGGCCCTCTGCGTTCAGACCGACGGGGAGCAGCCGGTCGGCGTCGGCATCGGCCCGGCGCTGGAAGCGCTTGATGTCCTGGCGGTGCTGCAGAACCGACCCGAAGCGCCGCAGGACCTGCGCCAGCGCGCCTGCCTGCTGGCGGGCGCCGCGCTCGAACTTGCCGGCGTGGCGAAAGCCGGTCGGGGCGCCGAAGCGGCCGAGGCTGTTCTCGCTGATGGTCGCGCCTGGGCGCGATTTGAGCGGATCTGCGAGGCGCAAGGGGGCATGCGCACACCGCCCGTCGCGGCCCAGCGGGCGCCCATCCAGGCGACCCGATCCGGCCGCGTCATCCTCATCAACAACCGCCAGGTCGCTACGCTGGCCAAGCTGGCTGGCGCGCCTGAACGCAAGGCCGCCGGCGTCCAGATGCAGGTGCGCCTGGGCACGGAAGTCTCAGCGGGCCAGCCATTGTTGACGGTGCACGCCGAGACGGCGGGCGAACTCGCCTATGCGCTCGACTATGCGGCGTCGCATGGCGATATGATCGAGATCGAGGCCTGACCCGCCGTATCGACGGCTTGCCTCCACCGCGCCGCGAGGGCGCAGGGCTCCGGGCAGGCGCCGCAACGCGCCTGCATGCGTTCACGCAGCGCCGCCCGGGCGCGGTGGACCCGAACACCGATGTTGTTGGTGGTCAGCTGCATCTCGACGGCGATCACCTTCAGCGGCGTCTCCTGGAGCTCGGCGCGCCGCAGGAGCTGGGCGGTCTCCGGCCCCAGGTCGTCCAGTGCTCCCGCCAAGCATTGCAAAGCCCGGTCCAGACCCTCGGGCGCATCATCTGCGGCGGGTACAGGAAACTCCGACAGCATGGCCTCATTCAGCCGTGTACGGCTCGCATTGCGCCTGTAGCGGTCGAACAGGGCGTTGCGCAGCGCGATGCCGAGCCATGCATCAATCTTGCCGGGGTTGGTCAGGTGTCCTGCACCCTGGGTGGCCTTCAGGGCGAACTCCTGCAGAACGTCTTCGGCGTCTTCCTGGGACCGGAGGCGTCGCCTGAGGAAACGCAAATGGCCGGCCCGGCCCTTTCGAAGCCGGAGTTCCACGAGCTGGTGAATGTCCTCGGGACGGGCCGACGCCGGGACAAGGCGGATCGGAGCGCGCGCTGTCCCGGGCGCGGTCAATATGGAGGCGCAATTCAGGCTCATCTGACAAGTCCCGCTCTTCAACATGAAGGCAGGATCGGTCCGGAAATGTCGGCCGGGATTGCGATAGATCAAACGGTCAGATCAAGAATATTTGCAGCCGATATTCCGAGGGATTGTCCTTTGCGGCGCGTATTGGCTCTGTGAGCGAGGCAAGGCCGTCCGGCGAAAGCTGAAACGAATCCTGCGGTCGTGTGGTGAGCGCCCTTCGGATGCAGGCGGCGCCAATCGCCGACCTGTAATGGGCGTAGGGAGCTTTGAGATCGGGACCCGAACGGAATATCAGAGGCGGGAAGGCGCCGGGGCCGCCCGGGAGCGCAGCCGCGGAATGAAGGCCGGCGTGGCCCGCCTGTAGGTTGCGTACTCCGGGCCGAAGCGGGCTTCGGTCTCGCGTTCCTCGCTCCTTGCCAGCCGCCAGTACATGAAGACCAGGACCGGGAACATGCCCAGGGTGAGAACCGTCGGCCACTGCAACAGGAAGCCGAACATCACCAGGACGAAGCCGACGTATTGCGGATGG
The DNA here is from genome assembly GCF_041648615.1 of Brevundimonas sp. GTDB lineage: Bacteria > Pseudomonadota > Alphaproteobacteria > Caulobacterales > Caulobacteraceae > Brevundimonas. Next base: position 40,861 of record NZ_JBAZOS010000018.1, read on the forward strand.
CGGATGGACCGATAGGGTCCGCTGGCGGCCAATGCGCCTTCCTGCTGAGCGCGATAGAGCACCGGCCAGGCCGCGGAGATGAGCCAGAAGCCGCCGCCGATGAAGGCGAAGCTGAGGATGTGGAAGGGTCCGAAATGGGGGTTCGCCCTCCAGCCGAACATCGTCTCCAGGAGGTGGCCGGCGTCGTGCGACCACCAATCGACGCCGGGGAAGCGCGTTTGCAGCCAGCCGGACAGGAAATAGAGGGTGAGCGGAAAGCCGTACATCTCGGTGAAGAGCGCCACCAGGAAGGCGCTGAAGGCGCCGAACGAGCGCCAGTCCCGGCCCGTCCTCGGCTTGAAGAAGGTGAAGGCGAAAAAGATGAAGAGGACCGAGTTCAGGATGACCAGGGACCAGAGGCCGTAGGCTTGCGGTTCGGGCATGGGAACCTCGCTCAGGATTGGTGCGGATGGGAGGAATCGGCGGCCGAAGGGCCCGGCGGTCCCTGACGATGCCCGCGCCCATGACCGCCGTGCATGGTCATGTGCAGCAGCGGGCAGAGCAGGATCAGGAGGAACGGCAGCCAGCCGAGGAGATGAACACGATGCTCCCCGATGAGCAGATAGGCCAACCCTGCGCCGAAGGCTGCGAAGGTGAGGAGATTCAGGATGCGTCCTGGTCGGTTCGAAGCCATGGGGCTGAATCCTTTCGGGAGAGACTGAACATCGCTGCCTGTCTGACGCCGCCGGCGGCAAAGTATTACGCCGCGGGCGGATCGCGGGAGAGGGCGGTGTGAGGCGGCCGGCGTGGTCGGGTCCGTAAGGGGCGAGGATTGGCTGCGTCAGGACGTGAACAGCACGCCCGGCGTGCGCCAGCCCGAGGTCAACGCCAGGATGCCGCCTGTCCTCGCCCTCAACGTCGGCTCCTCCACGGTCAAGTTCGGCGTGTTCGAAGCCGCCCGGGGACACCTTGCACCGGTGTTGCGGGGCCGGATCGAATCTAACGGCGCGGGTCGACGGCTCGTGAGCCAGGACGCCGCCGGCGGCGTCCTGTCCGAAACGCCCTGGGTCGCCGGGGGCGACGACGCGACGTCAGATCTGTTGCGTTGGGTGGAGGCGCGACTGGCCGGGCCCGTGGCCGCGGTCGGACATCGCGTGGTCCACGGCGGCCCCGACTTCAGCCAGGCGGTCGCCGCCTCCGAACCGGTTCTCGAGAGCCTTGAGGCCCTTGCCCCGCTTGCGCCCCTGCACCAGCAGCAAGGACTTGCGGGGGTCCGGGCGCTCCGCAAGGCGTGTCCCGATCTGCCTCAGGTCCTGACGTTCGATACCGCCTTCCATGGCGGTCACGAACCGGTGGCGGATCGGCTGGGTCTGCCCCGGCTCTGGGAAGCCAGAGGGCTTCGCCGCTACGGCTTCCACGGCCTGTCCTACGAGTCTGTGGCCGGACAGCTTGCGATGCTCGATCCGTCGATGGCTGAGGGACGCGTGGTTGCGGCCCATCTGGGTTCGGGCGCGAGCCTTTGCGCGCTGAGGAACGGCCGGAGCATCGACACCACCATGGGCGCCACGCCGCTCGACGGCCTGGTCATGGGCACGCGCTGTGGGAGCCTGGACCCTGGGGTGGTGCTCTATCTGCAGCAAGCCGGGGGCCTCGACGCCGCCGGATTGGTCGATCTGCTCTATCGGCGCTCCGGCCTGCTGGGCGTCTCGGGTCTCAGTGGCGACATGCGGGTTTTGCTGGAAAGCGACAGCCCGGCCGCGCGGGAGGCGGTCGATCTGTTCGTCTATCGGGCGGCGCGCGAGGTCGCGGCCCTGGCGGGGAGCCTGGAGGGTCTCGACGGTCTGGTCTTCACCGCGGGCATCGGCGAGAATTCGCCGCGGATCCGCGCGGAGACCTGCGCACGGCTCGCCTGGTTGGGGGTCGAACTCGACCCGGCCGCCAATCGTCGCGGTTCTGGACGCCTGAGCCCGGTCGGCGCTCCCGTCACCGTCCGGATGATCCGCACAGATGAAGAACGCGTGATCGCCCGCCACACGTCGCGGCTGCTCGGCCTTGACCGGTGACCCGGCGCGGTTCACGCCGGTTCGCCACCACAAGGAGGCCCGTTCATTGATGTCCGACCTGTCGCCCTCGGCCGGCTCCGTACGCGCAGACCAGCTGAACGGCGGCTGCTTCTGCGTGGGGGTGGATCAGACGGCCCTCGCGGCCGCGCTTGATCGTGAGACGGGGATCCCCGGATTTGCCGCGGACCTGGCGGAAACCCACCCCTGGCTGTTCGCGCGGTCCCCCGTCTTCCTGCCCGCGGAGACGCTCGACCGGATGATGGCCGTGGTCGCGGCCGCGGAAACGGCTGTAATGCTACCCGGCTATCGCGAGGCGGCGGCCGCATGGACGCCCCCGCTCGCACGTCGGGATCCCGGTCCTCATGGCGTCTTCATGGGGTATGACTTCCACGTCACGCCGTCCGGCCCCAAGCTCATCGAGATCAATACAAACGCCGGAGGCGCCTTCCTGAACGCGGTTCTCGCCCGCTCGCAGCAGATCTGTTGCGCCGGCGTCGTCGCCGGTGTCGAAGCGCCGGGACCCGCTGCGTTCCAGCAGCAGGTCGGCGAGATGTTTCGCGACGAGTGGCGGTTGCAGAATGGGCAGGGGACTCCCGCAACGGTGGCCATCCTCGATGATGATCCGCAGGCGCAGCCGCTTTACCCGGAGTTCAGGCTCGCCCAGGCCCAGCTTCGGGCGGCCGGCCTTGAAGCTCTGGTCGCGGACCCTCGCGATCTGACGATCGTAGGTGATGCGCTGATGCTCGGCGGCGTCCGGGTGGACATCGTCTACAATCGTCTCGTCGATTTTCTGCTGGAGCAGCCGACCCACGGGGTCCTGAGGCAGGCCTATGAGCGAGGCCTGGTGGTGGTCACGCCCAACCCGCACATCTATAGCCGCCTCGCGGACAAGCAGAACCTCACCCTGCTGTCCGACCCCGACAGCCTCCGCAGCTGGGGACTGGCGGCGGAGCCGGCCGCGGTTCTTGCGGCGGCCGTTCCCCGCACCGTCCTCGTACGGCCGGAAAACGCCGCCGAGCTTTGGGCGGACCGGCGCAACTGGTTCTTCAAGCCGGCCCGGGGCCACGCCAGCAAGGCGGCCTACCGCGGCGACAAACTCACCCGCCGGGTCTGGGAAGAGATCAAGAACGCCGCCTACGTCGCCCAGACCTATGCCGCTCCGGGAGAACGACGCATCCCGCCCGCTGCCGAGCCGGTCAGTCTGAAGGTCGATGTGCGCCTCTACACCTACGGGGGCAGGATGCTGCTCGCGGCCGCCCGGCTCTACCAGGGGCAGACCACCAACATGCGCACGCCCGGCGGTGGTTTCGCGCCGGTCCTCGTCCTGCCGGCAGCCGTGGCCGACATTGATGAGTGCCCCGGCGCCGTCAAACCGTCACCCGGCGCGGCCTGTCACGACCGTTCATAGGCGAAGACGGCCCTGACCGGATCATCACGCCGACCAGGGCGCGCCACGTGAAAGGTCAGCAGGTAGCGCCCGGGTCGCCGAAGCGAGACATAGCCGCCGTAGGTGGCGAAACCGTCCAGGGGCATGAGTTCCAGCGGGCCGGCTCCGGGGCCGGGGTTATGTGGCCCGCTGATGCTCAGGGACACCTCGGCGTCATCGATGCGCCGGTTTGTTGCGGCGTCGAACACAGCGAGCGTGACGTGATCGGTCCCCGAAGGCGGCCCGTCGTGCATCCCGGACTCGGGGTGGGACCGGGGGTGGGCGGCCACGGTCGCGCTATCGACCACGCCATACTCAAGTCGCAGCCCGTCAACGGTCTGGGATTGACCGTCAAAGGTCTGCGACTGGCCGTCCACGGTCTGCGAGGGGTCATGGGAGGGCTCGGCCTGGCAGGACGCCAGCGACAGCGCCCCAAAGACGCCCAGCAGGAACGGGCGCGCCCTGTGGCGCAAGGAGTGGACGACAGACATCTTCCGGCCTTTTCGCGGTGATCGGAACTGAACGCTCATCGATGAATGACGCGCGCCCGCGCGCCGACATTACAGGACTTCCGTCCCCACACGGCCGGACGACCGCTTCGAACCCGCCTCTCCGGCGCAGGATGAGCCGGATTGCGGCTTCTGCTGGCCGAATGGATCACCGCCCAGTCCACCACCCGTTGATCATCGGGTTCGGCGGCGTGCTGCAGCACATTTGTTTCACTGAGGCGGATCAACGGGTGTTATTCGCCGAGCACCCGTCCCGCCAGATTGTAGCAGTGGGCTATCAGCACGCCGAAAATTCCGCCCACGAGGAAGGCGCACAGGCTGCCGATCCCCAGCGCCGCGACAGAACCCACGGATTGGTCTGTGAGTTGCGTTGTGAACAGGCCGATGAAGGCGTCGGCTCCGGGCAGGCCCAGGGCGGCCCATATCCACCCCAGAACAAAGAGCCATAGCGTCGCGAATGCGCCCGTGCTCGCGACGCGAAGGACACGCAGGCGAGTGCGTCCCGGCAGGACTTTGGCTTCAGTCATGGCGATCCTCTTTGAGGCTGGTCGGGTCCGCGACAATCGTCGGCCCGTGCTGGCGAAGACCATGACGCGCGGCGAGCCTGGAGTTTACGGGGCCGCCCCCGGGATCGACGAGGGTGAGGCTGAACGGTCGGGACACGGCCCAAAAATGCAGCGGCGGCCGCCTCCCGCCGATTCACCGGGGCAAGGTTCCCACAGGCTGTTGATCGGCCTGGAGGGCGGCTCGGTGGTCTCGCGATTGTGTCGCCAGCCCCGTCAAACGGTTTGAAGGCCGATGCGCGCACGCCGGCCGTCCGCGCCGTCGATGGCGCTCGATGGCGGTCACAGCCCTCAGGATCGAATGTCGTGCAGCGCCTTGAAGGCCCGGTAGAGCACGCGTGGGTCGGATTGGCCCTTGTAAACCGCCGGTGGCGTCAGCTTCAGATCCAGGAGTTCATAGACCGCGACCTGTGCCGAACGGATCGAGTATTCGACCGTGAACACGACATCATCCGGCAATTCGCAGAACTGGCCGATGAACGCCAGATTTGTGAATCCGGTCGGGATCACCTGCGGGCGGTCCCCCTTCCCGCGGGGGAGGAACTGACTGGTGATGAACGGCATCATGCAGGGGATACAGATGGAGGTTTCCAGAATCCCTGGAGCCCCCGAGCCGATTCCCAGATGACCGAGCACCTCTGTCATGATCTCGCGGCCGTTGCAGGCCGACATCGGCTTTCTGACGAAATCGCCCGGCTGATCAACCGCGAGGCCATAGCCCCAGAAGACGCTGACGTCTTCAGGCTGACCGATGAAGTGTGGCTGGTGGGGGATGACGATGGACGCTAGCCAGCTCGACTCGGGGAATGTGATCAGGCCCCCTTCGCCCGGCACATTGCCTGTGAGGTCGCGGACGATGTGCAGGAACGTTGGATCGCTCTGGGTCGTGGTGAATGACAGCCATTTGGACTCGCCGATATGATCGGCGAAGGCGGAAGGTCGTCCAAATGCAGGCCGACCCGCCGAGATCGTCTCCCAGAGCGTCCAGGCGCCGCCGTCGCGTTTGCCGTTGAGCGACGCCGCCTGGTCCATTGAGCCCAGGCTTGACGCCTCGGTCATTGAACCGAGGGTCACCAGCACGAGGTCGTCCGTGTCGATCACAATCTCCTCCGGCACGCCGTTTCGAGCGCACGCAATGCGTGCGACGGACTCCCGGCCGGTCGGTCCGCCAAAGACGAGATCGGTGACGCGGCAGTTCATCTCGAACACCACCCCGCGGTCGTCGAGCCATTTTCGCAGCGGCCGCACGAGCGAATCGTACTGGTTGTAGACGGTTCGCAGAATGCCTTCGAGACGCTCGAAACCCCCCACCATATGGGCGAACCGCACCAGATAGCGCTTGAACTCAACGGCGCTGTGCCACGGCTGGAAAGCGAAGGTCGTGCACCACATGAACCAGAAATCCGTTTTGAAGAACGTCGGATCGAACTGATCCGCGATAGTGCTTCTGCCCAGCATGGCTTCCGGTTCGATCGCGAGCCGCTCAATCGTCAAGATATGCGTCTCGCGGAGGCCGAACTCCGGTGCGGTCTGCCTCTTGCCGTTTCGGAACAAGCGTGATTTCGACGATGTCTTTATCGTCTCATTCCATTCGAAGATCTCCTGGGTGACTGTCTTGTCGCCGGTGAGCGCGGGAATGGAAGAGAACAGCTCGAATGTGCAAAGGTATTTGCTCTCCAGCATCCGGCCGCCGCGCAACACATAGCCTTCCTCAGGCGATCCGGAACCGTCGAGGCTGCCGCCGATGGTGTTCAGTTCCTCCAGGATCGTGATCTGCTGGCCAGGAATGTCGCCGTCGCGGATCATGAATGCGGCCGCTGCCAACGAAGCGATGCCCCCCCCGACCAGATACGCCTTGGGAGGGCGTCGATCCGTGTCACGATCCTCGCCCAGGGAGGTGTCGATGGAGCGGACGTTTTCTGCCATGGCCGAAGACTCCTGTTGGGATGACTTGCGTTTCAATGCCCATCTGCGGACGCCGTGACGACGCCGGTCAGTGGTTTCCCACTCGTGATTCTCTTATCGCGTCAGCAACGGGACCGTGACGCGCGCGCTAAACGTCGCCCGACCCCGAGAGTCCCGAAAGCCCGATGGCCTTCCGTATCTAACCCCGACCCCAGCGCCGGTTCAGCCAGTTGTAGACGGGGCAAAAAACCAATCCGGCGTAGGCCCCGTAGAGAAAGCTCTCAGCAAGGCCCAACAGGAATCCGGGCCATGTCAGCCACTGGAAGGCGGGCAACAGCTGCTCCAGCAGAGCCTGCGCATGCAAATTCTCGGGCGCGATCAAACCGTAGACCACGCACAGGAGGAACGTCACGGACGCCCATATGCCGAGGGCCCAGCTCACAATTCTAGTGTCCATCATGCGGCGTTTCCTTCGATGGTTCTGCAACCTCGCCGGGCCCGGGCCCGATCCAGCTCAGTGGACATGGGGCGGTTTTCGGTCGTCCTCTCGCGGAACGCCGCCATCGCTGTCCTCCTCGGGTCGGCGCGACCCATGACCGCCGTGCCCGCCGTGCCCGCCATGACCGCCATGCCCCACAAGGTGCAGCCCTACGAAGGCTGCCCCGAACAGGAGCCAAGGCCAGTTGTCCACCACCCAATTCATCGGTCTTTCCTGGATCTTTCGGTGGAGCGTTCGGTCCGAGCTCCGGCATGGCCGAAGTCTTGTCAGGATCGCTCCGATGAAACCTATGACGCGGCCGATCCAGGCTCCTTACAGAACAGGGGCGGATCACGCCGGGAGCGCTTCCGGCGCCGCCGCTTTTGAAGTCTCGGGGTCAGGTCGGTTCCGCACGGACAGATCGCGTCTCTGGGTGTCTGACCGGACCCGTGTCGTTTGAGATTGGTCGCCGCCGGCTTTTTGGCTCGGGACTTTATCGGCCGGCGGGATATAGTCCGGCCAACCCGTCCCCGAGACTGTCGAGCGTTTGGGATTGAACACGCATGTGTTTTTCAGCCACGGCCAGTTTCTCAGCAGGCGCCGCGCTGCTGATCATCGGCACGGTGACGGTTCGGCGCGCACGGCGGCGCGCTGAACTGCCCTTTGCTTTGATTCCGGTCTTGTTCGGCATTCAACAGCTGATCGAGGGAGCCATCTGGCTGACGTTTCCCGACAAGGCGCCGCTGTTGAACACAGTTCTGACGGTCGTCTATTCGGTTTTCTCGCACGTGCTTTGGCCGGTCTATGTTCCGATCGCGGTTCTGCTGCTTGAGCCCATACCGTGGCGTCGCCGGGTGTTGCTCGCCATTGCGTTCGTCGGGGCCGCGGTAGGCCTCTACCTCCTGTATTTCATCGTGAACTTGCCGATCGTTTCGAAGGTGCAGGGCGCGCACATCGCCTACGTGTCCCCACACTTCTATGCCGCCGCTGTAATGTTGCTGTACGTCCTCAGCACTTGCGTCAGCATGCTTTTTTCGAGCCACTCCAGGGTCAGGCTGTTTGGTCTCGCAGCCTTCGTGGCCTTCGTCGGGGCCTATGTTTTTTACGCCGTATGGTTGATCTCCGTGTGGTGCTTTTTCGCGGCAGTGCTCAGTGTCATCGTGCTGCTGCACTTTCCTCGGCGACCTCCGACCTCACAGCGTCGTTCACCCGCTGTATGACAGGGCGTTGCGGATGCGGCGCGAAAGGCGTTCAGTCGCCCACAGCGCCTGACTCCCGAAACTCGCGGGCTGGGGCTGAAGCCAGAGCCAGGCCTTTGTGAGGAACGGAAGGGGTCCGCGCCGCGCTCCGGCGTCCCCGTCCTTCGAACCGTCCTCTGCCTCGAACGGATCCTGTGCCGGATCCCGTGACAGACTCGCCCCTGACCTGCCCGTGCTGGTGTCACGCTCGCGACGCTCATGCCGCCAACGCTGTGATGGCGCCGGGGCGTGGAAGGGGTCGGCGACCACCTGAGGTCAACATAGCCGCATGATCCGGCGCGCCGGTCATGACTTCTGACCGGAGCGCCGGACCGGGCAAGAGCGATACTGGCGGCCTATCTCAGGCCAGGACTGCGAAGCTCAACGGTTCGTGCCGGGGCGCCGCGTAGCCGTCGATCAATTGTTCGGCAAAAGGCCGTTGCGCCGACAGGTCGCCATAGACGTCCAGATAGCGCCTCGCCATGGCCGTGGCCGAGAAGCGCAGGTCGAACCGGGCGCGGATCGCTTCGCGATCGAGCAGATGGGCCCGCCCGGCGGCCGCGACGGCCTGTTCCAGGGTGTCGACGAGGTAGCCGGTCTCCCCGTCCTCGATGACCTCGGGCGTCGAGCCGCACCGGAAGGCCACCACCGGCGTGCCGCAGGCCATGGCCTCGATCATCACCAGGCCGAAGGGCTCGGGCCAGTCGATGGGGAACAGCAGCGCTTCCGCTCCGCCCAGGAACGCCGACTTCTGGTGGTCGCCTATCTCGCCGATGAACTCGACCAGCGGACTGGCGTCGACCATCGGTTTGATGACGGTCTCCCAATAGACCTTGTCGGCCGCGTCGACCTTGGCCGCCATCTTGAGCGGTTTGTTCAGGGCGGCGGCGATCTGGATGGCCCGGTCCGGCCGCTTCTCGGGTGAAATCCGGCCCAGGAAGGCCAGATAGCCCTCCGGCTTCGGCGAGAATTTGTAGGTCTCGCCCGGCATGCCGTGGTGCACCGTGGCCTTCCAGTTGGCGAAGGGCAGGGGGCGTCGCTGGTCGTCCGAGATCGAGACGAGGCCGAACTGCGGCCAGCGCTCGTAGACGCCGCCGATATCCTTCATGTCCAGGCGCCCGTGCAGGGTGGTGAGGGTCCGATCGGCGTACCGCTCGAACATCGGGAACTGGATCATGTCGGTGTGGAAATGGATCACGTCGAAGTCTTCGGCGCGCTTCAGCACCTCCGACAACATGGCCAGGTGTGCGGCCAGGTCCGACTTGAACGGCGCCGGATCCAGCCGGATCGCCTGATCGCGTACGGGGATGAGACGCGCGCGCGTCTCGGCGTCGGCCGAGGCGAACAGGGTGACCTCGTGCCCCAGATCGACCAGAGCGTCGGTCAGGTGGGCGACGACCCGCTCGGTGCCGCCATACAGCCTGGGTGGCACGGCCTCATACAGCGGCGTGACCTGGGCGATCTTCATGGACGGAGCTCCGGCATTTGAGAAGATGCGAGCCAACCCGCCGACAAGCCGGGCGCCGCCACTCGCCGCTTCTCGATCGCACCGACTTCGGCTTGCATGGCAGCTTGCGCCGTCCGGGTGAAATCCTTTGCGCTGAGGCCGGGGTTGATCGGCTCCAGGAGCGACACGGTGATGACGCCTGACCGCTCGGGAAGGCCGCCGAGACCCCAGAAGCGCCCCGAATCCAGGACAACAGGGAGGGCCGGGACGCCGAGCGCCTTGTAGAGAAACTCCACACCACGCCGGAATTCGATCGGTTCGCCGACCGCCTTGCGGGTGCCTTCAGGAAAGATCAGCACGGGGCGTCCGAGCGCCAGGGCCGCCCGACTTTGCATTGTCATCTCCCGGAGGGAGGCGGCCGCCGATGCCCGATCGATCAGGATCATCGGCGAGTGCCTCAGGTACCAGCCCATCACCGGGATACGCAGGAGTTCGCGCTTGGCCACAATCGCAACATCAGGAAACAGGATGAGGGCCGCCAAGGTTTCCCAGGTCGATTGATGGTTGGAGACAATCAGACCCGGCATAGGATGAACGTGCTCCCGGCCCCGCTCCCGATGCCGCAATCCGACGACGCCAGCCAGCAGGGCCAGCACGCCGCGGGCCCAGACCCGCGACAGGGTTCGCACCGCGGCCGGCGGGGACCCGGCGATCGATACGAGCGGGATCGCCAGACCAAAAAGCGCGGTCCAGAGTCCCCACAGACCGCCAAACGCGAGTGAACGTAGCGTAGACACGAGACCCTCCGCTCACGGAACGACTGGGAGGAACGCTCCAATCATTACAAGGGACGCCCCGGCGGCCCTTCCATTACATGTCGGGGCGGCGTGCCCCTGAGCCCCAAAGAGCAAGGCAACGGTTCAACGTTGGGTTTGGTCGCAAACCGCGTTGCCTGTAATGTCTCCCAGACTCCGGCGTCTCACCGTACGCCCCCTCTCCACCACGGTGAGCCTGATGATCAAGGAAGCCCTCCGGTCCATTCTGCCCGACCGCACCGCATTCCACCTTCTCGCCACGGCGCTCGGGCGCGCCGTTCAGCATGGCTCGCTCGTGGTTATCGATCCCTGGGGACAGCGCCATGTCTTCGGCCCGGACGACACGCCAACGGCGAGCATCCGGCTCACGGATCCCCGAATCCCGGGGCGCATCCTGGCCGACCCCATGCTGGGCGTGGGTGAAGCCTACATGGACGGCACGCTTGTCCTGGAACAGGGTTCGCTGCGCGATTTCCTGATGATGGGGGCTTCCATCGCCAGTGATCTCGCCAGCCCGTCCCAAAAGCCCCAACGGCCCAACCCGGTCGAACGGGCTCGCACCAATGTCGCCCACCACTATGACCTCTCCGAGGAACTCTATCGCCTCTTCCTCGACCCCGACCTGCAGTACTCCTGCGCCTATTTCCAGGATGGCGACGAAAGCCTTGAACTGGCCCAGGCCAAGAAGAAGCGTCACATCGCCGCGAAGCTGCGCCTGGAGACCGGCGCCCGCGTGCTCGATATAGGAAGTGGCTGGGGTGGCTTGGCGCTTGAGCTGGCGAGCCGGCACGGCGTCGAAGTCGATGGTCTGACGCTCTCACAGGAACAGTTCAAGGTCGCCACCGCCCGTGTGGCGGACGGCGGTCTGGAGCCGCACGTGCGGTTTCACCTTCGCGACTACCGTCATGAGACCGGGGTCTACGACCGGATCGTGTCGGTCGGGATGTTCGAACATGTCGGCCCGACGCACTATGGAGAGTTCTTCAATATCGTACATCGATTGCTGGCGCCGGACGGGCTCGCCGTCATCCACGCGATCGGCAGAACGGGTCCGCCGTCGGGTTGTGATCCGTGGATCGAAAAATATATCTTTCCCGGCGGTTACTGCCCGGCATTGTCGGAAGTGTTCACCGCGATCGAACCTAGCGGGCTCCGCGTGACTGATGTGGAACTCCTGCCGCTCCACTACGCCGAGACCCTTCGGTGCTGGTCCGAGCGGTTCCGGGCTCATCGGGCTCGCGCGGCCGAGATTTACGACGAGCGCTTCTGTCGGATGTGGGAGTTTTACCTCGCAGCCTGCGAGGCGGCGTTCAGGGGCGGCAATATGACGGTGTTCCAGATTCAGCTCACGCGAAGCATCAAGGCTTCCCCGCCCACGCGTGACTACATGATCGACGAGGAGCGCCGGTTGCTTGTCTAAGCTGAATGGCCGGGATCATGTAATGCCGCCGGACCGTGCGCGTCTTGTCTCGGTCAGGACCAAGAGGGTCGGACAGCAAGATCAAAGGGCCGAGCCATGAGCGAAGAAAATGTTGTTGTCGCGGTGTTTGACAACCATGCCGAAGCCGAGGAAGCGGTCCGTGAAATCGGCCGCTCGGACTTTCCAGTGCGGCAGCTCACCATCATCGGTAAAGGCTATCACAGCGACGAGAAGGTGATCGGCTTCTACAACGTCGGCGATCGAATCAAGCTCTGGGGCACGAACGGCGCTTTCTGGGGCGGCCTATGGGGCCTCTTCGTGGGCGGCATTTTCATGACAGTGCCGCTGATCGGTCCCGTGGTCGTGCTGGGGCATCTCGCCGCCATGCTCCTGGGCGCCGTCGAGGGCGCGCTACTGGTCGGCGGCGTAAGCGCTCTCGCAGGCGCCCTGGCTGGCATCGGCATCCCGAAGGACTCGGTCATCCGCTACCAAGAAGCAGTCAAGGCGGACAAATTTCTGGTCCTGGCCCACGGCGCGCCGGAAGAGATCAAGCGCGTTCAGGTGTTGCTGAAGTCAGCCGCGCCCAGCGACTTGCAGGTTCATCATGGCACCTGCGCCGGCCATGAAGGTCACGCGGCCCAACAGCGGCACCATCACGCGCCGGCCGAGGCGAAGGCCTGAGCTGAGAACGGCGATCCGGCGCGCCAATCCGGCTCCGTCCGCGGCTTGAGATCCGGGACGGAGCCGGATTGGCGCAATTTGCCGGCGACCG
>NZ_JBAZOS010000019.1:0-52097 GCF_041648615.1 Brevundimonas sp.
CTTCCTGGTCATGCTGGCCGAGTCGGCGATCCGTCGTCGCAAGGGCGTCGCCAACCCGTGGGGCGAAGGCGCCACGACGCTGGAGTGGACCCTGTCCTCGCCGCCCCCGCACCACCAGTTCAACGAACTGCCGGTCGTCAAGAGCGACGACCACTAGGTCCGGTCCGACCGGAACTGACACACGAGGGCCGCTCTTTCAGTCGAAGGGGCGGCCCTCCGACATTTTGCGCGCGACCGCGCTTCGCGCTATTTGAGCGCGGGAAAGCCCGATGACCGAAACCGCCCCCCAGCCCGCGATCTCGATGGCCCAGCCGGAAGATTTCTTCCAACTGCTGAAGCCGCGCGTGATGTCGCTGGTGATCTTCACCGCCGTGACCGGACTGGTCGTGGCCGGCGGCGACATCGACTGGATCTCGGCCGCCATCGCCATCCTGTGCATCGCCGTGGGCGCGGGCGCGGCGGGGGCGCTGAACATGGCGCTGGAGGGCGAGACCGACGCCCTGATGCGGCGCACGCGCGGCCGGCCGGTCGCGGCGGGGCGGGTCAACAAGAACGACGCCATGACCTTCGGCGTCATCCTGTCGATCTTCTCGGTCATGCTGCTGGGCATGACGACCAACTGGCTGGCCGGCGGCCTGCTGCTGCTGACCATCGTCTATTACGCCGCCTTCTACACCCTGTTGCTGAAGCGCCGGACGCCCCAGAACATCGTCATCGGCGGCGCGGCGGGAGCCCTCCCGCCGGTCATCGGCTGGGCCGCGGCCACGGGTCAGGCGCCGTGGCAGGCGTGGCTGCTGTTCCTGATCATCTTCCTGTGGACCCCGCCGCACAGCTGGGCCCTGGCCCTGTATTCGGCGGGCGACTACGCCCGGGCGGGCATTCCGATGATGCCCGTGGCGCGCGGCGCGAAGAGCACGCGGCTGCAGATTCTGATCTACACCCTGGTGTTCGTGCCCGTGGCCATCGCGCCGGGCCTGACGGGAATGGGCGGCCTGCTGTATCTGGCCGTGTCCGTCCTCGGCGGCTTCGGCTTCCTGTTCCTCGCGATCCGTCTGTTCCGCAGCCGCGCCGGCGACCAGCCGGACAAGGCGGAGGCCGTGGGGCGAGAAGCCGCATTGTATGATGTCCGCGCCGAGGCCAAACCGGCGCGGAACCTGTTCGCCTTCTCCATCCTGTATCTGATGGCCCTGTTCGCGGCCCTGCTGGTCGAGAGCGTCGCCGCCATCCCTGGACTGTAACCGCCATGACCCGCCTGACCCCGGAACAGCTGCAAGCCCGCAACAAGCGCAACCTGGCCATCGCCGGGGCGCTGGTCGTCTTCATCGTGCTGGTGTTCGGCGTGACCGTGCTGAACCTGAAGCGCAATCTGGACGCCCGCGCCGAGGCCATCGCCGAGGGCCGGCCGGTGGGCTACGCCGGATGAAACTGTCCCGTAACGCCATCGCCATCGCCTGCGCCGTCGGCGTCATGGGCATGACCGGCGCGGCCTTCGCGGCGGTGCCGCTGTACCGGATGTTCTGTCAGGTCACCGGCTTCGACGGCACGGTCAGGAAGGCCGAGAAGGCGCCCGACCAGGTGCTGGCTGAGACCGTGCTGATCCGTTTCGACACCAATGTGCGCGGCCTGCCGATGACCTTCCGCGCCGAACAGGTCAGCCAGCGGGTGCGAATCGGCGAGACCGGCATGGCCTATTTCGACGTGACCAACACCTCGGACAAGCCGATCCACGCGACGGCGGCCTACAATGTCGTGCCGGAACGCGCCGGGCCCTATTTCCAGAAGCTGCAGTGTTTCTGCTTCGAAGGGCAGACCATCCAGCCCGGCCAGACGATGAAATTCCCCGTCCAGTATTTCGTCGCGCCCGAGATGGCGACCGATCGCGAGAGCCGCGGGGTCCACGAAATCACCCTCAGCTACACCTTCTACCCGACCCGCGAGGCCGAACTGGCGGCCAACGCCGGCCAACCCTCTGGCGCAGCGGGATAGCGGGCGCTATAGCCTGCCGCATACGTATATCGACCACTTCAAGAGACCCTGATGGCCGACGCTCACGCCGCCCCGCATCACGACTACCACCTGGTGAACCCCAGCCCCTGGCCGCTGATCGCCTCGATCGCCGTCACCATCATGATGGTCGGCGCCGTGGTGTGGATGAAGGGTCTGGTCGGCGATGACGCCGGCGCCGTCGCCGGCGCCCTGCTGGCCAAGGGCGACAAGGCCCTGTTCTTCGCCGGCTTCGTCGGCGTGCTGGTGGCCGCGTTCGGCTGGTGGGCCGACGTCATCAAGGAAAGCCAGGCGGGCGACCATACGCCGGTCGTCTCGCTCGGCCTGCGCTACGGCATGATGCTGTTCATCGCCTCCGAGGTGATGTTCTTCGCGGCCTTCTTCTGGATGTTCTTCGAGATGGCGGTCTTCAACGAAGCCCGCGCCCACATCCCCGAGATCGGCAACTGGGCCGACACCGCCGCCGCCTGGTCGACCTGGCCGCCCAAGGGCATCGAGACCCTGGACGCCTGGCAGCTGCCGCTGCTGAACACGGTGATCCTGCTGCTGTCAGGCACCACGGTGACCTGGGCGCACCACGCCCTGCAGGTCGGCGACCGCAAGGCGGCCAAGCTCGGCCTGGCTATCACCGTCGTCCTCGGCGTCCTGTTCACCGCGGTGCAGGTCTATGAGTACCAGCACATTCTCCACGAGAACCTCTTCTTCAACGAGGAAGCCGCGAACTCGGGGCTGTACGGCTCGATCTTCTTCATGGCGACGGGCTTCCACGGTTTCCACGTCCTGCTGGGCACCATCTTCCTGCTGGTCTGCCTGCTGCGCCTGATGGCCGGCCAGATGACGCCGCAGAAGCATTTCGGCTTCGAGGCGGCGGCCTGGTACTGGCATTTCGTGGACGTGGTCTGGCTGTTCCTGTTCGCCTTCGTCTACGTCACCTTCGGGTGACGGACGGCCCGACAGGGCTTGATCCTCAACCGGCGCGGATCGATCCGATCCGCGCCGGTCTGCTTTGCCGCTGCCCCAACTGCGGCAAGGGTCCGCTGTTCGCGGGCTTTCTGAAGGTGGTCGATCGCTGCACCGTCTGCGGCTTCGACTTCACCCGGCTGAACACGGGCGATGGGGCCGCCATCTTCATCATGCAGATCGCCGGCGGGATCGTGGTCTTCGGCGCCCTGTTCATCCAGGTCGCGTACAATCCGCCCATATGGGCCATGCTGGTCGTCGCCCTGCCGCTGACCGCCGCCCTGTCGATCGGGCTGATGCGGCCGGGCAAGGGCGTGATGATCGCCCTGCAGATGCGCAACAGGGCGGGACAGGCGCGCAATGACGACTGAGGCGATCCGCAGCCGCTTTCCCTGGGGCCTGACCATCGTCTGCACCCTGGCGTTCATCCTGCTGGTCTTGCTGGGCGTCTGGCAGGTGCAGCGGATGCAGTGGAAGGAAGGCCTGATCGCCGAGGCCGGGGCCGCCGCGAAGCACCCGCCGGTTCCCCTGCCCTCCGGCCAGCGGACTGACCTGCCGGAGTTCCAGACGGTCATCCTCGATTGCGACTTTCAGGCCAGCCAGCGGGTTGAACTGCAGACCATCCAAGACGGCGTCCCCGGCGTTCGCCTGATTTCCGGGTGTGGGGGCCGTCTGGTCGATCTCGGCTTCATTTCAGAGGAGATCAGCGCGCGTCCGCCGTTCACCCAATACCGCGCGCCTCGCCTGTCGGGCAGCTATCCGACGATCATCGCCGAAGTCAGAAACACGCCGGCCCCGAACAGCTTCGCCCTTCCGCCCGAAAAGGGACGGTTCTTCGCCCGTGACAATCGGGCGATCGCGGCGATCCTCGGCGTCCCGCCGGACCGTGCGTCGCAGACCCTCTACGCGGTGACCTCGGCCTTCCCCGGTTTCGGGGCGCTTCAGCCCGTCGCCCCGCCCCCGGCCTTCTCGAACAACCACCTCGGCTACGCGTTGACGTGGTTCGGGCTGGCGCTGGCGCTCGCCGGTTTCTACATCGCCCTGCTCCGTCGAAAGCTCACCTCCTGACCGCCACCCTCCACACCCTGTCCAACGGCGTCCGCGTCGTCTGCGATCCCATGCCGGGCCTGCGCACCCTGGCCCTGACCGTCGCCGTCCGCGGCGGCGCCAAATGGGAGACCGAGGCGACCTCGGGCTGGTCCCACTGTCTCGAACATCTGGTCTTCAAGGGCGCCGGCGACATGGGCGCGCGCGAGATCGTCGAGCGGATCGAGGCCGAGGGCGGGTCGCTGAACGCCTCCACCGGCTATGAGCGCACCAGTTTCGAGGTCCGCGCCCTGCACGGCTCCCTGCCGCTGGCCATGCAGGTGGTGTCGGATCTGGTGTTCCGCCCCACCCTCGATTCCGGCGAGATCGAGCGCGAAAAGGACGTGGTCGCCCAGGAGATTGCCGAGGCCTTCGACACGCCCGACGATCACGTGTTCGAGATGGCCCAGACCCAGGCCTGGAAGGCGCAGCCGCTGGGCCGCCCGATCCTGGGGTCGGTGAACAGCCTGAAGCCGATCACCCGCGCCTCGATCAGCGACTGGCGCGCCCGCCTGTATTCGCCCGACCGCATGGTGGTGGCCGTGTCGGGCGCGGTTGACGAGGCCGAGCTTCTGGCCCTGGCCGAGCGCTGGTTCGGGTCCGAGACGGCGACGGCGGCGGCCGAGCCCGACGTTCCGCGCTTCACCGGCGGCGACGCGGCCCTGTCGCGGCGTATCGAACAGGCCAATATCGTCTTCCAGCTGCCCGCCCCCGCGGCCGGCGATCCGGCCTATGCGGCGGCGCGGCTGATGACCGAGATCCTGGGCGGCGGCATGGCCTCGCGCCTGTTCCAGAGCGCCCGCGAGGAGCGCGGACTGGCCTACGCCATCGACGCCTATCACGAGCCCTATGAGGACGCCGGCGTCCTCGGCATCTACGCCGGCGCGGCGGCCGAACGGTCGGTCGAACTGGCCCGGGTGTGCGCGGCCGAGCTGAAGGCCCTCGCCGAGACCGGCCCGACGGCGGCGGAGCTGTCGCGGGCCAAGGCCGTGATGAACGCGGGCCTCTGGATGTCGGACGAAAGCCCGGCCGCCCGTGCGGGTCGGGCTGCGGCCCAAGTGCTGATCTTCGGCGCGCCGATCTCGTCGGAGACCATGGCCGGGCGGATGCTGGCCCAGACCGGCGATGACGTGCGCGCCGCCGCGGCCGGCTCCCTGGCGGCCGGCATGGCCGCGACGGCGGTGCTGGGGCCGAAGACGGCCGCGCCCGCCGGGGCCGCGTTCCGCGAAGCTCTTTTCGGCTGACCGGAGGGCCGCTAGTCTGCCCGTCATGGCCCTGCTGGACTGGATCAATGAGGCGACCGGTCCGGTCGTGAAGGGCGCGGGCGTCACGCTCAGGGCGCCGCGGGCCGGCGATCACGAGGCCTGGGCCGCCTTGCGCCAGACCAGCCACGCCTATCTGCAGCCCTGGGAGCCCAGCTGGCCCGAGGATGACCTGACCCGGGCCGCCTACAAGCGGCGGCTGGCGATCTATGCGCGTGAAATGGAAAGCGGCAACGCCTGGCCCTTCTTCATCTTCGCCGACGCGGACCAGGCCCTGATCGGCGCCATCACCCTGTCCAACATCCGGCGTGGCGTGGCCGAGACGGGGACGCTGGGCTACTGGATCGGCAAGCCTTTCGCGGGTCAGGGCCACGCGACGGCGGCGGTGCGGGCCGTGGTCGCCTACGCCTTCGACGAGTTGAGGCTGCACAGGGTCGAGGCGGCCTGCGTGCCGGGCAACCTCCCGTCGCGGCGGGTGCTCGAAAAAGCCGGCTTCGCGCTGGAAGGACAGGCGCGGGCTTATCTCAAAATTAACGGCGCATGGGCAGACCATCTGCTGTTCGGCGTCGTGAATGACGGAGCCGCGCGCGGCGGCTGATCAGGGCTGATCCTGGGGGGCCGTTCTGTCAGGACGGTAAGGCGTTTGAACACTCGCTCCAGAAGTCTGGCCTGGGACGCGACGACCGCCATCGAGGCGTTGGCGGCGGCTGACACCGCCCTGTGGATCTGGACGCCCTCCGACGACCGGATGCGTTTCACCGGCGCCACCCGGGCGCTGGGGCTGGGACCCCTGGCGCCGGAGTGTTCGGGCGCGGCCTTCACCGCCGTGGCTTCGCCGCAGGACCGCTCGCTGGCCGAAAAGATATTGAAGCCGCAGGAGGAGGGGACCGAGGTCGCCATTCGCCTGCGCATGCGCGACGCCGAGACCTGCATCTGGCGCGGCGTCTGGCTGGAGGACGGCCTCCGCGCGGCGGGCGTGGTGGCCCTGGAAGCCAAGTTCGCGGCCACCCATCGCGATCACCTGACCGGCCTGCTGGACCGGCGCACCTTCCTGGCGCGCGCCGGGGAGGCCCTGACCCAGCCCGGAGACTATGAGCTGGTGGTGGCGGACGTGGACCGCCTGCGCCGTCTGAACGAGGCGCTGGGGCATGCGCGGGCCGATCTGGTTCTGTCCGCCCTCGGCTCGCGCCTGAACGCCGCCTTCGCCCATGACGCCAACGCCGCCCGGATCGGCGAGGACGAGTTCGCGGTCCTGGCCCCGCGGGGGACGGGCATGGTGGCCGAGCGGGTGCGCGAGGCGATGGAACAGCCGCTGCGAATCGCCGGCTTCGACATCTATCCGACCGTCTCGATCGGTTCGGCCTCGGCCGAGGGCGGGCCGGACGCGCCCGATCCCGCCGAACTGCTGCGCCGCGTCGAACTGGCCGTCGAACAGGCCAAGCTGGCGGGCCGCGGCGGGGTGGCGGCCTATGGCCGGGCGCTGGAAACCGACAGCCTGTCCCGGCTGGCGCTGGAAGCCGACCTGAGGAACGCCTTCGTCCGCGGCGAGATCGAACCCTTCTACCAGCCGATCGTGAACCTGCTGACCGGGGCGGTGGCGGGGTTCGAGGCCCTGGCCCGCTGGCGCCATCCCAAGCGCGGACTGGTGCCGCCCGACGAATTCCTGGGTCTGGCCGACGAGATGGGCCTGATGAACGAGCTCGGGCTGCTGATGATGACCTCGGCCTCGCGGCAGCTGGCCGAATGGCTGCAGCGCCATCCGTCGGCGGGCCGGCTGTTCTGCAGCGTCAATCTGTCGGTCGGGGAGATCGAACGGTCGGACCTGGTCACGGACGTCACCCGCATCATCACCGAGGCCGGCCTGCCCAAGGGCGCGCTGAAGCTGGAGGTGACCGAGGGCGACATCATGCGGGACACCTCGCGCGCGGCCGACACCCTGACGCGGCTGCGCGAGGCGGGCGCCTCGCTGGCGCTCGACGATTTCGGCACCGGCTTCTCGTCCCTGACCTGGCTGGCCAAGCTGCCGTTCGATACGCTGAAGATCGACCGCTATTTCGTTCTGACCATGGACAAGGACGAGGGCTCGGCCAAGATCGTCAAGTCGGTGGTCAATCTGGGCCGCGACCTGGGCCTCGACGTCGTCGCCGAGGGGGTCGAGAACGCCGGCCTGGCCAAGCTGCTGCTGGACGCCCAGTGCCACTACGGCCAGGGCTTCGGCTACGCCCAGGCCCTGCCGGCCCAGGAGGCCGAGGTCTATCTGAACGAGTCGCTGGCCGACGGCACGGCGCCGATCAGGGCGCGGTCCGGCTAGGCCCGGCCGATCTGGCCCGACAGCCGGGCGGGATCGACGCCCAGACCCGCCAGGACGCGGCCCCATTTGCTCGCGTGATCCGGATCGAAGATCAGTTCGGGATCAGCCTCGGCGGTCAGCCAGACGTTCTCGCCCAGCTCATCCTCCAGCTGGCCCTCGCCCCAGCCGGCGTAGCCCAGCAGCAGCACCGAGCGATGCGGACCCGTCGCCGGATCGACCATGGCCAGCAGCGCCTCGCGCGTGCCCGTCATGGCGAAACCCGCGCCGAAGGCCAGGGAGGCGTCGTCCACCAGCCAGTCGTCTGTGTGCAGCACAAAGCCCCGCTCGCGCTCGACCGGCCCGCCGATCAGCACGGCGCGGCTGTCGGCGTCGGCGGGCGCGGGGGTGTCGAGTTTGGTCAGCACCTTCTTCAGGTTCACGCCGGGCGCGGGCCGGTCCAGCCTCAGGCCCATGGCGTGGTCCGGCCGGTGGGCGCAGATCAGGATGACCGCGTGCTCGAACCGGGGGTCGCTGATGCCGGGCATGGCCACCAGAAGCCGCCCGGCCAG
The DNA here is from genome assembly GCF_041648615.1 of Brevundimonas sp. GTDB lineage: Bacteria > Pseudomonadota > Alphaproteobacteria > Caulobacterales > Caulobacteraceae > Brevundimonas. The sequence continues at coordinate 8,172 of NZ_JBAZOS010000019.1, forward strand.
GGATTGGAATTCGTCCATGACCCTATCATCGGCACGGACGGCGGCGTTCGCAAGGCGGTGTTCGCGTGTCGGGGCCGGTTGGCGGGAGCGGCGGCAACGCCTATCTGATCGACACGTTTCGTCCTCACCCCCTCCCGGAGCCTGCCCATGACCGTCCAGATCGGCGACCGCATCCCCTCGTCCAACCTGACCCGCGCCACCGACGACGGCCCCAGGCCGGTCACCACCGACGACATCTTCGCCGGCAAGACCGTGGCCCTGTTCGCCGTCCCGGGCGCCTTCACCCCGACCTGTTCGGCGCGCCATCTGCCGGGCTTCAAGGACCATCGCGAGGAGATGGCGGCCAAGGGCGTGGACACGATCGCCTGCGTCTCGGTCAACGACGCCTTCGTCATGGGCGCCTGGGCCGACAGCCAGGGCATCGGCAAGGACGACATCGTCATGCTGGGCGACGGCAACGGCGACTTCACCCGCCAGCTGGGCCTGTCGATGGACGCCACGGGCTTCGGCATGGGCGAGCGGTCGCAGCGCTATTCCATGCTGGTCCGGGACGGCGTGGTCGAACAGCTGAACATCGAGCAGCCGGGCGAGTTCAACGTGTCCTCGGCGGAGCACCTGCTGGCGCAGCTGTAAGGGCGCTGCGGCGAGCGACGCGGTCGCTCGCGGCGTGAGCGCGTGCGTACCATGACCGACGTCTTCACCCCTGAACAGCGCAGCGCGGTCATGCGCCGCGTGAAGGGCCGGGACACGGCGCCCGAACTGGCCGTGCGCCGCATCCTGCGCGCGGCCGGCGTCGGCTACCGGCTGGGCGGCGCGGGCCTGCCCGGGCGGCCCGATCTGGTGATGAAGGGGCGGGGCGTCGCGGTCTTCGTGCACGGCTGTTTCTGGCACGGCCACGACTGCGCGAGGGGCGGGCGAAAGCCCAAGGCCAACGCCGCCTACTGGAGCGCCAAGATCGACCGCAATCGCGCCCGCGACGAGGCCAGCCGGGCGGCCCTGGCGGCGGCGGGCTGGCGGGTGGTCACGGTCTGGGAATGCGCCATGAAGACGGACGGCTTCGCCGACCGTCTGACGGCCGAGGTGCGGGGTCAGGCCGCGGCGGTTTCCGCCGCAGGCGCCACATCGGACTGAGCCATGGTCATCACATGGGTGATGGCGCCCAGCAGCATGGGCGGGGTGATCGGCTTGGGCACGAAATAGGTCATGCCGGCGGCGGTGCAGGCGGCGATGTCGTCGGCCGAGGTGTCGGCGGTGACGGCGATGATCGGCACGGCGGCGTTGGGGCCGTCGCCGGCGCGTATGCGGCGGGTGGTCTCGCGACCGTCCAGCTCGGGCATCCGCACGTCCATGAAGATCAGGTCGAAGCCGGTATGCTCGCAGATCTTCAGCGCCTGCATGCCGTCGGCCGCGGTGGCGATGTCGCACCCGAGCGGCTGCAGGATCAGCTGGATGGCGCGGCGGTTGATGTCGTGATCGTCGACGACCAGCACCCGCATGGGCCGGCCCTCATCGTCATCGTCCTGTTCAGGCCCGGATTCAGGCCCGGCCGGCGCGGCCTCCTCGACCGCCAGCGGCGCGAGGGTCGGGCGCGCTTCGTGCAGGGGCCGGGGCGCGGCGATCTGTTCAGCCTCGGCCGGTCGGCGGCCCGACAGGGCGCGGGCGACGGCGTCGCGGCTCTGCTGGTCGAGCGCCGAAGGCGAGGCGCTGACGGTCTCGCCGGGCTGGAGATGCAGCGACAGGGTGAACTGGGCGCCGGCGCCGGGCTGGCTGCGGGCGGTGAGACGCCCGTCCATCAGCTGGACCAGCTGGCGGCTGATGGCGAGGCCCAGGCCGGTGCCGCCGTGAACGGCGCTGACGCCGGCGATCGTCTGGTCGAAGGGCGTGAAAAGACGCGCCAGCTGATCGGGGGTCATGCCGGGACCGGTGTCCGCGACCTCGATCAGCAGGGCATGGCCGCCCGGCTCGTCCGCCCACGCCTGCAGGCGCAAGGTGATCGATCCGGTCTCGGTGAACTTCATCGAATTCGAGATCAGGTTGTTGAGGACCTGACGCAGACGCATCGGATCGCCGCGCACCGTCTCCGGGATGGAGGCGGCGCCCTCGACCCGGAATTTGAGGCCCTTGGCCCGGGCGGGCCCGCGCCACAGGCGGACGGTCTGGTTCAACAGGTCGCGCAGGTTGAAGTCGGTCTGCTCGACCGTCATGTGTCCGGCGTCCAGCTTGGCGTGATCCAGCAGGTCGTCCAGCAGGGCCTTCATCATGAAGCCGGCGTCGGTGATCAGGTGCGCCTGCGACCGGGCGGCGGCGTCGGTCGCGCCCCGTTCCAGCTCGGCGGCGCCGGTCAGGATGGCGCTGATCGGCGTGCGAAGGTCGTGGCCGATGGCGGCCAGGAAGGCGCTGCGACCTTCCATGATGCGTTCAGCGTCGACGCGTTTCTGGTCGGCTTCGATCCGCGCGGCTGTCTCGGCCAGGCGCGCCTCGTTCATGCGCTGCCAGGTCGACAGGCAGTAGGTGACGAAGACGCCGACCGCGATGGCCGCGGCGGTGACGAAGCCCGTCGAGGCGCCATAGATGGCCATGAAGACCGGCGTCGCCGCCAGATAGGCGAACTGGACCGAGGCCGTCATCAGCATGACGGGCCTCGAGCGGGGGGCGTTGATGACCGAATAGATGGCGCCGGCCGAAAGCAGCATGGAGGCGCAGATGCCGCCCATCGGCCCGCCGATAAGCCACATCGGAACCGAAAGACTGCCGAAATAGGCGGCGTTGGTGATCAGTATGGCCCAGCCGGCGACCCTGCGCAGGCCCTTCAGACGCTCGGTCCCGCCGCTGTTGATCGGGCTGAAGATCCACAGATCGAGAGCCTGGATGATGAAATAGCCGATGACCCAGCCGACGCTCAGCGGCCAGCCGAGCAGGGGGCTGAAGATCAGGGCGCTGGCCGCGGACATGCCCAGCCGCTGCAGCAGCGCCTTGCGCCGCTGACGGATCGCCGTCGCCCAGTCGTCCGCGCCCGCGGAGTCCAAGGCTTGCGTATCGGCTGTGGCGATCGCCATGCGGTTCCCCGAACAAGGCTGTGTCGCCCTTCCATCCAGTATGCCGGGGTTGCCCTAACGCTCCGTCAACGGGCGGCCAAAGCGGCCTCCGAGACTGTAGAGAAGCCGTCCGCGCGCAAGAGGTCGGCCAGATCCCGCTTGATCCGCGCGACGAGGCCCGGCCCCTCGTAGATCAAAGCGGAATAGAGCTGGACGGCGGCGGCGCCGGCGCGAATCCGCGCATAGGCCTCGGCCCCGGAATCGACGCCTCCGACCGCGATCAGGGGCAGGCGGCCGCCCCCCGCCGCGGCCGCCGCGCGCAGCGCCTCCATGGCGCGGGCCTTCAGCGGCGCGCCCGACAGGCCGCCCGCCTCCGCGCGGTGCGGCGAGCGCAGGCTGTCCGGCCGGTCCAGCGTCGTATTGGAGACGATCAGGGCGTCGATGCGGTGGTCGAGGCTGGCCTCGACGATCAGGGCGACCTCGTCTGCCGTAAGGTCAGGCGCCACCTTGAGGAAGACCGGCGTCGGATCGCCGGCCCGCGCCTCGTTCAGCCGCCCCAGCAGGTCATCCAGCGCCGCCCGGCCCTGCAGGGCGCGCAGGCCCGGCGTATTCGGCGAGGAGACGTTGACGGTCACATAGTCGCTGAGGCCGCGCAGGCGGATCAGGCCGGCGACATAGTCCGCGGCCTTGTCCTCCGTGTCCTTGTTGGCCCCCAGATTGGCGCCCACGATCACGTTCCGGGGGCGGTCCGACAGGCGGGCGGCGAAGGCCTCCAGACCGAGGTTGTTGAACCCCATCCGGTTGATGACGCCCCGGTCCTCGGACAGGCGGAACAGGCGCGGTTTCGGATTTCCCGCCTGCGGCAGGGGGGTGACGGAGCCGCATTCCACAAAGCCGAAGCCGAGGCGCGCCAGGCCCCGCAAGGCCTCGCCGTTCTTGTCCAGACCGGCCGCCAGGCCGACCGGGTTCGGCAGGTCCAGTCCCGCGACCCTGGTCCTCAGAATCGGGTCGTCAGCGGGCGGCGCGGGCAGGGGAATGGCCTGAAGGGCGCGGATCGCCAACCCGTGCGCCAACTCGGGGTCGATCCGTCGCAGCAGGGCGGCGCCGAGATCGCTCAGGGCCATCCCGCGGCTCCGTCGTCGAACTGCATGATCCCCTCGTCGTCGACCGACAGCGGCCGTTCCTGCGTCGCGGCGGCGACGGGCAGGGGGGCGTAGAGATGAGGAAACAGGGCCCCGCCCCGCGACGCCTCCCACTTCAGATGGTCGCCAAGGGACCGCAGGTCCACAGCCACCAGCATCAGTCCGGTCCGCCCCGCATAGTGACGACGCGCGGTTTCGGCCAGTTGTTCGGCGCCCGACAGGTGGATGTAGCCATCGGCCAGATCGACGGCGGAACCGGCATAGGCCCCGGACGCGCGCGCCGCGGCCCATTCGGCCCGGTCCACCAGCTTCCAGGCGACCTCGGTCATCCGCGGGCCAGGTCGGCGGGTTGCAGGAAGCCTTCAAAGGCGCATCGGCCGGCGACATCGACGGTGAAAATGGCCGCGGCGCCCGGCGGGAAGCCGCCGCTCATGCGGTCCAGCACCGACGGGGAGGCCGCGCTTTCGACCAGATATTCCACCGCCAGCAGATGGACGCCCGGATTGTGCGCCACCACCATCAGACAGCCGGCCTCGTCTTCGGCCCCTTCGACGAAGCGGCGCAGGGTGTCGGATGCGCCGTTGTACAGCGGCTCGTCCTCGCGCACCTGGACGTCGCCGAAGGCGTCGTGCAGCAGATCCCAGGTCTGGCGCGTGCGCGTCGAGGGCGAGACGAACGCGAGATCCGGCCGCATGCCCCGCGCGGCCAGGGCGCGGCCCATGGCGGCGGCGTCGGTCCGCCCCTTGTCCGACAGGGGGCGGTCGCGGTCGCGGCCCGAGGCGGACGTCTTCTCGGCCTTGGCGTGGCGCATCAGGATCAGTCGCTGCATGGCCCCGGCTTTAAGGGCGTTCGCCCGTTCCCGCCAGATCGTCGCCCGTCAGTTTCTCGCGTCCCGACCGGTTGGCCGGCTGCGGCTGGAGGGCGGGCGTCCTGACCGGCGCGGTCGCCACCGCCCCGCCGGGCCGGATGCGGGCATAGGCCTGACGCGTCGCCTCCAGCAGGATCACCCCCGCCGCGCCCGGCATGATGCGCTGGCCGACCTGTTCGAAACCGTCGGCCAGCGGCAGCAGCGGCCCCCAGGGCGGCACATAGAGGGTCTGGGACCAGGCCGTCGGCTCCAGCCCCGCGGCCCGCACCAGCCGCTCCAGCTGACCACGGGTGAAGGGCCGGCCGTGTCCAAACGGCGTGCTCTCGGCCCGCGCCCACAGGCCGCCGCGCGCGGCGGCGACGAGGATGATCCGCCCCGCCGGCGACAGGGCGCGAACGGTCTCGGCCATCAGGGCCTGGGCGTCGTCGGCCTCTTCCAGGGCGTGGATCAGCAGGATGCGGTCGAAGGAGCCGGCCGCGAACGGCAGGCGGCGGTCGTCGACCAGCAGGGTGCGGTTCTTGCCGACCGGGGGCCACCGCTCGACTCCCTGTCCGCCCGGCATGGCCGCGACCACGCGCCGCGCGCCGACGAAGGCGTCCAGCCATGGTGTCGCATAGCCGAGACCCAGGACGTCGCTGTTGGTCGCCTCGCCCCAGGCGTCTTCCAGTCGCCGCGCCAGCAGACGGCGCGCCAGGGCGCCGGCCGGCTCGCCGTAGAAGATGCGAAGGTCCTCGATGCTGCGCCGCATGCCCGCAGCATAGGCCGGGTCGGGGCGCGCTGCTAGGATGGGCCCATGACCCTCGACGTGCGCCTCTTCCCCTGCCTGAACGACAACTACGGCCTGCTGGTCCGCGACGTTGGCGCCGGCGTCGTGGCTGCGATCGACACGCCCGACGCCGCCGTCATCCTGGACGAGGTGGAGCGGTCCGGCTGGGGGCGGCTGGACCTGATCCTCAACACCCACTGGCACCCGGACCACACCCAGGGCAACGCCCGGCTGAAGGCCGAAACCGGCTGCGAGATCGTCGGTCCCGAAGAGGTGCGCAAGGCCGCGCCGATCGACCGGGTCATCGCCGGCGGCGACACGGTGATGCTGGGCGAGACCGTGCTGGAGGTCACCCACGCCCCGGGCCACACCCTGGGCCATGTCGTCTATCGCTCGGTCGCGGACGCCCAGGCCTTCGTCGGCGACGTGCTGTTCAATCTGGGCTGCGGCCGGCTGTTCGAGGGAACGCCGGAACAGATGCACGCCAGTCTGCGGACCCTCGCGGCGTGGCCGGACGAGACGGTGGTCTGGTGCGCCCATGAATACACCGCCGCCAACGCCCGCTTCGCCCTGACCCTGGATGATCGTCCCGAGATGGCCGCGCGGGCGCAGGCGGTCTTCGCGATGCGGGCACGGGGCGAGGCGACGGTTCCGACGACGATCGGGGCGGAGAAGGCCTTCAATCCGTTCCTGCGGGCGGCCGACGCCGCCGACTTCGCCGCCCGCCGGGCCGCCAAGGACGTCTTCGCCGGCTAGACGGCCTTCAGCGCCGGCGGGGCTCGGCCGGGGTGAGGAAGGCGTCGATGATCCGGGCCGAGGACGGGCGCCCCGCCACGCCCTGGGTCGGCGACACCACGATGCGCAGGTCGCCGCGGGCGTAGGTGACGGAGGGGCGGGCGCCGTCGACGATGGTGATGCTGCGCAGCCGGTCCAGAGACGACCGGGCCGAGGGCGAGCGGGCGATGCGCAGGGCGGTGTCGGTCGACAGGATCAGGGCCTCGACGGTCAGGCTCTCCGAAGCCCTGTCGGTGTTGACCTCGATCTCGATCAGCCGGCCCAGGGCCTGGCTGAGCATGGCGCTGCGCCGCGCCATCAGGTTCCACATCTGGACAGGGCCCAGCGTCGGCGGCGTCAGGCTCTGACCCGGACCGGTGAAGGAGGCCGGCGATCCGCCGGGCGCGCGGGGCGTATAGACGGTCATGCCTCCGCCCGGCGTGACCCTCAGCAGCTGGTCGCCCGCGTCGTTGCGGTAGATGACGTCGCCGCGCGGCGCCGCGGTGGGCCGCAGCACCCAGGTCTCGTCGCGCTGGTCGAAACGCAGCAGCGGCCGCTGGCCGGACCGGTCGAGGATGAAGGCCTCGCCCGATTCCGCGACGTATCGGCCCGTCGGCGGCATGGTCCGCGACGGGCCGCCGCTGTTACGCAGGATCCGGCTCTGCTCGGCCTGGGCGTTGCCGCGGGTCTGGGCGTGGGCCTCGGCGGCGATGGGCAGCAGCGACAGGGCCGCCGACGCGATGGCGATCGCCATCGCGGCCGGAAGCGGCGTTCGCACCGTTCTGGTCCCTGCCGTCAAGTCCATGGCCACAGTCGTGAAACCGTCGCGCGGCGGATTTTGGGCGGCCCCGGGTCAGCCAACCAGATACTGACCGCCGTTCAGCGACAGCGTACAGCCTGTGACATATCCGGCACGTTCGCCCGACAGCCAGGACACCATGTCGGCGATTTCCTCGCCTTTTCCGAGCCTTCCGACCGGGATCTGGGCGATGATTCCGGCCAGGACCTTCTCGTCCATGGCCCCGACCATCTCGGTGTCGATATAGCCGGGGGCGATGCAGTTCACCGTCACCCCCTTGCGCGCGTTCTCCAGCGCCAGCGCCTTGGTGAAGCCGATCATGCCGGCCTTGGCGGCGGAATAGTTGGTCTGGCCGATCTGGCCCTTCTGGCCGTTGATCGACGAGATGTTGACGATGCGGCCGAAGCCGCGGTCGCGCATGCCGTTGATGACCTGGCGCGTCATGTTGAAGACGCTGTCCATGTTCACCCGGATGACGTCGGACCACTGGTCGGCGCTCATCTTGTGGAAGAAGCCGTCGCGGGTGATGCCGGCGTTGTTGATCAGGATGTCGATCGGACCCAGCTGGTCCTCGACCTCCTTCACCGCCCGCTCGCAGTCCTCGAACGAGCCGACGTTGCCCTTGACGATGGTGACGCCCAGCTCTTTCGCGGTGGCCTCGGCCGCCTCGACATTGCCGGAATAACCGGCGGCGACGGACATGCCGTCTTCCTTCAGTCGCTGAACGATCGCCTTGCCGATTCCGCGGGTGCCACCCGTGACCAGAGCCACTCGAGCCATGTGCGTTTCCTTGTCCCTGCTGACCCGCTCTGACGGAGGGCCTTCACCAGCAGGTGTAGCGGCGGGAGGGTCGAGGGTCGAGGGTTGAGGTAGGGACTAGGGACTGGGGACTAGGGATTAGGGATTACGGACTAGGATCAGAAGGCGCGGGGTGGCTGCTACCCGTAGTGGCCGTCGACCAGGCCTCCCTGATCCCTCGCCCCTCAGATCTTCGCCATATCCAGCACGAACCGGTACCGCACATCCGACTTCTCCAGCCGGGCGTAGGCTTCGTTGATCTGGTCGGGCGCGATCACCTCGATGTCGCAGGCCAGGCCGTGCTCGGCGCAGAAGTCCAGCATCTCCTGGGTCTCGCGGATGCCGCCGATCAGCGAGCCGGCCACGGCGCGGCGCCGCCACAACAGGCCCATGGCGTAGACCGGCAGGCCCTCGGTGGTCAGGCCCAGCATGACCATGGTGCCGTCCTTGGCCAGCAGGTTCACATGGCTGGCGATCTCGTGCGTGGCCGAGACGGTGTTGATGATCAGGTCGAAGCTCTCGCCCGCCGCCTGCATCGCCGCCTTGTCGGAGTTGATGAGGAAATGCTTCGCCCCCATCCGTTCGGCGTCGGCCTTCTTGCGGTCCGAGGTCGACAGGACGGTGACTTCCGCCCCCATGGCCGCCGCCTGTTTGACCGCCATGTGGCCCAGGCCGCCGAGGCCGATCACCGCCACCTTCGACCCCGGCCCCACCTTCCAGTGGCGCAGCGGCGAATAGGTGGTGATCCCGGCGCACAGCAGGGGCGCGGCGGCGTCCAGCGGAATGCTGTCGGGAATGGTCACGACATAGTTCTGGTCGACCACGATGGCCGTCGCATACCCGCCCTGGGTGATGGTCTGGCCGACGGCCGCGCCCTTGGGATCGGGCGAGCCATAGGTCTGGGTCATGCCGGGTACGCAGTACTGCTCCTCGCCGTCCAGGCAGGGTTTGCACTGGCGGCAGCTGTCGACCATGCAGCCGACGCCGACCCGGTCGCCGACGTTGAAGCGGGCGACGTTCCCGCCCACCGCCGTGACCACGCCCGCGATCTCGTGGCCCGGGACGATGGGATAGGTCGTATTGCCCAGGTCGTTCTTCACGATGTGCAGGTCGGAGTGGCAGACGCCCGCGAATTTGATCTCGATGGCGACGTCGTCCGGGCCCGGATCGCGCCGATCGAAGCTGAAGGGCGACAGCGGGGCGTCGCTGGACGTGGCGGCGAAGGCGCGGGTGGCGATGGGCATGGGGGAGGGCTCCTGGGGCTCGACGTCAGGTGAGGGTGACCGAGCCCCGGCGCAACGGGTCAGCCCAGCTTTTCGATCAGCGCCTGCGCCGCCGCCGGATTGCGCACCTTCGCCCCGGCGATGAAATAGGCGAAGACGTCGCCGGTCTTCGCCCAAGTCTTCGCCTGCGCCGCGATGGCGTCCAGCTCTTCCGTCGTCATGCCTGTCGGCTCGTCCTCGCGGCTCGACATCAGCCGCGCGTATTTGAAGTCGGCCGTGTCCTGGTCGATGCGCGGCCACTCCGGCGCCTCGTCGTCGTGGCCGTAGACGATGGCCGCGCCGTATTTGCGGGCCAGGTCGAAGAACTGCTCATTGTCGAACGTGCCGCTGCGAACCTCCAGGGCGTGGCGCAGGCGCACCCCGTCCTTCTCCTTCGGCAACAGCTTCAGAAAGCCCTCGAAATCGACCGGGTCGAACTTCTTGTTGGCCATGAACTGCCAGTTGATCGGTCCCAGCTTGTCGCCCAGCGCCGTCAGCCCCTGGTCGAGGAAGCGCCCGACGCTCTCGCCGCCCTCCGACAGGATTTTCCGGTTGGTGCAGAACCGGCTGGCCTTGACCGCGAAGACGAAGCCCTCGGGCGTCTCGTCGCGCCACTTCATCCAGGTCTCGGGCTTGAAGCCGGAATAGTAGGTGCCGTTGATCTCGATCGAGGTCAGCTTGCCGGAGGCGTACTCCAGCTCCTTCTTCTGGCTCAGCTTGTCCGGATAGAAGACGCCGCGCCACGGCTCATAGGTCCAGCCGCCGATGCCGACGCGGATTTTGCCTGTCATGTCGTCCTCCCTGTCCACCCCGGACCTAGGATCAGGCGGGCGAACCCACAAGCGCCCGTAGCGCTGTCGCGCGGTTCGTGGTCCGGAAGGCGGCGAGAATGGCCGCCGGCCGGCCCTGCCTAGTAGGCGAAATCCCGGTACATCCGCCGGACGTCGCCCTGCCACTCCCCATGGTAGAGCTCCAGCAGCCGGTCGGCGGGGGTGATCCCGCTGTCGGCGATGTCCTCCAGCTCCGAAAGATAGCCGCGCTCGTCGACCATCCCGCCCGAGAAGCGGGCGCGGTTCTTGAGGCCGTCGCGGGCGATCCGGACCATGTCGACGGCGACGTCCCGCACCGAACGGCCCGCCACCTCGGCCTTCAGACCCAGCCGCGTCACGTCGCGGCGCAGCCGCTCATGGTCGGCGATGTCCCAGTCCTTGACCAGGTCCCAGGCCGCGGCCAGCGCCGCGCCGTCGTACAGAACGCCGGCCCAAAGGGCCTGCAGGGCGCAAATCCGGCTCCACGGCCCGCCGTCGGCGCCGCGCATCTCGAGATAGGACTTCAGCCGCACCTCGGGGAAGAGGGTGGTCAGATGGTCGTTCCAGTCCTTCTTCGTGGCGCGCTCCCCCGGCAGGGCGTCGAGACCCCCGGTCATGAAGCGGCGGAACGACTGGCCCGACAGGTCGACATAGGTCTCGCCGCGCTTGGCGAAATACATCGGCACGTCCAGGGCGTAGTCGGCGTAGCGCTCGAAGCCGAAGCCGTCCTGGAAGACGAAGTCCAGCATGCCTGTGCGGTCGGGATCGGTGTCGGTCCAGACATTGGCGCGCGAGGACAGGAAACCGCTGGGCTTGCCCTCGATGAACGGCGAACAGGCGAACAGGGCGGTGGCGATCGGCTGCAGCGCCAGGGAGGTGCGGAATTTGGCCACCATGTCGGCCTCGTCCGCGAAGTCCAGGTTCGACTGGATGGTGCAGGTGCGCAGCATCATGTCGAGGCCCAGCGAGCCCTTCTTCGGCATATAGGCCCGCATGATGCCATAGCGGCCCTTGGGCATGATCGGCACGTCCTCGCGCCGCCACAGCGGGTCGAAGCCGGCGCCGATGAAGCCGAGGTTGATCTGGTCGGCGACCTGTTTGACCTCCATCAGGTGGCGGCCGGTCTCGTCGCAGATGTCGTGGACGTCCCTCAGCGGCGCGCCTGACAATTCGAACTGCCCGCCCGGCTCCAGGGAGATGGAGGCGGTCATGCCGTCGGCGTTCTGACGCTCCAGGGCGATGACGTGGCCGGCTTCCTCTACCGGGGACCAGCCGAACCGCTGCAGGCCGGTCAGCATGGCCAGGATGCCGTTCTCGCCTTCATAGGTCGGGCGGCGCAGGGTCGTGCGGTCGAAACCGAATTTCTCGTGCTCGGCGCCGATGCGCCATTCGGCCTTGGGTTTTGCCCCTTTCGACATGGCGCCGATCAGGTCTTCCCGGGAAAGCGGTTCGGCGTCGGCCATGCGGATCTTTCAGCCCCAGAGCCCGAAGGCTGTCGTTGCGGCTAGATGGGGCGAAACAGCGCGTTCCTCAAGGGACGTCGCGATGGACCATGCCGTGTTTCCGGCGCGACGTGAACGGCGTCATGACGCTGACGAAGAAGGCGACCGACCATCCCAGCAGGATGGCGCCCGCCACGCCCTCGATCGCGCCCAGCAAACGCCACTCCGGCGCCATCAGCGAGTCGTCGTAGCCGATCGAGCCATAGCTGATGCTGGAGAAATAGACCGCCTCGCGCAGGTCGGGCACCGCGCCGATCAGCTTGTAGAGGGCGGCGTACATCCAGATCTCCACCCCGTGGATGACGAACAGGCCCAGAACCACGGCGATGGTCAGCAGCACGTGCCGCCACAGCGGTCCCTCGACATAGGGCCGGCCCGCCCGAACTTCGTAGAGCTCCAGAACGCGGCCGAGGTTGAACAGGCCGAAGCCATGAATGCTGACGGCGAGCAGGGCCATAACCGTGGACAGGGCCAGTTCGTTGAACATGCCGCATCCTGCCCTGAAGCCGCGGGTCCCGCTAGCGGTCCCAGTCGCCGACGGCGGCCTGCCACAGCGTCAGGGCGGCGATGGCGGCGGTGTCGGCCCGCAGGATGCGCGGCCCCAGCGACACGGCGGTGGTGAAAGGCAGGGCCCGCAGCCGGTCCCGCTCCTCCGGCGAGAAGCCGCCTTCGGGTCCGATCAGCACGGCCCACGGGTCCGCACCCGCCGCCTGCAGGGCCGGCCCTGCGACGGCGCCCCCCGTCTCGTCGCAGAACATCAGCCGCCGGCCGGCCTCCCAGCCGTCCAGCAATTCGGCCAGTTTCACCGGCTCGTCGACCATGGGGACGTCGACCCGCCCGGTCTGTTCGGCCGCCTCTATGGCGATGGCGTCCAGCCGGTCCATGCGCACATGCTGGGTCTGGGTCCGGTGGGTGACGACCAGACGGATGCGACGCACGCCCAGTTCGGTCGCCTTCTCGACGGCGAACTCCAGCGCGCTCTTCTTCACCACGCTGATCAGCAGCTCGACATTGGGGCCGGTCGATTGCGGCCGCACCTGTTCCTCGGCCCGCAGCACCACGCCCTTCTTCAACACCTCGGCGATGACGCAGCGCCATTCGCCGTCGCGGCCGTTGAAGACCAGCAGGCTGTCGCCGATCTTCAGTCGCATCACCTGGGTCAGGTAGCGCGACTGGTCCAGCGTCGGCAGGACGGCGGCGTCGGGGGAGAGGAGTGTGGGGACGTGGAGGCGGATCATGGCCCTCACATAGCCCGCACCCCCTTGGCCGTCATCCTCGGGCTTGACGGATCAGAGGTCCTACAGCGTCCGCGCGATCAGCAGCTTCATGATCTCGTTGGTGCCGCCGTAGATCCGCTGCACCCGCGCGTCCTTGTACAGCTGGGCGATCGGGTATTCGTTCATATAGCCGTAGCCGCCGTGCAGCTGCAGCATCTCGTCGATGACCTCGCCCTGGATGTCGGTGACCCAGTATTTGGCCATCGAGGCGGTCGCGGCGTCGAGCTTGCCCTGCAGATGCAGGCCCAGGCAGTGGTCGACGAACACCTTCGCGACCGTCAGCTTGGTCTTCACCTCGGCCAGTTTGAACTGGGTGTTCTGGAAGTCGATCACCCGTTTCCCGAACGCCTTGCGCTCTTTCACATAGGCCAGCGTCTCCTGCAGTCCGCGCTCGGCCGCGGCCACGCCCTGGACGGCGATGTTCAGCCGCTCCTGCGGCAGTTGCTGCATCAGCTGGATGAAGCCCTGGCCCTCGCCGCCGCCGATGATGTTCTCGCCGGGGACCTTCACCTCGTTGAAGAACAGCTCGGAGGTGTCGTTCCCCTCCATGCCGATCTTGTGCAGGTTCCGGCCGCGCTCGAAGCCTTCCGCCCCGTCGGTCTCGACCACGATCAGCGAGGTGCCCTTGGCGCCTTCCGACGGGTCGGTCTTGGCCACGACGATGATGAAATTGGCCAGCTGGCCGTTGGTGATGAAGGTCTTGGACCCGTTCACCACATACTGGTCGCCGGTCTTGATGGCGGTGGTCTTGACGCCCTGCAGGTCCGACCCGGCGCCCGGCTCGGTCATGGCGATGGCGCCGACCAGTTCGCCCGACTGCAGCCGCGGCAGCCAGCGCGCCTTCTGCGCCTCGGTGCCGTAGTGCCAGATGTAGGGCATGACGATCGCATTGTGCAGCGAGATGCCGAAGTGATCGGCCCCCTTCCAGCCCAGCTGGCGCATCAGCACCACCTCATGCCGGTAGTCGCCGCCCATGCCGCCGTCGGCCTCGGGCATCGACAGGCCCAGCAGACCGGCCTCGCCGGACTGGTTCCACAGCTCGCGCGGCACCGACGAATTGGCGATCCAGGACTGCACCGCCTCGGGCGAGGCGTGCTCGTCGATCCATTTGCCGACGCTGTCCGAGAAGAGGACGATTTCCTCTTCCTGCATGAAATCGGGCTCGGGGACGTTCAGGACGTTCATAGGCTCACTCGGCGTTCTCCCTCCCCCTTGTGGGGAGGGTGGCCGCGAAGCGGCCGGGTGGGGGACGCTTGGCGAGGAAACGCCGGCGGCTCAATGCCGGCCTTGCCCCACCCGGTCGTCGCTGCGCGCCGACCACCCTCCCCACAAGGGGGAGGGAGAAATCAAATCAGAACGCCTCCGCCGGCATCGCCATCAACACGTCCGCGCCGGTCTTCAGCTTGGCCAGATGGGCGCCCGTATCGGGCAGGATGCGCTCGACGAAGTACCGGCCGGTCATCAGCTTGTTCGCATAGAACGGATCGGTCGAACCCTCGTCCACCTTGGCCTGCGCCGCCTTGGCCATCTGCGCCCACATATAGGCCAGGGCCGTCAGGCCGAAGATGTGCAGATAGTCGGTCGACGCCGCGCCGGCGTTGTCCGGGTTCTGCATGCCGTTCTGCATCAGCCACATGGTGCCTTCCTGCAGCTTCTTCTTGGCGTCGGCCAGGCCGTCGACGAAGGGCTTGATCGGACCCTCGGCGCCGTTCTCGGACACGAAGGCGTCGATGTCGGCGAACCAGCTCATGATCGCGCGACCGCCGTTGGCCGGCAGCTTGCGCCCGACCAGATCCAGCGCCTGGATGCCGTTGGCGCCCTCGTAGATCATGGTGATCCGCGCATCGCGCAGATATTGCGACGCCGGGAAATGCTCGGTGTAGCCGCTGCCGCCGTGCACCTGCATGGCCAGCGAGGCGACGTGGAAGCCCTTGTCGGTCAGATAGGCCTTCAGCACCGGGGTGATCAGACCCATGTAGTCGCGGGCCTTCTGCGCCTCGGCCTCGTCGTTCGAGTGCTGCAGATCGGCCTGCAGCGCGGTCCACAGGGTGAAGGCCTGGCCGCCCTCGATGAAGGCCTTGGCCTCCAGCAGCATACGGCGCACGTCCGGGTGGACCATGATGGAATCGGCCGGGCCGTCGGGGTTCTTCGGGCCGGTCAGCGAACGGCCCTGCAGCCGGTCATGGGCGAACTCGACGGCGGCCTGATAGGCGGCGGCGCCGATCGACAGACCCTGCAGGCCGGTGCCCAGGCGGGCCTCGTTCATCATCACGAACATGGCCGCCATGCCCTTGTTCTCGGTCCCGACCAGCCAGCCCTTGGCGTCGTCATAGGCCATGACGCAGGTGGCGTTGCCGTGGATGCCCATCTTGTGTTCGAGGCCGGCGCAGGCCGCGCCCGCGTTGCGCTCGCCCAGCGAGCCGTCCTCGTTGACGAAGACCTTGGGCACGACGAACAGGCTGATGCCCTTGATCCCGGCGGGCGCGCCCTCGATGCGGGCCAGCACCAGATGGATGATGTTGTCGGTGAAATCGTGCTCGCCCGACGAAATCCAGATCTTCTGGCCGGTGATGTTGTAGCTGCCGTCGCCGTTGGGCACGGCCTTGGTGCGGATCAGGCCGAGGTCCGTGCCGCACTGCGGCTCGGTCAGGTTCATGGTGCCGCCCCATTCGCCGGTCGCCATCTTCGGCAGATACATCGCCTTCTGCTCGGGCGAGCCGTTGGCGTTCAGACCCCAGTAGGCGCCGGCCGTCAGGCCCGGATACATCGAGAAGGCGGCGCTGGCCGCGGCCGTCATCTGGCCGAACGCCATGGCCACCACCGAGGGCATGCCCTGGCCGCCATGCTCGGGCAGGGCCGACAGGGCGGGCCAGCCGGCCTCGACCATGGCCTTGTAGGCTTCCTTCCAGCCGGTCGGGCCGGTGACCTTGCCGTCGACCCATTTGCAGCCTTCCTGATCGCCGACGCGATTCAGGGGGGCGATGACTTCCTCGGCGAATTTCGCGCCTTCCTCGAGGATCTGGGCGACCAGATCGGACGAGACGTCGGCGAAGCCGGGCTGGTTGGAATAGCGGTCGATCTCCAGCACCTCGTCCAGAATGAACGTCAGGTCGCGGACAGGCGCCTTGTAGGCCATGATCAGGCTCTCGCTTTGAAGGGCTGGTGGTGGGGGTCGGGATTCAGCCGGGCCTTCAGCAGGTCGGCGTATTCTTCGGCGCCCGGCAGCAGATCCGGGCGGTATTCGCCCAGCTTCCGCTCCATCACGGCGCAGGCTTCCTCGGCCGTCTCGATGGCGGCGTCGAGGTCTTCGCGCTGCTGTTTCAGCGCGGCGATCTGGGCCCGGTGGCGGCGCAGCGCGACCGCCATCTGATGGGCGTTGTGATTGTCGTGGTCGTAGAGGTCCAGCATCTCCTGGATCTCCAGCAGGCTGAACCCGATGCGCCGTCCGCGCAGGATCAGCTTCAGCCGGGCCCGGTCGCGGGCGTCATAGACCCGCGTCTGGCCCTTGCGGGCCGGGGTCAGCAGGCCCTTGTCCTCATAGAAACGCAGCGCCCGCGCCGTCGCCCCGAACTCGCGGCACAGCTGGCGGATCGAATAGGTGCGATGGTCGTCGGCGGTCGCCATGCCGAAGTCATAACTTGACGTGCACGTAAAGGGAAGCCTTTAGCTCGGCATGGCCCGCAAACACGTCAACCTGGGCAGCGCCCCCGACAAGCGCGATCTGCCGCAGAAGACGTGCGTCGTCTGCGGCAGGCCGTTCTCATGGCGCCGCAAATGGGCGCGCGACTGGGAGAGCGTGAAGGTATGCTCGGACCGTTGCCGGGCCGCCGGACCCTAGGCCTTGCGGACCTCCCGGGCCCGGCACCACAGCACCGGCGCGGTGATGGCGATCAGGACCAGATTGGTCAGGGCCGGACCGACGTCTCCGCCGGCCGCGTGCAGGCCCAGCATGACGATCTCCAGCCCCAGCAGGCCCGAGGCGGCCATGACCAGCAGCGGACGGCCGTGCTTCCACGACACCAGCGGGGCCAGCACCAGAAGGGCCAGCAGGATTTCCGCCAGGCCGAGGCCGCGCACCATGTTGGGCGCCACCAGCGCCGGCCAGCGCATCAGGTCGATCAGATTGGCCATCGGCTCGCTGAGCTTGGCGTATCCGGCGCCCACGAAGAACATCGCCAGCCAACCCTGGAGCGTCCACAGGGTCAGATTGCGATAGCTGGCGTTCAGGCGCGAACGGGCGGGGGAGAGAGTCCGAGAATTCATTTTTCGCACGCCGGGGAGGGCGCTCTTTTGATTGGCAACAGTGGCGATGTCGGATCGCATGAGCCAATCCGCAAGGGTGCGAAGCGTGACCGTAACCATCCGTGACCGCCTTCTGCGTGAGCTACGGGGCCGAAGCGTGGCCGTATCCATAAATCTCTGTAATGCGATCGGCGTTGAAGCGGAGTTAAGGCCAGGCCTGCGGCGGGCGGCCTTCAAGGACGGGTTCGGCATCGGGGTGGCTCACAAGGCGGGCGAACCGGCTGACATCCGGCCCCGCCTTCCTACGCCGGCCCTGCCGCCACCCTGCTGTCAGCAGCCGCCAGGGCCCATGCCTCGCCCGCTTCGCGAACGCGTTGGATCTTTGTCTTCAACGCCCCCCAGTCGTTGTCGTCGTCGATCGCCGTCCAGATCGCCTCGACCTCGTCGATCAGCATTTCCTCGGGTTCAGGACGGGCGAAGACGGGATGCTCCAGCCGGTGGGGTCGGTCCGGCTCATGCTCGAACAGGGCGAAGCGGAAGGCGTCGAACGTCTCGCCCTGGTACAGCTTGCCGCGTCGTCCGCCCAGCGCCCGGGCGGACGACGGGAAGCCGCTGAACCAGTCGAAGAACAGCGGCTCCCAGCGCAGCGCCTCGCCGCCCTCGCGAAGCAGCGCCAGGGTCGTGTCCAGCAGCCTCTGGTCGGCCGCCTCGCCGAGACTCAGCACCCCCAGTCGGGCCAGGAAGGCGGCGCGCAGTTCGCGGATATAGGCCGCGCCGAAACCGTTCAGCGCCTCGGTCAGCGGCCCGGCGTCGGCGACCGGCTTCAGCGCTCCGCCCAACTGGGTCAGGGCCCAGAACACGGCCTCGGGCTGGCGGGCGAAGGCGTAAAGGCCGGTCTGGTCGAAATAGGCGGCGGTGAAGCCCGGCTCGTAATGCGGCAGGAACCGCCATGGGCCGTAGTCGAAACTCTCGCCCGTCACGTTCAGATTGTCGGTGTTCAGCACCCCGTGGACGAAGCCGGCGGCGATCCAGCGCGCGGCCAGCCGCGCCGAGGCCTCGACCACGGCGCGCAGGAAGCCGGGGACGTCGCCGGACGCGACCTCGGGATGATAGGCGGCGCGCGCATGCTCGACCAGCGCCTCGACCATGTCCTTGCGGCCCAGATACGCCGCCCGCTGGAAGGTGCCGAAGCGGATATGGCTGTGCGACAGCCGCACCAGCACCGCCGACCGCGTCGGCGACGGCTCATCGCCGCGCTGCAGGGGCTCTCCGGTCTCGATCAGGCTGAAGGCGCGGCTGGTGGGAACGCCCAGCGCCTCCAGCATTTCGGCCGCCAGCACCTCGCGCACCCCGCCCTTGAGCGTCAGCCGCCCGTCCGCGCCGCGCGACCAGGGCGTCTGGCCAGATCCCTTGGTCCCCAGGTCCAGCAACCGTCCCCGGTCATCCCGCACCTGCGCCGCCAGAAACCCGCGCCCGTCGCCGAGGTCGGGGTTGTAGGTGCGGAACTGGTGACCATGATAGCGCATCGCGATCGGACCGGGCTGGCCGGGCAGGGGCTCGAACCGGCCGAAATGCGCGATCCATTCGGCGTCGCTCAGGGAGTCCAGCCCGACGCTCGCGGCGGCCCGGTCGTTGCGGACCCGCAGAATGGCCTCCGGAAAGTCCGCCGCCCTCACGGCGTCGCCATAGTCCTCGCCCAGATTGAAAAAGCGGGGATCGGGGCGATAGGCGGGTAAGATCGGCATAAAGCGCAGATGCGGTCTCGATACTCCGGGCGCAACGGTTGAATGTGCGCCGCCTGCCTCTATTGTATGCGGCAGAGATCAGGCCGCCGCGCGCGGTCAGGCTGGCGTCCCGACGAGGATGAATCCGGTCCGGCGCCCGTCGATAACCTGGCGTCACGACAGACCTTTCTGATCCGGAGGCCGCCGTGGCGCGTAAACTCACTCTCGAATTCCTCAAGACCGAGGCCGGCTCGGGCGCGGTGCTGGGGTTCGCCGCCCTGGCCGCCCTGGTCGTCGCCAACTCGCCGTGGTCGACGGCCTATTTTGGCTGGCTCAAGAGCGAGCACGTCCTGCAACTCGGCCCGCTGGTCCTGGAGATGTCGATCTCCGAGTGGATCAAGGAAGGGCTGATGGCCGTCTTCTTCCTCGTGGTCGGGCTGGAGATCAAATACGAGATCCTGCGCGGCGAACTCAGCGATCCGCGCAAACTGGCCACGCCGGTTCTGGCGGCGGCGGGAGGCATGATCGCCCCGGCCCTGGTCTATCTGGCCTTTTCGAGCCTGATGGGCGGGCCGCACGGCGGCTGGCCGATCCCCCTGGCCACCGACATCGCCTTCGCCCTCGCCGTTTTCGCCGTGATGGCGCGGCGGCTGCCCTCGTCGCTGCGGGTCTTCCTGCTGACCCTGGCCATCGTCGACGACCTCGGCGCCATCGCCCTGATCGCCGCGCTCTTTTCCAGCGGGGTCAGCCTGCAGCCGCTCGCCGCGATCGTCGCGGTTCTGGTGGTTGGCTTCTTCGTGGCCCGAAATCGCAAGATACCGGCGCCCTTCTGGGTCCTCGGCTTCGGCGCGGTCTGGTATCTGACGGTGCTGGCCGGGCTGTCGACCTCGCTGACCGCGGTCGCCTTCGCCGCCATCGTGCCGGTCGTCGACCGCCGTTGCGACGGACAGAGTCCGTTGCAGGAGGCCATGCATGACCTGCACCCCTATGTGGCCTTCCTGGTCCTGCCGCTGTTCGCCTTCGCCAAGGCCGGCGTCAGCTTCGCCGGCCTGTCGCTGGACCAGATGCTGGCTCCGCTGGTGCTGGGCATCGCGCTCGGCCTGTTCATCGGCAAGCAGGTCGGGGTGCTGGGCGCGGCCTGGCTCGCCTCGGCCCTCCGGATCGGCTCCAAACCGACGGACGCGACCTGGCTGGAAGTCTACGGGGTCAGCCTGCTGTGCGGCGTCGGCTTCACCATGAGCCTGTTCATCGGCGCCCTGGCGTTCCCGGGCGCCATCGACTCGCCGGAACAGGTCGAGGTCAAGTTGGGCGTGCTGCTGGGGTCGCTGCTATCCGCGGTCGCCGGCGGCGCGGTGCTGGCGGTGGCCGCGCGACGACGCAAGATTTTGGCCGAACAGGCGCCGGATACTGCCCCGGTCTAGGCGAATATTGACCTAGCGTCATCGATTTCTGTCGCTTTTGCGTCACAGTCATGCTTGCGCCATGGCGGAAACAGGGCCGTGAGCTGTCGCGCTGCTTGTCGCTGAGTCCGGCTTGGATTACCCCGGATACTGGACTTTCCGCGCTCCACAGAAGGGCGCGGGCCAGGGATCAGGAAACGCCGCGGTCGCCGTCCTTGACGGGGTCCCGGCCCATGTCGGGGAGCGACCATGCGCCTTACCAACCTTCTTCGCACAACTGTGTCGGCCGCCGTCGTGGGCGTCTGCGCCTTCGGCATCGCCGGCGCCGCCTCGGCCCAGCAGGAGCCGCAGGACCAGCCGACGACGATCGACGACATCATCGTCACCGCCCAGAAGCGGGAGCAGAACCTGCAGGACGTGCCGATCGTGGTCACCAGCCTGTCGCAGGAAACGCTGCAGAACGCCGGCGTCCGCGACATCAAGGACCTGCAGATCCTGACCCCCGGCATGACGGTCACCTCGACCTCGTCGGAAGCCTCGACCACCGCCCGCATCCGCGGCGTCGGCACGGTCGGCGACAACCCCGGCCTGGAAAGCTCGGTCGGCGTGGTCATCGACGGCGTCTATCGCTCGCGTAACTCGGTGGGCTTCGGCGACCTGGGCGAAATGGCCCGCATTGAAGTGCTGAAGGGCCCGCAGGGCACGCTGTTCGGCAAGAACACCTCGGCCGGCGTCATCAACATCATCACCGAGGCCCCGTCGTTCACGCCCGGCTTCAACGCCGAACTGAACGCCGGCAACTACGGCCAGATGGGCGTCTCGGGCTCGGTCACCGGCCCGATCAGCGACACCCTGGCGTTCCGCCTCTACGCCGGCCGCCGCGTCCGCGACGGCTTCATGAACATCGACACCGGTGACGGCCCGCGCGCCGAGACCACCGACGGCAACCAGGACTTCGGCACCGTCCGCGGCCAGCTGCTCTGGCTGCCGAACGACGACGTCTCCATCCGCGTGATCGCCGACTATTCGTCGCGTGACGAGTTCTGCTGCGTCGGCACCCAGATCCGCACGGGTCCGACCTATCCGTTCGTCGACGGCCTCTCGACCGGCACGGGACAGCGTCCGCCGGTCGCCGGCAACGGCCCGCTGCCCTTCCTGCGCACCGGCTACGCCAACCGCTCGACCGGCCAGGAAGTCGAGGACAAGGGCATCTCGATCGAGGCCAACATCGACCTGCCGACCCTGTTCGGCGGCGCGACCCTGACCTCGGTCACCTCGGCCCGTCGCTGGACCTCCAGCCTCGGCCAGGACATCGACTACACCGGCGCCGACCTGCTGTACCGCGTCCAGGACGGCGACTACGGCTATGAAGTCGACAACCTGACCCAGGAATTCCGCCTGGCCGGCTCGAACGACCGTCTCGACTGGCTGGTCGGCCTGTTCGCCACCAAGGAAGACATCAACCGGACGGACAGCTACTACTTCGGCGCCGACTATACGCCCTACCTGTCGTTCGTTCTCAGCGCGGCCCTGAACCGCGCCAATCCGGCCCTTCCCGTCAGCTCGAACGACATCGGCTGCTTCACGCGGACGGCGCAGACGGCGGGCGGGCTCGGCGCCTGCCTGGGCACCGGCGGCGCCGTCAGCGGCGGCGGCATCGGCTTCGTCGTCGGCCAGGGCGCAGAGGACAACTACGATCAGCAATCGGAATCGATCGCGATCTTCACCAACAACAGCTGGCACGTCACCGACGCCTTCGACATCACCCTGGGCCTCCGCTACACCATGGATGACAAGAGCCTGGTGGCGCAGCAGCGCAACATCAACGGCAACGGCAACACCTGTAACGCCACGCTGGCCAACGCCGCCGCCATCGGCGGAGTCCTCGGCGCCTCGGCTTCGACCATCATCGGCAACATCTGTCTGCCGTGGGCCAACTCGGCCTTCACCAACCGCAATGTCTCCGAAAGCTTCGACGACGGCGAGCTGAGCGGCACGGTCAAGGCGTCCTACCGCCTGAACCCGTCCATCCTGGCCTATGTGTCGTACGCCCGCGGCTACAAGAGCTTCGGCTACAACCTGGATCGGGTGCAGAGCGGCATCACGCCGGCCGCCTCGCTGCTGTTCCCCTCGGAAGTGGTCGACAGCTACGAAGCCGGCGTCAAGATGACGCTGCTGAACCGCACCCTGCTGCTGAACGCGACCTACTTCGACCAGACGTTCGAGGACTTCCAGCTCAACACCTTCCTCGGCACCGCCTTCGTGGTGGAATCGATCCCCGAACTGACCTCGCGCGGCGTCGACGCCGACATGGTCTGGTTCACGCCGATCGAGGGCCTGAGTTTCCAGGGCGGCGTCACCTACACGGACGCCAACTACGGAAACTTCACCGCCGCCGATCTGACGAGCCCGGGCAACTTCCCGCAACTCTCGCTGCTGCCGGGCGCCCGCGCCTCGTTCGCTCCGGAATGGTCGGCCACCGGCTCGATCAACTATGACCGCAGCATGGGCAACGGCCTGCGCGCCGGCTTCAGCCTCGCCGCCAAATACATGGACGACTACAACACCGGGTCGGACCTGCTGCCCTACAAGCTGCAGGAAGCCTTCACCACGGTGAACGGTCGCATCATGATCGGCACCGAGGACGAACGCTGGACGGCCGAGTTCTGGGTCCAGAACCTGACCGACGAGGAGTACATCCAGGTCGCCTACAACGCCCCGCTGCAAGGCTCGGCGTTCCAGACGACGGTCCAGCCGAACGGCACCTACTACAACCCGGCTCTGGACACCCAGACCTACGACGCCTTCCTGGGCCAGCCGCGCACCTACGGCGCGACCCTGCGCTTCAAATACTAGCCACGCTCGCCGCGAGGCGGGGCGACGCAGCCGGCCGGGGGAAACCCCGGCCGGTTTTGTTTTGCGCGATCGGGGCCGCTATGGGTGGGTAGCGGACTGTAGCTGCCTGAGTGATAACTGGATCACCTGCGGCACTGAAGTCGGCGACATGCGAACATCCAAACCGAGTGGAACGCCTTTCATGGCGGCGTCAACCGACCCCGTAGATCAATGGTCACGCGATGTGTTCCGGGCACTTTCCGGCTGGGCCGAGACGCTCAATGGGCGCTGGACCCGATGGGACGGCGGCTATCTTCTTTTGGAAATCGACCGGTTGGACGAGGACGCGATTGAGCCCATTCTGATCGACACGGCGGACGAAGAGCTTCACGTCGAGTTCGGCTATTGGGAGACCGACCTTCCTGAAGAGGCCCTCGATGCCGAAGGTGCAGCACAAGAAGCCATCAAACTCGTGTCTGACTGGCTCTCCGGCGCCATTCGCACGGCGGTGTTCACGGACGCCGCTGGGCACTGGTGCGGCAGCATGGTTGTCGAGCGAGACACGATGGTTCCACCCTCGCCAAGCGAGGGAATGCTCAGTTTCAGTCCAACCAAGGTGGAGTTGCGGAGCCCGCGAAAGCGGAATTGGGAAACCTACCCGGTCTGACCATGGGAAGGTCCGCAAGGGGTTGGAAGCGGACGGCTGACCGTGCCCGCTTCCAACCCTTCTCTCGCTCGCCTACTCCGCCGGAGGCGCGACCGGCTCCGCTCGCGTCGGCGCGTGGCGCTGGCTGGCGAACATCTTGGTCATGCGCCGGGCGAAGAAGCCGGCGATGTCGTCGATGATGGTGAAGATCGGCGGGATGAACAGCAGCGACAGGAAGGTCGAGGAGATCAGTCCCCCGACCACGGCGATGGCCATGGGCTGACGGAACTCGACGTCCGCGCCCCAGCCGACGGCCACGGGCATCATGCCGGCGCCCATGGCGAAGGTGGTCATCAGGATGGGCCGCGCCCGCTTGTGGGCGGCGTCCATGATGGCGTCGAGCCGGGTCATGCCCTCCTTCTCGGCCATGACGATGTAGTCGACCAGCAGGATGGAGTTCTTGGCCGCGATGCCCATCAGCATCAGCACCCCGATCAGGGAGGAGATCGAGAAGCTGGAGCCGCCGATGACCAGGGCCACGAAGGCGCCGCCGATGGCCAGGGGCAGGGACGCCATGATGGTGATCGGATAGGCGAAGCTGCGGAACAGCAGCACCAGCACCGCATACATCAGCAGGACGCCGGTCAGGAAGGCGACGGCGAAGCCGCTGATCATCTCCTGGATGAACTCGGCGTCCCCGGCCGGAACCTGACGCACGCCGGCCGGCAGGTTCTGGACGCTGTCCAGTTTCTTGACCGCGGCCTCGGCCTCGCCCGACCGGATGCCGTCCAGTTCGGCGGTGATCGAGGCGATGCGCGAGCGGTCCTGACGCAGCACCTGCGACGGGCCCGATCCGAACTGGATGTCGGCCACGGCGCTCAACGGCACGGCCCCGCCGCTGTTGGTCGGCACCCGCAGGTTCTCGAGCACCGACAGATCCTCGCGCGCCGCCTCGGTCAACTGAAGCCGGATCGGCACCTGGCGGTCGCCCAGGTTATATTTGGGCAGGTTCTGGGCGATGTCGCCGATGGTGGCGACGCGGATGGTCTGCGAGATGTCGCCGGTCGACACGCCCATCAGGGCCGCCTCGTCCGGTCGCGGGGTGACGAGGATTTCCGGCCGTGCGATCGAGGCGGTGTTGACCACATTGGCCAGGCCCGGAACGGTGCGCATCTCGGCCTCGATCTTGCGGGCCGCGGCCTGCAGGGCCTCGGGGCTGTCGCCCAGAATGGCGAAGGTGTAGGTCGTCCCGTCGGACGGCCCCCCGCCCTGGTTGCCGGTTCCGGCGCCGATCCGGGCGCCGGGGATGGCCTTCCAGCCGTCGACCATCTCGCGCGCGAATTCCTGCTGGCTCAGCGCGCGTTCGCCCTTGCCCACCATGTCGGCATAGACATTGGCCTGATTGACGTCCTGGCCGCCGACGGCGGCATAGACCGAGGTGACCTCGGGCCGCTGCTGCAGGTCGCGGGTGACCTGCTGCACGATGGCGTCGGTCTGGCGCAGGGTCGCGCCGGGCGGCAGCTCCACCGAGAAGGCGGCGCGCGACTGGTCGCCCGAGGGCGAGAACTCGAACGGCACCTTGGTGGCCAGATAGCCGCAGCCGACGAACAGGACGGTGCCGATGCCGAACACGATCCACCGGTGCCGGACGCTCCAGCGCAGGGCCTTCAGATAGGTCCCCATCCAGAACGGGTCGGCGTCCTCGTGCTTCTGGTGCTTCAGCAGATAGGCGGCCATCAGCGGCGTCAGCGTCCGCGCCACGACCAGAGAGAAGGCCACCGAGACGCAGGCCGCCAGGGCGAAGGCCTTGAAGAACTGGCCGATGATGCCCGGCATGAAGCCCACGGGCGCGAAGACGGCCAGGATGGTCGCGGTGGTGGCCACGACGGCCAGACCGATCTCGTCCGCCGCCTCCATCGAGGCGTGATAGGGCGACTTCCCGTCCCGCATGTGCCGGACGATATTCTCGATCTCCACGATGGCGTCGTCGACCAGGATGCCGACCGTCAGCGACAGCGCCAGCAGGGTGACCACGTTCAGCGACTGGTCCAGCGGCCCCAGGATGGCGAAGGCAGGGATCAGCGACAACGGCATGGCCGTGGCGGTGATGAAGGTGGCGCGCCAGTCCCTGAGGAAGATGAACACCACCACGACCGCCAGACCGGCGCCCAGCAGCAGGGCCTCGATCGAGGCGAGGTAGCTTTCCTCGATGTATTCGACGCTGGACGTGACCTTCTCGATGGTCAGCTCGGGGTGGGCCTCGTCAATCTCGGCGACACGTTCGCGGACGCGCTCGGAAACCTTGACCTCGCTGGCGCTTCGCGACCGCAGGAAGTTGAAGGTGACGGCCTCCTGGCCGTTGTAGCGGGCCAGACGGCGCGGTTCGCTCCAGTGGTCCTCGACCGTGCCGAGGTCGCCCAGACGGGCCGAGCGGCCGCCCGACAACGGGATCAGGGTCTCGCGCAGCTGCTCGATCGAGCCGGCGGCGCCCAGGGTACGGATCGACCGCTCGGACCCCGAGATCGTCACCCGCCCGCCGGGCAGGTCGTTGTTGACCGAGGTCAGGGCCTGGCTGACCGAGGCCGCCGTCAGGCCGAACGAGGCCAGACGGTCGGGATCCAGCTCGACCCGGATCTCGCGATCCACGCCGCCGGAGCGGTTGACCTCGCCGACGCCGCTGATGGCCAGCAGCGAGCGGCTCACCTCGTTGTCGATGAACCAGCTGATCTCTTCCGGCGTCATGGTCGACGAGCGGACCACCCAGGTGATCAGGGCGTCGCCGGTGATGTCGATGCGCTGGACGCTGGGCTCCTGCATGTCCTGCGGCAGGTCGGCGCGCAGGCCGCTCATGGCGTTGCGGACGTCGTTGGTCGCCCGCTCGGTGTCGGTGCCCAGCTCGAACTCGATCGTCGTCGAGGACGAGCCGTCGGTGATCTGGGAGTTGATGTGGCGCACGCCCGGCAGGCCGGCGAGGGAATCCTCGATCAGCCGGGTGACCTGGACCTCCATCTCGCTGGGCGCGGCGCCGGGCCGGCCCGCATAGACGCTGACCAGCGGGAAATCGATGTCGGGGTTGTTGTTGATCCGCATCCCCATGAAACCGTTGACGCCCGCGAGCGTCAGCAGCACGAACATGAGGATGATCGGGATCGGATTCCGGATCGACCAGGACGAGATGTTTTTCATCGTCCGGGTCCTATCTGGCGGCCGGTGCGGCGGCGGCCGGCCGGGCGGCGGCCGCGATGGTCACGCGGTCACCTTCGCCGAGGAACCCGGCGCCGGCGACAACGACCCGCGTCCCGGCGGCGAGGCCGCCGACCGCGGTCGATTCGGTGGTGCGCGACAGCACGGTCACGGTCTGGAAGTGGGCCCGGTTGTCGGTCCCCAGCACGAAGACGCCGGCGCGGTTCTCACGATACAGCACCGAAGCCGTGGGCACGGTCACGGCCGGCTGATCGCCGACCTGGATGCGGGCGCGGGCGAACATGCCGGGACGGAAGGCGCCGCCGACCAGGGCGATGCGGGCGGTTCCCAGACGGGTCTCGGCATTGACCTCGGGCGTCACGATGCGGACGCGGCCGGTGGTCTCGCCGACCTGATCGGACGAGACGACGGCGCTCTGGCCCGCCCGGACCAGGGCCATGTCGGTTTCCGGCACCTGGGCGTCCAGCTCCAGCCGGCCGTCGCGGACGATGCGGAACAGTTCCGTCCCGGCGGCGATGATCTGGCCGCGCGTGACGCTGCGGCTGATGACCAGACCCGAGACGGGGGCCTTGATGGTCGCCTGCGACAGGCGGGTGCGGGTCTCGGACAGTGAGGCCTGCGCCGCCGCGACATTGGCGTTCGAGGCGCGCTGGTTGGCCAGGGCCGTGTCCAGCGAGGCCTGGCTGAGGAAGCCGCGCTCCTTCAGCTCCTGGGCCCGGCCCAGCGCCGCCTGATCGCGCGCCGCATTGGCCTCGGCCGTCTGCACCGCCGCCTGCTGCTGACGCAGCTGGGCGCGCAACAGGGCGTCGTTCATCTGCACGAGCGCCTGGCCCTGACGGACATAGGTCCCCTCATCGACGAACACACCGGTCGCCGTCAGCCCGCCGGTTTCGGCGCCGACCGGCACCTCTTCCCAGGCCGAGACGGTGCCCGAGGCGGTGACGGTCCGCGGCAGGTTCTGCAGCGAGGCGGTCACGACCGAAACGGTCTGGCTGGACGCGCCGCCGCCGGCCTTGGTCTCGGCCTTCTTGGCGTCGCCTTCGCCGCCGCAAGCCGCCAGGGCCAGGCTGACGAGGACAAGGGCCGCGCCGGCCCGCAGGTTCCGTTTGATGTTCGCCACGTCTGATCCCTTGCAGGGCGCCGCGGCGGGGGAGGCCGCGCGCCGATCGTTCGCGCCGTCCGGCGCTTCGTCATCAGCCGTTGAATAGCGGTTTCGCGACGGCTTCTCAAACGGCAAAGCAGGGTCTTACGGCGAAGTAATCCATGCCGGATTTCAGGTCTGAAACATCCTGCGGGCCGTGGACTCTTTGGCGATTCCGCCCCGCTGTGCTACCGGCGCGGCCATGACGACCCCTCCCATCGACCGTATCCGGAATTTCTCCGTTGTCGCCCACATCGACCACGGCAAATCCACCCTGTCCGACCGGCTGATTCAGTTCACCGGCGGGCTCACCGCGCGTGAAATGTCGGCGCAAGTGCTTGATTCGATGGATATCGAGAAGGAGAGGGGGATCACAATCAAGGCGCAGACGGTGCGCCTGAACTATAAGGCGAAGGACGGGCTCGACTACGTCCTCAACCTGATGGACACGCCGGGCCACGTCGACTTCGCCTATGAGGTCAGCCGCTCGCTGGCCGCCTGCGAGGGCAGCCTGCTGGTGGTCGACGCGTCGCAGGGGGTCGAGGCCCAGACCCTGGCCAATGTCTATCAGGCCATCGACAACAACCACGAGATCGTCCCGGTCCTCAACAAGATCGACCTGCCCGCGGCCGAGCCCGAGCGGGTGCGCCAGCAGATCGAGGACGTCATCGGCATCGACGCCTCCGAGGCCGTGCTGTGCTCGGCCAAGTCCGGCATCGGCATCGAGGATGTGCTGGAGGCCATCGTCACCCGCCTGCCGGCGCCGAAGGGCGACCCGAACGCGCCGCTCAAGGCCCTGCTGGTCGACGCCTGGTACGACCCCTATCTGGGCGTCGTCGTCCTGGTGCGCGTCTTCGACGGCGCCATCAAGGCCGGCCAGCGCATCAAGATGATGCAGCACGGCTCGACCCATCTGATCGACCGCGTCGGCGTCTTCCTGCCCAAGAACACCCCGGTCGACCAGCTCGGTCCCGGCGAGGTCGGCTTCATCACCGCCCAGATCAAGGAAGTCGCCCACGCCGCCGTCGGCGACACCATCACCGACGAGAAGAAGCCGACGACCGAAGCCCTCAAGGGCTTCAAACAGGTCCAGTCGGTGGTCTTCTGCGGCCTTTTCCCGGTCGACGCCGCCGATTTCGAGGACCTGCGCGCCGCCATCGGCCGCCTGCGCCTGAACGACGCCAGCTTCACCTATGAGATGGAGTCCAGCGCCGCCCTCGGCTTCGGCTTCCGCTGCGGCTTCCTCGGCCTGCTGCATCTGGAGATCATCCAGGAGCGGCTCAGCCGCGAGTTCAACCTCGACCTGATCGCGACCGCCCCCTCGGTGGTCTACAGGATCGCCCTGCGCGACGGCTCCGAGATCGAGCTGCACAACCCGGCCGACCTGCCCGACGTGATGCAGATCATGGAAATCAGCGAGCCGTGGATCAAGGCGACCATCCTGACCCCCGACGAATACCTCGGCGGCGTCATCAAGCTGTGCCAGGACCGCCGCGGCGCCCAGGTCGAACTGTCCTACGTCGGCAGCCGAGCCCTGGTGGTCTATGAGCTGCCGCTGAACGAGGTGGTGTTCGACTTCTACGACCGGCTGAAATCCATCTCCAAGGGCTACGCCTCGTTCGACTATGAGCTGTCGGACTACAAGGTCGGCGACCTGGTCAAGATGAACATCCTCGTCAACGCCGAGCCCGTCGACGCCCTCTCCATGCTGGTCCACCGCGGCCGGGCCGAGATGCGCGGCCGCTCGATGGTCGAGAAGATGAAGGAGCTGATCCCCCCGCACCTGTTCGTCATCCCCATCCAGGCCGCCATCGGCGGCAAGATCATCGCCCGCGAGACGGTGCGGGCGCTGCGCAAGGACGTGACCAGCAAATGCTACGGCGGCGACGCCACGCGGAAGAAGAAGCTGCTGGAGAAGCAGAAGGCCGGCAAGAAGCGGATGCGCCAGTTCGGCAAGGTGGAGATCCCGCAGGAGGCCTTCATCGCGGCGCTGAAGATGGATGACGATTGAGGAGTCTGCCCAAGGCGCCGAGCAGGGGTTTTTGTTAGAAGCCGCGAACGGGCTCAGCCTGCGGTTGGTAAGTTCTTGTTCCTGACTTGTTCTCCTGGCAGAATCTCCCCAGTCTGCCACCCTCAACAAGCGCGGAATCAGCGTGTCGGAGTACACCCTAATGGTGAAACAGGCCGGACAGGCGACCGCCGACGCGGCGGTGAGCTTGGGTTATATTGACGGTCCGGTCACGCCTGTGGCCCCGCAACCCAAGCTGAAATTGCTGCGCGGCGGCAAGGACCAGCCACCCGCCGACTTCACCTTCATCGACCTTTTCGCGGGTATCGGCGGGCTGCGTCGCGGCTTCGAGTCCATCGGCGGTCGCTGCGTCTTCACGTCCGAGTGGG
Organism: Brevundimonas sp.; assembly: GCF_041648615.1. Lineage (GTDB taxonomy): Bacteria > Pseudomonadota > Alphaproteobacteria > Caulobacterales > Caulobacteraceae > Brevundimonas. Next base: position 38,793 of record NZ_JBAZOS010000019.1, read on the forward strand.
ACAAATTCAGCCAGCAGACCTACCGGGCGAATTTCCCGGACGACGATCACGAGATCAACGGTGACATTCGCGCCGTCGAGGCGGCCGAGATTCCGGCGCACGATGTCCTTTTGGCGGGCTTCCCGTGCCAGCCGTTCTCCATCGCGGGCGTGTCCAAGAAGAACGCCCTCGGCCGCGCGCACGGCTTTGAGGACAAGACCCAGGGCACTCTCTTCTTCGACGTGGCGCGGATCATCGCCCACCATCGACCCGCCGCCTTCCTGCTCGAGAACGTCCGGAACCTGGTGGGGCACGACAAGGGCAAGACCTTTCAGACCATCAAGGATGTGCTGACGGAGGAGCTCGGCTACAAAATCGACTGCCGGGTCATCGACGGCCGCCACTGGACGCCGCAACACCGGGAGCGGATTTTCATCATCGGTTTCCGCGAGGAGCAGGGCTTCCGCTTTGCCGATATGAAGCTGCCCGATGCGGCGCCGAAGCTGGCGGAAATCCTTCACCCCGGGGATGGATCGGAGGCCCCGGATCAGCGGTTCACGGTCGGGAATTCGGGGCGGGTAGCCGACCGCTATACACTGACCGACAACCTCTGGACCTACCTCCAGCGGTACAAGGAAAAACACGCGGCCGCTGGCAATGGCTTCGGTTTCGGGCTGGTCGGCCCCGGTGACGTGGCCCGCACCTTGTCGGCCCGGTACCACAAGGACGGGTCCGAGATTCTGGTGAAGCAGGAAGGCAAGGCCCCTCGCCGTCTTACGCCGCGAGAATGCGCTCGTCTGATGGGCTTTGATGACGCTCAAGGAAATGACTTCATCATCCCGGTGTCGGACACCCAAGCCTATCGCCAGTTCGGCAATTCTGTTGTGGTGCCGGCCGTGAAAGCCGTCGCCGAACATATGAAGCCGCACCTCTTCGCTGCGCTCGGGAAACGGCCGAAGGCCGGGCTTGGCTGACGTCGTCGATCCGGCGACCCGCAGCCGGATGATGTCCGGCATCCGGGGCAAGAACACCAAACCGGAACTGCTGATCCGCAAGGCGCTCCATGCGCGCGGGTTTCGCTACCGGCTGCACTGCGATCTGCCCGGAAAGCCGGACATCTGCCTGCCGAAATATCGGGCGGTGATCTTCGTCCACGGCTGCTTCTGGCACGGGCACGATTGCCATCTGTTCAAATGGCCGAAGACGCGACCGGAGTTCTGGGAAGCGAAAATCGGACGCAACCGAGAGTTGGACGGACTTTCGATCACTGCACTCCTGAAGGCAGGCTGGCGCGTGGGTACGATATGGGAATGCGCACTCAAAGGCCGGGCTCGTTTATCGCTGGAAACGGTGCTGGACGAGTGCGAGTCTTGGTTGGTCGGTAACGATGCGATCTTCGAAATCCGGGGTGCTCCGGCCCGCCGTGAACCAGGCACATCCAGAAAAGTGTAGTCTCAGATCAATTTATCAAGCTAACGGTTTCGTGGCGATGATACATTTGCGCGAGATTGGAGTGCTGAATCCGAAACTGGCTGCGTCTGTGTAGTACATGCTTGCCGGATACAGCCTTTTCAAGTTTCAATGCTGGATCGTAGTAGACTTTCCCCGCAGCGAATGCTTTCAAGAAAAGAATGAAGTCGGTCTGTTCGCAGAGGAGAACCCGCGATCCATACGAGTATTCCGGCGGTGGTGTTCGGAAGAGCGAGGGGACGTAGGCCGCTTGGGCATGCTTTCTGTTCCAGTGCGCCATCAAGCCCGAAAAGGACCAAGTCGCGGCCTCTTCGCCGTCCTGAGTAACCAGCGACAATCCTCCGTCCATGTCGGTAATCTTCCCGACGGCAGCGTCAAAGCCCTTAAGGGTCATGCGGAGCCCGGTGTCTCCATGCGCGGCTTTCTGGCAGGAATAAATTCCTCCGAAGTTGATCCTGTCGGCCTTCCCGCTCTTGTCGGGGTATCCGAAACGCTCGACGAATTTTTCGGCGGTTCGGGTCTTGTAGAAGCCACCAGTCGGCTCCGGCGTGAACAAGGTGACCACCGACTTGGGTGCAAATTTGACGAAATCCCTGACGCCGTACTGCTTCACTTCCCAGCCCATGAAATCGGGTTCGGCATATCCATTTGGCTGGACACCGAGTTCCGCCTCGAGCGTATAGCCGCCACCGTTGCGTGCCGCATAGGCGGCCCTTGCTCCCGTCCGCGTGAGCTTCTGAGACGCGATCCATCGCAAGTCATGGACCCTGCGCAATTGTGCGAGGAGAGCCGCTTTCGGATCGGTCGGATCCTCTAGGCTGAGCGGTAGCTCGAGGAAGACCCCCAGCGCGGGCCATGAGCTAGCGTTGAGCTGGTTTGAGATCGGACCGTCACTATTCGTGGCAAATCCCAGAACCTCCCCGTCTCGCGTGACCCCAAAAAACAAGATGCGCCCCTCGTCGCGTATCGTCATCAAGTTGTTTGGCGCGGACTGGCAGCCACGCAGAAAACCGGACATTCGCACTTCGGGGTAGTCTGGATAGAGGATTAGGTTTGCGTCTGGAGCGAGGTGTTTGCCCTCCCCGTCAATCCAGAAAAAATTGAGCGCCGCTTTGGGGCGATCCTGCTTGCTGCCGCCGCGTGACGTGGTGTCGATATAGATCTCACCGTGGGGAAGAACATTTAATGCCGAAAACCCGCCTCCAAGATACACTTGGTTCTTGGAGTTGTCGTTCGGTGAGAGCCTCTTTGCATAGATGCGGTACGCACCATGGTATGCCATCAGCGCCAGCAAGCGTCCGAGTGAATCGATCAAAGTCCAGCCTCAACAACTGTTCGCGCCTTTGACCGTATCTCGCGTCGGGGAGCGGGGATAGCGGATCATTCTATCTACGCGAGAGGTGCTGGCTCCGCTCTCGAGCGACCGTCTCAAGATTTTTTACTGCGCATACCAATTCACGGCCCCGCCTGCGTTTGCGGGCCGAGTTGGCCTGTTTTCCTGGCGCCTTTTCGGGCGGGGTTATACTTGCGGGATGACACAGACCCATGCCGATGAGCTCCCGCCCCGCCGCCCCCGACCGCCGGTCGTTCCGGGCCACTATCGCCTGAGCAAGGAGAGCTGGGCCGAGATCGTGGAGGCGTACCGGAACGGCGCCACGGCGCGCGAACTGGCGGTCAAGTGGAGGGTCGCGCCGGGGTCGGTCTATTACCACGCGTGCCGGGACGGCTGGACCAAGAAGACCAATGGCGACGATCGGGCGCGGGCCCATGCGCGAGAGGTCGAGGCCGCCGAGGCCGTGCGGGCCGAGCGGCCGCGGGCGGACCAGAGGGCGCTGAAAAGCCTGTTCGCGCCTGCGCGGGCCGACGATCCCGACGCCGGCGATCCGGCGGCGCTGGCGAGGGTCGCAACACTGGCCTCGGGCCGGGCCATGACCGGGCGGCTGTGGGCCGAGGCGAGGGCGCTGGCGGGACTGGCCGAGAGCTATGCGCGGCTGGCGGAACGGGGGCGTGCGGCGGCCGAAGGCTGGGGGCAGGAGCCGAGCGAGGCGGAGTTCGAGGCGGTTCGCCGCAAGGTGCTGGGGGCGGACTGGAAGCCCGGCGGGGAGGTTGGAGGCGAGGGGCCGGGGGCGTAGCCGGCGCCCCTCCGCCACGCTGCGCGCGGTCCCCCTCCCCATCGCTTCGCGAAAAGGGAAGAGACTGTGTGGCGGCGGCCCCCTCCACCACGCTGCGCGTGGTCCCCCTCCCCCACAAGGGGGGAGGAGACGTCGAGGCCCCTAGTCGTGCCCGTGGCCGTCGGTTTCCGTTTCGGCGGCGCCCGCTGACCAGCCTTCGCCACCGGTCTCCGCGAACCAGAACGGCGCCCGGGGCTTCTGGCGCGGGGCCACCTCGTTCATGCCCGTGTCGTACACCCGGCCGTTGGCGATGGTGTAGGCGATCGAGGTGGTGTCGCGGATGTTCTCCAGCGGATTGCGGTCCAGCACCACCATGTCGGCCAGCTTGCCGACCTCCAGCGAGCCCAGGTCGCGGTCCAGACCCAGGGAGCGGGCGCCGTTCAGGGTGCCGGCGCGGATCACGTCCAGTGGGGCCATGCCGCCCTGGGCCAGGCTCCACAGCTCCCAGTGGGCGGCCAGACCCTCGCGCTGGCCGTGGGCGCCGATGGAGACGCTGACGCCCTGTTGCGACAGGCGCGTCGCCTCGCGCGCGATGGAGATGTGGTTCCACTCGTTCTCCGGCAGGGTCACCGGGCGGCGGGCGCGGGAGTCGAGGATGCGGCGCGGGACGTACTGGGTCAGGATCGGGTGGTTCCAGACCTGGCTCTCCTGGTACCAGTAGTTTTCGCCATAGCTGCCGCCATAGGCCACGACCAGGGTCGGGTTGTAGGCCACGCCCGTCTGGCGCCACAGCTGGTGGACGTCGTCGTACAGGACGGCCAGCGGGATCGAATGCTCGATGGTGGTGTGGCCGTCGACGATCATCGACATATTGTGCTGGAACAGCGAGCCGCCCTCGGGGACGACCATCATGTTCAGCTGGCGCGCCGCCTCGATGATCTGCTGGCGCTGGTCGCGGCGCGGCTGGTTGTAGCTCTTGACGCTCCAGGCGCCCGCCGCCTGCATGCGGCGCAGCGTCGACAGGGCGTCGTCGAGACTGTCGATCTTGGCGGTCCCGGCGCTGGTCGCCCCGTACAGGATGGAGCCGGTGGAGAAGATGCGCGGGGCGACCACGCGGCCGGCGCGGGCCAGCTCGCTGTGGGCGAAGATCTCGCTGGTGTCGCTGGACGGGTTGTGGATCGTGGTCACGCCGAAGGCCAGCGAGGCGTAGTCGACCCAGCTCTGCTCCGGGATGATCTCGTCCGACCCCATGGCGCCGTGCCAGTGGGCGTCGACCAGGCCGGGCATGATGGTCTTGCCGGCCATGTCCATGACCGGGACGCCGGCGGGGACGGGGGTGGTCGCGGCCGGGCCGATGGCCTCGATGCGGTTTCCGTCGACGATGACGACGCCGTTCTCGATCACCTCGGCGCCGTTCATGGTGATCAGCCGGGCGCCGGTCAGGGCCATGCGGCCCTCGGGCCGGTCGGTCACGGCGCTGAAGCCGATATTGATCCCGCGCTCGTCGGGCTTGGGCAGTTCGTCCGGGGCGCCGTCGACGAAGGCGAAGGCCTGGTTCAGGTCGCGGGTGAACAGCTCGGGCCCCTGCGACCACTGCAGGCGGCGGCTGTCGCCGGACCAGCTCAGCCATTCGCCGGAGTCGCGGGTGACCCGGGCCTGGGGCAGGGCCTTGCCGTCGGGGGCGACGGCGAACGGACGGCCGGCGGCGACGAAGGGGGCGACATAGGCGTTGAACCGCTCGGTCCAGCCGACCCAGTTTCCGTCGGGCGAGACGGCGAACTCGCTGGCCCATTCGGAGGTCAGGTGGGTGCGCTTGTCGTCGCCGTCCAGGTCGACCGAGATCAGGGCGCGCTTGTCGCCGTCGCGGCCGGTCAGGAACAGGCGGTCGCCGTCGGCGCCGAACTGCGGGCCCTCGCCGTCGTCGGTGACGTGGACCGGCTCTCCGCCCGCCGCCGGGATGCGGTAGACGCCCGGATCGCGGCTCCACAGGGCCGTGGTCAGGAAGCCGTCGCTGACGGTGCGATAGACGATGGTGCGGCCGTCGGGCGAGAAGACGGGCTCGACGTAATGGCCGGGGTGAGGGGTCACGACGCGGCCCGCGCCGCCGGACGCCGGGACCACGCGGACGGAGCCGAGGTCCTGGTCGTCCCAGGTCGTATAGACGATCGACCGGCCGTCGCGGGACCAGGACGGATAGAGTTCGAAATGGTCGCTCTGGCGCGTCAGCCGGCGCGGCGTGCCGGTCGGCAGGTCGCGGATCCACAGATTGCCCAGGGCCTCGAACACCACCTTCGTGCCGTCCGGCGAGGGGCGGGCCCAGCGGATCATCCTGACGTCGAAGCGGTCGGGCGCGACCTCGACGGGGAAGCGGACGGCGTCCTGCACCCGGCGGGTGTCGGCGACATGGAAGGGGATGTCGGTGACGGCCTGCGAGGCCACGTCGACGCGCTGGATGCGGCCGTCGGCCCAGAAGACGATCGACCGGTTGTCGGGCGTCCAGCTGATCGCCGGATAGACGCCGTGGACGGCCCAGGTCTCCTGCATGTCGCGGTCGAGGCCGGAGAAGACCGGGGTTTCACGGCCGGACTCGATGTCCATGACATAGAGGGTGGACTGGTAGCGAACGCGCCGGATGAAGGCCAGGGACTTGCCGTCGGGCGAGGGCGTCGGCCGGATCGAGCCGCCGGGGCCGGTGACATAGGGATCGATCTCGCCGGTCTCGCGGTCGAGGCGGCGGATGATGTAGATCTGGCCGTTGACGTCCTTGGAGTATTCGAACGTCGTACCGGGCGTGGCGTCGTCGCTGAAATACAGATAACGGCCGTCGGGCGAGAAGGCGGGCTCGCCCGTGTCCTTCTGCTGGGTGCGGCGCTCGGTCATCTGCACCCCGCCGCCGCCCGAGCGGTGGTACATCCACAGCTCGCCGGCTCCCAGGGACCGGGCCGAGGTGAAATGCTTGCGCGCCACGATGAACTGGCCGTCGGGGGTCCAGTCCGGCTGGTTCAGCAGGCGGAAGGTCTCCTTCGACACCTGCGTCGGGTTGGCGCCGTCGGCGTCCATGATCCAGATGTTGTCGCCGCCGCCGCGGTCCGAGGTGAAGGCGATATGGCGGCCGTCGGGCGACCATTTCGGCTGCATCTCCCAGGCCACGCCGCTGGCGATGGCGCGCGCCTCGCCGCCGGCGACCGGCATGACGTAGATGTCGCCCAGCAGGTCGAAGACGAGGGTCTGGCCGTCGGGGCTGACGTCCAGCGACATCCAGGTGCCGCGGGTGACGTCGATGGGAATGTCGCGCGAGGGTCCGGGCGGGTTCTGCACGTCCCATTTGGGCGTCTCGTCCGGAGCGGCCGCGGGAGCGGCGGCCGCTCCCTCCTGCGCCGCGACGGGAGCGGGAGCCGGCGCCGGGACCGGCGGCGAGGCCAGCGGCGAGACCGGCTCGGGCGTCTGGGCCGCGACCGGGCAGGCGAACGCCATCAGGGCGACCGTGGTCAGAAAAGCGCGTTTCATGGTTTCATGCCCCAACACCGGACGTCTGAACCGCGCCCCTAGGCGCCGCGTCCCTGTCGGGCGGCAACAGAGCATTCCCCGGTGGGCGAAGTCCAGCCGCGCCCCCGCCGGCCGGGCGGTTCCGGAGCGTGAATTCTTTGTCATGCGGCGACAGGTTGTGGACGTCCTCCGCCTGAGTCATGGTCCGCGCGGAATTCAGGCGGGGGAGCCAACGAATGCGTATCCACATGATGCTGGCCGGGGTTGCGGCCGCGGCCCTGGTGGCGTTTCCGGCCATGGCCGAGGACGGCCAGTATGGCGAACAGCTGAACCGCATCGTCACCGAGGCCGCCGCCGGAACCTGTCTGGAGACGCTGATGGCCCAGTCCCTGCTGGACGCCTGCAACGGCCAGATCCAGGGCATGGCCCCGGCGCTGAGCGCCCTTGGGACGATCGAAACCATGACCTTCGTCAGCGCCCAGGACACTCCGGAAGGCCGGGTCGAGAGCTGGAGCGTGAAATACACGGGCGGCCGGACCCTGACCTGGGTCATCGGCCAGATGCAGGACGGCAAGTTCAGCACCGTCGGCGTCACGGGCTAGCGAATGACCCTTCTGCCGGGCCTCCTCCTCGCCGGACTGATCGCCGCCCAGTCAGCGGGTTCGCAGACGCCGCCGATCTTCCAGCCCGGCGCCCCCGGCGCCGCGTCGCGGGTCATCACCCCCGGCGAGGCGGTGGCGCTCAGCCGCTCGACCTTCACCGGCGACGACGTCGCCTTCATGCAGCATATGATCGTCCACCACGCCCAAGCCGTGGAGATGGTCGAACTCCTCCAGACCCGCGCCGCCAGCCCCGCCGTCCGGCTGATGGGCCGGCGCATCGCCCTGAGCCAGCAGGCCGAGATGGACATCATGCGCGACTGGTTGAGCCAGCGCGGCCAGCCGCTGGAGATGCCCGGCATGTCCCACGCCGGCATGGATCATTCCGCCCACGCCGGCCACGCTCCCGCCCGGGCCATGCCCGCCAGCGACACGCCGGTCATGCCCGGCATGCTGTCCCCGGCGCAGATGCAGACCCTCGCCGCCGCCACCGGCCCCGCCTTCGACCGCCTGTTCCTCACCGGCATGATCCAGCACCACCAGGGTGCGCTCGACATGGTCGACGCCCTGCTGGCCACGGACGGCGCGGCCGAGGACACCCTGCTGTCCGACTTCACCAACTCCGTCGTCTCCGACCAGTCGGCGGAGATCCTGCGCATGCAATCCATCCTGTCAGACCTCTGAACCCGCACCCCAAGGACCGGCCATGAACGTTCGCAGAACCCTGCTTTCCACCGCCGCCGCCCTCGGCGTGCTGACCGGCGCCGGACTGGCCCCCACCCTGGCCTCGGCCCAGGCGCCCGCCGCCCAGGTCATCGCCGCCGACGCCCGCACCGGTCTTTCCGGCGGCCTGCACGACGCCGGTCAGGCGGCCTCCGGCATGGCGCTGGAGTATTCGGTCCCGCCGCCCCCCGGCTTCTTCGATCCCGACGCCCTGTTCGCCCCGCCGCGCAACCAGGCCGAGGCCGAGGCCTTCCAGGCGCGTATGCGGGCCAATCCGAAATACGGTCCCCTGGCCCTGGCCAACACCGACATGGCCATGTCGGACGGCAAGTTGTTCCTCGGCAATTTCAACGGCTTCAACGCCTATGACGTGACCGACGGCGCCCCGCGTCTGGTCATGTCCGTGGTCTGCCCCGGCGGTCAGGGCGACGTCTCCGTCCACGGAAACCTGCTGTTCATGTCGGTGGAAGAGAACCGCGCCCGCCTCGACTGCGGCACGACCGCCGCGACGGGCGAGGTCAACGCCGAGCGCTTCCGCGGCGTCCGCATCTTCGACATCAGCGACCTGAACGCCCCGCGCCAGATCGCCGCCGTCCAGACCTGCCGCGGCTCGCACACCCACACCCTGGTGCCCGACCCGGCCGATCCGCGCAGCCTCTACATCTACAACTCCGGCACCTCGAACGTCCGCAAGACCGAGGAGCTGTCCATCTGCACCGACGGCCAGCCGGACCAGAACCCCGAAACCGCCCTGTTCTCGATCGACGTCATCAAGGTGAACCTCGACCGGCCCCAGGACGCCGCCATCGTCAACCGCCCGCGCATCTTCGCCGACAGCGTCACCGGCCGCGTCGCCGGCCTGTGGCGTGGCGGCCGCGCCGGCATCGCCAGCCAGAACACCAGCCAGACCAACCAGTGCCACGACATCACCGTCTATCCCGACATCGGCCTGGCCGCCGGGGCCTGCAGCGGCAACGGCATCCTGCTCGACATCTCGGACCCGCAAAACCCGACCCGGGTGTCCGACATCTTCGACCCCGACATGGCCTACTGGCACTCGGCCACCTTCAACAACGCCGGCGACAAGGTCGTCTTCACCGATGAGTGGGGCGGCGGCATCGGCGCGCGCTGCCGGGCCGAGGATCCCTCGACCTGGGGCGCCAACATGGTCGCCACGATCGAGAATCGCACCCTGCGCGGCCGCGCCTTCCACAAACTGCCCTCGGCCCAGCCCGACGACCAGAACTGCGTCGCCCACAACGGCATGATCATCCCCGTCCCCGGCCGCGACCTGATGGTCCAGGCCTGGTATCAGGGCGGCGTCTCGGTCATGGACTTCACCGACCCGACGAAGCCGTTCGAGATCGCGTATTTCGATCGCGGTCCGGTCGAAACGGGCAAGCTGTTCGTCGCCGGTTCATGGTCGGCCTACTGGCTCAACGGCCGCATCTGGTCCAGCGAGATCGCCCGCGGTCTCGACGTGCTGAAACTGGTCCCCGGCCCCAACCTGTCGGCGGCCGAGATCGCCGCGGCCGAAAGCGTCCGGGCCGACACGATCAACCCCCAGACCCAGATGCGCGTCAGCTGGCCCGACAGCCCCGAGGTCGCCCAGGCCTACCTCGACCAGATCGCCCGCTCACCCGCCGCCGACGCCGCCCTGACGGCGCAGGTCCAGGCGGGCGTCGACCAGTGGCGTCAGAGCGCCGGGGCCCGTCAGGGTTCCGCCGAACTGGCCGCGGCCCTCACGGCGGCGGCGGAAAAGGCGACCGGCGCCGACAAGGGCCGGATGACGGCGCTGGCGGGGATGTTCGGAAGGCGGGCGGGATAGGGGGCTTCGCCCTGCCAGCGGTTTTCCATCGCCGGCGTGGGCGAGGGGCCAGGCCCACCCCCTTGTCCGTGCATCCCGTCCCTCATCCGTGCATCCCCGCGAAGGCGGGGACCCAGGCTTTGGCCCCACCGCCGGTGTCGGACTGAGCGCCGGTGCTGTCCGCCAGTCTGGTCGCCTCTCAAACCTGGGTCCCCGCCTTCGCGGGGATGCACGGGTCTTTTCGAGCGCGAAAGGTTCGCCGTGAGACAGACGATCTCGCGCTGTTGAACAGCTGATATCGCGGCTCTGCGGACGCTCAGACTGCGAGGCCTGCCCCGGAGCGCCACGACGAACGGCGTCGGGTGAGCGCGGCCAACGGAACAGCGTCCGGTCGCGGACGTTCTGACCCGGAACCGAAAGAGCGTCCCATGTACAAGCTTGCCCCGATCACCACGGCCCTCGTCCTCGCCCTGGCCGCCCCGACGGTCGTTCTGGCGGACCCCGGCAATGGCAAGGGCGGCGACGACAGACAGGAACGCGGAAATCGCGGCGGCGATGACGACCGCGGCGGGGGCCAGGGGCGCGGCGCCGGGCGGGACGACGACCGCCGCGCCGATCGGGCCGGGGGCCGGACCGAAACGCGGATCGTCGAGGCCGTGCGCGGCCGCAGCAGCGAACGCGGCGATGACGCCCGCCGCTCCGGCGACCGCCGCCCCGACGCCCCGCGTGATGTGCGCCGCGCCCTCGAGCGTCAGGTCTTGCAGACCCGTGACGGCCGTCCCGTGGTCTATTTCAACCGCGACGACGACCGCGGTCTGATCGCCGGCTGCCCGCCCGGACTGGCGAAGAAGGACAACGGATGCCTGCCGCCGGGACAGGCGCGCCGGATCGCCGCCGCCGCCGCCGGGGCCGACCGCTATGAGTCGCTGTGGCGCCGGACGGGGGACGAGTCCCGCTACCGCTATGAGGACGGCTATCTGTACCGGATGAATCCGCAGGGCTCGCTGCTGGGCTATCTGCCCGTGCTGGGCGGGGCGCTGTCGCCCGGCGCCGCCTGGCCGTCGCAATACGCCTACCAGCCGGCGCCCGACTACTATTCCAGCTATTTCGGCCTGCCGCAGAACCAGGACTATCGCTACGCCGACGGCGCCCTGTACGGCGTGGATCCGAAGACGCAGATGATCAGCCAGGTCGCGGCCCTGCTGACCGGCCAGAACCTCAGCGTCGGCCAGCCCCTGCCCGAGGGCTATGACATCTACAATGTGCCCACGGCTTACCGCGAACGGTACGCCGACAGCGCCGACGCCCTGTATCGTTACAACGACGGCTATGTGTATCAGGCCGATCCCAGGACCCAGCTGGTGACCGCCGTCATCCAGCTGCTGACCTGATCCGGAGTCGACAGGGACCATGATGATGAGATCGACGATGCGCCGGGCGCTCGCGCCCCTCGCCCTGATGCTGCTGGCCGCCTGCGGCGACGGCGTCGGCAAGGCGGGAGAAGCGGCCGCGCCCTCGAACCGGACCATCGCGGCGACGCTGAAGGACGACCGGTCGTTCGCCATGCTGGAGCGGGTGCTGGACAACGCCGCCCTCGGCGACGTGCTGGCGGGCAAGGGCCCCTATACGGTGTTCGCCCCCTCGGACGCGGCCTTCGCCGCCGCGGCCGGCGACCTCGGCGACGAAGCGATGAAGGCCCAGGGCGCCGCCATGCTGCGGGCCCATATCGTGCCCGGCGCCCTGACCCGCGCCGACATCGTCGCCGCCATCGAGCGCAACGGCTCGGGCGCGGCCGAGATGCGCACCATGGCCAACAGCCTGCTGACCTTCACCAAGGAGGGCGACGCCGTGATCGTCTCGGGCGACAACGGCGCCCGCGCGCGCCTGACCGCCGCCGAGACCGTGGCCTCCAACGGGGTGGTGCAGCCGGTCGACGCCCTGCTGGTGCGAACGACGGCGGCGCCCGCCGCGGACTAGCCGGCATTGACCCGGCGCGCCACCGGGGCGACAGGTGCGGTCGCCCCAACCGAGGATCCCCGCCATGCCCGCTGAAGGAAAGGCCCCCCGCCTCGCCGTGCTGATCGACGCCGAGAACGCCTCGGCGCGGATCGCCGAGGCGCTGTTCACCGAGATCGCCACCCTGGGCGAGGCCTCGGCGCGGCGCATCTATGGCGATTTCGCCAGCGCCCAGATCGCCGGCTGGACCCGGGTGCTGGCCCGGTTCGCCATCCAGCCGCAGCAGAATTTCGCCAACACCAAGGGCAAGAACTCGGGCGACATCGCCCTGGTCATCGACGCCATGGACCTGCTGCACTCGGGCCGGTTCGACGGCTTCTGCCTGGTCTCGTCGGACGCCGACTTCACCCGGCTGGCGTCGCGCATTCGCGAGGAGGGCGTCGACGTCTTCGGCTTCGGCGAGCAGAAGACGCCCGAAAGCTTCCGTCAGGCCTGCACCCGCTTCATCTACACCGAGAACCTCAGCGCGCCGGCGGCGGCGGACGCGGCGCCCGTCGCCTCGGGGCGGCGGACGGCCGGGACAGGGACCGGCGCGGCTCCGGCTGCGGCCCCGGCGCCCGGCAAGCGCAAGCCGGTCGAGGCGGCCCGGCTGATCGCCACGGTCATCGCCGACATGGACGAGGACGGCGACGGATGGGTCACGGTCAGCGGCCTCGGCGACCGGCTGCGCAACGCCTATCCCGACTTCGACCAGCGGACCTACGGCTTCGCCAAGCTGTCGGACCTGATCCGGGGCACCGGCCGTTTCGAGGTCCAGACCGGCGCCGCCGGCGGGGCCATGCGCATTCGCGACAAGGCCTGACGGGAGGCGCCTGTCGGGTCAGCGCGCGCCCAGCAGGTCGGACCAGCGCCAGTCGCCGCCGCCCAGGGCCAGCCGCGGCGCGTCCGGCCCGTCGGCGAAGGCGATGACGGCGAGGCCGCGCACCGCCTGGGCCCGGCATTCGCGCGGAGCGAAGGCGACCTCCAGGGCGATGGCCTGGCGCACCCCGGCCAGACCCTTGCCCGCCTGGCCCGGATCCTGGATCCAGTCGCCGTCCCAGACCAGGATGGCGCGGCCGCGGGCGGGCATGGCGGCGTGGGCCCGGCCGACGGCGGCCCGCACCTCGGGATCGGC